>NZ_MINO01000052.1 GCF_001757355.1 Sphingobium phenoxybenzoativorans
CCTCCCGCCGTATCTCCGGTGGCGGCCGCGCTGACCATTTTTGAGGGACAGGCCGTCTTCAGGATACTCTCGCCCGGATCCAGCGCGTTCCGGGCGGGAGACGTGCTGCGCTTCGCCCATGGCTCGCGAACCACCCGCGCGAGGACGCCATGGTGAAGCGCGGCATCCTCCTCCTCGCGGCCAGCGCTCTGGCGCCGGCGCCGCTCTCGGCCCAGACGGTCGAGGACCGCGCCCGCGCCGCCGCCGAAGCATCCCGCGCGAAGACCTCGGACAGCGATGCGATCCAGCAGAATTATCTGACGCCGGGGCTTGCCGGACAACCGATCTCGACAGTCGACAACAGCCGGACGTTCAACCCCAATATAGCGTGCCAGAAGACGGCGACGCTGCTCGAACTGATCGCGCAGCCGGCGGCGACCGGCGATATCGGCACGCTGCGGATATCGCGCGACAAGGATCTCGACGGCACGGTCGACCAGACATTGACCCTGCCGGTGCCGGTATCGGGCATTTGCGCCAATGGCGTCGTCTCCTGTCAGCCGGGCACCTGGAACCAGTGCAAGAGCTTCAAATGGGATGTTGCGTCAGGCGGCGATCTCAAGCTCGCGCAAGTCGACCTGACCGATCTCGCCGGTTGCTACTGCATCAACAACAGCTGCGGCAGCAACCTCGTCTGGGGCAATATGGCCTCGGTGCTGAAAGACCTGGGCGGCGGCGTCATCGGCGCGCTCACCACGGCCGATCCGCGCGTCGGCGTCGCGCAGGCGGTGATCGACGGCCCGGCCATCCGTTACACTGGCGCCCAAAGCACGGCCTGCTCGCCCAACCCCGCGCTCCCGCAGACGGCCTATCGCGCCAGTCCCGCCACGATCCAGGGCGATGCCGCGAGCGTCGCCGCATCGAACAGCATCTTCCAGGCGCTCAAGGGCTCGCCCGCCGGCGTCGGCAAGGCCGAGCAGATCCGGTCCTGCACGATCACGCGGGAGGTGTCGTTGAACGCCGTCAAGGCGGACGATGTGATCGCGCATCTCGGCGGCGCCTATGCGATCTATGCGCCCGCACCCGATCAGCTCACATTGCAGATGGGCTCGCCGCGCGACGACAGCCTGCGAGGCGGGAGCTGCCGCATCTTCGAGTTTTCCATGCGGCTGCGGATCGATGATCCCGATCGCCTCGCGCAGTTCCGGCTCTCGCACTATTTCTTCGACGACTGGCTCCAGCTTCGCATCGACGGCGAGCTCGTGCTGTCCAATCCGGCGAACTGGACCGGGACCGGCCTGCCGCCCGGCAAGTGCGAGCGGAAACGGACCTGGCATGCCTATCCCAATCTCGACCTCAAGCCGTGGCTGACCCGCGGCGAGCATGTCATTTCCATGCGCATCGCGGTCGGCGGTGAAGGAGAGGCCTTCGCGCAGTTCGATGCAATGCTCGACCTCAGTTGCAACCCGACCGAGCGGATCGTCGACCTGTGCGCGGGCTATGCCGGCGACGTCAATTGCGCGCTTCATGACGAAAGCGTCGATGGCGTCGAGACGTTCCGCAACGGCGTCGGCACCGGCCTTACACCCCTCCCCCAGGCACGCCTGTTCGAGAGCGGCGCCTGCTCGCTCCGTCTCGCGCGGCCATGGTTCGAGCGTCAGCGCCGTTATCGTTGTACCGTCGATACCGGATCGATGCCGGAACCTGATCTGAGCCGCGGCGCCTATATCATCGACCATTCGACCGAGACCATGCTGGCCGACCGGACGAGGACCTCGGACGGGGGTTATGCCACCGCGTCACGGCCCTTCGCGCTGCCCGATCGCGGCTCGGTTCCGGCCTGCGAGCCGGTCTGCAAGACCCGCGCGCCCGCGCGCAATACGGCGGCTACCCTCGACGGAGTGGTCGGCACGAAACAGAATGCGCCTGTCGGGTGGGACACCTTCTACCATGCCTGCACGGCGGCAGGCGGCGGCGATGTCTGCCCTGTGGGTCCGGGCGAGGAAATCGTCTCGGCCTGCGGCTGCCTCGACGATTTTCCCGAAGCCGTCGTCATGATGCAGACCGTCCGCCTCGGTGGGGCCGACATGGTCTGCACGGGGGAAGTCCGATGATCGGGCGCCTCCTTCCCTGGCGGAAGCGCGCACAGCTGCTTGCGCTCGGCCTGTACGGCTTGCTGCTCGCGGGGCATGTCACGCCAGCGCAAGCGCAAACGCTCCCGGTCTGCGCGGTCGATCTCGATGGCAACGGCGATGCCGGTGATCCTGGCGAGGTCGCGAACTGCACGATCATGGCGGATGAAGAATGGCTCTGCCCGATCCAGCAAGTGATGTGCGTGGCCGATGCCGAGGGCGCGTATAGCTGCCCGCTCGGCAGCCAGCACTCATGCCTGACGCCGGTCGGCGGCGGCACGCCGATGTGCTCGCCCAATGCCTGCACCGGCAGCGACGGCACCGGAATTGAGGACGATCCCATCGTCGACGATCCCGGCGCGCCTGCCGATGGCGAAGTCGATGCCGAAGGGCATTGCCTCGGCAATATCGAGATATTCGCGGGACGCGCGGTGCGCTGCCGCCCAGCGGGTCTCAAGACCACCTTCTCGAACTGCTGCAAGGACAAAGGCAAGATCGTCAAGGACGGGATGGGCTCGTCCATCTCGTCGATCGGCACTAAGATCGCGGTGGCGAAAGGCGTCTTCACCGGCATGAAGGCCGCCTATGGCGCGTTCAAGGCGGGCGCGACCGCCGGCCAGGCCGCGAGCTCCGGCGCGAACGCGATCATCGCCGGGATCGATCCGACCTCGATCGCCATCAGTCTCGCGATCAATTTCATGATGGATTTCCTCCTGTCCGGCTGTGACCAGCAGGACATGGAAGTGGGCATGCTGCGCGGGTCGGGCATGTGCCACGAGGTCGGGACGTATTGCTCCTCGAAGATCCTCGGCATCTGCGTGCAGAAATCCAAGGGCCACTGCTGCTTCAACACCAAGCTTGGCCGCATCATCCAGGAACAGGGTCGCCCGCAGCTCAAGAGCTTCAACGGCCTTGGCTGGGGCACGCCGAAGAACCCCTATTGCCGCGGATTCACCCCCGAGGAATTCCAGGCGCTGGATTTCAGCAAGATGGACCTCTCCGAATATTATTCCGAAATCGAGGCCCGCGCCCAGGCCGACATCCAGATCGACATGAAGGACAAGATCGATGCCTATATGCAGGTCATCGGCCAATAACGCGCGCGTCTCGCTCGCGCTGGCCGGTATCGCTTTCCTCTCCACCTCCGCGCCAGCGCAGGACACCGCTCCGCCGGTAAGCGCGAGGGAGCGCGCGCAAGAGCAAGGCGACACGGCGATGGACCGGCTCGAACGCGCCACCGCCGCGCGCAAGGCCGAAGCGGAAATGCGCGGTCCGACCGCGCTGCCGACGCCATCGGACGAGACCCGCCGCCGCGCTTTCGAGGGGCTGCGCAAGCGCGCTCCGTCGCCGGCGATGGATGCGCGGGCGCGAACCGCGCTCGACAACGGCAAGGAGGCCATGGCCGCCGAGCACGACGCCATGGCCAGACGGCTCGGCCAGGCGCTCGGTCTCGATGCGCCCGACATGCAGGCCGTAGCCGGCATCACCACGCCTCCCGAAACCAAAGGCTGGGTGCCGGTGCTGTTCGTCTCGTCCTCGATGCCGGTGACGACATTGCGCATCTATGCCGGGCAGCTCGAACGGGTCGGCGGCGTGCTGGCCTTTCGCGGGATGCCCGGCGGGCTCACGAAGGTCGCGCCGATGGCGAAACTCTCCGCGGAAATCCTGCGCCATGATCCGGGATGCGAAGGCCCGGCCTGCGCGATGCGCGACGTGCAGTTGATCGTCGATCCGCTCATTTTCCGCCAGCACGGCGTCACCCGCGTCCCCGCACTCGCCATGGTGCCCGGCGATCCGGCGCTGCCCTATTGCGAGCGCGAGGATGATGCCCCGCGCGCCGCGCATGTCATCTACGGCGACGCCGCACTTTCAGGATTGCTCGAAGAATATGCCCGCCTCGGCGGCAAGCAGGAGGTGCGCGATGCTCAGACTCGCCTTCAGGGCCGCTAGATCCGGCTGGGCCGAACTGAAGCTGCTGCCGCTCAAGGCCGCGGTCGCGCTCGGCAGTTCGGGGCTCGGCCAGCCACCCCGACCCGAACAGTTGTGGAAGGCGTTCGGCATCGTCCTGCCGGTGGGCCTGCTGACGTGGTGGGCCATTCCCCAGGCGACGATCGTGATGAGCCCGTCGATCGACGCCTGGCTCGTCCGCAAGGCGCCGGGGCCGATCCATCGCGGCGATTTCGTATCGTTTACCCTGTCGCATCCGCTCGCCGGTCCCAAGCCGGTCGATGTTACCAAGATGGCGCTGTGCCTGCCGGGCGACCGCATCGACTGGATCGAGAAGCCGTCGTCTGCATCTGGCCCCATACATCCCGGCGAATGGGATGGCTGGTACTATTGCAACGGCAAGCTGCTCGGGATCAGCAAGCCTTATGGGCACAATGGGCAGAAGCTCGACCATTGGCGTCCGATGATCGGAACGATCCCGCCGGGCATGATCTATGTCGGCTCGTCGCACGCCAGCGGGTTCGACAGCCGCTACTACGGCCCGGTCGAGATCGAGCGGCTGAAGCGCATGGAGAAGCTGCTGTGATCCGCCTCGCCCTCCTCATCGTGGCGGTGCTCCTGCCGATCCTGCCTGTCCATGCGCAGACCGGCGAGCAACGCACCGGCTACTGGTGGTATCAGGCGCCGCCCAAACCCACGGAAGAGGATGCCGATCCCGACGCTCTCAAAAAGCCGGTGATCCCGCCGATGGTCGAACTGGCCACCTGGACGCCGCCGAAGATCAGGAAGCTGATCGAGGAACAGCGCGACTACGCGGCGACCGTGCTCACCGTCGATGCGGTCGCGGATTTCTGGCGTCTGCAGGACTTCGCCCGGCGCAAGGCCCGAGCCTTCGCCGGTGTCACGCAGATCGCCATGCTGCAAAATCCCGAACTCAACGCCAAGTCCGCCAATCCGATGGTCGGCGAGGCGCGTGACCAACTCTCCGCTCAGAAGGATCAGGTCCGCCGCCAGTATCTGCGTAGCCGCGCCAATGAATTCGCGCTGGTCATGTTCTCGCGTTCGACCTGCGGCTACTGCCGCGTCCAGTGGCCGATCGTCCAGCGCTTCCAGGACGAGATGGGCTGGCAGGTCACACTTCAGGACATCGACCGCAAGCCGGAACTCGCGCAGCGCTTCGGGGTCGAGGTCACGCCCACGACGATGGTGATCCGGCGGGGCAGCCAGCAGCGCATGGTGATCGCCAGCGGGGTCGAGGCCTATCCCAACCTCATCCAGATGGCCTACCAGGCGGTCCGGCTGCTCGCGGGCGATATCCGGCCCGAACAGTTCCTGACCGGCGCGGGCGAGGAAGACGGGTTCTTCGACGCGCTCGCCAACGGCCCGGTCTCCGCCACCGATCCGCGCGTCCTGGGCGGCGATCTGGTGGACGTTCGGATGGGACCCCGGCCATGATCCGCTTTGCCCCCATCCTGCTTACGGCGATGCTCATGGCCAATGGATCCGCGCACGCGCAGGCGCCGACGCACGAACAGGCGATGCGCGCGGCGATCCACCCGGTCGCCACCGACGCGAAGATGCGCCAATGGCTCGCCCGCGTTCCGGTGACGCGCGACTGGCCGCCCGACTTCGCCGAAACCATGAAAGGCCAGGCCCCCGCGTTCATCGTCGAGATGAGCACGGCGCCCGGCTGCATCCCCTGCGCCGATCTCTGGGCGCGGCTCGGCACATTGGGGCAACGCTATGGCTGGAAGGTCCGCACGATCGGCAGCCAGGAAGCGATGCTGCGCTCCGGGCGCCTCGGTCTGCCATGGGTCGGGCATCCGGTCGCCTGGGTCCGCCCTGTCGCCGATTCCAATCGCATCATTCCCGTCGCGATCGGCACCGATCACGCGCCCAACCTCGCGCGCAATCTCTACCTCGCCGCCAAGATGCTGACCGGGGTGAAGCCCGCTGTCGGCGTGCGCGGCATGGCGAAGTTCACCGGAATCGTGGCCGCGCCCACGCCTCCATCCTCCAACCGAGCAAGGAACTGACATGGGGAGCCAGACCCTTGCCCGCGCAAACGAAAGCTGCCCGCCATGGCAAACCCGCGCCGCCGCCTGACCCTGCTCGCCTTGCCCCTGCTGGCTTGCGTTGCCTTCGCCACACCGGCTTGTGCGCAAAGCTGGGCCGAAAGCTGGTTCGACAATGTGACCTATACCAGCCCCGGCTCGTTCGAGGACCAGACCCGCGGCTATATCACCGCGGGCGGCATGTCGGGCCGGATCGATGTCCATAACGACTATCTCATGTCGGTCACGCTGCCCAAGGTCCGCGCGGGCTGCGGGGGAATCGACATGTTTTTGGGCGGCATGTCGTTCCTCGATCCCGACTATCTCGTCCAGAAGCTCGAAAGCATCCTTCAGGCCGCCCCGGCGGTCGCTTTCCAGTACCTGCTGGAAACCCTCGATGAAAAAATGGGCAACATCATCTCGAAGATGGAGGCGGCGACCAACTTCCTCAACTCGATCCAGGTCAACGATTGCCGGCTCGCCAACCGCATGGTCCAGATCGCCCGGGGCGACGACAATATGTCGGGCATCATCGAAGAGATGACCGGCTACAAGAGCGTCCGCGAGGGCTTCTCCAAGAGCTATCAGCAGAGCCGCGAAAAGATTCAGGCGAACCAGGGCAATCCGACCGAGGATCTGCGCGACGCGCTGGAAAACTGCCCGGCCGAGGTCACCGACATCTTCAAGACCGGCTCGCTCCTCGCCCATGCCGCCGCGCGTGTCGGCGCGTCCGACTGGGCCGGCGTCATGCGCGCCCGCGTCGGCGACGTCTATATGCGCTGGGACCCGGCGGACAAGGTACCGCTGTTCACGGCTATCCCCGCCTGCGCGCGGCAGGACACCGAGAGCGTCGATGATTTCCTGACCGGCAAGGTCCAGACCCGCGCGATCGCGGTGCCGCCGACCTCGGCCGACTGCTCGACCGACGGCAGCGGCAAGGGCGCGCTGGTGCTCGCGCGCGGCCGGATGGAGTCGATCGCGATCAAGATCCGCACGCGCGCCGCGCTGACGGCGGAGGAACGCCAGTTCGTCGCCAATGTGCGCACCCTCCCCGTCTATCGTCTTCTGGAATGGGGCGTGCGCCAGGGGCTGGTCGAGAGCGTGATCGGCGATACCGACGAACTGGTCGCGTTGACGCTCGCATACCAGATGCTCAACGACCTCACGCGTAGCATAGATTTTGCCGTGTCCAATGCCGAACGTGGCGTGACCGCCGCCGGCGCGGCCGATGCCGGCAGCGCCCGGATCTGCCAGACCCGCATCCTCGCCAAGGGCATTGAGCAATTGAGCGGGCTACGCGACGAGGTGCTGCGCCAGCGCGCGCAGATGCGCCAGTCCTACATGGCCGCCCTCAACCAGGCGAACCTCTCGGCCAACTATGCCGGGGTCGTGCGCCAGCGCGACCGTGATGCGCGCGACGCCGCCGGCGCCGCCGCCAACCGCAACCGCTGACGGAGGGCCGCGTCATGCACCGCTTAGTTCGCGCGATCTCGGTCCTGATCGCTCTCTTCTCGGCCAGTCCCGCGCTGGCGATCGATGCGAGTTTCCACACCTATGACGGCTTTGCGGAGACGGTGGACGCCTTCCGCCTCGTCTCGATGATCTTCGGGGATTCGCGTTACGAGACATTGGTGCTGATCGTCGCGGTGGTGGGCATCGCGCTCGGCGTCCTGCTCGCCAGCATCCGCGGGCAAGGCATGGGCATCGTCGCCTTCGGGTTCCAGATGCTGATCGGCGTCGGCCTGTTCGTCGGCCTGGTCGCGACGACGGGCACGGTCCATGTCTACGACCGCGTCCGCAACGCCTATCAGCCGGTCGGCGACGTGCCGAACCTCATCGTGCTGGTCGCGGGCATGACCAACATGATGGAGCGCGCGCTCGCGGAAGTGATCGACGACAACACCACCGATCCCCATGCCAAGCTTGAGTTCGGGGCGGGCGGGCACAGTTTCGACCTGTTCCTCAATGCAGCGAGCCCGCGCGGCCCGATGACCGACACGTTCCTTGACGCGACGATCAAGGACTATGTCCGGCAATGCTATCCGGTCGCGCGGGTCTCGCCCGCCTATGGCGTCGACGACGATCAGCTGTTCCGCACGGCGACCGATCTTCCTGCCGCCTTTGCCGCGATGGCGGGGCCGGCGACCTTCAGCACGGTGTTCACGTCCACCGACAAGGGCGGCACGACGGTGAGCTGCAACGAGGCGTGGGAACATATCTCGACACGCCTCTCCGAACCTGCGCTGTTCGACAATTATGTCGCGCAGGTCTGCACCCGCACCGGCTACGACATCGGCAATGCGACCCAGCTTCAGCGCTGCCGCTCCAACATCGGCGAACTTGGCCAGATGATGATGGATACGCCGCTCTCGCTCCAGCAGTTCCTGACCAATGTGATGCTCGGCAGCACGGTGGGCGATGTGCTGTTCGAGGACAGTCCTGCAACGGCGGCGCGTGTCATGGCCAATCGCGCTGTCGTCTCGTCAGGCCTGGCCACCATGTCGACGGCCAACGAGTGGATGCCCACGATCCGGGCGACGGTCTTCGGGATCATGCTCTTCATGATGCCCGTCGCGCTGCTGTTCATCCTCACCCCGATCAATCTGCGCGTGGCTTCCTTCGCCCTCGGCCTGTTCGTCTTCGTGGCGCTCTGGGGCGTGATCGACGCCGGGATCTATCAGCTGACGCTCGGCCGCGCGACCGATGTGCTGGCCGAGATGCGCGCCAACCATGTCGCGGCCAATGCCTGGATGCTGGCGCCGTCGTCCGCGATGAAGGCGCTCGCCATCTTCGGGAGTTTCCGCACCGCGTCCGCGGGTCTTGCGGGGGCGTTCGTCTTCACGGTTTTCCGGTTCTCCGGTAATGTGTTCACCTCGTTCACATCCGGCGCGCTCGGTGTGCAGGGTCAGGGCACGGCAGCCGCCGCACCGCTTGCCACCAGCGAAGGCTATGCCGGCGCGCTCGAGGCGCAGGCGGGAGCAGCGGGCACCATGGCGCGGCGGGGCGCGGCTTCGAACTTCGGGGATTTCGGGGAGCGCTCGGCCTTCGGCGCAACCCGTGCGTTCGGTGCCGCGAGCAGCGTGCTCGGCGAACATGGCGGCGGCGCCAGCGGGACGGCCGCATTCGGCATGGGCAAGCTCGATGCGGCACGCGAACTGGGCGGGCTCTCCCCTGCCCTCACCGGCCGCAGCCTCACCGATCCCGCGACCGTGCGCGCCGTGCGCGACAATGCCGCGACCAGTGCGATCCATAATTTTGCCGAGAAGGATGCGCTCCGCAGCCTTGGCACCGGCTATTTTGGCGAGGGGCAATCCGGGGAACGTTCGTTCGCGGCCTTCACGCAGAAGATGGTCCAGTGGAAGGCGTTCGGGGATACGCGCGCCTATGACATGATGCTGTCCGGAGCCCAGCGGCATTTTGAGAGGAACGGCTACGACCAAAAGGATGCCGCGCTCAAAGCCTCGACGGTGATCGCCCAAGCGTCGGCTGATCCGACCTTCGCCAAACTGATCGCCAATACCTTCGACCAGGAGCAGATGCTGCGCAACGATCTTACCGGCGCGCAGATTCAAGTCGGCGCGATGGAAGGCCGGCGCGATTTTGCTGGCGACAATGTAAGGCGGATCGAGCGCGGCAATGTCGCGACCGAGCAGGCGCATAGGACCGGCAGCAATGAGGGCCAGCGCAACGCCGCCTCCATGCTCGGCCTCTCAGTCCAGGAAACCTCCCGCCGCATCGCCTTTATCAATGCGCTATCCGGAGAGGCTCGGTCGACAGCCATTTCCCAACTCTCCCGCGCAACCGGCCGCAACGAGGCGCAGGTCATGCGGGCGCTCGAAACCTACAATGCCGCCGTGCAGGTCGGCACCGCCGACGGTGCGACCGTCGAGGCCGCGCGCGAGGGCGCCAGCGTCTATGGCCGCACCCGCGAGGCAGCGGGCTTCGATTTTGCGGAGCGGTCGGGCAAGCTCGACGCGCAGCGTGAGGTCGGTCACGACGGTACGCGCTCGGCCGCCCGGATCGGGGAGCAGCGGCGACAGGCCGACAATGCCGGGTTCGCGGAAGGCGCGGCCGCCGCGGGCATGTCGGTGCGCCAGGCCGCACATCTCGACAGCTTCATCCGCACGCTGTCGCAGGGCGCCGGCAATCAGGTCGACATGGCCGAAGGTGGTGCGGCCGGGATCGCTGACCGCGCTCGCAACGAACGGATGACGCGGATCATCGATAATGAGCGCCTGACGCGCATGCAGAAGCTGCTGGCCGATCATGGTGTCGACATGTCGAAGCGGCAGATCGCCATGGCGCAGAATGGCGATCTGAGCCTCAATCTCACCCCGGAGACGGCGGCGCAGATGTGGCGCGGCGGGCTCATCAACGAGAGCCAATTGGGCGCGGTCGCCAATGGCGGGCGGGCAAGGTTCTCGTTCGCCGACAACGATCTTCTCGTCTCCAGCTCGGTCGGGTTCCAGCAATCGGCCCGCAACGATACCTCTACGCGGTTCGAGGCAGGGAAACAGGCCGGGCCCGACACGATCGAGCATTTCCTCAGCAGCGGCGAACAGGGCCAGGCGATGATGCAGAACTGGCTCAAGGGCGGGTTCGAGATGGACCGTCATGGCAACTGGCGTCTGAACCCGCAGGTGGCCGATACGCTTACGCGCGACGTGCAGGCGATCATCGCGCAGACCGGGTGGCAGCGCGGGCTCTCGCGATCCGCGCAGGATAATGTCACGATCGGTACAAGCGTCGGCGCTCAACTCGGAGGCTCGGTTGGGGTCGATGAATCGGAGGCGATAGGCGGTCGCGGGCAGCCTGCAGAGAAAGGCAAGCAAGCGGGCCAAGCGCAGTCGCCACAGAAGACCACGTCGACCTCAGGTCGAGTGGGCGCCAGTCTTGGTTTTGAAAGTCGTGACGTCGGAATCAGCAACGAGACAGCACAGTCGTCGATTGACATCGTCAACTACGACGTGCGCGAAGCGATTGCCGCCGCCGAGCGCGAAGCCGCGCGCTCGAGCGACCCGGCGGCGACCTTCTCGCGTGAACTGTCGGACCGGATTCTTGGCCCGGATGGCATACGCAACCGATATCTCCATGATGCGGATTCCGGCCGGGCAACTTTCGACATTACCGGGCCCCTGACTTCGGTCGAACAGAACTCCGTCCTGAAGAGCGGTAGATTTTCTACGGACGTGGATGGCAGCCCCGGCGATGGCGACAGCAGCTTCAAGAATCGTTAGTGCTTGAAGAACCGACTAGGGTGCTGAAGGCTCAGCGGGTTGCCGATGTAGAGACCTCCCGACCGTGGATCGAATATATCGGTGCCAGCACGAAGGTCTTCCATTCCTCGCTCATGTTCCTCCCACATTCTTTTGGAGGTTCTGGCCACCGCTTCATCGGACACAGGCGTACCCTCGCCCGTCGATGAAAACCCGGCCACCCACTGCTGCACATAGCCGAGTCCAAGCACCATGAGTGCCGTCATCGGAAAGAACAGGAGGTTGAGAAAACCGGCCGCCGCACTGTCGTAGAACGCCTCAAGCGGCGCGATCCTGGTCGATGTAGCCATGCCAATCCACCAGACCGGAATTGCCGACCACCACAGCTTCGCGTACCACGGACGCCAGAGCCAATCGGACGGTTTCAGCCGAGGCGATGCCGGTTCGGGCGCTTGAATATGGGCGGCGTTGTTCATCGCTATATCCTCACTGGAGGACTATAGCAGAATTCTGTCGGTGTTCCATCATTTGTGAATCGGCTCGATCTGGAAACCGATTGGGAACAACGCTTCTAATCTATCGGCATTGACCCATCTTTGCGAACAGGGATCGATGTGGCGGCGTCAATTCCAGAGAGAGGGTATTGGCGCCGCCGCAATAACCGTCACCAATGTCAATGCATGACGGTCGTTCTTGCCAGTTCCGGTAAATGTCGCGGTTGGGACAGCTTTTGCGGTGTCCAACACGGACTGCGTCTCAGCCGCTTCTGCTGGGCATATGACTTACAAGGTCGGCACGAGACCGTGCATTTTCCATATCTCGAGCATCTCCATCCCCGGGCAACCCCATTCTCGGCACCTCCGCTGATGCGAGCGGCGGCGCGACCTGTAAGGCTGGCAGTCATGATGTTTTCAAAATCTGAAGTCCGGCTAACGGCTCGGAAATCATAAAATAGCGCATGGCACCTTCGCGCAAAAAGCCAGCGCACAACAATATCCAAGTTGGGGGTTGTTGTTGATGAAAATCCCGCGATTTCTGTCATGCTCCTCTGCAACTAAGAAGGAGGTGAGAGCATGGGGAGCGGTAACGAGCCGGGCAACGACGAATTGAAAGAACAAGCGCTGGAAATGATGGAGCAGTCCTTGGCGATCCTATACGCCTTGCAGGAACCCGCTGCTGCCGATCTCCACGATGTGATTGAGAGGGTCATGGGGTCGTCGGGCAAGATGGGGGAAGAAGGCGAGGTATGGGATTCTGTTTTTACCGATCTACCGCACCTGACCATGCGGGCCTTGTTCCTTCATCGCAATGACGGCTTTACCGTTGGCCAGATCGCACGCCGCCTCCGCATCAGCGAGGCCGACGCGGCGGAGCGCCTCGACCACGCTGTGCGCTATGTTCGCGCGCCTGCATCACCAAGAATATAGGCAGCGCTAGCGGAAAGACATTGCCCGGCCATTCCGCCAAAATCCATGTCGAACCGTAAGCCTTCAATGTACCTGCTGGTCCCAAACGCGAGCGGCTCCCTCTCCCATCACCTCCACCCTTTCCTCGCTGCTCCCGCACTTCACCTAACCACCACCCTTCCGCGCTGCTCGCCGCAAACAGGCTGACCTGCAGGCGTCGGAGGGGCGCCTGACCTATCCCGGCAGCAATTGCTTCTCCAACGCGGCAACAAGCTCCTGCCTCTTGCCAGGGTCCAACCGGTCCAGGTTACGTTGCTTCCACAAGACCGCGGGCAGTCGCCTCGCCTCATCAATGCCCGCAAGCGCCCAGTCCGGTTCACCACGCTTGAAGCCGACAAGGAATTGCCGATGAGTGTCAGGCATCCCGGCAACCATGCGCGCGATGATGTCTTCACGCGCTGATTCCAGTTCCGCCAGAGTGATCGGCTGGTGAGTCATTCCGACGAAACCGCGCTCGAACTCCTCGGCGAGCGGTTTACGGGCGGGAGCGAGAACCTCGGCCATCGGGCGATTATGGCTGGCGAGGTAGACGAGAAATGCACGTCGCAAATCGTCTGTGACGCCTTCGTTCGCCAGCAAGTCGCGGACGTCGAAGAGGTCGCGAGGGTGCTGCCGGTCGAGCGCCGCCACGATTTTTCCCGCATAGAGATCGGCGAAGGACACCACCTGAATCTCAGCAAAACCAAAGGCGTCCTCGACTGCGGGAACGACACCCATAACGACGGGATCATAGACCGTCCCGCGCAACACTGGCGTGACCTCGATCTTGATCTGCACATCATCCGCACGAACGATGAGCTTGGTGACGATTTTTTCGTCAGCGGAACGCGACGCATGAATCCTGGCTCCGACCAGTCCTTCCTCGATGCGTTCCTTGATCCGCAGCATCGCCGCATCGATCGTGGCGAGCGAGGTCGCGCGGTCCTCGATCGGCAGATAGGTGAGGTCGATGTCCACCGAAAGTCGCGGCAGGTCACGCACGAACAGATTGATCGCTGTTCCGCCTTTCAGCGCGAAGATATCCTCCTTCGCGACGTGAGGCATAACACGCAGAAGAAGAGCGACCTGTCTCCGGTAGCCGTCGAGAAACGCCATACAGCTATTCTCCCGCCAGGTCGGAGGGCACGGTGATGTTGTAGCGCCGGTCGAGCTTCCCTCCTTTGACCAGGACGCGTTTGCCCGATCCGAGATCCAGGCGGGAAACATCGAGCTTCGAACGCCAGGCATGGCCATGGCGATCCGCGAAGAAGAGGAAGAGACGCTTCACTTTTACGCTCGCGCACGCCTCAAGAAGTGTCTGAAGGCGACGTGGGCTGAGGTCGCTCATTCCTTCCATCAGCATGTCGACCTGATGGAAGCTCTCATGGGGAAGCTCATCGAGCAGTTCGAGAACGGCGCGTTCCTTGCTCGAACAGCGGATCGGCAAGGTCGTGCCGGCGGTGCTGGACATCCGGGGCGCAGGCTCGGGAGGAATCTCGCCGTCGACTGGAAACAGCCGGAGGCTGTTATGCCAGCGGAACGAGACATCGAGTGGCAGGCTGTCGAGCCATGTCGGCGGCCGGCTTGGCCCATAGAGATGGACTTCGCGCACCGTTATGGAGAGATAATGAGCGTAGCCCTGCTGTTCGAGCGCTGTGCGCCCGCCAACTGTCAAAGGCAGGTCCAACAGGGATTGCAGTGAGATAACGGCCTGTTCCCAGGTGAGCGGTCCACGCGAGCGGCGATAGACGCGCCGGGTCGGGCTATCGAGCCATCCCGCGCGAACATATTGGCTCCGCAGCGATGATGAGTAACCATGGGCTTCCATCCATGCCGCGTCGACCAGCAGGCTCTCTGGGAGATCCCGTTGCAGCCGGTTTAATTTTCCTAATGTTTGCGAAGCCATGCTATGCATTTTGACAGATTGGGAAACTACTGTCGAGTTTATTAATTTCGAAATTGGCTAAGCCTTGCTTGGCATTATCAGAGCTCGGCAAACTGGATCGTGCGACCGTAGGTCAATACACTTATCCGCCCTAGGCATGGCGATTCGCGGGCCAATTGACGGGATGCGCAACACGGCGACACCGACAGGACTGTCAAGGACTGCGCCGTTTCGCCCTGTGGCGCGGGCGGCGGGGTCCAGCCTCAATGATCCCTTGGTCGTTTCGAAGGATCTGCGCGTCGATGAGCGCCCTGGCGACAAGCTCTGAGCGCTTGTAGACGCCGTAACGCTGCTTTGCGTGGGAGACGAAATAGCGCACCGAGGTCTCGCTCAGACCGAGTATCTGGCTGATCTCCCAATCGCTCTTGCCGACGGCGACCAATGCCGTGCATTGAGCTTCGCGGCGCGTGAGCCTGGGTACGTCATGTCCGCGCGAGGCATGATGTAGTCTGAGGCCCGCCTTGAACCCGAAGGCAGCGACGATGTGGAGCGTCGTCAGTAGCGATGGCGAAGCCATGATCGGCTCCGCGCGTGCGAAAGTGCAAGACGCATGGGATTCGCTCGGTATGTGGAGCGGCACGGTGACACCGTGGACGAGACCATGCAGCCGCGCTTCTTCGAACAGGGCTGATTGTGTGCCTGTGAGATCGACATAACCGGGAATCTCGTCCCAGCTGAACGGGCGGTCCAGCAACTGGCTCACCTCATAGACTGGATCGATGACGTACGCGTGGCTCTCGGTGTAGAAACGCACGAACTCCGCCGGATAGTTGGTAATAACCAGCGCCCGTTCGACCAAGCGTGGGAGGCCGCCATGTTGGATCATCGCGACATAGGGGAAGCCCATTTTCGTGGCGGCATCAGCTAAGGCGGCGAGCAGCGCTTCCATTGAAGAAGCGGCATTGAAGCGTGAGAGTGTCTCACGCATTCTGGCATTGACATACATGGCATCCTCCTTGGGTTGTGTTGGCCGTGCACCGGCAAACGTGCCAGAAGAAGCCGTTGTGATACCTATGGGAGATAGGGGGCATTCACAGCCGTCAGCCAGCGCTATGGCTGACGCGTGAGGCTGCTAGGGCAATCGTGGATTCGCTGTTTCGAAAACCTGGCTCAGGATCCGCGACACCGCCGCCGGTATTATTCTCCTGCGAAACCTGCGCGGAACCGTTCGGCAATCGTTAGTCTGAAGCATCGTTACGATGTCCCACGCAATTTGGTGTTCTGACATTCGACTGCCTCCTCACGCCATCGTGCCGATGGTTCGCCGGAACCGCGCCAACGCAATGGCGAAGAAGATCGCGCCGATAGCAATGATAGCCAGGAACTGGGGCCAGACCACGTCAAAGCCCGCGCCCCGGTAAAGGATGGCCTGCGCCATCTTCACGAAATGGGTGGTGGGCGCGGCCAACATGACCGTCTGGACGAACTCCGGCATGCTTTCGCGCGGCGTCGAACCGCCGGACAGCATCTGCAACGGCAGCAGCACCAGCATCAGCAACAAGCCGAACTGCGGCATGGAGCGCGCGATCGTCCCCATGAAGATGCCGATGGAGGTCGTGGCGAACAGGTGCAGCCCCGCTCCGGCGAGGAACAGCGCGATCGACCCTTCGACGGGAACGGACAGTACCCCTTCCACCATCACGAAAAGCGCGAAAGCGCAGGCGACCAGGACAACGAGCCCCATGGCCCAGACCTTGCTGGCCATGATCTCGAACGGCGTCACCGGCATCACTAGCAGGTGTTCGATCGTGCCGTGCTCGCGCTCGCGGATCAGGGCCGCGCCCGTCAGCACGATCGACAGCATGGTGACGCTGTTGATGATTTCCATGACCGCGCCGAACCAGCTTTGCGCCAGCGTAGGATTGAACCGCACGCGCAGCGCCAGCTCGACCGGGACCGGCGTGCTCGCACGCGTGCCTTTCATGAATTCGGCAACTTCGCCCTGCACGATCTGCTGGATGTAGCCGCCGCCCGTGAAAGCCTGGCTCATCCGCGTAGCGTCAACGTTGAGCTGCAAGCCGGGTTGGCGTCCCGCAAGTACGTCTCGCTGAAAATCGGGCGGGATGTCGAGAGCGAACGTATAGCGCCCGGCATCCAGCCCCTTGTCCACTTCGTTCAGTCCCACGATCGAAGGGGGCGTGAAGTGCGGCGGATAAAAGGCGCCGGTTATCCGGCTGGAAAGCTGCGACTGGTCTTCATCGACGATCGCGATAGGCGCCTTGTGCAGCGTTTCCGGCATGGCGGTTGCCGCGACGTAGATCCCCACCGAGAACGAATAGAGGATCAGGAACAGCATCATCGGATCGCGCCACAGGCTGCGCAGTTCCTTGATGCCGAGCCGGTAGATGTTGGCCGCGTGGCGCATATCAGCTCTCCTGCTTACGCAGCAACGCGACACACAGCGCCAGGATGACGGGAAACGTCGCGAACAGCACGAGAAGGTCAGGCCAGAGGTCGGCGAAGCCCAGCCCCTTGGAAAAGACGCCGCGGCAGATGGTGACGAACCAGGTCGCGGGATATATCGATCCGATCACCGCGCCCGCCCCCTCGAGCGAGGACACCGGGTTGATCAGGCCGGAAAACTGCACGGCGGGCAGGATCGTGCCGATGGCGGTGGCGAACATCGCGGCAATCTGGCTGCGCATGAAGATGGAGAACAGCAGGCCGATGGCCGTCGCCGACAGCGTATAGAAGAGAGCGCCCAGCGTCATCGCGAGGAAACTGCCCGTCAACGGCACACCGAACATCGTGACGGCGAGGAACACCAGCAAGACATAGTTCAGCATGGCGAGCGCGACATAGGGAAGCTGCTTGCCCAGCAGGAATTCCACCTTGCTGATCGGCGTCACGTAGAAATTGACGATGGAACCCAGCTCCTTTTCCCGCACCACGCTCAAAGCCGTCAGCATCGCCGGGAACAAGAGCAGCATCATCGGAATCACGGCCGGCGCGATGGCTACAAGGCTTTTCACGTCCGGATTGTAACGATAGCGCAGCTCGATATTGACGAGACCCATCGATGGCCGCGCACCTGTTTCCTGCACGGCCATTTCACTGAGCCAGTGGGCATGCAGGGCCTGGACATAGCCTTGCACGGTCTCGGCCCGCTGCGGCATGGCGCCATCGACCCATACACCGATCTGCACCGGCACGCCCCGGCGCAGGTCGCGCGCGAAATTGGGCGGAATCTCCAGGGCCACGCTCAGTTCGCCCGAGCGCATCCGCCGGTCCAACTGGCTATAGTCGGTGATCGGCGGCCGTTCGATGAAATAGCGCGATCCGGCCAGGTTGAGGACGTAGTTCTCGCTGGTGGTCGTGCCGTCGCGGTCCAGCACGGCGAACGGCAAGTCCTCCACGTCCATGCTGATGCCATAGCCCATGATGAACATCAGGATGACGCTGCCCAGCAGGGCCAGGGTGGCGCGGATGGGATCGCGGCGCAATTCCAGCCCTTCGCGCCGGGCATAGCTCATCATCCGGCGCCGCATGAACCATGGGGAGCGGGCCGGTGCAGCCGAAATGTCCTGATCGGCCGCGGCAGGCGCGCCCGCAGGAACCGGATCGTCCCTCTTTTCTGTCGGCGTCTCGCCGCTCGCATCCTGAAGATAGGCGATGAACGCTTCTTCCAGGTCCGCCGCGCCGCGGTTCTCGACAATGGCGGCGGGGGTGTCGCTGACCAGCACCTTGCCCGCATGCATCAGCGATATGCGGTCGCACCGCTCCGCTTCGTTCATGAAGTGCGTGGAAATGAAGATCGTCACCTTGTCGCGCCGGGACAGGTCGATCATCATCTGCCAGAACTGGTCCCGCGCGATCGGATCGACGCCGGACGTCGGTTCATCCAGGATCAGCATTTCCGGCTTGTGGATCATGGCGACGGCTAGGCTGAGCCGCTGGCGCTGGCCCAGCGGCAAGGCGCCGGGCAACGCATCCATGATGCCATCCAGGCCGAACCGCTGCGCCATTTCCCTCACGCGGGCCGGCACTTCCCCGGCGGGAACATGGAAGAGCTGGGCATGCAGCTCGAGGTTCTGCCGGACCGTCAGTTCCGAGTAGAGCGAGAAGGCCTGGCTCATATAGCCAACGCGCCGGCGCGTCGCCATGTCGTCATTCTCGACCTCGCGGCCGAACAGCCAGGCCTGGCCTTCGCTGGCTTTCAGCAGGCCGGTCAGCATCTTCATGGTGGTCGACTTGCCGCAGCCGTTGGAGCCGAGGAATCCAAAGATCTCGCCGCGCTCGATGCGAAAATCGACATGATCGACTGCCGTGAAATCACCGAAACGCATGGTGAGCCCCTGCGCCTCGATGGCGATCTCGGCCTCGCCGCCGTCGCTGCGCGGCGGAATCTCCACCGGCTTGTGCCCGCGGCGGCGCTCCTCGGGAAGCATCGAGATAAACGCCTGTTCCAGCGACTGTTCGCCGGTGCGTGCATAGAAGTCGGCTGCGGTGCCGGTGGCCAGCACCTTTCCCGCGTCCATCGCGATTAGCCAGTCGAAGCGTTCGGCCTCTTCCATATAGGCCGTGGCGACCAGCACGCTCATGTGCGGGCGGTTCGCGCGGATGCGGTCGATCAGATCCCAGAATTGCGCGCGCGACATGGGATCGACGCCGGTTGTCGGCTCATCCAGCAGCAGGAAATCGGGATCGTGGATGAGCGCGCAGCACAAGCCGAGCTTCTGCTTCATGCCGCCCGAAAGCTTGCCCGCCGGGCGCTTGCGGAACGGCGCGAGGCCCGTGCTTTCGGTGAGGTCGGCAATGCGGCGCTCGCGTTCGGCCGCGTCCTGCCCGAACAACCGCCCGAAGAATTCGAGATTTTCGTCGATGGAGAGCGTAGGATAGAGGTTCTTGCCCAGCCCCTGCGGCATATAGGCGATGCGCGGACACACGGCGTTGCGGTGGCGGGCCTCGGCCATGTCGCCGCCCAGCACCTCGACCCGGCCCTCCTGGATGGCTCGCGCGCCCGCGATCAGGGAAAACAGGCTGGACTTGCCGACGCCGTCCGGGCCGATCATCGCCACCATGCGCCCGGCGGGGATTTCAAGATTCACATCATCGAGCGCCAGCACCTTGCCGTAATGCAGGCTCACGCCCGAAACGCGGGCGACAGCTTCCGTCATTGCGGCACGTTGACGGTCAGTTTCGCGGGCCATTCGGATTTCGGATCGATCCGCACATAGGCCATGCCCGGAAGGCCGGTCTTGACCTGGGTGATATAGCGATCGAGCAACTTGCGATCGATCTGCGCCTTCACGCGGAACATCAGTTTCTGGCGCTCGCTTTGCGTCTCCACCGTCTTGGGCGTGAACTGGGCCACATCGGCAACGAAGCTGACTTTCGCAGGGATCGCACGATCCGGAAGCGCATCGAGCACGATGCGTACATCGCTGCCCAGCGCCACCTTGCCCGCGACCGTTTCCGGCAGGAAGAAGGTCATGTAGACGTCGCCCAGATTGACCAGGTTGAGCACGCGCCCGCCGCCACCCACGACTTCGCCCGGCTGGGCGACGCGATATTGCACGCGGCCGGCCGTCGGCGCCTTGAGGTCGCTGTCGCGGATATCGGCCTCGATCCGCTGGATGGTGGCGCGCACGGCATCGACCTGCGAACGCGCGCCGATCACCTGGTTGCGCGCCGTCGTGATCGCCGCGTCGACGGCCGCGAGTTGGGCGCGAGCGGCCTCCACTGCCGCCGCCGCGCCTTCGACGCGGGCCTGATCGTCATCCCGTTCCTGCACGGCGGTCGCACCTTCTCGCGCCAGCGTTTCCGATCGCGCCAGCCGCTTGCGCGCCGCGTTCAGCTCCGCCTCACGCTGGCGGACGCCGGCGAGAGCCGCCGCCCGGTTGCTCTGCTGCTGCGCGACCTGGCTGGTCGCGATCTGGATGCCGTTCAGCGCCTGCGCCAGTTGCGCTTCGGCTTCGGCCCTCTGGGCACTCAGCACGTCCGTATCCATATGGGCGACGACTTGCCCCGCCTGCACGAACGCGCCTTCGTCGACCAGGATTTCGCGGATGCGGCCGGGCGATTTGGCGGAAACGTCGATTTCAACCGCTTCGATCCGGCCGTTACCGCCGACGATGCCTTCGGGCAAATCGCCGGGCTTGAGCACCTGCCAAAGGAGCAGAGCTACAACGACGAGCGCCGCCGCGATGCCGCCCCTGATGAGCCATGTCTTCCGGGACGCCGTCATCGCCTGTGTTCTCCGCCTTGATCGTTGCTGTCGTGGACGACTTCGGCGGGAAAGCCCCCGCCAAGCGCCGCGTAGAGGGCTATGCCGCTCGCCAGATGAGCGCGGCGCAACTGGATCAGCGCCTGTTCGGTGTCGAAAAGGTCGCGTTGCGCGTCCAGCACTTCCAAATAGGCCGAACGCCCGTTGTCGAACCGCAACCCGGCCAGCCGAGCCCGTTCGCGCAAGGCGTCCAGCGAGCTGCGCGCGGTGTCGATCCGCAACGCCAGTTGCCGGCGCCGGACCAGCGCGTCGGAAACATCACGAAACGCGCCCTGCACGGTCTTTTCATAGCTGGCCACGGCTTCGACCTGCCGCGCTTTCGCCAGATCGAGGTTGCCGGAAAGGCGGCCCGCATTGAACAGCGGCAGGGCGATCGTCGGGGTGAAGCTCCACGCGCGGCTCCCGTCGCCGAACAGCCCGTCGAGATCGGAACTCGCCGTGCCGAAGGCACCCGTCAGGCTGATATTGGGAAAGAACGCCGCCCGCGCCGCGCCGATATCGGCGTTGGCCGCCCGCAATTGATATTCCGCCGCCACGATATCAGGCCGGTTGACCAGAAGGTCGGAGGGCAAGCCCGGCGGAAGGGCGATATCCGGTCCGGTTTCGGCAAGACCGAGGGGCCCAGGCACGATCTCCACGGGCCGCCCGACCAGCAGCGCCAGCGCGTTGCGGTTCACGTCGCGGTCCTGCTCAAGCGCTTGCAGCGCATCCTGCGCCTGCGCCAGCAGCAACTGCGCCTGGGTCATTTCGAGCTTCGAGCCGGACCCGACTTCATAGCGGCGGCGCATGATCCGCAGTGAGTCCTCGCGCGTGACGATCGTCCGCCGGGCAAGCGCGAGGCGTTCCTCATATTCGCGCTCCAGCAGATAGCCATTGGCGACCTGCGCGATCAGGCCGGTGGCAACGGCGCGCTTCGCCTCTTCCGTCGCCAGATAACGATTGCGCGCGGCGTCGTTCAGGTTGCGCAGACGGCCCCAGAAATCGATTTCCCAGCTCGCGCTCACCTGCGCGGTGACCTGCTTGATGTCATAGCTCTGCGTGCCTGCGCCCGGCAGGCTGATGATGGAACGACCCCGCGTGCCGGTGCCGACGGCGTTGAGTTCGGGATAGAGCGCCGATCCCTCGATACGCCAGGCCGCGCGCGCCTGATCGACGCGGGCCGCGGCGATACGGATATCGCGGTTGTTCTCCAGCGCGGCCGCGATCAGCACACGCAGATGCTCTTCCCGGAAGAAATCATGCCAACCGATCCGCGCGATGGACGCGCCCAGCGCGGCTGGCGCGGGATAGTCCTGCGGCACCGGCTGGGCCGGCCGGACATTGGGCGGCGCGAAGGAACAGCCGGACAGGAAAGATGGCACGATCATCGCCGCCATGACGGCCCGGAACCCGCATAAACGGCCAGTAATATGAGCGCTGCGAGCCATCTAGTCCGGTTCCATTCTGGTTCAAACAGGCGGTACGCCTATGGGCAAGCACCTCTCCGGACTATTAGTATCTACACTTAGTGGTTTTGATATTGCCCGGTATCACTTGCCGATCAAGCGCGAAAGCTGGAATGAAGCAGCGATGGGCCGCGAGCGATTCATGAAAGATGACGGCGCCGCATCGGGAACCGGCTCGCGTCTGCCTGCCCGCGATCCCAGGGGAGGAAGGCCGCCACAGGAGGTCGCAGCCCGGCTTGGACATCATATCCTCGAGACGGCGCTTGCCCAATTCATCGCCGGCGGCGTCGAGGGTACGAGTATGGAAGCTATCGCCGCCGCCGCACAGACATCGAAGCGAACGCTCTATTCCCGCTTCGGCTCAAAGCTCGCCCTGCTCGTCGCCGCCATGGAACACAGCCTTGCCCGCTATCTCGATCCGATCGCGGCATCGGTCCCTCGAGGAAGCACCCGCAAAAAAATCGCCTATATCGCTCGCAGGATGCTCGACCTGTCGCTTCAAGGCGATGTCGTGGGCATCGAAGCGCTCATCATCTGGCTGGCAAACCACAATCCGGGCATGATGCGGGCACAGCCCGCGATCGGCACCCAGTTCGGCATCGATCTGATGCAGACGATCCTTGCCGAGGCGAGCGAACCGAACAGCGAGGAAGCAGGCGATCTTCCGTTCCTCGCTGCTTTTCTCTTCGACGCGCTGGTCACCGTGCCGCGCCAGCGCATCCTGCAGCGCCATGATCTGCACAACACCACCCGGACAAAGGCTGCCTATATCGAGCGAGCGCTCGACCTCATGGCAAAGGCCATTCCGTTCCTGAACGAAGGGCGCGGTAACCGCCTCACATCCTGAAGCCCTCGCCAAGATAGCGATGCCGGACTTCGGGGTTGTCGAGTACCGCTTCTGGGCCGCCCTCGAACAGCATCCTGCCCTGATCGATGATATAGGCCCGCTCGACCAGTTCGAGCATCTCATGCACATTGTGGTCGGTCAGAAGGATCGCCACGCCTTCTCGCTTGAGCTTTCGCACCATCGCCTTGACGTCGGCGATCGACATGGGATCGATGCCCGCGAACGGTTCATCGAGCAGGATGACCGAGGGCGCTGCCGCCATGGCCCTGGCGATCTCGCAGCGCCTGCGTTCCCCGCCGGACAACCGCTGTGCGGGAACGTCGCGAATGTGGGCGATATTGAACTCGGCAAGAAGTTCATCGAGCCGCGCGGCAGCTACATCGCGATCGGCGATATGCAGTTCGAGCACGGCCGCGATATTCTCCGCAGCCGTCATGCCGCGGAAGATCGATCCTTCCTGGGGAAGATAGCCGAGGCCCAGCTTCGCTCTTCGATCCATGGGAAGCGCGGTGACATCCTGACCGCCAATCTCGATCCTGCCGGCATCCACGCTCATCAGGCCGGCAATCGCATAGAAGCAGAGCGTCTTGCCGGCCCCGTTTGGCCCCAGAAGCCCCACGATTTCGCCTGCCCGCACTTCGAGCGCGACATCGTCAAGCACCTTCCGCTTGCCAAAGGACTTCTCGATCCCGGCGATCGAAAGAACCGTCGGCGCGCGCTCGACTGCGACCGGTCCGATTGACGCGGGCGCAAGCGGCTCGCTCTCCGAACGCGCGGCCGGCGATACGAGTTGGGCATCATGCCCGAGATTTCCGCCAAGGTCCCTCAAAAGCCGGGTCAGTACGCGTCTCCATCCCGGCCGGCCAGCACCAGCGCAACCGCTGCCATCATGGCGATCTCGCGGATCATCCATTCTCCTTCAATTTCCCGCAAAATTGCCCGGGATGACGACCGCCGTACACTGTATCTCCAGGCAATGCATCGCCATCGTGAACTATACCTAGTGGCTTTACGCTCAATGATTGAGGCTCCTTTTTCTCCAGCAGGCCATGGCCGAATATCCCCGCGCCCGCGGTTGCGACTGGCCGTCAGACAGCCGTCCGGTCGCAACCAAGCTCCGTGCGGCTTGCATTCTATCTTACCTATGCAGTACCGTTCGGCATAAGAAGAACCGGGAGGGGCGGCCCAAACATCTGCTGTGGAATCCTGTCGGAGAGACGAGGCACCTTCCAGCGGAACTCGGAGTATATAGTCATGGCCACGTCCCCTCCGCCTTCCGACGATCCGCTGGACGGAATCAGCGAAACGCTCGACCGCACGGCATCGGCGGCCATCGCGCAGACGACTTTCGGCCTTTCGCCGGCCACGCTCCTGCTTGCCATGGCCGATTGGGGGATTCATCTCGCCACGTCGCCGGGCAAACAAATGCAGCTTGGCGCCAAGGCCATCCGCAAGCATGCCCGGCTTTTCGACTATCTGCAGCGCCGCATGGAAGACAGCGAGGCCGAACCGGCCATCGAACCATTGCCGCAGGACCGGCGCTTCGCCGATCCCGCCTGGAAAGAATTACCTTTCAATCTCGTCGCTCAGGCCTTCCTGCTCAACCAGCAATGGTGGCACGCCGCGACGACAGGCATTGGCGGTGTCTCGAAACATCATGAAGACATGGTGGAATTCGCCGCACGGCAGATGCTGGACATGCTCGCGCCGACCAACTTTCTCGCCACCAATCCCGTTCTCCAACACAAGATCGCGGAAACAGGTGGCCAATGCCTGGTCGACGGCTTCCGGCACCTGGTCGAGGACATGCAGCACATGGCGCGCGGCCTGCCGCCGGTCGGCGCCGAAGCCTTTCGCGTGGGCGAAAACGTCGCCACGGCCAAAGGCAAGGTCGTCTACCGCAACAAGCTGATCGAACTGATCCAGTATGAACCGACCACGGACACCGTGCGGCCCGAGCCAATCCTGATCGTGCCCGCGTGGATCATGAAATACTATATTCTCGACCTGTCGCCCGAGAACTCGCTGGTCCGCTGGCTGACGGCGCAAGGCTTCACCGTGTTCATGATTTCGTGGCACAATCCCGGCAGTGCCGACCGTGACCTCGACATGGACGCCTACCGGCACCTCGGACCGATGGCGGCGCTCGATGCGGTGACGGCGATCACCGGCGCGACGGGCATCCATGCCATGGGCTATTGCCTGGGCGGCACGCTGCTCTCGATCGCGGCCGCGGCCATGGCGCGCGACGGAGATGACAGGCTCGCCAGCGTCACACTGCTGGCCGCACAGACGGAATTCAGCGAGCCGGGGGAATTGGGCCTGTTTATCGACGAAGGCCAGCTCAACCTGCTGGAGAACATGATGTGGAGCCGGGGCTATCTGGACAGCAGCCAGATGGGCGGCGCCTTCCAGATCCTGCGTTCCAACGATCTGGTCTGGTCGCGTGTGCTCGCCACCTACCTGATGGGCGAGCGCGAACCGATGAACGACCTCATGGCCTGGAACGCCGACGGCACACGGATGCCCTATGCCATGCACAGCCAGTATCTGCGCCGCCTGTTCCTCGACGACGACCTGGCCGAAGGAAAATACCGGGTGGATGGGCGAACCATCAACCTTGCCTCCATCCGCAAACCGCTGTTCGTGGTCGGAACCGAGCGCGATCATGTCGCGCCATGGCATTCCGTCCACAAGATCCACCTGCTGACCGGGGCCGAGATCACTTTCGTCCTGACCAGCGGCGGGCACAATGCCGGCATCGTTTCGGAACCGGGCCACAAGGGCCGCCGCTACCGCGTGTTGACCCGCGAGGTCGACGGCACCTCCTACGATCCCGAAGAATGGGCAAGCCGCGCCGAGCAAAAGCAAGGCTCATGGTGGACGGCGTGGGGAGAATGGCTGGCCGCGCGTTCGGGAGAACCTGGTGCGCCGCCGCCCATGGGCGCAGCGGACAAGGGCTATGCGGCGATCGCCGATGCTCCCGGCCATTATGTGCTGGAGCATTGAGCAATGACTGACGGAACCATGATCGAGAACCGCACCTTCGACGAGATAAAAGTGGGCGATACCGCCAGTATCTCGCGCACGCTGACCGAAGAGGACATCCAGCTTTTCGCGCTCGTGTCCGGCGACGTGAACCCGGCGCATATGGACGCCGACTATGCCGCGACCGACATGTTCCGCCGCGTCATCGCGCACGGACTATGGGGCGGCGGTCTCATCTCCGCCGTGCTGGGCACCGAACTGCCCGGCCCTGGCGCGATCTATCTCAGCCAGTCGCTGCAGTTCACGCGGCCGGTAGGCCTTGGCGACACGATCACGGCGTCGGTGACGGTGGCGGAAAAACGCGCGCACCATGATATCCTGTTCGATTGCCGCTGCGTCAACCAGGACGGCGAGGAAGTCATCAGCGGCCAGGCCGAAGTCAAGGCGCCGGCCGAGAAGGTCCGCCGCCCCCGTGCGGCGCTGCCGGAGGTCAGCCTGCGCGACCATGACGGCTACCGCAAGCTGATCGAGATGACCGCCAATGGCGTGCCGGAACCGACGGCGGTGGCTCATCCCTGCAGCGCGGCCGCCATGCTGGCCGCGATTGAAGCCGCCGAAGCCAATCTCATCATGCCGATCCTGGTCGGGCCGGAAGCGAAGATCCGCAAGGCGGCCGAAGACGCCGGCAAGGACATTTCGCCTTTCCGCATCGTATCCGCCGCCCATAGCCACGAAGCGGCGGCAAAGGCCGTGGACCTGGTGCGCGGCGGCGAAGCGAAGCTGTTGATGAAAGGCTCGCTCCATACCGACGAATTGATGGGCGCCATCGTGCGCTCCGCCACGGGCCTGCGAACCGAGCGCCGGATCAGCCATGCCTATGTCATGGACGTCCAGAACCATCCGACACCGCTCATCATCACGGATGCCGCGATCAACATCGCGCCGACACTCGAGGAGAAGGCGGACATCATCCGCAACGCCATCGACCTTGCCCATGTCATCGGCATCGCGGAACCGAAAGTGGCGATCCTTTCCGCCGTGGAGACTGTCAATCCCGCGATGCAATCCACACTCGACGCCGCTGCCCTGTGCAAGATGGCCGATCGCGGTCAGATCACGGGCGGCGTGCTGGACGGACCCCTGGCTTTCGACAATGCGATCAGCGAAGCCGCCGCGAAGGAGAAAGGCATCGTCTCGCCGGTGGCGGGCAAAGCGGAAATTCTCGTCGTGCCAAACCTGGAGGCTGGCAACATGCTGGCCAAGCAACTCACCTTCCTGGGCGGTGCGGACGCGGCAGGCATCGTGCTGGGCGCGCGCGTGCCGATCATCCTCGCCAGCCGGGCCGACAGCCTGCGCACCCGCCTCGCCTCCTGCGCGGTCGCGGTGCTGATGGCGCGCGCCGCCACCAAGGCCGCGCCCGGCCTGCCGGGGACGGCGAGCGCATGAAAGCCGTCGTCGCGATCAACTCCGGTTCGTCCAGCATCAAGTTCTCGCTGTTCACGCTCGATGGCCGGGACGGGCTGACGCTCTCGGCAGGCGGCAAGATCGAGAAGATCGGCATCGCGCCCAGCCTGCGGGCCCGCTCCGCGACGGGAGAAATCCTCATCGAGCGGGACTGGCCGGACGGCGCTGCGCTCAGCCATGCGGATCTCCTGGCGGACCTCTTCGCCTGGGCGGGAGATCATCCGCTGGAAGGGCGGGACGTGATCGCCATCGGCCATCGCGTGGTGCATGGCGGCCTGGACTTCGTCACGCCCCGCCTGGTCGATGCCGACCTGCTGGACAGGCTGGAAACGCTGTGCCCCCTCGCCCCGCTGCATCAGCCGCACAACCTCGCGGCGATCCGCGCGATCGCGAAGCTGAAACCCGACCTGCCGCAGGTCGCCTGCTTCGATACGGCCTTCCACCACGACAAGCCGGACGTCGCCTCGCGCCTGGCCATCCCGCGCAAGTTCCACGATCAGGGCAT
>NZ_MINO01000053.1 GCF_001757355.1 Sphingobium phenoxybenzoativorans
GCGCTGCTTGGAGCTTTCGAACCGGCTCAGCGCAGATCCCTTAGCCATTGCGTTCAGGGTTCGGCCCGAGGCGCGATCAACGATATTGGCGGCTTTCAATGCGGCGTCGACATTGCGATGAATCACGGCCCACGCGTCGGCATAGGCGTCGTAAATCTCGATCTGGGCGGGTGTAAGCTTATGCTCAAGCGGGTCATATTCGACCCCGGCGAAGCTGAGTGCGCGGGCCGTGTAGAGGCCCATGGCCTTGGTGTCGCGCGCCACGATCTCCATCGCCGCGATACCGCCCTCCTCCATTGCCGCAAGGAAAGCGTCTCTGTCCCGGAAGGCGGTGCCTGGCCCCCACAGGCCGAGCCGCGCGGTGTAGCTCAGATTTTCCGGCTTGGTCGCTCCGGTCGCGGAGACATAGATGACCCGGGCGCGCGGCAACGCGATCTGCAGCCGGACGCCGGCAAGGCCCTGTTCGGACCCCTTGGCCGCGCCAAACTCGGTCTCAGTGCCGGCCGCGTTCCCGAGTGCATGCGATTCGTCGAGCAGGATGACGCCGTCGAAGTCTGGCCCCGCCCAATCGAGCAATTGTTGCAGACGCGATGCGCGGTCATGCCGCTGAGAGCGGAGCGTCGCATAAGTGAGGAAGACGATCCCGCTAGCCATGGCGACGGGTTCACCGAGGGGAAACGCATCGAGCGGCTGGATATCGATCGGCACGCCCCCGAGCGCGCTCCAGTCCCGCCTTGCGTCCTCGATCAAGGCCGAGCTGCGCGAAATCCAGATCGCCCGGCGGCGGCCGCGGTTCCATTGGTCGAGGATGATGCCCGCGCCTTCACGGCCTTTGCCGACACCGGTGCCGTCAGCGATGAAGAAGCCCGTCCGGTAAACCGCGCCTTCCGCATCCTCGTGCAACTGGTCGCCCGCCTTGTTGGGGGAGAAGGTGCCTTTGAGATCGCGCTCACACGCTTCGCCGGCATGGATGATCGTTTCGAGCTGGGCGTCAGACAGGGCCGCGAAAGCCTGCGGCTGGAACATCGGACGATAGCTGGGCGCGGGCGGCAGCACGGATGCCATGGCAACCGACTCCACCAATTGGTCCGGGTGGGGCCTTGCGCCGTGAATTTCGATGCGTGCAGGCCGCCAGGGCGCGTAATGTCCGAGCGGATCGCCCGCTGGCAGCGGCGTTGCGCGGATCGTATAGTCGACCGGACTGGCACTTCCATCGGCCGCTATGCGGTCGGGGACAACCAGCGCGCGCTTCTGGATGCCGCCGAAGATCGTCGACGGCGATGGCTTGGCGGAGGCGCGCGGTCGCAGGGGGATGACGGCCGGTGCTGGCGGCTCCGGCTCGGGCACGGAAAGGCGCGGCGGGACGCCTGCGACCAGCGCCGCGGCTTCCTCGATCGTTTGGGCAGTCAAGCGTTCCGTTGGCCCTGTCCAGCCTTTGTCGAGTATGATCAGGCGGACCGCGATGCTGGTGCCATGCTTGGCATAGGGGTTGCCGAGGATCGTGATTTCGACACGCGGCTTCGCGGTCTCGCAGACCATCGTATAGCCGGTGGCCGCTGTACCATCCGCTGCGAAGCTGGGTGGCATGATCGCGACGCAGCGGCCGCCCGGTGCAAGCCGCAGCAGCGCGGAACGCAAATGACGGGCGCCGGCGAAGCGGTCCTTGCCCCGACCGTCGCTCCGGCTGAAGGGCGGGTTCATCAGCACGAGGCTCGGGGAAACGCCGGGGGGTAGCAGGTCGTTGATGAATTCGGCGTCGTGGGTTGTGACAGGATCGCCGAGCAGCTTTCCAAGCAGCGCGGCGCGGCCGGGATCGCGCTCGTTCAGGGTCAGCGCGACACCGAGCCGAACCGCTTGAGCGGCCAGCATGCCGGTACCGGCAGAGGGTTCGAGCACCTGGTCGTCCTTGCGGATACGCGCGGCCTGCGCGGCGAGCCAGGCAAGCGAGATCGGCGTACTGAACTGCTGCATCTCGACCTGATGCTCGCTGCGATAGGTCTGGGTGGGGAGCGCCCGTTCGAAGCGGCGAAGCGAGGCGAATGCATCGGCGCCGTCCGGAACGATGCCGGTCCAGCCTCCAGGTGATTTGAGGAGGATAACCTGTGCCGCCTCGAGCGCATCATAAGCGTCGCGCATCGACCAGTTGCCGGTCGCGTCGGAGGCCGAGAAGGCTTCCTCCATCAGGCGTTTGAGGTCCTGGCGGCGAATAGAGTGGCCGCGTCGGAGCAGGTCAGACAACCGGGTGGCGACGTCGAGAAGACGCGTGGTCTTGGAAGTTTCAGGCTCGTCGGGATGTGCGAGCGCGAGCAAAGGAACAGACATGGCGGAACTCCGGATTGGATCAGGACCATCGCGGCCCACCACTCCTCCTCCCCCTTCCCTCCCGGTGTGCGGTCAGCATGAAAACAGGGCCGTGGCATGAGGCCAGGCCCTGAGTTGGAGGCAGAAGGTGAGACGGAGAACTTAGTGGCGCCCTATGATGATCCGAGAAGGATCACGGCAATCGACGGCTTCTCCTCAGACGGATGGTGCCGGCTGTCATAAGCATTGCGGCCCCCGCGACCGATGGTGAACAGGTCGAAGCTGGGCGATGTCCCACCATTCGCATTGGGGATGGTGGTCCCATTGTCGTGATATTGGATGTCGATGAAGCTCGGCGCAGCGCCGCGCTTATATTCGCCGAAGAAGAAGGTGATGCGGCGCCCATCGCTGGTGCGTGCGCTGATCGTGAAGTTCCCGTCGGGGATATCGATCGGCATGGTAGGCACATCGTTGAAACGGGCGAAACCGATCGATTCGGCGTCGCGTGCGGTCATGATGGGGAGCTGGGTGATATCGGCCATGGTCTGGTTCCTCGGACCTGGTTCGCCGCTTGAGGCGCAAGTGGACGAAAAAAGGGACCGCAACGCGAGGCTGCGGTCCCATGGACGTTGGATCAGGCGGCCTGCTGGAGTTCGTCATCCGAGCCGGTGACGCTCTCGTCATTTGCGGGCACCGGCTCAGGCGCGATGGCGGGCACGCTGAAACGCATGACGTCAGGCACCCAGGCGAGAGCCGCTTCGCGCAGTTCAGCCTCGATGGGGACGGAGCCGCCGAAGATCTTCTCGGCCGAGGTCGCGAGATCATGCTTCTTCGACGCACCGTAGCGGCTCGACAATTCCTTGCCCCCAATCTCTTCGAGATGGGTGAGGATCGCCGCCTTGCTGCTCAGGCGATCGAAATAGTTGTTCGCGGTCGGACGCCACCAGGCCGCTACATCGATTTCGAGCTTGGTGCCGAGATGGTCGATCATGGCCTCGCCAGTCTTGCCCGCGACGACTGCGTGGAGCGTCCGGGCGATTGCCCAGGCGAGCCAGGCCGCACGAACCTCATCGGGAAGCGCGCAGAAGGCGTCGTAGCGCTGACAGGCATCGCCAGCCTCGGTCCAGCTGCGATCGAGCGCCTCGTCGATCTTGCCCCATTCCTCGGCGGCAAGCGTGCCGCTCTGGTAGCCGGTGAGCCCGGAGAAGGGCTTATCGGCCTTGAGTTCGGTCGCAAGGTCGAAACCGCTGGAATGCCGGGTCGCCTTGTCGACCATCCAGAACGTTCCGAGATCGAGGGCGAAGCGCGGATCGCTGGCGATATGAACGCGCAGCAATTCGCTCTTCATCTCGGCCAGTTCCAGGCTGAGACGCTGGCTGTACGCGGACCTCCCCGTGGTGGCGACGACATCGTCGTTGTCGACCTCGCCTTCAGCCTGCTCGTCCTGCTCCTCATCATCAGGCTCGTCGACCGGAGCGACATAGAGTTGCTCGTGAAGGCGCGGCTGGCCGTCATGACCGATGACGACATAGGCGAGCGCCCCCGCCTTCTGCTCCTCGGAGATGATCGGTACGGGTTTCTCGATCGCGCGATATTCCGCTTCGAGCATTTCGACTCGGTTGGCCTGTTCGACCTGGCCGTCTTCATCAGCATCTTCCCAGGCTTCGTTGGCGGCCTCGATTTCAGCCTCAATCTCCTCGAGACGCGCCTGCTGCTCCGCCGTGAGTTCGGGCGCGTCGCCCTTGAGCGGGCGCAGGTCCCAGGTGTCGTTGTAGCTGACATGGGTCGAGGGAATGATGCGGACTTCCGCCAGCCCCTCACGGGTGCGCAGGTCTTCCGCGGCGGCCGCGAGCTTGTCCGCCACGAGACGGTTAAGGAGATCGCCGTCGATCCAGCGCTCGGTCGTCGAGTCGGTGAACAGGTCGAGATCGACCCGGCCGCCTGCCTCGATATAAGCATCGCGCCCGACCAGAAGCGCCTTGGGATCGCTGCCGACATAAGTGTCCTCAACGAGCTGACGTTTGATCTCGTTGACGTTGGCCCGGTAATAGCCATCCTTGAGGAGTTCGAACACCTCAGCCTGCTTGGTACGATCGCTATTGCTGGCATAGGCAACGGCTACATTCAGCGTGATCTCGCCGTTGCGCAGAGCTTCGAAAATCGGATCGGCGAGATCGGCAAGGCGAAGCCGACTGCGCACGAACCGCTCGGTGAGGCCGAAGCGCTTGGCGACGTCTTCGGGGGTCTTCTTCTCGCTCTCGATGATGTCCTGGAAGGCCCGGCAAGTATCGGCCGGGTTCATCGTGAGGTTGAAAAAGTTCTCTTCGAGGCTGGTCTCGATCGCGTCCTTGGCATTGCCCAGAACGAGGACCGCCAGCTGATAGTCGGCAGCGAACACGCCCTTCTCGATCAGGCGATGGACCGCGTCGAGCCGTCGTCCGCCCGCGATGATGCGGTAATGTCCCTTTTTGCGCGACACAGGCACGCCGATGAGGTTCTGGCGGACGCCCTTGACGGCAATATTCGCCTCGAGCTGGGCATCGGCGACGGGATCGCCGACAGTTCGAACGTTGCTCGGGGACTTGGCGAGGTTCGCCGCGGCCACGAGGATGGGTAGTTGGGTCATGTGGATAGTCTCCTGGCGGGGACAGCCTGACCATCAGGCCACTTTCCGCCACCACTCCCCCACTCCCTCCCCTCCCGCCCGAAGCACGTCGTTCCAGTCCTTGAAGCCGGGCGGCGGGAACTCGGTGTCGATATCGCGACCCGGCATCGCGTAGCTTTCGAGTGCGTGGGCGACGCCGATTTCGCCGGCGATGTCATTGTCAGGGAATAGAATCAGGCGCCTGACGCGGTCGGGGATCGCAATCTGATGGAGTCGCTCGCTGCCGAGCGTGGCCCAGACCGGAATCCCGAACAGGATCATTGCGGAGATTGCGGTTTCGACCCCTTCGGCGAGTCCAAGGATCGACGTCGCAGTGCCCAGCATGACTGCCGCGCGCTCGGGGCGGCCAAGCGTCATGCGTGGATCGGCAAGATCGCGGGCGCGCCGCGCATCGTCCCGATCGAAGAATGTGCGCTGGATGGCGATGAAGCGCCCCTCATCATGAAGGCCGCCGTCGTGAAGAGCCGTGATCATAGCGGGCCGGAACTCAACGTCGTCCCCCTGTCCGAGAGGTGTCCGGGGATGGAAACGCAAGGCACGGGGCAGCAGCGCTATTCGTCTGCGCCGCAGATAGATTTCGGCGGGTGTGCCGATCAATGGCCTGGCTTCATCCCATATCCGCAATGCCTGCTGACGCCGCCACAGGTCCGTTGGCATTCCCGCCGAGGCCTGAGAGGCCTTGTCCACATGGTGCAGTGCTTTTTCTTCGAGGCGCAGGATCTCATTGATGACGTCGCGAGAATCGCAGCCGGCGAAGCACTTGAAGAGCAGTGCATGGTCCCCCACGCGGACAGAGAGGCTGGGACTGCGGTCGGCATGGGCGGGACAACGGCACATCGCACCGCCCGGCTTCCAGACGCCCCCCAGACGCTTCACGATATCGGACCCGATAGCCTCGAGTTCCGGATTATATTTGCTTATGGTACGAGCCATGGGCGTGTCCCGAAAATGGGCTGCCCGCCGGTGGCCTCATCGGACGTGAAGAACGGCAGATGGGAAGAGACGGGCAAGCATTGGACGGGCGACCCGCAGATCACCCAACCAATTTCCGCCCACTCCCCTCCATCGCCTTGGCCGCGATGGTGCGACTGGTCTAAGTTTATGGCGAGCACCCATGCTCCCGGCCACCTACCCCAATGGGCCGAGATCTCCGGCAAACAACATAGGCTGGGACTCCAGCCTCTCGCCGATTTCTGGGTAGGTGATATCGAAACGCCGCAGCCTCTCGGTAAGATGCCGGGCGTCGTCGCCAATAGCGACTCTGCGGCGGACGCGGTCCGTCCCGACTAGCTCGCTCCGTAAGCTTGGCGAGGCGCTCGCAAGGGCAACCTCCAAATGAAGCGACAGCGTTGATTCGTCGAGTCGGGTCATCCCCTGAATGGAACAACGTAAGAACATTCTGTCAATGAGTGGAGGGCTGCAGCCTTCCCATATCGTCGGCGGGCATTGTGGGCACGCTTCGTTCCGCGTTGGCGAACACACGCCGCATCCGCAGCATCACGTCGGCCGGTTCGGGAGATTTCCGCCTTGACCTGGGCGATGTGATTGCTCCCGTCTCCGCCACATCCTCTTCCTCAAGACCGCTTTAACGTCCTATTTTTCTTGCATTTCTGCTTTTTTGCGCCCAAGTTTGTTCTCTATTTGTTTTCATTTATCCGCCCACATCCTGTCCTTTTTGGGGGCGCGGCTGGGGGCACCGCAGGCAAAGATTGGGGGCATTTATGCTGACAGACATGGCCGTGAGGCAAGCAAAGCCTAGAACCAAAGACTACAAGCTTGCTGATTCCGAAGGGCTGTACCTATTCATTTCCAAGGCTGGATTGCGAAGCTGGCGCTTCAAGTACCGCTTCGCCGGCAAGGAACGGAGGCTAGTTCTCGGACGCTACCCGGACATCGGCCTCAAGCAGGCTCGCGAACTGAAGGCTCAAGCGAGGAATCTCTTGGTGAATGGGAGAGACCCGAAGATCGAAGCGGCAAAGGAGAAACTCGAAAGGACCAAGGTCGCCACAAACACATTCGAGAATCAGGCTCGTACCTGGTACAGCTTGCAGCAAGATCGATGGACACCAGTCCATGCGAGAGATGTAATCAGAAGCCTGGAGAAAGAGGTTTTTCCTTCGATTGGGAGCTTGCCGATCAGTGAGATCGATGAGCCGATTGTATTGTCTGTCCTTCGCAAGATCGAACGCCGTGGAGCAATCGAGACCGCACATCGTGTGCGACAACGTATGTCAGCAGTCTTCGTGCACGCCATTGCGGAGGGTGCGGGTACAAGGGATCCTGCAGCAGTAGTAACCAAGGCGTTGATGCCTGTGCCAAGAGCAAAGAAACGCCCAGCGTTGGTTTCTCTCGGTGAGCTAAAGCAGATGCTTCAGAAGACCGAAGAGGATCCAGCATCTCCCCTTACTAAGTTGGCATCACGCTTCTTAGCACTGACCGCGCAGCGCCCTGGTATGGTGCGCGCGCTTCCCTGGAGTGAGATTGAGAAAGTCGATTGGCAATCCGAGCGCAAATGTCCTGAAGCAATTTGGCGTGTGCCAGCACATCGCATGAAGCTGGAAAAGGAACTCAAGCTAGATGTAGAGTTTGAGCACCTCGTGCCATTGTCACATGAGGCGGTTGAAGTTCTGCGCGCTGCATGGGTGTTGACTGGACGCGGCAACTTTGTGTTCCCATCGAGCCGAAGTGCTCGGCGCCCCATGAGCGAAAACACACTTTCGTACTTCTATAATCGTTCAGGGTTTCAGGGACGCCATGTCCCGCACGGATGGCGCGCATCATTTTCAACGATTATGAACGAATGGGCTGAGCGCAACGGTTCGCCGGGAGATAGGCATGTTATTGACATGATCCTTGCCCATATCCCGAATTCGGTTTCTGGTTCCGAGGCAGCCTATAATCGTGCGGCATACATGGATCGCAGGCGCGAATTGTTGCAAGCTTGGGGCAAGATGTTGTTCGGGTCAGTATGCACTCCGCTGGAGATGCTCGGCTGGCCGAGTCGTGAGAAAATCTGATTCCAGAAATTCCGTAGCGCAACCGATTGGAAACAGCCCTCCTCTTTTCCTCCTCAAGCCATCGACACCATGCGTAGCGCGAGCCAGGATCGTCTGACGAACCATTTCTTCGGGCTAATATTTATATCGCTGTCGTTGCGCACTTTCCTACACCCACCTTAGCGAGCTAAGCGCCGGATACGTCCTGGGGAGGTTCACGCAGTGACCAGGAAATCAGAATGTCAAACTGCAGTATCAATGCTCCTATCACGGCCGAGTCGCTCGATACCGACCGGGTGATTCACGTTCGACTTATCCGCCTGCCTGAGGTGATGGATCTGTCCGCCGTCAGCACCAATGGCACAGATTTGAGGTTGTGATTTAAGGAGGGTTGGGGCTTCGTCGTAGTGACGAAGGAACGAAGATGAAGGCCCAACCCTCCTTGAAAAAATCGTCGACGAAGATCCCTGCTGAACGGGTAGTGAAGAACATCCGTCGGCAGACGCGGCGGCACTTCTCGGCCGAAGACAAGATCCGCATCGTACTCGATGGGCTGCGCGGCGAGGACAGCATTGCCGAGCTGTGCCGCAAGGAAGGCATCGCCCAGAGCCTGTACTACACCTGGTCGAAGGAGTTCATGGAAGCCGGTAAGCGCCGGCTGGCCGGCGACACCGCCCGTGCCGCGACCACCGGCGAGGTGCAGGACCTGCGCCGCGAAGCCCGTGCCCTGAAGGAATGCGTGGCCGACCTGACACTCGAAAACCGTCTGCTGAAAAAAAGCATGATCGCGGATGGGGGCGACGACGAATGAGGTATCCCGCCTCCGAAAAGCTCGAGATCATCCGGATCGTCGAGCAGTCGCACCTGCCCGCCAAGCGGACGCTGGACCAACTCGGCATCGCCCGCCGGACCTTCTACCGCTGGTATGATCGCTTCCTGGAAGGCGGACCGGAGGCGTTGGAAGATCGGCCATCAGCGCCGAGCCGGGTATGGAACCGCATCGGCGACGACATCCAGGACCAGATCGTTGAGATGGCGCTGGATTACAGCGAGTTATCACCGCGCGAGCTGGCCGTACGGTTCACCGACGAGAAGCGCTACTTTGTGTCGGAATCCACGGTTTACCGTCTGCTGAAGGCCCACGACCTGATCACCAGCCCGGCCTATGTGGTGATCAAGGCCGCCGATCAGTTCCACACCAAGACCACTCGGCCGAACGAGATGTGGCAGACCGATTTTACCTACTTCAAGATCATCGGGTGGGGCTGGATGTACCTGTCGACCGTGCTCGACGACTTCTCGCGCTACATCATCGCCTGGAAGCTGTGCACCAACATGCGGGCCGAGGATGTCACCGACACGCTGGGCCTCGCCCTGGCGGCTTCCGGCTGCGCCAGCGCCACGGTGCTGCACAAGCCCCGACTGCTCAGCGATAATGGCCCCAGCTACATCGCCGGCGAACTGGCAGAATACATCGAGGCCAATAAGATGAGCCATGTGCGCGGCGCCCCGTGTCATCCGCAGACCCAGGGCAAGATCGAGCGCTGGCACCAGACCCTGAAAAACCGAATCCTGCTGGAGAACTACTTCCTGCCCGGCGACCTCGAGGCCCAGATCGAGGCCTTCGTCGAGCACTACAACCACCAGCGTTACCACGAGAGCCTGAACAACGTGACGCCCGCCGACGCCTACTTCGGCAGGGCTCCGGCGATCATCAAACAGCGTGAAAGGATCAAGCGACAGACCATCGAACATCGGCGCTTGCAGCACCGCAAGCTCGCCGCCTAACATACACCCACAGACGAGGCCCGCTCTCCGCTAATTTACGCCGCGAGTTGCGCCAAATGTTCTGACGACGGACAGTGCCTTCGCCTGCTCAGGCTGAATGGATGCCTTGTCGCCCAACTGCGCAAGCGTCTCCACAAACTCGGCTTCAGTTTGGCATTCCCAGCCAAGCACGGTAACATCCTCTTCGGCACCCTCCTCGATCCGCACCCGCCAATCGCGCACGTCATACCGAAGAAGCACGGCGCCATCGTCGGCCCGGCGAGCCTGCATTCCCATCACGCCAGTGGCAAACTGTTCCCACTTATCGATATTGCCGGTGCGTATGCATGCGTACCCCAAAGCCGCGATAGCCATTCCCCTGCCCTCTTCTCAAATCAGTATGTTTCAATTCGAACGGACGCCGTAGCCTGCATACCGGTCGACGACGTCGGTCAGGCTTCTAACCAAACCGGTGTCTAGTTCGTCACCTGCTCGGCGATCATCTCCCCGAAAACGAGATCCTCGGTTCCAACTAATGCCGGCTCCTTCTCGCTCTCAAGATATGTCCCCGTAACCCACATGCCGTCTCCCGGATTCTCGGTGGCGCGAACGAGAGCTCCATCCTTTAGGCGGACAACCGCGCCTACTTCCAAGGCCTCCAGATTCAGGATCATGGCATCCTCCTTAGAAAAACGTCGTGATATTCTTGTCCAATAGCGTGGACTGGTTGATGTAAGCTGTCCGCTTCGCCAGCTTCCAGCCCTCTTCAGTCTTCCGAAGAAGATCATCACGCCAACCCACGATTATGCTGGCCTCGTTTCTTACTCGGTTCCGGTAGATCAAGAACCGGGACGTGACTTCGGCTTCGCTTCCCACATCGGTGCCTGCGGATGCAGACTTGACTAGGACGTTGGAAACAAGATGACAGATTCTCGAAACAGGTTCTTCGGCCCAATGCACGCCGGTCATGAGCTGTTTCACCCGCTGCTCAAGCGTCTTTTTCCCCTCGTCCATCCATGCGGTATCCGTTTGCGGGCGAGACGTCTCTTCATCCCATTTGCGAAACGGGACGTTCAGCATGAGCGGCACGAAGTACCGGATATCATCGGTCAGGAGATCCAACCACTCACCCAGAGATCGACGATCAACGAGGTCCATTTCCTTATAGAGAAATTGGCTCACTTCGAAATGGAGCCGCATCTCCTGCGCTTCAACGCTCGAGGCTCCCTCAACTGGACTGGCCATGGCTTCAGATCCTTCCCTTGATTTTCATCTGCTCACGGCGAATTTCATCCCAATTCGTAGCGTCCATCCAGATCGACCACTGACGATAAAATCCGCGGGCATTGCCCTCCGTTGCGCCAATAACCGCATTCTTTGCGTAGGGCAGATTCGGCAGCGCTTCGAATGGCTGCTCGTCATCGGCAAGATTGTAGGCGTAATTGTAAGGGAAGCTCTCAACCACACCCCCGACACTGCCTTCCGTAGCGCCTTGCCAGTTCTCCATGTCATCGCGTTCGGTCATTCCCGCGGGACCGCAGTAGCGCAGCGCATACTCGCGCATAAAGGCTTTCACCGAATCCGGTGATTTCGCGTCAAACAGGTACCAGCTCCAGACCTCGGTCTCTGTGGCGCTGACCGGATTCCACACGATGATCTGGCGCGGCTGATTGGCCCTGAACGACATGTTGGGGAAGACTGTGCCCACTCCACCCAAAATGCAGGCATTCTCACCCAGGCGGTCTTTGCGCGCCTTGTCGGCCGCCCTGAACCATTCGCCGATTTCGCCGGGATAGGGCCGGGCATCCACGTATTCCGGGGGGAGATAGACATTGATCCCGCCGTGCCCTCGCTCATGGAAGCCCACGCTCACCAGCGTGGCATTGTTTATGAAGCCCTCATCGCGACGCTGGGAGGTGCCTTCGGGGCCAATGCCGACCATGTCGACCGATCGGTGACTGATATTGTGGTAAAGGTCACCGATGAAGTTTTCGGCGCTCAGCTTCCAGTTGGACGGGATGGTCCACTTCTGAACACCAATCGAAACTTCAGAGCCCCCCTCCGTCCCATCGTGCGAGTCAAGCGCGAGATCGAGCATGTACCGCATGTCGCCGAGGTACTCTTCCAGAGACACAGCATCAGCGTCCCACGTAGCCCAGATAGCTCCCTTGTAATTCGCGATCTTGGCGACGGGGATCAAACCCCATTCGGACTTGTCGAGCTTGTTGCAATACCCTTCTTTCATGCCGGGTACGCCGACGAGCTTTCCATCGATGCCGAATGACCAACCATGATAGGAACATGTGAACAGGCGCGTATTGCCAGCGTCGTAGCGGCAGACCCGCATACCCCTGTGGCGACAGGAATTGTGGAACACCCCGATGCTTCCGCTCTTGTCACGCACCAGGATTACGGGGTCAATTCCCATCCTCGACAGGAAATAATCACCTGCATTCGGAATCTGGCTCTCGTGGCCGACGAAGATCCATGCCTTGGCAAAAATCCTACGCTGCTCCTCTCTGAATATTTCTTCGTCAGAAAAGATCTTTCTATCAACTTGAGATGTTTTGGCGCTTATCATTGCCGAAAATTCGCCTGCCATATCCCTCTCCATAAATCGTAAACCAAACATATTGCTATTGCAGTCTATCAATATTCTCGTAGGCAATAGCGTTTTTTCGTCACCGCTCAAACCGATGAAGGTTCAACTCGTCTCCGCACATGGAACTCGGCACATTCAGTGCGATAGCTCTTTAAAAGATGCGCATAAATTCGATTATTGGTATGCGTGTATTCGTTTCGTCTATACCTGAGCGCGTTGTGCGCTGCAGCAGGCAGCATTCGACAACCATTGCCCTTCACCCACCGACGTCCAATCCCAGTTCGGCACTTGCCCTCGCCAGCAGACCTCGGAACCACCGATGGGCAGGATCCTTGTCCTTGGAATTCCACCAATATGCTGTGACGGTCGATGTCGATATCGCAAAAGGAGGGTCAAACACCTCAATATTATGCAGTCGCACAAACACATCGGCCAATGATCGATAGATAAGAGCTATCGAATCCGACTTCTCAACTATGGATGGCAAAAGTGAAAACTGCTGGACAAGAATGCATTCCTGCACAGCTAATCCGCAGTCCTTCAACGCGATATCCTGATGCGCTGGGGCGTCCCAATAAAATTTAAATCGTGCGTGCCGGCTGTTTTCAAAAATCTCCCTGGTCAAGCCGTCTGGAAATTGGTGTCGCCCTTTCGAAGCGATAACCACCATTTCATCCTTGAAAAGGGGGGCAGAATTGGATTCTCCCTCCAAATAAGCCGCCGCATCACTGGGAATGATAACGACATCGATTCTGCCTTGGGCCAGATCAAACCGCGACATTGACGTTATATCGAAAAACTGGACTGCAATGTTCGGCGCTTCATCTTGCAAAATGGACGACAATATCGGTGCGAGGAGAAATGCCACATAATCCGCTGTCCCGATCACAAACTTCCGCCGCGCGGTACAGGGATCGAAACCGTAGTCCCCAAAGAGGCTTTCAACTTCTCGGCAAGCCTGCTCGACTTGAGATACCAGAGACTCACCCTTTTTGGTCAATTCGAACTGCCGACCTACCATGACAAGTAGTTCGTCGTTGTAAATGTCTCTGAGCTTTGCGAGTGCTGAGCTGACGGCTGGTTGGCTCAACCCTACGATTCTCGATGTCTCACTCACGCTGCGCGTGCGAAGAAGCTCCCGAAGAATGGGCAGCAAATTCAGATTGTGCCGACGCAGTAGCACGACCACATGTGCCTCCTCGCCATCTCTCCTCTACGAATCACAATTGGGACAACTCATGTGGGCATCAGATCCGCAGAAATGCCCGGCATACGCTATCTTTCTCCAAGAAACGCGTGCCCCCAACTGCTCGGCTTGTCGTATGAGGCAACCCGCCAGTTCTCAGGGTCGATCGCCAGTCCGCCCCAGCCATACTCTATGTCAAAGCCCGACGGAGTCCTTACATAGAATGACACCATTTGGTCGTTGGTATGCCGCCCTAGCGAGTTGGCCAGCGTCGCTCCGCCCTTCAGAACCCGGTCGAGGGCAAAGCCGACATCATCGAATTCTTCGACCTGAAGCATGAAGTGCAGCACCCGCTTGGGGAATGGCATCGGCGCCAAGGCGAGCGTATGGTGGCGCGGATTGCAAAAGTAGAATTCAACCCGGACCGTGGCTCCATCAGGGAAGCCCATATTGATGATGTCGGACAGACTGAACCCCAGCAGATCCTGATAGAAACGCCGCAGTTCATCCACCCGCGTCGTTGAGAGCACGATGTGCCCCAGTCCCTGCGTGCCGGTTACAAAGCGCCGGACGCCGGCCTTGGAACGAAAGGGAACCTCAGGAACAAAGGTTGCTCCATAGTATATCTCAACCACCAAACCATCGGGATCGACACAGCTTATCAGCTCGGCTACGCCGCGCTCCGCACAAAGGCTGGATGTACCCTGGGTTACTTCGACCCCGCCTTCGATCAGTTTTTCACGAACAGCTTCAAGCCCGGCCTTGTTGGCGACCTCGAAACCCGCGAGGCTCACATCGTCCCTGGCTCCCTCAGTAAACGCGATCCGCCAAGCCTGTTCATCGATCCGATAACGCAGGCCTGGGCCGCCTCCTTCCGCAGGCATCAGGCCCAATACGTCCTCGGAAAATTTGGACCAGGCGGCCAGATCGCTGGCCTCAAAGACAAGATAACCCAGTGAAATGATGCTCATATCAATCATCCAGAAATCGGACCGCAGGACCGCCACTCGCCGTAGCGGTCCCTTGGCCCCATTATCAACAAGAGAAACGCCGAGACGACCTCAGAATTTCATATCCACGCCGACGCCGATCTCTCGCGGACGTTCATAGGTCACCTGATCGGTTAACGGCGTTTCCGATGCCTGCTGAATGATTGTCTTGTTCAGCAGATTGGTGCCGAAGATACGGAAACGCAGCTTCTCGTCCGGTGTGGTCCAGGAAACCTGACCATTCAACCGCACATAGGGATCCTGGGAAAGCCGATTGTTGAAGTCGTAGTAGACCCGGCCGCTGCCAAAGAGCGATACGTTAGCGCCGAAAGTGCCGCTGTCGGTTTCATGCGACCAATCTCCTGAGATTGTGAAGGTATAATCCGGGGCTCGAACCATATTGTTTCCACTGACGTCAACGGTCGCCGCAGTATTGCCGCGAGCCGGACTGCCGGCCGTCGGGCCGGGCACCGGAAAAAAGACCTGGGCGTTGGGGAAATTCTTGTACGTGGCATCAAGGATGTTCCCAGCTGCGGACAAGCGAAATTCCCTGCCCAGCGCAGCCTGCACTTCGATATCCACGCCCCTGATCTTTGCCCTGCCGGCGTTGATCAAGATGTAGGACGCAGCATTGATGTTGTTCGTATCGCGTGCGACGACCTGCAGGTCCTTGTAGCTGTAATCGAAGAACGAGATATTGGTCCGCAGCCAGGGCAGCGGATCAGCCTTCAGACCCACCTCGATCGCATCGATCGTCTCAGGACGCGTCGGGGCGGTTTCCGCCAAGCTCGTCCCGTAAGCATTGAACACGCCGCTCTTGAACCCTGTGCTGTAGGTTACGTAGACCTGTGCATTATCGGTGAACTGATATTGACCAGTCAGACGATAGGTCAGCCTCTCCGATGAATGTCTACGCTCGGGAATAAGCACGTTTCCGTTCAAATACTGCGTGAATCGCCGCTTTTCGCCGGTATATCGAGCGCCGCCGATCAAATTCAGGCCCGGGACGATTTCGTAGGTCAGCTCCCCGAATACGGCTTGCGAGTTGACCGCTACGTCCGGAGTCAAGCTATTCGTTCGCGACGTCGTATAGTCGGGTGCGATGCCGCTGACAATGTTGAGCTCTTCAAGGCGAGCCTTCAGGTCATAGAAATAGGCGCCAACCTTCCACTTCAATTTTCCGTCTGTCTGGGAGAGAAAGCGCATTTCATGATTGAACGCCTCGGTACGAATATCGATATTATTCTGTAAAATCAGAATAGGTGAAGCGTCGGTATCCGAAGTTTGCTCCACCCTGTCCTTCAGATAACCGGTGCTCGTCTCAAGCGCCAGCGGTCCAAAATCGAACTTGGTGCGAAGGGACGCGGTAAACTGCCGGATCCTGATATCCGGCGTGATGGTCAATGCGACCTCGTTCGGCCGGGTCGGAAGTATATTGCCTGCAACAGTATTGCCGAATGTGTTGCCATTAAGGGGCGCGATCACATTACCATTTCCGCCTTGCTGGTCCGCATAGCCCGCCATCACAATGATTTCGGACGTACTCGAAGGCTCGAAGAGCACCTTACCGCGTATATTGAAGCCTTCGGCCCCACCAAATTTGCTGCCGTTAGTGAGGTTTTCGATGTAGTCTTCGCTGTGCGAATAGGCGACCGAAAGATTTGCTGCAACGCTACTCGAGATTGGAGCCGTGACGTAACCACGAAGCTTGAATTCGTTTGCATCGTCGAAATGGCTGTACTGACCTGATATTTTCACTTCGCTAGTGAACTTTGGATCAGGCGTAATGACATTGACGAGCCCGCCCGTTGCGTTCCGGCCAAACAGCGTACCTTGCGGTCCCCTCAGCACTTCGATGCGCTCGACTTCACCGAAGTCCACAATGTTCCCGTTGGCATGGGGCTGGTAGATGCCATCGACATAGAGGGCGACGTTCGCTTCGTCGCCCGGCGAATTGCCGCTCGAACCCACCCCGCGGATCGAAGGTTGGAGAACCCCGAAATTGCGCCCGCCGGTGAAGCCGGGCACTGCGAACATGACTTCGCGTACATCGCTGATGCCACTATTCGCCAACGTATCACCCGTCACCGCGGTCACTGCCACGGGAATGTCCTGTAGGCGCTCTTCACGCCGGGTTGCAGTGACAATGATATCGCTGAGGCCACCCTCCTGGACACTTTCAGATTGACTTTCAGCCTGTTGCTCAGCTGCGTACGCGACCCCATTCCACGAAAGGAGCGACGAGCCGGCAAGTAACGCAAATACAATCTTCTTGTTCTTCCTTAACGTATTCATGAAAACCTCCCTTATGATAACTCAGACGTATGGCAGAGACAGCTTTTTAAAATTCAGCTTTGTGAGTTACACTCACAATAGCGCTTATCTCATCTCCAAAAATTGATCCCTCTCAACAATCTCCAACCTCTTCAGTCAGACCCAGAGATTGTTTCACCCAGATAGGCTGCGGCGAAATCTAAACCGGGAATGTCCACCCCAAGTTCATCCGCAACTTGCTGACAAAGCGACAGATCCTTGCGAAACAACGCGGTAATATGATCGGTCGGCACGAGCTCCGGCAGGCGTTCAGCCACGATGCTTTGCGCCATGCCACCGCCCAGGACTTCACGGATCACACCATCATCGAGCCCCGCGCGACGGCCGAGCGACCACCCCCCCTCAGCAACCGCCAGATTCCCGATAAGGACGAGTTGATGGACAAGCTTCGCTCTGGTCCCCGCCCCAAGCGGGCCGGCATGGATGATCTTGTGCGCCGACACTTCGAGGACTGCGCGACAGGTGGCGAGTGTATCATCCTCGCCACCAACAAAGTGTACCACCCGCTTCTCGCGCGCACCGACCGGTCCGCCGGTGAGGGGCGCATCGAGCAAATTGAGCCCCCGCTTTCCAGTCTGATCCCCAACCTTGGCGACAAGTGCGGTTGAAACCGTGCTCAAGATCACGACGGTCCCGCCGGCCTGCATCGCTGCCAGGAGACCGCCTGATCCCTCAAGCACCGCATCGAGTTGCGCGTCATCGGTCACGCAGACGAGGACCATGTCCACGAGCGAGCCAACTTCCTTGATCGAGGAAGCGAGCTTGGCGCCCGCCTGGATCAAAGGACCCACGGCTTCGGCGCGCAGATCAAACACTACCAGCGCATAGCCAGCATCAATGAGGTTAAGCGCAAGCGGCGCCCCTTGCTCACCAAGGCCGATAAAACCGATGACCTGACGCGCAGACATAGTCAGTCAGCCGACGTCCCAAGGAAGCCGCTCACGAGAACATTGAACTCGGCTGCCTTCTCCCACTGCGCCCAGTGTCCGCACTGACTGAACACATGCATCCGGGCATCTGGGAGCATACGCAGAAGAATCAGCGAGCTGTCGAAGGTCACTGTGCGATCATCGCGGCCCCAGATCAGCAGGGTCCTGTGGGTCACTTTCGGCAAATTGCCGACAAGGACATCAATCGAAGGCATGCGGCTGCGGGTGAAGAGGGGGTTGGCAACGATTTCGGGATCGATGCTTGCTTCGTATCGCTCCGCGAACAGCTCCTCGGTCAACTCCGAGGTATCGTAGATCATGACATTCAGAAACGCGCGCAATTTCTCAGGCGAAGGGCCTGGTGCTTCATAATAGTCGAAAAGATGCTTCATCCCCTCGGATGGAAGCGCCGAGAACATCGGCACACCACCTGCCGAACCCATGAGGACAAGCCTTCCGACCCGATCCGGATAGTCCATCGCCACCTTCAACGAGATGCCGCCGCCAAGCGAGTTCCCGACAAGATGCGCCTTGTCGATCCCCAGCGCGGTCATGAAATCGGCAACGACACTCGCATAATAGGCCCAGACCCGGTCGATCGGCACGGACAGCTTGGTGCTCTTGCCGAAATTGGGAAGGTCGAGCGCGATCGCACGATAGCCTTGCGAGAAGTGACCCAGATTCCGCTGGAAATTGCTCCACGCCGACGCGCCGGGACCGGACCCGTGAATAAAGATCACAGCCTCGCCTGTACCCGCCTCGTGGTAATGAATGTCCATGCCCTGAACATTCACGAAATTTCCAGATTCACCTCTCTCTACTGGCATATCTCTTCCTCTCAAGACTCAGATCGGCACCAAGGCTCGAACTGCTTCGACGCAGCACTCTGCGGCACAAAACGCCGCAGAACTTGCAAGTTTGGTCCATAATCTGGAAGGGGCGACCACCAGCCCGGCGAACACCGACAGCCCGAACTCAGCCTCATCCTCTCTACCTTGACCTTGGCAATTTGCTTGCCGATCTCATTACTGGCCTAAGTTGGACCGCGCAAGGTGCGCTACCAAGCTATTGCCCATATCATGGGAAAATGGTATCCAAGGCGTGAAGACATAACCGCGGAGCTCGGCCACCGCGCTAGTGAGATTGATCAGGAAAGAGGATGTCGCATGGTACGCGCCGCAGAGGCAAGTAGTGAATTGTATGAAGCCGATGAGCGGAAAACAGGTGCTGCCTCGCTCGACAAGGCTCTCGATCTTTGGCTCAATATTCTGAGAAATCCAGGCCGCCCGCTTCGCCAGATTGCTTCGGAACTGTGCATCCCGGATTCCACTGTTTACCGTTTTGTATCGGTATTTGAGAGTCGGGACCTGCTGTGCAGAATAAGCCGAGGCAATTACGCTGCCGGCATCGCAGTGACAAAAGCCTTGCGACTAAGTGATCTGGACAGCCTGTTTATGGCATTGAGCCGACCGCTGCTTGAAAATCTTTCACGCCAACTCGATCGAACCGTGCATTTGGGTGTCTTGCACGATGCTATGGTGACTTACCTGATCAAGGAAGCACCTGAAGGGTCTGACCTGTTTACCCGCGAAGGCATGCAATTGGAAGGCTATTGCACAGGAATTGGCAAGGTCCTTCTTGGCAGCCTTGAGGACGACGAGTTGGCCGAATATTTCAAGAATGACGAATTCGTGGCGCTTACCCGGAATACTGTTACAGATCCCGACCGAATTCGCGACGATCTTGAGTTAACGCGGGCGCGGGGTTTTGCCCTTGATCAGGGTGAAGTGGCCGACGATCTCTTTTGTGTCGCAGTCCCGATACTCGATGCAAACGGCAAGGCCGTCGCTGCGATTTCAGCTGCAGGGCGAAATGTCTCTTGCGAAGATCCAAAGATTCTTTCCGGATTGCGTCAAACTGCCGCGACAATCGAAGACCGCTTGCGCGCCTGCCGTATTTCCTGAAACCGGCAAGGCAAAGGCATGGGCACCCGATCAGCTAGAAATCGGGTGCCAATAACGCGAACCAAGCAAACCGGCATGGACCGGAGGCGTCTTGGACCGGAGGCGTCTTGGACCGGATCACTTGCATCAGCCTACGTGATATCCGGCAGGCCCAGTATCGAGCGCGCCTCCGCCGAGGTGGCGATCTCCAGCCCAAGTTCAGTAGCGATCCGGCGCGTTCGCGAAACCAGCTGCTCGTTCGTCGCCAGTTGTCCGCGGCTGTAATACAGGTTGTCTTCCAGTCCGACCCTCACATGCCCGCCAAGCAGCATGGCCTGGGTAGTCGCCGGTAGCTGCGCAGGGCCAATCGCGGATACGCAGAAGATCGATTGCGGCGGCAACGCATCAACCATGGCGCGCAGGATATCGTGACTATATGGCATCGCTCCCTGAAAACCGCGATCAGCGCCCAGCACCATGTTGATATAATAGGGCGGCTTGTCATAGCCTTTCTGGATGAGGCGGGTCACGTCCTGGAGGATGTGATTTGGTGCAAACACTTCCCATTCCGGTTTGATGCCGCGCTCCACCATGCGCTTGACGAGAGTTTCGCACCGGCTGGGAGGGGTAATGACGAGTATCTCCTTGCCGCCATTGACATCGACGAATGTCATGCCGTCGAAGGTTGCCATTTCGGCACCCGCATCGCAGCCTTTCAACCGTTCCTCAAAATTCGATTCATAGAGACCGTCCTCACGCGGCACCAACATGTCGCCGCTGGAACCTCCACCCGTCGAATTGTTGATGACGATATCGCATCTGGCCCTCACGCGTTCATTGATAGCCCGGTATATCTCGGCATTGCAGGTCGCCTGATCGTCCGGCCTTCTGGCATGAAGCGCAGCGATTGCGGCACCTTCCTTGTGGGACAGATACACCGATTCGGCGATCTCATCGGGTTGTGTCGGAAGATGCGGACTCTGTTCCTTCGAGGCCATGCCGCCAGTCGGCGCTACGGTGATGATCAGCTTGGACACAATCCTTCTCCTTTGCGAATGACAAATTTCGTGCGCTTCCCCGATCATTGGCCAGACTGGCCACCGGATCGGCGGCAGGCGAGTTAAGCTGAGGCGAATCTCCGGTTGGCAATCAACAGAACGATACCAGCCAGCAGATTGGCGAGCGCAACGTACAGCAACGCCCAGCGCAAGCCGGCGACGCCGAAAATCGGTGCAAACGCATCGCTCAAGATGCCGACCACCAGCGGCCCAAATGATGCACCCAGTAAGCCGACACCGATCAGAATGACACTTGAGGCCACGGCCTCGTTGCCCTTGCCTGCCACAACATGCGCCATGCCGAAGGCGGCCGGTATATAAAAGACATAGGCGAAGAGGGGCAGTGCCAGAAAAACGATCGCCACTTCCTTTCCCGGAGCAAACCATGCGATTGCTGCGGCAGGCGCCGCCAACAGGAAGGCCAGACCCGGAGCCAGCAGGGCATTCCTGTGCCCCCCGATTGCGGCTCTGTCGAAGATCCGCCCTCCCGCAATCGAGCCTATTACGCCTAGAATTCCCTGCGTAAGTCCGAGCGCCAGACCTGCCTCGGTGGCTGTCAACCCATGTATTCGAATGAAATAGGGAGCCGCAAAACTGAGCGTCGCGTAGATGCTCGAGCCAATGAGACAGGTACCAACGAACAGAGTCCGAAAGGCACGCGACGTCCACAGAGGGCGCAATGCAGAACTGAGGGGCTGACGTACCCGGGTTTCATTCACAGCGCGAACATCGGGCACAAGAAATAGCAACAGAACGATGAAGAAAAAACCTACCGCGCCAGCGCCGAGCAATGCGGTCCGCCAATCCGCATTGTCATTGATCCAGCCTCCCAGGACGAGACCAAGCATCGTTCCGATTGGAACACCCATGGAGAAGATCCCCAGCGCCAAGCCCCGCCGCGCCGGAGAAATGCCTTGTGCAATGAGCGCATGGGCTGCCGGCATGCAGCCTGCTTCGCCTACCGCCACACCAAACCGGGCGGTCACCAGTTGCCCAAAATTGCGAGCCAGCCCACCAGCTGCGGTCATGGCGCTCCAGACCAAGACACAACCCGCCAGCACCAGCTTGGGCGACCAGCGGTCCGCCAACCGTCCCAACGGAAGCGCCAATGTCGAATAGCAAAGGGCAAAAGCAAGGCCTCCAAGCAAGCCCAACTGGGTATCGGACAGATCAAGGTCGCGCTTGATCGATTCAGCCAGAATAAAGGGCAATTGTCGGTCGAGAAAATTCAGAATATTAATCAAGGTGAGAACGATAAGCATGGAGATTGCTGAAGCCGGAGACAAGTGCGGTAGCGGCTTTTTGCTTTCTATTGGCGCGCCTGATTGCAATTCCCGCGCCTGGTTGTGAATCTTCATTACCAGTCTCCTCACGGCGAAACTTCGCAACCTAGCGATCGAACTAGTGCAAACCGCAAATTGCTCGGAGGCGCCGCTGACCCGGTTCGACCAGGCCTTCTCTCCCAAAACACAGCGAAGCGATATGACTGCGGATGAGTCTCGTCAAAGCCGCTTCGCCGTGATTTCCTGCCATGTGGGAGAACCGCGCCGACGATAGCTTTATCAGTCGCCAAACGATGCGTAGAGACCATTGCCTCGGAACCAGACTGGGAAGCACACCGCCTGACGCACTGTGACGGCCAGGGCGGCCATCTTCTTCAGGCGCAGGCCGAAACTATTTACTCTAGCGAATGATAGGCAATCAGGATGTCCAGCAGGAACCCCGACAGGATCGTGATATTGACGGGCGCTTCCGGCGGCATAGGTTCCGCCACAGCGCGACGCTTCGCACGGGACGGCGCTCGCTTGATTCTCAGTGACTTCGACGAACCCAAAGGATCCGCCCTCGCCGATGAACTGGGCGCGCGCTTCATCGCCGCCGACGTGACCCGCGAATGCGAGGTGGAAGCACTGGTTCAAGCCGCACTCAACGAGCATGGTCGTTTAGATGTGATGATCAACAATGCGGGCCAGGTTGGCGCTGTCGGGTCTATTGCCGAGTTGGATGCCGGTGACTGGTCGCGCACCTTCGCGATCCTGCTTGACAGCGTCTTCTTCGGTATGAAGCATGCCGCCCGCGCCATGATTGCCACTGGCCACGGTGGAACTATCCTTTCGACTACGAGCGTCGCCGGGCTGGCGCCCCTTGGACCGCACGCCTATACAACAGCCAAACATGCTGTCGTTGCCTTGACCCAATCGGTAGCTGCAGAATTAGCCGCACACCAGATCCGTGTGAATGCAGTGGCTCCGGGACGTGTCCTGACCGGTATGACTGTCGCCGTCTACGGCAGCGATGAAAACGTCCGCGCTGCAGCAGAGGCCCAACATCCGTTGGGCACGACCATCGATGCAGACGAGATTGCAGGAGCCTTCGCCTTTTTGGCCGGGGATGACGCTCGCAATATTACCGGTCAGATTCTTGCGGTGGACTCCGGTGTTGCCGCGTTGCGCCTGCCACCCCCTTATTACACCGGGACTTCCGGCTACATCGGCGGCGCGTAATGAATTCTATCCGGCGGTCTCCTGCATGTACGTATCCAACAGCGAATCGAATGAATCGAAATCCCATTCGTTCCGCTCGCCTAGCGCAGCCGTGTACTCCGGCGGTTTGAGCAAATGCACGCGCCGCTCCGCCAAGCGAACTATCATTCCGTTGAGCCTAAGCGCCCTGTCGCTCAGCAGGTAAGACGCAAGCGGCGCGACCTCTGCCGGCGTTATCAAGGTGAACGGACCGGTGTCCGATTGTTTCATCATTGCCGTCATAGCCAGGGGCGAAAGTCCGTGGATATGGATTCCGGTACCTGTGACAGCTTTTGACCACGCATAGGTCAGACTCAAAACCGCGCCCTTTGTCGCGCCATAGATGCTGAAATCGCTGAGGCCGAAGATAGAACCAGACACAATGTTGACGATCGCCCCTGCTCCATTGCGCCGCATTTCCTTCAGTGCCGCTACACCGGTATGAATTGTTCCGAGCAAATTGACGCGAACGATTTCCTCCACTCGTTCGGGCGCCATCTCCCAAGGCAAGGCCGGGGTGAATATCCCTGCATTGTTGATCAGGCCGTCGACTCGGCCAAACGCCCGAAGGCAAGCGTCCACAACCGCTTCGCCCGCCTCAGAGGTACCGACCGCCCGAACGTCGCCTTCCGCGCGACCTCCAAAAGTACGAATATCTTCGACAACTGCCTGCGCAGCGGCGCCATCGATGTCATTTACCAGCACACTTGCACCGCGCCGCGCCGCATCGAACGCATAGGCCCGCCCCAGTCCGTGTCCAGCGCCGGTTATAAGAATGGCCCTGTCCGCGAGCTCAATCTTCATCGTTCCCCTCCACCAAAGCCAAGAATCGCAGCCATACGCCATTTCTGCTCGCCCATGGGCAACAACAAATCGCCGCTTCCCAATCTTGTCCCATATGTTGGGAATACAGCTTGTTCCCGCAGTTGAATTAACGAAGCAAAATAGACCTATTACATCTGCAGGGACTTCGTCCATTTGCCTGCGCACAGCTTGCGTCGCTCGAACTTCCCACGATGTAGGAACACGCCTACCTCGAGAATTCCGGGATCACCCGCATGCCTCATAGTATCGGAAGCTCAATGAGAGGATTCGAATAAATGCCGTCCAGCACCAACAAAATTGCCGCTCGCTTGCTACGAGACGCCTATGCCGGTCCACCAATCGCACCCCTACGGGCCTATCTCGACCCGCTCGATATTGCTGGCGCCTATGACGTGCAGACAATCAACACTCGTTTCTGGGAGGCACAAGGCCGGACGATCATCGGACGCAAGGCCGGGTTGACCGCAAAGGCGGTGCAGCAGCAACTGGGTGTCGACCAGCCCGATTTCGGCGTATTGTTCAGTGACATGCGCGTTCCAGATGGTGGCCGGCTTGATCCCGCCCGCTGCCTTCAAGCCAAGGCCGAAGCTGAAATAGCATTCATCCTCGGAGCCGACCTGCGATCGACCGAGACCACGCCTGAAGAAGTTGCAGCAGCAGTCGCCAGCGTTCATGCCGCGATCGAGATAGTCGACAGTCGCATCGCCGACTGGAAGATCACTTTTGCCGATACCGTCGCCGACAACGGCTCCTCTGCCTTTTTCGTTCTGGCCGATGGGGGCCTGCCACTGGCCGGGCTCGACCTGGAAGGCGCGGCAATGTCGATGACGATCGACGGCGAGGTCGCCTCGACCGGCGTGGGCGCGGCGGCACTCGGCAACCCTCTCAACGCTGCTGCCTGGCTAGCGCAGACGCTGGCTGGGCGCGGCGAACCGCTCAAGGCCGGAGACATTCTCCTCGCCGGCGCCTTGGGGCCAATGGTCACACTCAAACCGGGTGATCACGTTCATGCCGAGGTCGCCGGGATCGGCGACTGTTCCTTCATTTTCGCAGGAGCCTGACTATGGGCAAGACCAAGGTTGCTATTATCGGTTCGGGAAACATCGGCACCGATCTGATGATCAAGGTGATGCGCCTCTCAAAGGTGCTGGAAATGGGAGTCATGGTCGGGATCGACCCGCAATCCGACGGTTTGGCCCGCGCGGCACGAATGGGCATCGCCACCACCCACGAGGGGGTTGACGGACTGCTCAGGATGCCTGAGTTCGCGGACATCGGGATCGTTTTCGATGCGACCAGTGCTGGCGCGCACAAGCGTAACAACGAATTGGTTCAGGCGGCGGGCAAGCGCATGGTCGATCTCACGCCCGCCGCGATTGGCCCTTATGTGATTCCGCCAGTCAACGGCGATGCCTGCCTCGATGCCCGCAACGTCAACATGGTCACCTGCGGCGGTCAGGCAACGATCCCCATCGTCGCTGCGGTGAACAGAGTCGCCAAGGTCCACTATGGCGAAATCGTCGCTTCGATCGCCAGCAAAAGTGCTGGGCCAGGGACGCGGGCGAACATCGACGAGTTCACCGAGACGACCAGCCAAGCGATCATGGACGTCGGCGGCGCAACACGCGGCAAGGCCATCATCATTCTCAACCCCGCCGAACCGCCGCTGATCATGCGCGATACCGTCTATTGCCTGTGCGACGAGGCCGATCAGGACGCCATACGAAAATCGGTCGATGACATGATCGCCGAAGTGCAAGGCTATGTCCCCGGCTACCGCCTCAAGCAGGCAGTGCAGTTCGAGCACATCGGGTCGAACCGTCCGCTGCGAATCCCGGAAATGGACGGTGAATTCACCGGCTTGAAAGTCACCGTGTTCCTTGAGGTCGAAGGCGCGGCGCATTACCTTCCCGCCTATGCCGGAAACCTCGACATCATGACATCGGCGGCCATGCGGACCGCCGAGAAGATCGCAATTCGCATGCATGAAGGAGCGGATGCATGACCTTCGATCCGACGAAAGACAAGATCTACATTCAAGACGTCACTCTTCGCGACGGAATGCACGCAGTGCGTCATCAGTACGGGCTCGATCACGTGCGTGCGATCGCCAGGGCTCTCGATCAAGCCGGAATCGATGCCATCGAAGTCGCCCATGGCGATGGACTGCAAGGCTCGAGCTTCAACTATGGTTTTGGCGCACATACCGATTGGGACTGGATCGGAGCGGTAGCGGAAGTTCTCGAGCGCTCGGTCCTTACGACCCTGCTCCTGCCCGGCATCGGCACGGTCCACGACCTCAAGCATGCCTTCGAGATGGGTGTCCGCTCGGTCCGAATCGCGACTCACTGCACCGAAGCGGACGTCTCGAAACAACACATTGAGGCTGCCCGAAACCTCGGCATGGACGTTTCGGGTTTCCTGATGATGAGCCATATGACCAGCCCCGAAGCATTAGCCCAGCAAGCCTTGCTGATGGAAAGCTACGGCGCGCATTGCGTCTATGTCACCGACAGCGGCGGCGCCTTGAACATGGACGAATATGCCGCCCGCCTCCAGGCTTATGATCGGGTGCTCAAGCCTGAAACCCAGCGAGGCGTCCACGCGCATCACAACCTGAGCCTGGGCGTGGCGAACTCGATCGTTGCGGTGCAGAATGGAGCTGTGCGTGTCGATGCCAGTCTTGCCGGCATGGGCGCCGGTGCCGGCAATGCTCCGCTTGAAGTCTTCATTGCCGCGGCCGACCGCTACGGGTGGAACCACGGGTGTGACCTGTTCGCGCTGATGGATGCAGCCGACGACCTTGTCCGGCCGCTGCAGGATCGTCCCGTCCAGGTCGATCGCGAGACACTGACCCTTGGCTATGCGGGGGTCTATTCCTCGTTCCTGCGCCACGCTGAAAAGGCCAGCGCTGACTACGGAATCGACACGAGAGCCATCCTTGCAGAGGTCGGCCGTCGCAAGATGGTTGGCGGACAAGAAGACATGATCGTCGATATCGCGCTCGACCTCGTCAAGGATTGAGCATGCGCCGGCCGGTTATGAGGGGCCGGCCGGCATTGCCCGACCATCGGCGGAGCGTCGATCCATCGGTACTCATTGTCGGGGCGGGCGCGATCGGCAGTCACCTTGCCGCCGCACTTAGCTCACGCGAATGCGAGGCCGCCTTGCTGGCCCGTGGTTCACGCTTGGCCGAAATCCGCACCAACGGCATTCGCCTAGTATCCGGTCGAGATGAACGAACTGTGTCGGTACATGCGCTGGGCTGGGACGAAGTCACCAGTCCAGTCGATATGGCCATCCTGTGCACCAAGACCTGTGGTTTGGAAGAAGCCCTGGTCAGGCTCGCCCCGCGCCTCTCGCACAACGCCAGCATCCTGATGCTTCAGAACGGTATCGACGCGCCGGATCTGGCTTCGGTCCTGTGTCCTGACGCCTCCATCCTTGCGGGACGCGTCCACGGTTTCTTCGAGATTCGGAATGGCGTTTTGTATCACACAGGCGTCGAACCCTCCATCAAACTAGGACTGATGCATCCATCGATTGTTCCTGATGATGCTCTGGAACCAGATCGTACCGCCTCATTGTTGAAGAAAGGCGGCGTTCAGATTGACATCGCAAGGGATATCCGGATCCATCTGTGGGAGAAGTTCCTTCTCGCCGCTCCGTTAGGCGGCGTTGCAGCGGCAACTGGGCTGGCGGCCGGCAGCATTTTGATGGACCCCGGCGCTTCTGAACTTCTTCTCAAGGCGATGCGCGAGGTCGAAGCCCTTGCCAGAGCTACTGGAATTGCCCTCCCCACGGACTGTATCGAAAGGACCTTGGCCTTCGTGGCGACATTCCCGGCTCATGCTACAACATCCTTGCAGCGCGATATTGCAGCCGGTGTCCGATCGGAATACCCGGCGCTTGTCGGAGCCGTCATTCGGCGATCACAAGCCTTCAATCTGAGCACACCTGCATTCGCCGAAATCGATGAACGCGTGCATCGATAGGGAAAAGCTGAGATGTCGTTACCGGAAACTCCCATTACGACCACAATGCCCCGAGCCTCC
>NZ_MINO01000054.1 GCF_001757355.1 Sphingobium phenoxybenzoativorans
CCTTGTAGGCGGGGAACCTGGCTGCCTTGATCTGGTAGGCGATGGACCTGACCTCGCGCTCGGCAAGCTCGGCCTTGAGCAACTGGGAGAGGATGGGGACAGCTGCATCGAACGCGGGCGCACCTTGTTCGGTCAGGTCACTGACGGCCTGGGCCATGCCGTACATCTTGAGTGCGCGCAGCATGACCACGACGGCGGCGCTGGCAGGATCATGACGCATGGCGCAGATCCTTGTTCCGCAGTGTGTCGTAGCGCGCGACGTTGGCCTTGGGCTCGCGTCGCAGGATCAGGGCCTGCGGGGCATCGATCCTTGGCGGAGTAGCGTCCTTGCCGTCGATCAGGCGGTGCAGGATATTGAGGATGTGAGTCTTGGTCGCGACGCCGGCCTCCAATGCCAGTTCCACGGCACGCAGCACGGCCTGTTCGTCATGGTGCAAGACCAGCGATAATATCTCCACCATCTCCCTGTCGCCGCCGGGATGCCTCAGAAGCTGGCCCTGCAGTTGCCGGAACGCTGTCGGCATCTCGGTGAAGGGAGCGCCGTTACGCAGGGCACCGGGCTTGCGCTGGACCACCGCGAGGTAGTGCCGCCAGTCATAGATCGTCCGTCCCGGCAGATCATGGGATCGCTGAATGACCCGCTCATGTTCGCACAGGATCTGTCCTTCGGCCGCGACGGCAATGCGCTCGGGGTAAATCCGCACGCTCACTGGCCGGTTGGCGAAGGAGGCGGGCACGCTGTACCGGTTGCGCTCGAACGATATCAGGCAGGTCGGGGATACCCGCTTGGCATGCTCGACGAAGCCGTCGAAGGGCCGCCCCAGCGGCATCAGGCTGGCAACCTCGGCGGCATGCGCATCAGCAATGGTCCCGGGAAGAACGCCATGCTGGATCTGGCTCCACTGCGCGATGCAATGCGCCTCAAGCCAGGCATTGAGTGCATTGATATCCGGGAAGGCAGGCATCACCTGCCACAGTCGCCGCCGTGCATCCTGCACGTTCTTCTCGACCTGGCCCTTCTCCCATCCCGAGGCCGGGTTGCAGAACTCGGGCTCGAACAGATAGTGGCTCGCCATGGCGGCAAAGCGGGCGTTGACCTGCCGGGCCTTGCCGGTGCCGATCTTGTCGACTGCCGTCTTCATGTTGTCGAATATCCCGCGCTGCGGCACGCCGCCCAGAACCCGGAAGGCCTGGGTCATGGCGTCGAACAGCATCTCATGGGTCTGGAGCGGATAGGCCCGCACGATGAAGGCCTTGCTGTGCGCCAGCTTGGTGTGCGCGGCCTGCAGCTTGGTCTGCTTGCCGGCGATCATCGCCCAGTCCTCGCTCCAGTCGAACTGGAATGCCTCGCCTGGCTGGAACACCAGCGGCACGAAAGTCCCGCGCCCGCTGGTCTGGGCGTCGCGTTGACGGTCGGCCTTCCAGGCCCGCACGAACGCCGCCACGCGGTTGTAGGAACCATCGTAGCCCAGAACCATGAGATCCGCGTGCATCTGCTTGGCCGTGCGCCGCTGCTTGCGTGACTTGTTGGCATCGATCCGCAGCCACGCCGATAGCTTCTCCGCAAACGGGTCCAGCTTGCTCGGCCGTGCCGGAACCTTGAACTTCGGCTCGACCGTATCCGCCCGCAGGTACTTGCGGATCGTGTTGCGCGACAATCCCGTGCGCCGTTCAATCTCTCGGATCGGGATGTGCTGCCGGAAATGCCAGCGTCGAATTACACTCAGTAACGCCATGTCGATCACTCCTCGTTCCCCCGACGCCAAAGCCAGGGGAAAGGTCAGAACATGGGTCACTTCTCAGTGGAAATTTATGCCCCTCCCGGGTCAAATCTCAGTGGCAATCAACAGCGGACAGCCGAGGACGCCGTACGGTAATCATTTCTAGCAAATTGATAGTACTGCCATCGCCAATAGATGACCCACTCGCTGCGTCTTGGCGCGGCTTTTCTCCCGTATGACTGGGAGCTGTCATCTCGAACGCGCTGCCAGACTCACATTGTCCCAAGGTTAAAAAGGGGACTATAACCGCATTCAATATGGGTGCACGGGGGTGTGTCATGGTAGCGTAACGAGGAGGCGTGAGCGGGATTTAATCCGCCCCTCATTTCAGCCCCCAACGAGATTTAATCAGTATAATTTTCGAATTAAATCAATCATTTATTCGTGCAAGCTGGGATGATGCATAATCATCCGAGCGGCAATCCCGCGCCGAGCAGGCAGGACATTGAAATCACAAAGCATATCGCCGAAGCGGGCAAGCGCATGGGCATTTCCGTGCATGACCACATCATCATGGGGGCGGAAGGCCATAGCAGCATGCGGGCGCTGGGCCTCCTCTAGACTGGAAGTGGGAATGGAAAGCGGGCGGCCCGGCGCTTGGCCGGACCGCCCGCGATCGACCCGTGGGCGGGGTCCACACGGGCCGGGGGGACTGTTCAGGAGACTCAGGCGGGGGACGTCATTCAGGACGATCCGCCAGTTAGATATTTCACCAACTCTTCCTTGCTGACCGCGCCACTGCCATCGGCGTCGGCCGAGGTGAAGGCGCCGCTGGCCCAGGCGCTGATCTCCGAGGCAGGCAGGGCCTTGCCCGTCGCCTTCATCTCCTGATCCTTCAGCGCGACCATCCATTTGATGAATTCGGGCTGCTCAAGCTGGCCGGACTGATTCGCGTCATAGGCGGGAAATTCGCTGTCGACGATCGACTGCACGGAGCTTGCGCCCTGGGACTGGTTGCCGGAGGCGGCATTATCCCCCTGCCGCGCCAACGCCGGGGACGCCGCAAACAGCGCCACGGCGCAGACCATCATGAACTTCATTCTTTTTATCTCCGGTTTTCAAACCGCTAGGGCGACCCATTTTTGGATGGGGTGTTGACAGATATTATGTCCAGCAGGTGCATTCCGTTCCAGTAACGATTGCTGAACGGCATCGTTCCAGCGCGGGAAATCGTCATTTCACCGGCGTCTGCAGGGGTTTTTGCGACCAGTTGCAGAATGCGGCCATTTCCGATCCGATTTGCCGCGCGGGATCAGCGCTGCTACGCGCCGCCCATCCCATTTTCTGACAGGATTCGACCCCCATGGTTCCGCGCTACTCCCGCCCTGAAATGACCGCGATCTGGGAGCCGGAGGCGCGATTCCGCATCTGGTTCGAGATTGAGGCGCATGCGACCGAGGCGCTGGCCGATCTGGGCGTCGTGCCGAAGGAAGCGGCCAAGGCGCTGTGGGACTGGTGGGCGACCAACCCGGCCATCGATGTCCCCGCCATCGACGCGATCGAGGCGGTGACGAAGCATGACGTGATCGCTTTCCTGACCTGGGTCGCGGAAAATGTCGGCGACGAGGCGCGCTTCATGCATCAGGGCATGACCAGTTCCGACGTGCTCGACACCTGCCTGGCGGTGCAGCTCGCCCGCGCGTCCGACATATTGATCGCCGATCTGGACAAGCTGCTGGAGGTCATCAAGCGGCGCGCGTTCGAGCATAAGCTGACCCCGACGATCGGCCGCAGCCATGGCATTCATGCAGAGCCGGTGACGTTCGGCCTGAAGATGGCGGAAGCCTATGCGGAATTTTCCCGCTGCCGGGCGCGGCTGGTCGCGGCGCGAGCGGAGGTTGCGACCTGCGCCATTTCCGGGGCGGTGGGCACCTTCGCCAATATCGACCCGCGCGTCGAGGAATATGTCGCCGGCAAGCTGGGCCTGGCGGTGGAGCCGGTATCGACGCAGGTCATTCCGCGCGACCGGCATGCGATGTTCTTCGCGACGCTGGGCGTCATTGCTTCGTCCATCGAGCGGCTGGCCGTGGAAGTGCGCCATCTGCAGCGCACCGAAGTCCTTGAAGCGGAAGAATATTTCTCGCCGGGGCAGAAGGGTTCATCGGCGATGCCGCACAAGCGGAACCCGGTGCTGACGGAAAATCTGACCGGCCTCGCCCGCATGGTCCGCTCCTACGCCCTGCCGGCCATGGAGAATGTGGCGCTGTGGCATGAGCGGGACATCAGCCATTCCTCGGTCGAGCGCTATATCGGCCCAGATGCGACGATCACCCTCGACTTCGCGCTCGGCCGCCTGACCGGCGTGATCGACAAGCTGCTCGTCTATCCCGAACGGATGATGAAGAATCTCGACAAGATGGGCGGTCTTGTTCACTCGCAGCGCGTTCTGCTGGCGCTGACGCAGGCGGGCGTCAGCCGTGAGGACAGCTATCGCTATGTTCAGCGCAACGCCATGAAGGTGTGGGAATCCGATGGCGCATTGTCGCTGCTGAACCTGCTGAAAGAGGATGAGGACGTGAGGGCGGCCCTTTCCGCGCAGGAGATCGAGGAGAAGTTTAACCTCGATTATCACTTCAAGCAGGTGGATACGATCTTCGCGCGGGTGTTCGGCTGAGGAACAGCGCTTGGCAAATATGACCGTGACGGGGTGGAACGGCCCGGAAATTTCCCTTAAGCTTGCGATGAAGCAACTGTGGAAGGGGATGGAATGCAGTTCCTGAGAACCGCTTTGTGGGTCGTGCTTGCCGTCGCCCTGGCCCTGTTCTGCAAGGCGAACTGGGTTTCTGTATCCGTGAAGCTGTGGGGCGACATGGTGGCCGACACGCGGTTGCCGGTTCTGGTCGTCGGCGCGTTCCTGCTGGGCGCGGTGCCCTTCTGGATCATGGCGCGGGCGACGCGGTGGCGGATGAAGCGGCGGCTGGACGCGACGGAGCGCGCTCTGGCCAGCGCCACTGCAGCGGCGGCGCCCCCGCCCCAGACCGGCATGAGCCTCTCCAACTCCACCGACCCCCTCCTCGACAAATCCCCCCTGACCCCGGCAAGCGAAGCATGACCAGCCCAATCTATGTCGCCATCGATACGCCCGACCTGCGCAAGGCGCAGACGCTGGCGCAGCGCGTGCGCGGCCATGTGGGAGGATTGAAGCTGGGCTTGGAGTTCTTCTGCGCCAATGGCCATCATGGCGTGCATGAAATGACGAAGTTCGGCCTGCCGATCTTCCTGGACCTGAAACTGCACGACATCCCCAACACCGTTGCCAAGGCTGTGCAGGCGCTGCATGTGCTGGAGCCGGCGATCCTGACCGTCCATGCCGCGGGCGGACGGGCGATGCTGGAGGACGCCAAGGCCGCCGCCGGGCTGAACACGAAAGTCGTGGCGGTCACCGTGCTGACCAGCCTGGATGACAGCGACCTGATCGACATTGGCGTCGGCGGCGCGGCGATCGATCAGGTGGAGCGGCTCGCCGATCTCGCCCGCGCGTCCGGCCTGGACGGGATCGTCTGTTCCGGCGAGGAAGTGGCGGCTGCGCGCAAGGCATGGCCGGACGGCTTCTTCGTAGTCCCCGGCGTGCGCCCCAGCGGCGGCGCGATGGGCGACCAGAAGCGCGCCGTCACGCCGCGCGAGGCGCTGGACCGGGGCGCATCGATCCTGGTGGTGGGACGGCCGATCAGCCTGGCCGCCAATCCGGATATCGCCGCGCGCGAGATAGAGGCGACGCTTTAGGGCGCGATCAGAAGGACGCTTGCGCTACTGCCCAAGCAGGAGGCTTGTCCTGGGCTCGCCTTCGCAGAAGCACCCGCCGCAGGAGCACCCGCTTCTAACCTTTAGATGCGGCGCAGAGTCCTCAGCAGACATCCGCTTCCGCCACGACCGGGCGGCTTTCGCGCGTGGCGCGCATGCGGCTGACCGGATCGTCGGGATCGGACGTCAGCACGACATGATCGTCATGCACCTCCATCAACACGCCCATGAAGGGAAAATCGGCAAGGCTGCCGGTCACGCGATAGCTGACCGTATCGCCGACCTTGAAGGTCGCGGGGTCGAAATTAAATTCGAACGGGCAATTTTCGCCGCTGCCATTGTCCATATCCTGTCTCCTTTGCATGCAATCTATGGGATGGCGGACGACTTTCAAGAGCATTTCTGCGGCGGATGCGACGGCGGTTTCCTGCCGGGCCAGTAGCGTCTAGACGAGCCGCCATGTCCCGAATCGCGATCAAGATTTGCGGCCTCTCGACGCCGGAGACAGTCGAGGCAGCGCTGAAAGGCGGGGCGAGCCATGTCGGTTTCGTGCATTTCGCCAAAAGCCCCCGGCATCTGGAGATAGACCGGCTGGCGGCGCTTGCCCGGCGCGCGCCCGATCATGTCGGCCGGGTGGCGGTGCTGGTGCAGCCGGACGACGCATTGCTCGCCGCCATCGCGCCGCATGTCGATATCGTGCAACTGCATGGCGATGAGACGCCGGAGCGCGCCGCAGCCATCCGCGCGCGGTTCGGCAGGACGCTATGGAAGGCGATCCCGGTAAAGACGCGGGCCGACCTAGCCGCCGGATCGGCCTATGCCGGCGCGGTGGACATGCTGCTCTATGACGCAAAGACCCCTAAGGGCGCCGACCTGCCGGGCGGAATGGGTCTGCGATTCGACTGGGACCTGCTTGCCGGGTTCCGGCCGCCCGCCCCCTGGGGGCTTTCCGGCGGGCTGGACGCCGACAATGTGGCGGAGGCGATCCGCATCACGGGCGCGCCGCTGGTCGATGTGTCTTCGGGCGTCGAAAGCGCGCCGGGCATCAAGGATGTGGACAAGATCGCCGCCTTCTGCAATGCGGTTTCGACATGTTGACGCAGGCCGCCACGATCATACGCACGGGCACGCGCATCTGGACACGATGGCGCTGATCGCTTCCCCTTTACCGAAGCGAACAGTTTTCCATGTCTAGTGAGATTGAAGCGACCATGACCGATACCATCACCTTGCCCAACAGCCTGCGAAGCCAACCGGACGAACGCGGCCATTTCGGCGCTTTCGGCGGACGTTATGTCGCCGAGACGCTGATGCCCCTGATCCTCGACCTGGAGAAAGAATATCGGGCGGCCAAGGCCGATCCCGCTTTCGAGGAAGAATTTCAGACGCTGCTTAAGCATTATGTCGGGCGGCCAAACCCGCTTTATTATGCAGGGCGGCTGACCGAGGCGCTGAGAAAGAATGCGCCGGCGGGCAAAGGCGCGAAAATCTACCTGAAGCGCGAGGAATTGAACCACACGGGCGCGCACAAGATCAATAACTGCATCGGCCAGATCCTGCTCGCCAAGCGGATGGGCAAGACGAAGATCATCGCGGAAACGGGGGCGGGCCAGCATGGCGTGGCGACGGCGACGGTGGCGGCGCTTTTCGGCCTGCCCTGCACCATCTTCATGGGCGCGAAGGATGTCGAGCGGCAGAAGCCCAACGTCTTTCGCATGAAGCTGCTCGGCGCGGAGGTGCATGCCGTCACTTCGGGATCGCAGACGTTGAAGGATGCGATGAACGACGCCCTGCGCCACTGGGTGTCGAACGTGCATGACACATTCTACATTATCGGCACGGCGGCCGGACCCCACCCCTATCCTGAGCTGGTTCGCGATTTTCAGTCGGTCATCGGCAAGGAAATCCGCGCGCAGATGCTGGAGGCGGAGGGCCGCCTGCCCGACATGCTGATCGCGCCGGTCGGCGGCGGGTCCAACGCCATCGGCATGTTCCATCCTTTCCTGGACGACAGCGACGTCGCCATGGTCGGCGTCGAAGCGGCCGGCGAAGGGCTGGACGGCAAGCATGCCGCGAGCCTGGCGGGCGGCGCATCCGGCATATTGCACGGCAACCGCACCTATCTGCTGCAGGATGAGGATGGGCAGATCACCGAGGCGCACAGCATTTCGGCGGGTCTCGACTATCCGGGCATCGGGCCGGAGCATAGCTGGCTGCATGAGATCGGCCGGGTCGATTATGTGCCTGTGACCGACAAGGAGGCGCTGGCCAGTTTCCAGAAGCTCTCCTCGCTGGAGGGCATCATCCCAGCGCTGGAATCGGCGCATGCCGTGGCGGCGGCGGAGAGGATCGCGCCGACGCTGGATGCGGACAAGATCGTGGTGGTCAACCTTTCCGGGCGGGGCGACAAGGACATCTTCACCGTCGCAGAGGCGCTGGAGGTCGAGATATGACGGACCGTTTTGCGCAAAGGTTCGCGGCGTGCCGCAATCAGGGCCGATCGGCGCTCATCACCTTCGTCACGGCGGGCGACCCGACGGCCGCCGACAGCGCCGCCATATTGGATGCGCTTGTCGAGGGCGGCGCGGACATTATCGAGCTGGGCATGCCCTTTACCGATCCGATGGCCGATGGACCGGCGATCGAGCTGGCCAATCTGCGCAGCCTGGGATCGGGCACGACGACCGCCGATATCCTGGCCATCGCCACGGCGTTTCGCGGGCGGCACCCGGATATCCCGCTGGTGCTGATGGGCTACGCCAACCCGATGCTGGCGCGCGGCGCGGAATGGTTCGCGGCGCAGGCCAAGGCGGCGGGCGTCGATGGCGTGATCTGCGTCGACATCCCGCCGGAGGAGGACCGGGAGATCGGCCCCGCCCTGCGGGCGGCCGGGATCGACCTGATCCGGCTCGCGACGCCGACCACCGATGCGGCGCGACTGCCCGCCGTTCTGGATGGCGCGGGCGGGTTCCTCTACCATGTTTCGGTCGCGGGCATCACTGGCAAGCAGCAGGCGCAGCTTACCCATATCGAACATGCCGTCGCGAAACTGAAGGCGGCGACCGACCTGCCCGTGGCGGTGGGCTTTGGCGTACGCACGCCGGAGCAGGCGGCCGCCATCGGGCGCGTGGCCGACGGCGTTGTCGTCGGGTCCGCGATCGTCGATATTGTGGGTTCGCATGGAGACAAGGCGGCGCCCTTCGTGCGCGACTTCGTCGCCTCGCTGCGCGCCGCCATGACAGCAAGGGAGCATGCCGCATGAGCTGGCTGAACCGGGTTCGCAACGCCATTCCGTTCATCGCCAAGCGCGAGACGGCCGACAACCTCTGGCACAAATGCAGCGGGTGCAACCAGATGGTGTTCACCAAGGAGTGGGAGGATAATCTGTCCGTCTGCCCGAAGTGCGACCATCATGGGCGGATCGGGCCGAAGGACCGTTTCGCGCAGATACTGGATGCGGGCAGCACGGTCATATTGCCGACGCCGGTGGTGAAGGAAGACCCCCTCAAATTCCGCGATTCCAAGAAATATACCGACCGGATCAAGGCGGCGCGCTCCTCCACCGGAGAAACCGATGCGCTGATCAATGCACGCGGGACGATAGAGGGTTCGCCCGTCATCATGGGCGTGCAGGATTTCGCCTATATGGGCGGGTCGATGGGCATGGGCGTGGGCGCAGCCTTCGTTCAGGGTGTGGAGGAAGCGATTGCCCGCCGTGCGCCCTATCTGATCTTCACGGCTGCGGGCGGCGCGCGGATGCAGGAGGGAATCCTCTCCCTGATGCAGATGCCGCGCGCGACCGTGGCGATCCGCAAGCTGCACGATGCCGGCCTGCCCTATATCGTTGTGCTGACAGATCCGACGACGGGCGGCGTCACGGCAAGTTATGCGATGCTGGGCGATGTGCAGATCGCCGAGCCGAACGCCCTGATCGGTTTCGCCGGGCAGCGGGTGATCGAGAATACGATCCGCGAAAAGCTGCCCGAAGGGTTCCAGCGGGCCGAATATCTGCTGGAGCATGGCATGCTGGACATGGTGGTGCACCGGCACGCGCTGAAGGCGAAGCTGGCGCAGGTCATCGGTTATCTGACGACCAGGGTAGCCGCCTGAGCTTCAGGGTTCGACCATAGCCAGCGGCAAGGACGCCATGCCAGACCACGCCGTTTCATCCGACCCCGCCGTGCAGGCGCAGCTCGACCGGCTGGCGATGCTGTCGCCGGGCGCGGACATATTGGGTCTGGAGCGCATAACATCCCTGCTGGACAGGCTGGGCGATCCGCATTTGGCGTTGCCGCCGGTTTTTCATGTCGCGGGAACGAACGGCAAGGGATCGACCTGCGCCTTCCTGCGCGCGGCTCTGGAGGCCGACGGCAAGAGCGTCCATGTGTTCACATCGCCGCATCTGGTCCGGTTCAACGAGCGCATCCGCATAAATGGCGGGCTGATCTCCGACGAACTGCTGGCGGCCTATCTGGAGCGGGTGCTGGATGTGGCCGAGGGGATCGGCGCAAGCTTCTTCGAAGTGACGACTGCGGCGATGTTCCTGGCCTTTGCCGAACATCGGGCGGACGCCTGCATAGTGGAGGTCGGGCTTGGCGGGCGGCTGGACGCGACCAATGTCATTCCTTCGCCGGCCGCATGCGGCATCGCGCAGCTTGGCATCGACCATCAAAGCTTTCTGGGCGACACGCTGGCGGAAATCGCCGGGGAAAAGGCCGGGATCGCGAAGGCCGGGACGCCCGTCGTCACCATGCGCTATCCGGCCGCGATAGCGTCCATTGTCGAGCGCGCGGTTGGCGAACGGGGTGGTCTGTGGCGGCCCATGGGGTCGGACTGGGACGCCGCGGTCTATCGCCAGCGGCTGCACTATCGGGACAGCGAAGGGCGGATCGATCTGCCGCTGCCGCGCCTGTCCGGTCCGCATCAGCCCATGAACGCCGCACTGGCGACGGCAATGCTCCGCCATCAACAGGTTGTGCCGGTGAGCGAGTCGGCATTGAAGGCGGCGCCCTTGTGGGCGCACTGGCCAGCGAGGCTGCAGCGGCTGGAGGATGGCCCCCTCCTCGCGCCGCTTGGGCCGGAAAGCATCGTCTGGCTGGACGGCGGGCATAATGCATCGGCCGGAGAAGTGCTGGGCCAATATTTCGACGACGAGCGGCTGAACGGCCGGAAGCTGCACCTGGTGGCCGGGATGCTGGCGAACAAGGATATCGAAGCCTTTCTCGCGCCGCTTGAAGGGAAAGTCGCGCATATTCATGGACTTCCGGTGGAGGGGCATGCGCATCATCCCCCTGCCCGCTTCGCCGGGATCGCAGGAAAATGGGGCGTTCCGTTTACCGCGCATGACGAGGTAACGGCCGCTATCGGCGCGATCGGCGCGCAAAACCGGTCCGCCGCCATCCTGATCGCAGGCTCGCTCTACCTGGCCGGAGACGTGCTTAAGGCGAACCGACAATTGCCAGACTGAATTTAATTGCGATTGACTCGCAATAGCTGCATGATATGCCTCTGTCAGGAGATTGGAGGCACGGCATGCGCAACCCAGAAATCACGCATAAAATGACGGACAAGGCCCTGCCGGAGGACCGGGGGAACCGGCTGTTCCTGTTCGCGGTGCGGCGCATGGCGATGGCGGGCGTCAACGACGCACACGCCGCCAACGCCCTGCTCGGCACGTTCGGCAAAAGCTATCGCAGGCCATTGGTGCTGTTGCGGGCGATGATGCTGGAGATGGCGCGGGCGTCGAGCCGCAAGATCATGGTCGCGCCCTGTTGCTGCTCCAAGATGACCGGCGATGAAGCGCTGTTGATGCAGGCGGTGTCGGAGGGTCTGAGCGACCCGCATGCCGCCTATGAGCGGGTGTCGGAACTGCTGGCGTCCGACGCGGCGCTGGGCGCGCTGACATGCGTTCAGGCGGTGGCGCAGTCCTTTGCCGACCTGGGTAGGCCGATGGAATTTTACGCCGCCGCCTGAGCGGAAGGCTCCTCGACGCCTGCTTCGCCTATGCTCTGGTCGATGAGGCCGGAGCGCAGGAGGAACCAGTAGAGCAGCACGCCCGGCAGCGCGAAGGCTGTGGTCAGCAGGTAGAAGTCGACATAGCCGAATTGCTCGATCAGCGATCCGGCGGTCGTGCCGGTCAGGAAACGGCCGACAATCGCCGCGGCGGCGGAGAGCAGCGCGAACTGCGTGGCGGTGAAGCGCAGGTTGCAGAGCGCGGACAGATAGGCGACCACGGTGACGCCGCCAATGCCGCTGGCGAAATTCTCAAAACCAATGGTCCAGGCAAGCATGGGCATGGAGTGGCCCACTGCCGCCAGCCCGGCGAAGCTGAGGTTCGACACGGCCATCAGGATCAGGCTGACCATCACCGACCGCTTCATGCCCAGGCGCGCATAGATGATGCCGCCGACGAAGATGCCGGCCAGCAGCGCGAAGAAGCCGACCCATACGTCGCCCCACAGGATTTCCGGCTTGGTGAAGCCAAGCTGCACGAGGAGGTCGCGGATCATGAGGTTCGCCATCGTGTCGCCAATCTTGTGGATCAGCACGAACAGCAGGACGAGGATAGCGCCCTTCCGCTTGAAGAAGTCGACGAGAGGCCCGTAAAAGGCGGCGAGCGCTTCGCCCGCGCTGCGCAGGGGCTTCGGCTCATGATGGCGGGCAGGCTCGCCCGCGAAGATCGATGCGATCGGTCCGGCGAAGGCGAGCGGCATGCAGGCGATATAGCCCCAGGTCCAGTTGGAGATGCTGGCGACGGCGAGCGCGATGGTGGCGGCGAAGAAGGCCCCCAGACGCCAACCATATTGCGACATGCCCGAACCGACGCCGAGCTGTTCCGGCGCGAGCAGTTCGATGCGGTAGGCGTCGATCACAATGTCGAACGTCGCGCCCGCAAAGCCCAGCAGCAGCGCGCCGACGACAACGGCCTGCAATCCGGTGAGCGGGTCGGCAACGCCCAGCACGAACACCGCGATGGCCGTGGCGGTGCCGCAGAGCCAGAGCCAGGAACGGCGCTGACCCAGAGCGCTGGACAGGAGAGGCAGGCGGAACCGGTCGATAAGCGGCGCCCATGCCCATTTGAAGCTGTAGACGAGAAGCGCGAGAGCAAAGGCCGAGATCGATTTCTTCTCGATCCCGGCGTCGGCCAGACGATTGGTCAGCGTCGCGGCGAGTAGCGCGAAGGGAAAGCCGGAGGAAATGCCCAGAAACAGCGCCGTAAGCGGCGCGCGCTCGGCATAGGGGCGGATCGATTGCGGCAGGCTGGCGCGCCAGCCTTTTGCCTGTTCAGCATTTTCCATCTGCGGCCCCTGCCCCTTTTTGAACGTCGCGCCGCAGACAATGCGAGGGTCAGGCCGATGACGCAAGGGTGTGTGACGTCATTCCGTCACGGCATGCCTCGCCAGCAGCGGTTCAGGCGGCGTTGCCGTCCACGCCGCTTTCGAAAATACTAAGGCCGCGCGGAGATTTGGGAAGCTTTGCGCCGCGCATGATGGCGTCCACCACCTCTATCGCGGAGAGGAGATCACGCTGGGAATAGGGCTTGGCGAGGCAGCCATAGGCCAGGTGCCGGGCATCGGCGGGGCAGGAACCAGTGACGAACAGCACGGCGATGCCGCGACGGTGCGCTTCCGTCGCGACGGTTATCCCGTCCCGGTTGCCGGAAAGATTGACGTCGGCGATGACGAGATCGACGACCTGGGACGCGAGCACAGACTGGGCATGCGCGAGATCCGCGACGGTATCGACCACCGTGTAACCGGCATGGGTGAGGAAATGCTCATTGTCGAACGCGACCAGAGGCTCATCCTCAACCACCAGTATCCGGTGGACAACCCGCCGGTCTTTCCCGAAAAACATTGCCGTTCCGCCCTGTTTACGCCATCACCGCCTTAACGCGGCATATCTTGTATCGGTTTCAATTGGTTAGCGGACTCGCCGCCGAGTCTGCACCCTTTGTCCAATATTACACGCCGTTTGACCCCGGCGAAAGGAAGCTGTTCGTGCAACCCCCTCAGAAAAAATCACCGGGGAAAGGCCCACGGCCGGGGTCCCGCACGTCCGCGCGGCCCAAGTTCGGGGAAAAACCGGCGGGCGGCTTCCCCAAAACGCCAAGGCCGGCGTCCTCCAAGCCCAAGACGAACAAAGCGGCCTCACCCGCCAACCCCCATCCGGCCCGCGCCAAGGCCGCCGATGCCGGAGGCAAGGAGCCGCAGCGCATCGCCAAGCTGCTGGCGCGCGCGGGCGTTGCTTCGCGGCGGGAGATAGAGCGGATGATAGAGGACGGGCGGATAGCGCTGAATGGCGATGTCCTGACGACGCCCGCCACCCTTCTGACCTCGCTGCACGGCGTGACCGTGGACGGCAAGGCGATCGGCGCGACCGCCCCGGCCCGGCTGTTCCTGTTCCACAAGCCCAGCGGCTGCCTCACCACGGAGCGCGACCCGCGCGGGCGGCCCACCATCTATGACCGGTTGCCCGCGGATCTTCCCCGCGTGATGCCGATCGGCCGGCTGGACATGACCACGGAGGGTCTGCTGCTGCTGACCAATGACGGCGAGTTCAAGCGGCAGATGGAGCTGCCCTCGACCGGCATTCCCCGCACCTACCGCGCCCGCGCATTCGGCGAAGTGAGCCAGACGCAGTTGGAGGAGCTGATGTTGGGCGTGGAGATTGACGGCATGCGTTATGGCCAGATCGACGCCAATCTGGAACGCAGCACGGGCCACAATAAATGGATCGAACTGACTCTGAAGGAAGGCAAGAACCGGGAGGTGCGCCGCGTGCTGGAGCATCTGGGCCTTCAGGTCAGCCGGTTGATCCGCACCAAATATGGCCCGTTCGAGCTGGGCGAACTGGCATCCGGCGCGGTGACGGAAGTGCGGCAGCATGACCTGGTGGTTTTCCGCAAGGGGCTGAAATGAGGATCATTTCTGGCCAGTGGCGCGGGCGTCCGCTGGTTGCGCCGAAGGGCGAAGCGACGCGGCCGACGGCAGACAGGACGCGCGAGGCGCTGTTTTCCATGCTGACGAGCAGGCTGGGAAGTTTCGAGGGGCTGGCTGTCGCCGATCTGTTCGCCGGATCGGGGGCATTGGGACTGGAGGCGCTGTCGCGCGGCGCGGGCAGTTGCATATTCGTGGAACAGGACCGGGAGGCCGTGACGGCCCTGCGCGCCAATGCGGAGAAGCTGGGCATCCGGCCGGACCTGCGGCAGACGTCTGTCCTGGCGCTGGGCAGCGCGCCTGCGCCGCTCGACCTGGTGATGATGGACCCGCCCTATGGCACGGGCGCGGGCGCGGTGGCGCTGGACAAGCTGGCGCGGCTTGGTTGGATCGGCCCGGCATCCTGGGTCACGATAGAAACGGACCGGCGCGAGGAGATCGACGTCAAGGGCTTTGCGGCGGAGGCGGTGCGGGACATCGGCAAGGCGCGGCTGCATATCCTGCGTTCAGTTAGTGACTGAACAACAGCCGGTAACAGGATGATAAACAGGGGTCAGGTTCGACCGGAACCTGACCCCCAATTGCGAAACCCGAAGGGTTATCTCCGCTTCTTCTTCATCTTCTTCGCTTCGCCGGGATTGATGCAGCTATCCTGCACCGTCTTGCTGCACAGCGGATAGTCGGCCTGCGCGGCTGGCGGCGGCGTGGCGTTGCCGCCCACCTCAACCGGATTGGCCGATGTGCCGACCGGGGCCGCAGGGTCCTTTGGCGCGCTTGGGTCGGCGGGCGTCATGCCAGTCGCGGGCGGCACTGCGCCTGTCGGCTGACCGGCGTTGGGATCGGCCGGGGGCGGTGCCGGCGGCGGCGCAGGCGTCTGGGTCTGCGGCATCTGCGCGGCGCCCATGTCATTGGTGGCGGGCGGAGGCGGCGGCGGTGCGGTCGTCGACGGATCACTGGCCGATGGCGGTGGCGCGGGCGGCGTGGCCGGTTGGTCCTGCGCCACGGCGGCGGCGGACAGGCTGAGCGCGGCTGCGCCGATGAGAAGCCTTATTTTCATGGTTTTTCCTCTCTCTGGGTGTGATCCCCGTTGGTGGAGAGGAAACCGGAATCGTGACGCTTGCGTTCCCTTAACCACTATCCAGCGCGACCAGCCGTGCCGTAGCTGACGCAGACCGTTTACGCGCAATCAGCCCGGATAACGCTCAAACTTCGGCAGAGTATGCGCCTCGGCCATCCAACCGGCGGTTTCGGCCATCTGGATATGGCCGAAGGGCGGGAAAGCGTCGATATCGTCCAACGTGCTTGTCTGGATATCGATCTTGCCCTGAAAGATCGCCGTGCTCGTATAGAATAAGCCAGTGCCGCAGACGCCGCAAAAATGCCGGGTCGCATGCTCCGACGACTGATATTTGACCGGGGTGCCCGTGATCGTCACCTTATCCTCCGGGAACAGCGCCCAGCCGACCATTGGCGCGCCCGCGCTGCGCGTACAATCGCGGCAGTGGCAGAGCGCGCTATGCTCCGGCTGTCCCTCCACCTTGTAGCTGATCGCCCCGCACATGCACTGTCCCGTCGCCATGACAATCCTCCTGATGTTGATTCGTGTTTTGTTCTCATAAAGCATAGCGCCGCGCAATGCCATCGGGCTTGCCCGATCGCTCACCGTTCCCTAATTGTTCAGCCATGACAGTGCCCTCCCCTACTCCCGACGAACCCGCCTATCTGCATGGTCTCAACGCGCCTCAGCGGGAGGCGGTGCTGACCACGGAGGGTCCGTTGCTGGTGCTTGCCGGCGCAGGCACGGGCAAGACCGCCGCGCTTACCGCCCGACTCGCCCATCTGGTGGCGACGCGGCGCGCCTTCCCGTCCGAGATCCTGTCCGTTACCTTCACCAACAAGGCCGCGCGGGAGATGCGCGAGCGTGTCGGGCGGATGATCGGCCCGGCGGTGGAGGGCATGCCATGGCTTGGCACTTTTCATAGCGTGGGCGCAAAGATGCTGCGCCGCCATGCCGAACTGGTGGGTTTGCAGAGCAATTTCACCATCCTGGACACGGACGACCAGTTGCGCCTGCTCAAGCAGCTTATCCAGGCCGAGAGCATCGACGAGAAGCGCTGGCCCGCGCGCCAATTGGGCGGGCTGATCGACCGGTGGAAGAACCGGGGCATGACGCCCGCCGAGGTCGATGCGGGCGAGAGCGAGCATTACGCCAATGGCAAGGGGCAGAAGCTGTATGCGGCCTATCAGGCGCGATTGCTGGCGCTCAACGCCTGCGACTTTGGCGACCTGCTGCTCCACATGCTGACCCTGCTCAAGACCGACCGGGAGGTGCTGGCGCACTATCAGCAGCGGTTCCGCTACATCATGGTGGACGAATATCAGGACACCAATAGCAGCCAGTATCTCTGGCTCCGCCTGCTGGCGCAGGAGCGCAAGAATATCTGCTGCGTGGGCGATGACGACCAGTCCATCTATAGCTGGCGCGGGGCGGAGGTCGCCAACATCCTGCGGTTCGAGAAGGATTTCCCCGGCGCGAAGATCGTGAAGCTGGAGCAGAATTACCGCTCCACGCCCCATATCCTGGCCGCCGCCTCCGGCGTGATCGCGGAGAATGGCGGGCGGCTAGGCAAAACCCTGTGGACCGACGAGGCCGAGGGCGAAAAGGTCCAGGTGCTCGGCGTGTGGGATGGGCCGGAGGAAGCCCGGCGCGTCGGCGACGAGATTGAAAGCCATCAGCGCAATGGCGGCACGCTGGACGATGTGGCCATCCTTGTCCGCGCGCAGCACCAGACCCGCGAGTTTGAGGACCGCTTCATCCAGATCGGCATGCCCTACCGCATTGTCGGCGGCTTTCGCTTCTACGAGCGGGCGGAAATCCGCGATGCGCTAGCCTATCTGCGGCTGGTCAACCAGCCCGCCGACGATCTGGCGTTTGAGCGCATCGTCAATGTGCCCAAGCGCGGCCTGGGCGACAAGGCGGTGGAGAAGCTGCACCGGCTGGCGCGGGCGGAGGGCGTCCCCCTCACCTTCGCAGCCGCGCGGATCATCGACACCGATGAACTGACGCCGCAAGCGCGGCGGGCGCTGGGCAATTTCGTCGGCGATCTGGCGCGCTGGCGGGACAAGGCGGCGCAGTTGCCGCACCCGGAGCTGGCGCGGCAGATACTGGACGAGAGCGGTTATACGACCGTCCTTCAGGCCGAACGCACAGTCGAAGCGTCCGGCCGTCTCGAAAACCTCAACGAGCTTGTCCGGGCGATGGAGGAATATGAGACTCTGGGCGCGTTCCTGGAGCATGTCTCCCTCGTCATGGACAATGAGGCGCAGGCGGACGAGCGCAAGGTCACGATCATGACCATCCACGCCGCCAAGGGGCTGGAGTTCGACACGGTGTTCCTGGCCGGATGGGAGGAAGGCATATTCCCTTCCCAGCGGGCGCTGGACGAGGGCGGCCTGGCGTCGCTGGAGGAAGAACGGCGGCTGGCCTATGTCGCGATCACGCGGGCGCGGCGCAAATGCGTGATCCTGCACGCGGCGAACCGGCGCATTTACGGCCAGTGGACATCCTCCATACCCTCCCGCTTCGTGGGCGAATTGCCCAGGGCGCATGTGGATGAGGAAAGCAGCATGTCGGGAGGCGCATCGCTATGGCGCGCCAACTGGTCGGAACGGGCGGACCCCTTTGCCGATGTCGGCCGGGGCACCGGGCGCGGGCCGGGATGGCAGCGGGCGCAACAGGCGGGCGCCTTTTCGCGGGAGCCGGTGCGGGTTGTGGAGGCGCGGGGATCGGCGGTATCGCTGGGCAATAAGGGCCGCGACGATATGAGCGTGGGACTGCGCGTGTTTCACCAGAAGTTCGGATACGGCACCGTTGCGGAGATTGAAGGCAACAAGCTGGAGATCGATTTCGAGACCGCCGGGCGGAAACGAGTGATGGACAGCTTCGTCAGTCTGGGCTGATGGCCGCACCGGCTGCGTCGTGGCGAAAGCCTTTGGCCTGATCCCGCGAGAGTGATATCATCCCCCGCGAACGCCCCCCGCCATATTCCGGCCGGGGCCGACGAATATTTCTTGCAAGCGTCTTTGGGGGGATTGCGATGCGGAAAGTTCATGCAAGCCTGTTTGCCGTTGCGGCCTTCCTTTCCGGCAGTTTCGCCAGTGAAGCGCATTTCTCTCCGGCGGCGCTGACGGCGCTAGACCCGCTCCGCGCAGCCTCCTCGCTCTGTGGAAGCAGGAAGGTTCAGGCAGCGTTCCGCCAACGCCTTATGCTCGCGGCGTTGGCCGTGGAACCGGCGAGCGGCGTTTCGGCGCCCATGCCGCTTTATCCCGACCTTGGTGTTTCGCGCTTTCCGGTAAGCACGGACAATGCGCAGGCGCGCGCCTATTTCAATCAGGGGCTGATGCTGACCTACGGGTTCAACCATGCCGGGGCGGTGCGATCCTTTCGCGAGGCGCAGCGGATCGACCCCGGCTGCGCGCTTTGCTGGTGGGGCGAGGCGCTGGCGCTGGGTCCGAACATCAATGCGGCGATGGATGAACGGGACAAGGATATGGCGCTGGCCGCCATCGATCACGCCAAGGGGCTGAGCGGAAAGGCGTCCCCGGTCGAACAGGCCCTGATCGCCGCGATGGCGCTGCGCTATTCCCGCGATCCGGGCGCGGAACGGGCGGCGCTGGACGGGGCCTATGCCGATGCGATGATCGGCGTCGCGAAACACTTTCCGGAACAGGACGACATAGCCGTGCTTGCGGCGGAAGCGGTGATGGACACGACGCCTTGGAATTACTGGGAAGCGGACAAGGTGACGCCAGTCGGCCGGTCGGGCGAGGCGGTTCGCCTGGTCGAGCAGGTGCTGGCCCGCGATCCTGATCATGCGCAAGCGGCGCATCTTTACGTGCATCTGATGGAGAATAGCGGCGATCCGAAACGGGCCGAGGCCGCCGCCGACCGGCTGAGCGCCGCTCCAGTGCCCAGCGCGGGGCATCTGGTGCATATGCCAGCACATATCTATCAGCTTCGCGGCCGTTACGCCGACTCCATGCGGGTGAATGTCGCGGCGGCGCGGGCGGATGAAGCATTCATCAAGGACACGGGCGACCGGGGCCTCGTCCGCTATGGCTATTACCCCCACAATATCCATTTCATCGTCATGTCAGCGCAGATGTCCGGCGACATGCGAACCGCCGTGCGGGAGGCGCAGAGGCTGCGCACCGTTCTGGACCCCGCCACCTCGGCGAAGATCGCGTGGATACAGGCGATCGATGCAGCGCCCTTCCTGGCGATGGCGCAGTTCGCGCCGCCCAAGGAGATATTGGCGATGCCAGCGCCCGACGCGCGGCTGCCCTATGCCACCGCCATGCGGCATTATGCCCGCGCCGTGGCCTATGCGCAGTTGCGGAACGGACGGGCATTCGATGCGGAGCTTTCCGCTCTGGCGAAGCTGCGCGCATCGGACGCCTTTGCGGACATGATCGCGCAGGGCGTTCCCGCGCCGGATCTGCTGTCCCTGGCGGAAGCCGTGGCGCGCGGGCGCTTCGCCTTCGCGCAGAGACGCTACGGGGAAGCAGCCGGCCATTATCGGGCAGCGATCGTGCTGGAAGGGAAAATCCCCTATCAGGAGCCGCCCTACTGGTATTATCCGGTAAGCCAGTCCCTGGGCGCGGCGCTGCTGCGTGACGGCAAGCCGCAGGAAGCGGCGCAGGCGTTCCGCACGGCGCTGGCGCAGACGCCCGCCAATGGCTGGGCGGTCTATGGTCTTGCAGAAGCGGAGAAGGCGCAGGGTCATGAACTGGAGGCAGCGGCGGCGCGGCAGTCCCTGCAGAAGTTATGGATGGGCGATCCGGGCTGGCTGCGTGTGGACCGGCTCTAGATATTATTCTCTAAGGATTTACGCATCACCGCCAGAAAAAATGGCGGATCGAGAGGGATCGGGAAAGGCTTCATGTCTCCGGTCTCGATATAGCCGCGACGGGTATAATAAGCGATCAGCTCCGGCCGCTGCGACACGACCGACAATTCCATCGTCCTTGCGCCGAAACGGCGGATCGCCTCCCGCTCGGCCGTGGCGATGATATGCTTGCCAAGGCCGCCGCTCTGCCGCCCCGGCTGAACGGTGAGGAGACCAAAATAGGACGAGGTAGCGGAAAGCCGGGTCAGGTGGACGCAGCCGATTATCGCGGAGCCGTCCCGGAATAGCAGGAGCAGTTCATCAGGATTGCCCAGGATCGCTTCCAGCGCCTCCAGACTGGTTCTCGGCCCTTCCAGCAGGTCCGCCTCATGGGTCCAACCCGCCTTTGCGGTGTCTCCGCGATAGGCGCTTTCGATAAGCGCATGCACCTCCGGCAAGTCCGCCGCTGTCGCCGGACGCGCCTCAGGATGGTCCATGATCGCGGGGGTCAGGCCAGCGCCCCGTGACAATGCTTGTATTTCTTGCCCGATCCGCAGGGGCATGGCGCGTTGCGGCTGATTTCCCCAGCGGCGACCGTCTCGCCATTTTCCGGGACGGCAAGGCGCTGGGTCGGGATCATCGTCGTGATCGCGCCCTGCGATCCGGCATCGCTGTCATCGGTATTATCCATGCCGGTGAACGGATCGATATGGGTGGTGATGAAGTCCGGCAGCACTGGAAGCTCCGGCATATCCATGGGTTCTTCCATGCGGAACTGCACCCGGCCGATGGTCTGCGTCACATCCTCGCGAATGTTGGAAAGCATCCGCTCGAACAGGGCGAACGCCTCCTGCTTATATTCATTGATCGGCGTTTTCTGGGCATAGGCGCGCAGGTGGACGACCTGACGCAGAGCGTCGAGCGTGGAAAGATGCTCCTTCCAGTGATGGTCGAGGCTCTGGAGCAGGATGCTCTTTTCGACCATGTGCCAGTCGTTGGTCTCAATCTGAGTCATTTTCTCCGCGACATGCGCGTCGGCCATCGCGGCAAGCCGTTCCTCGATCATCTCCGGATCAACGGCGTCCTCGTTCAGCCAGGCCTGAAGGTCCGGCTCGATGCTCAGAATCTCACGCGACTGTTCGGCAAGCGCGGCGATATTCCACTGTTCGGGATAGCTGCCGGGAGGGCATGCGGCGCCGACAATATCGTTCACCGTCTCGATACGCATGTCGGCGACGACATCGTCCACGGTCTCCGCGTCCATGATGTCGCTGCGCTGCTCGTAGATCACCTTGCGCTGATCATTCATCACGTCGTCATATTCGACAACCTGCTTGCGGATGTCGTAGTTACGCGCCTCAACCTTGCGCTGGGCGGTTTCGATCGCCTTGGACAGCCATTTGGAGCCGATAGCCTCGCCATCCTCCATATTCGCATTCATCATGCGGGCGAACAGCGTGTCCGGGCCGAAGATGCGCAGCAGGTCATCATCCAGGCTGAGATAGAAGCGGGACAGGCCGGGGTCGCCCTGACGGCCCGACCGGCCACGGAGCTGATTGTCGATACGGCGGCTTTCATGCCGTTCGGTGCCAAGCACGAACAGGCCGCCAGCGGCGAGCACCTCGGCCTTTTCGGCGTTGATTTCCGCGGCGATGCGCTCGACGGCCGCATCGCGTTCCGGTCCCTCCGGCATGCCGGCAAGTTCATCATCGACACGAAATTCCAGATTGCCGCCAAGCTGGATGTCCGTGCCGCGGCCCGCCATGTTGGTGGCGATGGTGACGGCGCCCTTGCGGCCCGCCTGCGCAACAATATGCGCTTCGCGTTCGTGGAAGCGGGCGTTCAGCACCTCATGCGCGACGCCCTCCTCCTTCAGGAAGTCCGACAGCATTTCCGACTTCTCGATGGACACGGTGCCCACGAGGACCGGCTGGCCGGTCTTGGCCTTCTCGCCGATCGCCTTGGCGATAGCGCGGAACTTGTCGTTGGTGTTCTTGTAGAATTCGTCTTCCTCGTCGATCCGCTGCACCGCCTTGTTGGTGGGGATCGTGACGACATTCATCTTGTAGATTTCGTGGAATTCGGTCGCTTCCGTCGCGGCCGTGCCGGTCATGCCCGAAAGCTTCGGATACATGCGGAAGTAATTCTGGAAGGTGATGGAGGCCAGCGTCTGGTTCTCCGGTTCGATATTGACGCCTTCCTTGGCCTCGACCGCCTGGTGCAGACCGTCCGACCAGCGGCGGCCGTCCATCATGCGGCCGGTGAACTCATCAATGATGATGACCTTGCCGTCCTTGACGATGTAATCGATGTCGCGGCGGAACATCATGACGGCGCGCAGCGCCTGATTGACGTGGTGGACGACCTGCGTATTCTCGAAATCGTAGAGATTGTCGCCTTCGAGCAGCCCGGCCGCTTCAAGCATCCGCTCGATCTTCTCGGTGCCGTCCTCGGTCAGCGTGATGTTCCGCTGCTTCTCGTCCTTCTCATAATCGTCGTCGGTGAGCTGCTTCACGATGCCGTCGACGGAGATATAGAGTTCCGACTTGTCGTCGGTCGGGCCGGAAATGATCAGCGGCGTGCGGGCCTCGTCAATCAGGATCGAGTCCACCTCGTCGACGATCGCGTAGTTGAAAGGCCGCTGCACCATCTGGGCGCGGTCATATTTCATATTGTCGCGCAGATAGTCGAAGCCGAGTTCGTTGTTCGTCGCATAGGTGATGTCGGCGTTATACGCCTCGCGCCGTTCCTCCTCGCGCATGTTCGGCACGATGACGCCGGTGGTGAGGCCGAGGAAACGATAGACCTGCCCCATCCAGTCGCAGTCGCGGCGGGCGAGATAGTCATTCACGGTGACGACGTGAACGCCCTTCCCCTCCAGCGCATTGAGATAGGTGGCGAGCGTCGCGACCAGCGTCTTGCCTTCGCCGGTGCGCATTTCCGCGATCTCGCCGCGATGGAGGACGATGCCGCCGATCATCTGCACGTCATAATGGCGCTGGCCAAGGGTGCGCTTGCCCGCCTCGCGGACGGTCGCGAAGGCTTCGGGCAGAAGGTCGTCCAGGGTTTCGCCAGCGGCAAGACGTTCGCGGAACTTCACCGTCTGCGCGACCAGATCCTCGTCGGACAGCGCAGAGATTGCAGGTTCGAAGGAGGCCACCTTGTCGACCAGCTTGCCCAGCGATTTAACGTACCGCTCATTGGACGATCCGAAAATGGACTTGGCGAGTGCGCCGAACATGCAAATTCCTGACGATTGAGAAACACAGGGCGGCCCCTTCGGACCCTATGCGGATATGCGCCGCGATTTAGGATCGCACGGGGGGATAGTCAATTGACAGCGTTAATCGGGTAACCGCCAAACAATGCGGCGATGCATACTATATTCGGTCCGGTGGCCGCTTGCATCACGGGCGGGCGTGAAGCGGCCGCGCAATGTGATCGCATTGCAGGCCGCCTCGTCGAGCACCCGATGCCCGCTGCTGTTAGCCGTATGGCAGTCCGTAATGCGCCCGCGCTTATCTACGGTCCAAACAATAGCGCTGGTCCCCTCCCACTGATTGCGCAGCGCCTCGGCGGGATAATCGTCAGAGGATATCCATGTGGCCATGCCTTCGCCAGATGGGGAAGGCACCGCTGGACCCGGCGCTATATCGTCCAGATCTTCGAAGAATACACCCACGACACGCTTTTTCCATTGCTGTGCGCCTTCGGTCTGGGCCGCGAGAACAATCATCAGGGAAACCAGGAGAATAGCCAGCAGGGCTGTGGCTGTTTCAACATATTTGCTCATTGCCGCCCCCTGTCCATGATCGCGCATTGCCTGTCCGGAGCTACGCTATGCCGTATCCTGCGCCAAAATCCAGCGACGGCGCGATGCGGGCGATTGACCCTCGCCCCATATCGGCTAATCCCCGCGCATGACCGAACGCTCACCCCTCGCCCCCGCCACATTCCCTGACCTCCCGGCCATTGCGGGCGTGACGCTCCGTGTCGCGAAGGCGCGATACAAGGCGTGGGACCGGTGCGACCTGACCTATGTGGAGCTGGACGCTGGCACGGCCGTCGCGGGCGTGACGACGCAGAGCAAATGCCCTTCCCCCGAAGTCGAATGGTGCCGGGACGCCTTTCCACTGGGCAAGGCGCGGGCGCTGGTCGTCAATGCAGGCAATTCCAACGCCTTTACCGGCAATCGGGGGCGCGCGGCGGTGGAGGCGATCGCCGCGCGGGTCGCGAACCATCTGTCCTGCCTGCCGAGCGATGTGTTCATCTCCTCGACCGGCGTGATCGGCGTGCCGCTGCCCATCGACAAGGCCGAGGCCGGGCTGGACGCCGCCTTTGCCGCCGAGCCGTGCGGATGGGAAGACGCGGCCGCGACGATCATGACCACCGACACCTTCGCCAAGGCGGCGACGGCCAGCGCGGTGGTGGATGGCCGGACGGTCAATCTGGTCGGCATCATCAAGGGTTCGGGCATGATCGCGCCGGATATGGCGACGATGCTGGGCTATATTTTTACCGACGCAGCGGTGGAGCCTGCCTTCCTGCAGCAAATGCTTTCGGCGGCGAACCGGACAAGCTTCTCGTGCATCACGGTGGACAGCGATACGTCGACCAGCGACACGGTGCTCGCCTTTGCGACGGGCAAGGCGGGCAATGCGCCGCTGGCGTCCTTCGACAGTAGCGGGGCGGACGCTTTCGCCGCCGCCTTGTCGGATGTCTGCCGCCAGCTTGCGCATCTGGTCGTGCGCGATGGCGAAGGCGCGTCAAAATTCATCGCGGTGACGGTGGAGGGGGCGGAAAGCGACGCCAGCGCCCATAGGATCGCTCTGTCGATCGCCAACTCGCCTCTGGTCAAGACCGCGATTGCGGGCGAGGACGCCAATTGGGGCCGCGTCGTGATGGCGGTGGGCAAGGCGGGCGAACCGGCGGAGCGCGACCGGCTGGCGATCCGGTTTGGCGCGACGCAGGTGGCGAAGGACGGGCTGGCGGTGGAAGGTTATGAAGAAGCCCCCGTCGCCGCGCACCTGAAAGGACAGGAGATCAGCGTCGGCGTCGACCTGGGCCTGGGCGACGGGCGGGCGACGGTTTGGACCTGCGACCTGACGCATGGCTATATATCCATCAACGCCGATTACCGGAGCTGACGCGATGCACGCACTTTACCGCCCGGTGGCGGAACTGATCGAGAAGGTCGCCGCAGAGATCGTCCTCCCGCGCTATCAGAATCTGACGGCGGAGGAGATCAGCGAAAAGGCGGCGGACGATTTCGTCACCATCGCCGACAAGGAAAGCGAGATCGCGCTGGTGGAGGGCCTGTCCCGCATCCTGCCCGAAGCGGGGATGATCGGCGAGGAAGCCAGCGCCGCTGACCCTTCCATCCTGGACGGTGCGGGTCAGGGCCTCAAATGGATCATTGACCCGATCGACGGGACCGGAAACTTCGCCGCCGGGAAACCGCCTTTCGGCATCATGGTGGGCCTAACCGATAATGGCGTGCCGCAAGCGGGATGGATATTCGATCCACTGGATGGGCGGATGTGCCATGCCCTTGCCGGGGGGGGCGCGTTCATCGACGGGGAGCGGTTCTCCGCACGGGAAAGCGGCGCACCCCTGCCGATCGTCGCCCTGCCCGTCTATTTCCTGTCCGCCGAACAGAAGGCGGAAATCGGCAGGAAAGCGGATGCCAGTTTTACGCTGGTGGATATTCCCCGCTGCGCCGCCGAACAATATCCCCGGCTGGCGCTTGGCCAGAATGACGTCGCCCTGTTCGAGCGATCGCACCCGTGGGACCATGTTGCAGGCGCCCTGCTGCTCAATGAATCGGGCGGCAGGCTCGCGCGGCGGGACGGGTCGGACTATGTGGTCGGCGACGGAAAATCGGGCCTGATCGGCGCATCCTCTCCCCGATTGTGGGAGAAGGCGGCCAAGGCCTTTGTCATTTAGGGTTCGGGCATGCTGACGCTTTGGGGCCGGTTAAATTCCCATAATGTGAAGAAGGTCGCATGGTTCGCGCAGGAACTGGGCATCGCCCATGTCCGCCATGATATGGGCGGGCAATTCGGCATGTCGCCGGCCTATCTGAAGCTCAATCCCAACGCCCTTGTCCCGACCATCGAGGAGGATGGGCTGGTGCTGTGGGAGTCGAACGCCATCCTGCGCTATATGGCCGCGCGCCACGGCGGAGCGCGTTTCTGGCCCGCCGATCCGGCAGAACGCGCGAGGGCGGACAAATGGATGGACTGGCAGTTCAGCTTTGCCGATGCACAAAGAGACGCCTTCCTGAACCTGGTGCGCCGGCCCGAAGCGGAACGGGACAAGGCCGCGATTGCGCGTTCCGCCGAGAATGCAGGCCGCATGATGCAACGGGTGGAGGATGCACTGACTGACGCGGACTGGCTGTCCGGCGCGGCGTTCGGGATCGGCGATATCCCCATGGGCGTCTATGCCCACACCTTCTTCACGCTCGATTTCGAACGGCCGGACCTGCCCAATGTCAGGGCATGGTATGAACGGCTGAAAAGCCGGGGCGCCTATGCCGGAACGGTGATGATACCGCTGACATAGGCGCCTGGAGCGACAGGATCAGAGTTCGCCCTGCAGCCAGCCCTTAAGCTGGCTCTTGGGCGCAGCGCCAACCTTGGTCGCGGCGACCTGGCCACCCTTGAACAGGATCATCGTCGGGATGCCGCGCACGCCATATTTGCTGGGCGCGTCGGGATTTTCGTCGATATTGATCTTCGCGATCGTGACCTGCTCACCCAGCTCCTCGGAAATCTCCTCCAGAGCGGGGCCGATCATCTTACAGGGGCCGCACCATTCCGCCCAGAAATCGACAAGCACCGGGCCGGACGCATCGAGCACGTCGGCCTGAAAGCTGCTGTCGGAAATCGCCTTGGTAGCCATGAACTGTCTCCTTTGTTGGATCGCTATCTAATGCGGCGAGGCACCGGCCTCAACGGCTGAACTCACAAATTGTGCTGCTCAGGCGAGAAGCCTGGCTTGTGGGGCGTCAACACCGCCGGCGGCAGGCCGATCAGCGCCGGTCCAGCGGTGTAGAGCAAGGCCGCCTCCACCGTCCGGCCGGGGAAAATCGCCTCCAGCGCGGCGACATAGGCGGCCATCTGACGCAGGTGGGGAACGGGCACGCCCTCCGCCGTTTCGGGGAAGCGGCCGCCGGTCTTGAAATCAACGACCTGAATGCTGTCCGGGCCGATACAGAGCCGGTCG
>NZ_MINO01000055.1 GCF_001757355.1 Sphingobium phenoxybenzoativorans
GTTCGGCCGCCGCGACGCTGCGCACCTTGGCGGTCGGCCCGATCGGAATGTCGAGCACCACATGGGTCGCGCCCGCCGCTATCTTCTTCGACAGAACGGAGGCGATGAGCTGCCCCTCCGTATCGATGTCGAGCGCGCGTTCCACGCCGATGAAGATGTCATCGGCGGGACTGAGGCAGACCGCGCCGCCCCAGGCGAGGCAGCCGCCCTCGACCGCCACCACGCGCTGCATGGCGCCAAGGTCGAGATCGACCCGGGTGAGCGTCTCCATGGTATCGGCCGTTCCCGCCGGGGACGTGATCGCCCGCGACGACGTCTTGGGCATGGTCAGACCGCAGGCGGCAGCGATGGCGACGACGATCGGGCTCGTGCGGTTGCCCGGCAGACCGCCAACGCAATGCTTGTCGACGACGATCTCGCTCGGCCAGCGCAAACGGTCGCCGGCCTCGACCATCGCCCTGGTGAGATGGTAGGTCTCGTCCTCGTCGAAGGGAAGCGTGGCGGTAGCCGTGAGGAAGGCGGCGAGGTGCACATCGGCATAGCGGCCCGCCACCACGTCACCGACGATGCTGGTCAGCGCGGCCCCGTTCAGCCTGTGTCCGTAGATGCGCTGGCGGACGCAGGCGATCGATTCGAGGGGCGGCGCATGACCGACCTGGACAACGGTTCCCTCCTCCACGCCAAGCGCGACCCAGGCCGCTTCGGACAGACCGATCTCGTCGCCGGCCAGGAAGTCGCCCTCCACCTGATAGAGCGTGGCCGCGATCGGCTGGCTGCCGTTGCGGATATAGACCTGGGTGTGCGCGGCAAGGCCCTCGGCATGGCACACCGGGCTGTCGGTCCGCATGATCGCGACCAGCTCATGATGCGTGTGAAGGCGCAGCCGGCGCGCGCGCGCGAACGATGGTTCCGCCGGTTCGGAACTCCCTATATTCGGATGGAATTGCTGCGCATCGCCCGGAATATCGCTGGAAACCCCGATCACGTGTCGATCACCACCTTCAAGGCATGAGTATCGGCTGCGCGCGCGAACGTCTCATACGCCTCCAACATGTCCGACAACGCGAAACGATGGGTGACGAGCTGTTCGGGCCGCAGGCGCTTGGCCTCGACCGTCTTCAGGAGCATCGGCGTGCTGACGGTGTCGACGAGCCGGGTGGTGATGGTGATGTTGCGCGACCAGAGTTCCTCCAGATGGAGGTCGACCTTGGCGCCGTGGACACCGACATTGGCAATTACCCCGCCGGGCGCGACCAGTTCTTCGCATAACGCGAATGTCGCAGGGATCCCGACTGCTTCGATAGCCGTATCGACCCCCTTGCCGTCGGTGAGCTCTCGAACCAGGCTCACGACCGGATCACGTCCGCTGTTGAACGTGTCCGTCGCGCCGAACTTGCGCGCGACGGCGAGGCGATTGTCGTCGAGATCGATCATGATGATCCGGGCCGGTGCATAAAATTGCGCAGTCAGCAGGGTCGCCAGGCCGATCGGTCCAGCGCCGACGATCGCGACGCTGCTGCCCGGTGCAACCTTCCCGTTCAGGACGCCGCACTCATAGCCCGTCGGAAGAATGTCGCTCAGCATGACGAGGGCATCCTCATCGGCCCCCGGCGGGATCGCGTGAAGGCTGTTGTCGGCATGGGGGATGCGCACGAATTCGGCTTGCGTGCCATCGATCCTGTTGCCCAATATCCAGCCGCCCTCGACGCAATGCGAATACATGCCGCGCCGGCAATATTCACACCGGGCACAAGAGGTGATGCAGGAGATCAGGACATGATCTCCGGGCTTGAAGGCTCCAACCGCGGTTCCGACCTCCTCCACGATCCCGACACCCTCATGTCCGAGGATCCTGCCCGGCTCGCACGTCGGCACATCCCCCTTCAGGATGTGCAGGTCGGTGCCGCAAATGGTGGTCTTCGTGATCCGCACGATCGCATCGCCGGGTGCCTGCAAGGCCGGCCTCGGGCGATCCTCGAGACTCTTCTCGCCGGGGCCATGATAAACGAGAGCTTTCATGATCTCCTCCGTTCAACCGTTAGACGGGTTCGCCAGTCAGTGTACGAAAACGATCGGCAGGCGCTGATGATCGATCAGTTCCCGCGTCACGCCGCCAAGCACGAACTCGAGTGCGCGCGAACGCCCATAGCCACCGATCACGAGCACATCGGCTTTCTGCTCCACTGCGTAATTCTGAAGGACAGCCGACGTATCCTTACCGGATGAGCTGATCGGACAAACGCCGCCGCTATGGCCATGTCGCGCGAAAAGGCGGGCGATCTGGACACCGCCCCGGTGCTCCCCGGATTCGACACCCGGATCATCGACAATCGCAACGTCGATACGGGCATCGGGTTCGGCCAGATTGAGAAGCGCCCTCGCGGCGCGGAACGATTCAAGTGATGCGTTCCAGCCCAATACGGCGTGATCGATGGGACCAGGATTCCAGGAGGCCGGCAAAATGACCGTCGGCACGCCCGTAAACAGAAGCGCCTCGGAGATACGGCGCCTCAAGCCATCCCTTTGCCAGCGCCCGACACCCGGAATCAGCGCGATATCCGCGTACTGGCCTTCAGCCTTCACGAGACCGGGTATCAGCCCGCTGGCCTCGAACACCGAGTGAACCTCTACTTCGATCGCGGTATTCCTGGTTCGTTCGCGAACGGCCGCCAGATGTTCGTCGCGCTGGTCCTCGGATACCGTGATGGCCTGCGCGAAAGCCATGGCATCGGCCGCCGCGGCGAATGCGAGATTTTCGGTCACGACGACGATCGTAAGCGCCGCTTCATGCATACCGGCATAGGCAAGCGCCTGATCAACGGCGGTCAGGGAATGCTCTGCACCGTCCACGACGACGAGCACATGTTTGATCTGTGAAATGCTGCTCATGATCGCATCATGGCCCCGGCCATTGATGACCGCACTCCGTAACTTTACAGAGGCACCGCGTGACGCGCACTCGCCCCTGGGGCCGTGAAGAGGGCGCTTCGCGGCGAGTGCATACTCAAGCCTTCGCGTAGTTCGATGGCACCAGGACGGCCGCTCCAACAACGGCGCCACTGCGCAACCGCTCAAGCGCGACATTGGCTTGAGCCAGCGGAAAGACCGTCGTCACGGATTTGACGTTGGCTTTCTGCGCGATCTCGAAAAAGCTTGTGCCGTCTTCGCGGGTCAGATTAGCACTACTTTGGCAGATTTTGCCGAGGAGTTTCCAAAGGACTACGTCCGCAGTGCGGACATGGCCGATCGGGCGGCTTGGAGAGGCGGTCAATGATGGCTTGCCGGATCGCCGGCAAGCTCGGCTTCGGTGGCGGCCCGGCGATTCTTTTTCCCCCCTTTGGCTTGCTTGAGGCGTAGTGACTGGAGGAAGGCGAAGGCGATCATGGACATCAGCGCGTGCCGGTGCAGGCCCTTCCATGATCGGCCCTCGAAGTGATCGAGCCCGAGTTCTTCCTTGAGTTGCTGATGCGCCTGTTCGCAGATCCAGCGGGCCTTGATGGCGCCGGCAAGCTGCTTGATCGGAGTATCGACTGGGAGGTTGGTGAGGTAGTATTTGCGCTCGCCGGTTGAGCGATGCTCGCCAATGAGCCACACTTCCTCGCCCGGCAGGTGCTGGGCGCCCATGTCATGAATGCGCTGCGGCGGACCGTCAGCAACCTTGACGCGGACCGCGGCGAAACGGGCCGAGAGTTGACCTTTGGTTCCACGCCGCCAGCTGACCTTGCGCCATGGCACAGTCTCCAACATCGCCTGCGCCGATACGGACGTGATGTTGGGTATCGCGTTCTTGCGAGGGCGGCCCCGGCCAGCGACCGGAAAGACCATCGCGACGTCGGCGGGGTAGACCTTCTGCTTGAAGGGTATGCCAACTGCCCAGGTGAGGCCACGCTTGCTCAGGCCCTGCCGGAACGGCGCGGAAAGGCCGTATCCTGCGTCGGCAAGCACGCAGCCGAAGCGGACGCCGGCTGCGTGAACCCTGTCGATCTCGGCCAGCGCAATCTCCGGCTTGGTCCGGTAGTGCCGGAAGTCCTCGGGAACTCCGGCACGTTCCAGGCGAGCCATATCGCTCGTCCAACTTTCCGGCAGGAACAGGCGCAAGCCCACCATGACTGGCACCTCGCCCGAAGCCAGAGTCAGCGACACCAGCGTCTGGCAGTTGGCGTTTTTGCCGAGGGCCGAAGCATATTGCGGCGCCACGCCAACCGAATGCCGTCCCTTCTTAGGCAAGGCCGTGTCGTCGATGATCAGCCAGGCGTCATTGGCACCCACCTGCCGGTCGGCTTCGGCAAGCAGCGCCATCTCCAGTGGTGCTTCATCCCAGACGCCGCTGCCGATGAAGTGGTGCAGCTTGTCGTAGCTGACATCGCCATCCCGCGCCGCCATCGGCTGCACGCTCTTGCGGTCACCAGGTCCAATCAGACCTGCTATGTAGGCAGGGCACATCCGACCGCGCGTCTTGTTCCGCAAAGCCACGACAAACGGCGCAAGCCATGCGTCCAGTTCGCTCCGCCAATCCCCGTTCATCGCCAGCCCCCATAAAAGCTGGCTCCCCATGAATCAGGGATTCTGCCCTTTGGGAATCCCGAAAATCACATTTCTGCCAAAGTAGTGTTAGGCTCAGGACCCATTGATTGGCTGAGTGGTCTGTGATTCAGGCTCCGCAAGGAGACTGAGCGTGAGTGACCTGTACTGGCTGACCGACGAGCAGATGGCGCGACTTTCGCCGTATTTTCCCAAGAGCCACGGCAAACCTCGTGTGGATGACAGGCGGGTCCTGAGCGGGATCATCTTCGTCAATCGGAACGGCCTGCGTTGGCGGGATGCTCCCAGGGAATACGGGCCGCACAAGACGCTCTACAACCGTTGGAAGCGCTGGGGCGAGATGGGTGTCTTCGGGCGCATGATGGAAGGCCTCGCTGCCGAACGCGCAGAGCCAACGACCGTCATGATCGATGCGACCTATCTGAAGGCACACCGCACGGCTTCGAGCCTGCGGGTAAAAAAGGGGATCGCGGCCGCCTGATCGGACGCACGAAGGGCGGCATGAATACCAAGCTTCACGCCATCACCGATGCCCATGGCCGCCCCTTGAGCTTCTTCATCACCGCTGGACAGATCAGCGATTATACCGGCGCGGCAGCCTTGCTCGACGATCTGCCCAAGGCGCAATGGATGCTTGCCGACCGGGGCTATGACGCCGAATGGTTCCGGGACGCACTCGAGCAAAAAGGCATCAAACCCTGCATTCCCGGCCGGAAATCTCGATCCTTGCCCGTCAAATACGACAAGCGCCGATACAAACGCCGTAACCGCATCGAGATCATGTTTGGTCGCCTCAAGGACTGGCGACGCGTGGCAACGCGATACGACCGCTGCCCGACCGTCTTCTTCTCCGCTCTCGCGCTCGCGGCAACAGTGCTCTTCTGGCTCTGATCAACGAGTCCTGAGCCTAGCCACCGATGCAATGGTTCGCTCACCCCAGAGGTCAGCATAGGGGAACGACGGAATGTCGCTCATGTGGATCCCTGCGCAGATCACCCTGCCTCCCTTGTGGATTGCACGCAGCGCGCGCGGAACAAGATCACCGACGGGGGCAAAGAGGATCGCCGCATCGAGTTCCACGGGCGGGTCATCCTCCGATGATCCGGCCCAGGCGCAGCCGAGTGATCGCGCAAAAGCCTGTCCCTCGTCGTCTCCCGCCCTGGTAAAGGCATAAACCGCCCGGCCCTGCCACAGCGCAATCTGGGCGATGATATGCGCGGCGGCGCCAAATCCGTAGAGACCGATCCGCGTTCCCTCCCCCGCAGCGCGCAGGGACCGCCAGCCGATCAGCCCGGCGCACAGCAAGGGCGCGGCTTCTTCATTGGAAAAGGCGTCGGGTATCCTGAAGCAGAAGCGAGCGTCCGCAACCGTATGGGTCGCATAACCGCCATCCCGGGTGCATCCCGTGAATGCGGGACTATCGCACAGATTTTCATGACCTGTTCGGCAATAGTCGCAATGGCCGCAGCTATGTCCGAGCCAGGGAACGCCGACGCGATCACCGATCGCGACATCGGCGACCCCTTCCCCCGCCGCAACAACGATGCCGACAATTTCGTGCCCGGGAACGATGGGGAGGCGGGATTCGATCTCCCCATCGACGATATGCAGATCGGTTCGGCAGACGCCGCAAGCAGCGACCTCGATGAGAAGCTCGCCTCGACCAGGCGTTGGAACCTGTCGCGCGACGAGCCGCAGCGGCGTGCCGACCGCTTCGAGCTGCATCGCGAACATCTCGGTCATAGTGATTTCTTCGCCTGTTCGCGCCGCGGGGTCACGCTGCCGACGCGGCACGCGCCGCCATGCCCTGCGCCATGTTCGACAAGGCTTCGGCCATCTTGACGCCCAGGGCAGGATCTACCGTCGAATCAGCGATGGCGCGGCGCATCGCGTCACACCACTGATCCGCTGTCTCACCAGTGATCGGCAGGCGCGCATGGGCCGACATCATGCAAACGCCAGGGTGATCATCAAACCAATCTCGCGGTCCGCCCAGCCATGCGTTGAGAAAACCGGCAAGCGAAACGCGCATCGGCCCCAACTCCGGGGCGTGTAGCGCACGCAACTCCCGATAGGCGTCCTCCTGATCCATCAGATCATAGAAGCGGTCTACGATATTCCGGACGACGACGGCCCCTCCAACCAGATCATAGGGCGCCTGCTGTTTCTGTTCCGCTGCTGTCACACGTTTCTCCTGTTATGCTGCGCACTCCCTTTTGGTCGAGCGTCGTTTCAAATGCGCTTTCCCACGCCCGTCAGCCTGGCAAGCGCGCCAGTCAGCGCATGTTCCCGCAGGGGCTTTTCCAGAACATGGGCGAACCCCTGCGCCAAGGCACGCTCGGTCAGTTCGGCCGATGGGAACGCGGTGATGAGTATGGCTGGACCCGGCCAGCCACGTTCGCGCAGGCGGCAAAGCACCTCGATGCCATCGCTCTGCTCCAATCGAAAATCAGCAACGAAGCAGCAGGCATCCCCCGATAACGGATCGTCCAGAAGCGCCGCACCAGCCGCATAGGCCCGGACGTCAAAACCCTGCGCACGAAAGAGAAGCTGCAGTGAACGGCGAACACCGGCGTCATCCTCGACCAGAAGAAGACGCGGGCGTTCCCGCAACGGGGCCGCAATATTCTCGCCTGACATCTCACACCATCGGCCCAGCGGCATTGCTGGTCCCTCGGACGATGTCAGGAAACGATCCCCGGGTCGCTACGTAAGTGTCCCGATCCTCAGCCCGTGATCCCCGCGGAAAACGCGATACGGAGCGCCTCCGACAGGCTGCGAACGCCCAGCTTGGTCATGAGGTTGGCGCGATGCACCTCTACGGTGCGCGGCGAAATCCCAAGATCATAAGCGATCGTCTTGTTTGGCAGTCCTCGCGCAAGCCCCTTGAGCACATCCTGTTCGCGCCCGGACAGAGCGGCGACGCGGATCGTTGCGTCGGCGGCGCGGGTTGCCCTGCCTTCAACGTCGGCAAGCCGTTCGAAGGCACTTTCAATAGCCGCGAGCAACACCGCCTTCTCGAACGGTTTCTCGATGAAGTCGACTGCGCCGGCCTTCATCGCGCTTACAGCGATCGACACATCGCCATGCCCAGTCAGGATGATGACGGGCATCGCGATACCGCGTTCGTTCAATTCCTTTTGGACTTCGAGCCCATCCATCTGAGGCATACGCACATCGAGGAGAATGCAGCCCTCGGCCGCGTTCCTCACGTCTTTCAGAAATTCAACACCGGAGGACCAGGTTTCGACCGAGAAACCTGATTTCTTGAGCATGAAACCGGCAGATCGACGGATTGCATCTTCATCGTCGACGATGTGGACGATCCGCTTATCCTCCATAAGATTGCTCCCTATCTGCCCTGACCAGTGTGAAATGGAATTGCGTGCCGCCCCCTTCCGCAGGCTCCATCCAGATGCGCCCGCCATTGGCTTCGACAATCGTTCGACAAATCGAAAGACCCAACCCCATGCCGTCCGACTTGGTGCTGACAAAGGCCTTGAAGAGTTGGGCAGCGACCTCGGGGGCCATTCCCGTGCCGGTATCGGACACCGTGACACGCACAAAACCCGCCTGGTCGGGACCGGTGCGGATGGTGAGCACAGGCCTGGCGCGCGCATTCATGGCCTCGACCGCATTGCGGATCAAGTTCACGAGGACCTGCTGGATCTGGACCTTATCGACGAGGACCGTCGCAGCTTCGTGATCGATGTCCATGCGGGTTTCGATCGATTTCTCGCCCGCGCCCATCAGGCCGAAGGCAGCCGCTTCGTTGATAAGGTTAGGCAAGTTCTCGACAGTCTTCTCGACCTCCCCCCTGGCAACGAAATCACGCAAACGGCGCACGATATGACCCGCGCGCATCGCTTCCCCCGCGGCGTCTGTCAGCGCCTCCCGGATGTCGGGCAGATCATCGGGATCTGGCTGGTCGAGCAGGTCCCGGACCGCTTCGAGATAGTTGGCTACGGCGGTGATCGGCTGATTCAGCTCATGGGCGAGCGTCGACGCCATCGTCCCCATCGCGCTGACGCGCGCGACGTGGATCAGTTCGGATTGAAGCTGCTCTAGCCGCTCCTGTGTCCTTTGGCGATCCGTCAGATCGCGAATGAAGCCGGTGAACAGCCGCTGGCTCTCGCCGGCCGCTTCTCCAACCGACAACTCCATCGGGAAGGTCGTCCCATCCTTTCGCAGTGCAAAAACCACGCGTCCGATCCCGATGATGCGCCGCTCTCCTGTACGCAGATAGCGCTCGAGAAAACCGTCATGGCGTTCGCGATAAGGCGAGGGCATCAACATGCTGACATTGGAACCCAGGACTTCCTCCTGAGTGTAACCGAACAAACGCTCGGCCGCCGTGCTGAACGACACCATCGTGCCGCCTTCATCGATGACGATCATTGCATCGGGGACCGTCGACAAAATCGAACGAAGATGCGCTTCACTGTTGCGAAGAGAGCTCAGCGTTGCTCGCTGGTCGGTGATGTCGTGGACAACTGTCGCGAAACCGCCCAACGATCCGTCGGGTTTTTTCAACGCGGTGATGGAAATGTGAGCCAGAAACTCACTGCCATCCTTACGAATCTGCCACTCGTCGATCTCGATCTTGCCACGGTGTTGTGCTTCGGCAAGCAAGGACGTCGGCTTGCCGCTGGCGACGACATCGGCCGGATAAAACCGATCTGTAAGCTGGCCGGCCATCTCGACCTCTGTCCAGCCTTTCAGACGCTCGGCGCCCCCGTTCCAGATCGTGACCCGCCCTTCAGCATCGAGCATATAGATCGCATAATCTTCCGCCCCATCGATGAGCAGGTTCAGTTCTGCGGCCAGCATCCTCGTCCCGTCCGCGAGATCGCGAGCGCGTGAGAGAGTACGATGGTGATTCCGCCAAAGCAGAGCCATGGCGGCGAGAAACAGGAACAGGGCAACCCACTGTTCTGCCACGGTCGGCCAACCGTCAACGATTGCGAGCGTCGTAAGGGTAACGAGCGTGACGCCCGCCAACACCACGATATCCGGCCTGAGCGCCACGAGCACCATACCGGCCACGCCGAGAGAGACGAAATAATGAACGCTCTCGTCGATCTGCCGGCCAAGCTGCCATCGTGTGACCACCGCGATGACGGCGATAGCCAGTCCCGCGAGGGACGCGGTCAAAAGCCGGGCATGGATCGAACGGTCAACCAGTGGCGCAATGGCACCCGCTTGCCATGAATGGAGGAATTTCCCGGATCGCGGAGCGGTTTTAATGATGACTCTGCCTCTTCGTCGTCAGAAGGAAGCAGCAAGCGCTGATACCCCTTTCTGTCTCAAGCCTATCAACAGCGCCTCGTGCGATCCATTAAAATTGGCAACCATCTCAACGATGATGTTACTTGCTTTGGAGTTCAGCGCTGGAAACATGTCCAGACCGTCGCATCCACGAGCTTCAAACCGTCGGCGTTCTTTAGGCCGGGCTCTTCGGATTGTCATCATCCGTGCAACTTGCGCGCTGCTACCTGAACCAATGGACCCGCGGGTCCATTGTGAGATGGTGAGCGCCCCAAACGCCCCTCAGTAACTTTCCGGATAGAGCCCACCCAGGCAACCGCATAGCCTCCTCCTCGCTCGAGGGCCGGATCGCTGTTGGCCTGATTCATCGGCCATCCCCCCCCCCCGCCCAATCCGGACCTCGAGCATTCATTTCGCAGGAGGTCCGCCATGAATGATCAGGTTCCAGCGACCACGTCCAAGGCCAATCCGATCAGCCCAATTCTCGATCATCCGGTTGATTGGCTTCGCACGGAGATTGACCGCCTCTTCGAAGATTTTGGCCGCCCCGCCGCCAGTCTGTTCGGTGTCGGCAATCGATCTTCAATCGCGCCAGTTCCGGCTGTTGAACTTGTCGATGAGGACAAGGCCTATCGCCTCACCGCCGAGCTCCCTGGCCTGTCCGATGATGATATCGATATCAGCGTCGCTGACGGTCTCCTGACGATAGCCGGCGAAAAGAAGGAGGAGACCGAACGCAAGGACAAGGGCTATGTATTCAGCGAACGGCGATATGGCTCCTTCCGGCGCCAGGTATCCTTGCCCAGCGACGTTGACCCGAACGGGATCACCGCTGCATTCAAGGATGGTGTCCTCACCGTCACACTGACCAAGGATGAAAATGCGCCAGCGCGGAGTCGGAAGATCGAAATCGGGCAGGCATAGCAGTTTGCCGGAGGCTTCGACGGGACCTCGGCACCACGCAGACCCGCAAGCCGACGTCATAACCCTTCTCGAGGGACGAGCCTTCGGCTCTGGAGAGACCATGCGTCGGATCGACACGCATGCGGCGCGTGTGTTCCTCGTCGGCGATCGTGCATGGAAGCTCAAGCGTGCCGTCCAGTTCGACTATCTGGATTTTTCAACCGCCGATAGACGCCGCGCCGCCCTGGAAGCGGAGCTACGGCTTAATCGCAGGACCGCGCCGGAACTCTACCTGGCGGTTCGCCCGGTATCCAAGAATTCGGCGGGCTGCCTGAACCTCGATGGCGAGGGAGAACCTGTCGATTGGCTTCTGGAGATGCGCCGCTTTCCCGATGACGCCTTGCTCGATCATGTGGCAACCCAAGGTGGCCTGACCGATGTGCTGATCACGCAGCTCGCAGACCGGATCAAGGCATTTCATGATGGCGCCGAGACTTGCCTGTCCGGATCGGGGCGCAGCCGTTTGGAAGCCGTCATTGCCGGGAATGATCGAAGCATGGCTCGATTCCCCGACATTCTTCCCGCTCGGCTCGTGAGAGACCTGATCGACAGGCAAGTCGCCCTGCTGGCCCAGCACTCCGATCTGCTCGATTCACGTGCGCGAAGCGGGCGCGTGAGACATGGCCATGGCGATCTGCATCTGGGTAACATTGCCGTGATCGACGGGAGCCCCGTCCTGTTCGACTGCCTGGAATTCAGTCCCGAACTTGCGACCGGCGATGTCCTTTACGACCTTGCGTTCCTACTCATGGATTTATGGGGCCGCGGCCTTCATTGCGAAGCGAATGCCCTGTTCAATCGCTATCTGGACATTTCCCCTCAAGACGAGGCCGGCGTGGCTCTTGTGCCATTGTTTCTTTCGATCCGAGCCGGGATTCGCGCCCATACATCGGCCGCACAGGCGAGCGATGGTTCAGACGAAGCTCTGACCCAAAAGGCCAGCGCCTATCTGACGCTGGCGCGCGCAGTGCTCGAACCGGTGCCCGCGCGGCTCGTCGCCATTGGCGGGCTCTCCGGGTCCGGCAAGTCCACAATAGCGAAACTGATCGGCCATTCCCTCGGCGAGGTTCCAGGCGCGCGTATTCTGAGATCCGATGTGCTGCGGAAGCGACTTGCCGGCGTGCCGCCAGAATCGCCGCTTCCCAAAGACGCATATACCCTGTCCGCGAACGCAGCGATTTACACAGAGCTGAGACGGCTGGCGGGACACATGCTTTACGCCGGGCATTCGGTGGTGGCCGACGCTGTCCATGCGAAGCCTGAAGAGCGCACGGCGATCCAGGAGGTCGCACTGCGACGAGATGCGCGCTTCGATGGCATATGGCTCAACGCGTCGCCGGATATGCTGACCGCGAGGGTATCCAGCCGGACACATGACGCTTCGGATGCCAACGCAGCTGTTGTCGCGATGCAGACCCGCTACGATCTGGGTCACATCAACTGGCACCGCGTCAACGCGGCGGATGACCGCAAGACGGTCGCAACGCAGGTCATGGACGTCCTGGATGTCCGCCATTTGTGACGGGGAATGATGCAAGCCGCGCATGTCGCCCCAGCCGAAGGGATTCTCCATCCGGTGAGGTCGCGATGCCGATCATTGTTCGGCGCGTGCGCAATCGATGCACAATGCTGCCTCCGGCCGTGCATCCAGCCGAGCCGGTGCAATCTGCGACCCACAACGAACGCATTCGCCATAGGTGCCCTTCGCAATTCGCTCCAGGGCACGATCGATCGAAGCGGCCTCCCGCACGATCAAGCTTGCCTCGGCTTCCAGACCCGCATCATCTTCGACTTCGACGGCCTGTTCCGATGAGTCCGCATTAAGGGGCTCAGCCAGATCCGCATTCACTCGCGTCAGCCGAGCGCGAAGTTCCGACAGTCGCTCTGTCAGGCGCTCTTCTATGGCGGCTGTGTCAGTCACGGAGATTCCTTCAGAACAGTAGGTACCGAAATCGGCTTGGGGTTCGGTGCAGATTTATAGCGCCTTCTTCAGACGCAGGTAAGCCGAACGAAGTTCATCAGCGAGCACCTGGAGCGCGGCCTTGATGTTACCGCCGCTCTCCTGAAGGCGAGCTTCTGCAACGAAATGGTGCCATTTGGTTTCGAGCTCGTCCCACTCCTCGCGAGCTTCCATCGCGCCCAGATGCACCTGGACCTTGGCTTCGTCCCGGAGCTTGGCAAGATCAGCCTTAAGTTCTTCAATGGTGCTCATCGGTCGCTCCCCGGCAACAAGGTGTTGAGAAGTGTTCCTGTAGCCGAGCCTGAAGCACTGGGCGCTACGTAAAGCACCGGATACACGTTGGCCCCAGTCCTGGATTGCTCTTCAGGCTCGCTGCGCAACCCGCACGACGACTATCCGCGTATGATCGTTCTCGGGGAACGGGATTCCGCGTGCGTCCCAGAGCGTCCCTTCAACCTCGATTACCGGTTCTTCGCTCTCCAGAGTATCATCCGTCTCGATCGTTACATGAATAGATCCACGGCCTCGCCGCAGGGTCAATTCGACGCTCTCCCAGTCCCTGGGCAAGACGGGGCGCACCTGAAGTTCGCCGCCCACGAGCCGAACGCCAAGAATCTCCTCTACCGCCAACCGCCATGTCCAGGCTGCGGCACCCGTGTACCAGGTCCAGCCACCTCGGCCGAGGTAGGGCTCCATGCCGGCAATGTCAGCCGCCACGACATAAGGCTCGGTTCGATAATGGGCGGCGCTGCGAGCCGTCGCGGCATGCTGAATAGGATTGATCCGGTCGAAGAGCGCCTTGGCCCCGTCACCATCCCCCGTGCGCGCGAGCGCGAGCGCGAGCCAGCTTGCCGCGTGAGTATACTGGCCTCCATTCTCGCGAATTCCCGGCGGATAGGCCTTGATATAACCCGGCTCACGCGGCGTGCGGTCAAAGGGCGGATCCAGCAGACGCACGAGACTGTCGTCATCCCGAACCAGATATCGTCTGGCCGAAGCGAGCGCCGATCGGGTACGCTCGACCTTGCCGGCACCCGACAATACGGACCACGACTGCGCGATGGAATCGATGCGGCATTCCTGTTCTTCCGACGCGCCCCATGGGCGGCCGTCGTCGTCGAATGCGCGCAAATACCATTCGCCATCCCACCCCGACCGTTCCACCGCGGCCGCGAGCGTCTCTGCGCGGCCGTTCCAATGGTCGCGGAACTCGTTCCGGTCCGCATCCACACAATGACGCGTGAAATTTCGGATGGTCGCGATGAGAAACCAGGCGAGCCATATGCTTTCGCCATGCCCCCGGTTGCCCACGCGATCCATGCCGTCATTCCAGTCCCCTGCACCAATCAGCGGGAGGCCATGAGACCCGAGGCGGTAGGCGTGGGAAAGCGCGCGCTCGCAATGAACGAACAGGGATTGCGTGTAGTCACTCACCTCGAAACGCGCATAGCGATCGGTTTCTTCGGCCGTGAGCGGGGGCGCCCGCAGAAAAGGAACCAGCTCGCTCAGGATGGTTTTGTCTCCGGTCGCCTCAACATAATGAGCAACGGCGTACGGTAGCCAGACCAGATCGTCCGAGCAGCGCGTGCGGACGCCGCGATCCAATGGCGGATGCCACCAATGCAGCACGTCGCCTTCCTCGAACTGATGGGCAGCCGCGGCAAGGATATGCTGCCGTGTTGCATTCGGATCGACATGGATCTGTGCCAGAACATCCTGCAGCTGGTCGCGAAAACCGAAAGCGCCGCTCGCCTGATAAAAGCCCGCGCGGGCGCGGATGCGGGCGCTGAGCGACTGGTGCGGCAACCACCGGTTGACCATCAGGTCAAAGGCGGGATCGGGCGTCTTGACCTGCACCGCGTCCAGCCTGTCCTTCCAGAAACCGGCACACTCCCGCGCCGCGGTCTCGAAGGCCGATGGGTCCTGCCAGCGACGGACAAGGTCACGCGCGTGATCCAGGTCGTCGCCCTGCCCCAGCACAAAGCAAACTTCTGCGGTTCCTTCAGCCGGGATATCAAGATGGACCTGCAGGGCGGCGCAGCAGTCGTCACCGGCAGCATGCTGCCGGTGACCAAGATCCCAGTTCAGAAGTCCGAGGGGACTGGTGGGGTCGGCGTCATCGCCGTGAAAATCGTAGCGTGAGGTGGTGAGCGTGTGGACCGGAAGTGTCGAAGCAAGAAAGGAGATGCGGTCGGCAAATTCGTCGGTCCAGGGATTTTGGCCGAGAATCGCGTGCGAGATCGGATCATAGAATGAGCGGCGCAGGGGCGCCTGTTCTCCTTGCACAGCGCCCATCAGCCATTCGGCATAGTAGGTAGCCGTGATCCGGCGCGGACGCGGCAACTGATTACGCAAGCGAAGCCGGACAAGCTTCACGGTGTCGTGCGTCGGCACGATGACGGAGAGCTCCTGTTCAAGGCCTTCGCTATGCCGGTGCCAGGACGTACGGTCGGGGCCGTGATCGATGCGGCATGCCGTGTCTCCACCGGCCGGAAGCGGCGTCGGCGTCCAGAGCCGTGCGTTTTCCTCATCGCGCAGATAAAGGCGTTCGCCTTGAGGATCTTCGACAGGGTCGTTGAACCACGGCGTGAGACGGTTTTCACCACTGTTTATCGCCCAGGTGAAGCCCAGACCGCCCTCGGTCACGATCGTCCCGAAGCCGTCGTTGGCGAGGACGTTGGCCCAGGGCGCAGGGGTCGGCGCACCGGGTTCCAGATAGATAGTATAGTCGCCCGTATCCGGATCGAAGCCTCCCCACCCATTATCGAATTGCAGATCAGCCGGGCGCGGTACGGGCGCCGTCATGATTGTACCGGAGTTCGCCCCGACCGGCGCGAACAGAGGGCCCGGATGCGGCGGCTGGTCGTATCGCGCAAGCTGGTCGACTAGGCTGCCGCCGGCTTCGTCAAGGATGAGGCGGGCAACCTGATCGAGAAGCGCCGCCCGCTCGCCATCGGATGGACCGATGCCGACGAGGTGTATCCCGGCATGGGTGCCAAGGCGATCCTGTAGCCCGGCATCCTTCAGCACTTCCAGAAGACGCTCGCGGACGGGCTCGATATAGCCCGACGTTCCTTCATGCGTCACCACCAGGTCGATCGGCATACCACGCTGCCGCATGAGCTTGTGGAAGGAGAGAAGCTGTCGAAGCAGGTCCTGCTGCTCCGCGGTTCCGGAACGCAGCATCAAAATAGGATGGTCGCCCGATATCCCGAGCGCCCAAAGGTCCCCGCGCCGAAATGTGCGCGCGCCGGCCGATCCCGGCTCTGCCGCTCTGGTGAGAAGAGTGGACAGCAACGCCTGCGCCTGCGGCACGATGTGCGGCTGCAGGCCCAGCTTGTGCATCTCGCGCGCCGCCGCACTTGCCGTATCGCTCACAGCCCAGTCGAGTGACGGCAGGGTGGTAAAGCGCTCGGCAAGTTCGAGGGCCGATTGCCGGGATCCAGCCGCAATGGTGACGAAGGCGAATTCACGTCGCGCGCGCGGAGGCAGTTCCACCGTCATCCTGATCGCGCAGATCGGATCAAGCGTCCAGCCGAGCGGGCCACCAGGCAGTTCCCCGGTCAACAATGCGGGCCGCCTGGGGCACCCATATCGTCCGATGAAAGCGCTGCGATCGGCTTCGAGACCGAGCAGGGTAACGCCATCTTCATCCCCGATCACACGGGTCAGCAGGACGGGCGGACGTTCCGCCGAACTGCGCGGCCGCCGCGTGAAAAGCAGGCCGTCATTGCCAGGCAAGGCTTCCGCCCCCACGAACAGCTTGCTGAAGGCAGGGTGGCGCGCCGCGTCCTGGGCCGGAGCCAGAACGATCTGCGCGTAGCCCGTGACTTCGATGGTCCGGGGCTTATCGCTATCATTGACAAGAGCGACACGCCGGATCTCCAGGTCGTCGGCATTGGCGACATTGATCGTTGTCGTGACCGACAAGCCGTGGGCGCGCTGGTGGAACTCCACCTGATGCGCTTGGAAGATCACCTCCGGCGCGTCTTCGGGTCGAGAAAAGGGGCCGCCCGTTGCCGACCAGGTAACATCTGCATCCCGGTCGTGCAGATAGATCCAGAAACCTGCGTCCCCACGGGTCAGGGCATGCTGGTTCCAGCTCAGCCCACCTGCACCGTCTGTCCGAATGCGGCTCGAAAGCCGGCCATTGCCGAGAATCTGCCACGCGTGCTCCCCACGGCGCCGAGTGGGTGCCCAGCCGTAAAGGCCCGGAATCAGTTCGTCGGGTTCCGGCTGTGGCTCACGAACCTCAAGCCGCGCGATCTCGGGCGGCAGCTCCCATGGAATCCTTTCGTTAAGGAGCAGGTCGACGGTGCGGATATGAGGATCGGTGTGGAACCAGCGCACGAGCATGTCATCGCACAACGCGTTTCCGAGCGCGGCAAGGCTCATGCCATGATGATGAGCCATGTAGGAGCGCACGACGGCAAAGCGTTCACCGTCAGGCGCCCGCTCGGGCGTGAAGTCGACCGCTTCGAAAAATCCGTATCGGCCGATGAGGCCAAGATCCGCCAGAGTTTGAAGGTTGCGCGTCGCCAGCGCGGGCCGGATCGTCAGCGCCAGCGCCGTCGCATAGGGGCTGATAACCAGATCGCGCCCCAGACCTCGCTGGAGGCCGAGCGCAGGGACGCCGAATGCGTGATATCGGTAGACGCGGTCCTCGCCCATCGATGCGAAGGACGACTCCGAAATACCCCAAGGCATATCATGTGACCGCCCGAATGCGATCTGGATAGCAATCGCGGTCCGGTCACTCATTCCGAGCAGGGTTTGGGGATCGCTCTGCAGGAAGATGTTCGGCATCAGATATTCGAACATCGAGCCGTTCCACGATATCAACGCCAGGCCTGCGTGCTGCTTGGTGATGGGCCGCCCGAGATGGAACCAGTGCAGAGGCTCTATGTCGCCCTTCGCGATGGCGAAAAAGCTGGCGAGGCGTGCTTCGCTGGCGAGCAGATCGTAGTGGTGCGGATCTATTCGATCGGCGCTCACATTGTAGCCGATATGAAAGAGCCGGCTGCCGGCATCGAACAGGAACGAGAAGTCCATGGCGTGCGCGGCGGCGTTAGCGCGACTGGAGAGGTCATCGAGGCGGTCATGAAGCGCTTGCCGGGCCGCCTGGCCTTCCTCGATCACCGCCTGGAGATCGTGCGCCCATTGCCGGCTTTCCGCCGGTAGCTGGTCTCTCGCCGCATTGAGGACGCCAATTGCTGCCGCGGCGCCCGCGTGCGTGGACGGCAGCCGGTCGTTCGCCAACAGGTCGGCGACTTTTGCCGCGACGTTCGAACACTCTGCCGGATGCGGCGCGAGCGTCTCCCACCAGGGCGAGAACAGCCGAAGGTCTCGCCGCATGCCGGACAGATGATGTTCGAGCCGCTCCAGCCAGGCTTGGACATTCCGCAGGGAGGCGATTTCATCCTCGCCGACGCTTTCGGCCATCAGGGTAATCTGCTCGCGCAGGCGAGGAAGATCGGTCGACAGGAGATCGTCGATCCTCTCGGCCCAGTCTTGCCTCCCTTCCTCAATCCTGCGGGCGGTTTCCCGCATAGCCTCAAGGATCGAGCCGGCGGCGGAGGCCGCTTCGAGGTCGATCGTCGCAATCGCTTCGGCGAGCAACTCGATATTGTCGTCAAACCCTCGCCACAAATCCGTGGCGACCGGTGGCAAGCTTCTGGCTTCCTGAAGGGCTCGCGCGACGGTGATCAGACTGACCGCGAGATTTCCGCTGTCGACGGTCGAAACATATCGGGGCTCCAGGGCCGCGAGCGTTCTCGTCTCGTACCAGTTGAGAATATGCCCGCGGTAGCGGTCCAGGCGATCCAACGTATCGAGCGTGTTGTGAAGCCGTGTCGCAACCTCGTTGAGGCCGATATGTCCGAGGCGCCAGGCAGTGAGGACCGATACCATCATCATTCCGATGTTGGTCGGCGAGGTTCGGTGCGCGATTTCCTCGTCGGGCGGCTCCTGATAGTTATCGGGTGGCAGCCAGTTGTCCTCGGGGCGCACAAAGGTCTCGAAAAAGAGCCAGGTGCGCCGCGCCATCAGTCTCAGGAACTTTCGATCGTTTTCGGACAGCGTGTCCTTTGCCGGCTCAATCGGACGGCTGATCCGGATCGCGATCTCAGGCGCAATGAACCAGAGCAGCAGCAGGGGAGCCGCGACAGGCAGGGAAGCGGGCGCGGCAAGGAACAGACCCGCGCCGATGATCAGCGCGAACACCGGAGAGGCGGCCATGTCACGCCATGCCGCCAGTCGCGGATGTCGCGCCGCGTTGCGCGTCGCCATGTGGGCGGCCGACGTCCATTCGAGCTTTCTTTGGCCCGAATGGAGACGCCATAGGGTGATGGCAATGGCATGCAGCGCTATCATCGCGTCACTGACGAGAAAGACGATAGCGAGAAACCAGCGACCCGCGTGATCCGCCAGACGTCGCAGCAGGTTCTGCATGACGCCGCGGCGGCGGCCCTGCGCGAGGCCGGTCACGAGGTCCGTAAAGAGATATGCACCGGGCGCGATGACGGCAAGCAAGGTCCAGACCCAGGGCTGCCCATGGAGAAGAAACCATCCACCCACCAGCAGCGCCACAATACTCGCTGGAATTATGCTGCGCCGCAAATTGTCGAATATCTTCAGCCGATCGAACCAGCCGAGCCGGTTGCGCAGCCATCGGCCATCGCCGCCGGGCACGAAGGGAAAGAGCCATGGCAGGATCTGCCAGTCCCCACGGACCCATCTGTGCCAGCGCCAGGTGAAGTCGAGATAGCTGGTCGGGAAGCTCTCATAAACGATCGCATCGCTGACCAGCGCCGCTCGCCCGTGCAGTCCTTCGAACAGGTCATGGCTGAGAAGTGTATTCTCGGGAACGCGCCCTTCGAGGCTCCGATGAAAGGCCGCCACATCATAGAGGCCCTTGCCCACGTAGACGCCTGTGCCGAGCAGGTCCTGATAGACGTCGGATACGGCGCGCGAATAGATATCGATGGTCGTGTCGCCCCCGTAGAGGCGCGAAAACAAGGATTGGCCGGTCGCTTCCGGCGCCAGCTCAACGCGCGGCTGAAGAACCGTATATCCTCGTTCGACCGCGCCGGTCGCAGCGTTGAAGTGGGCGCGGTTAAGGGGATGAGATAGCGTCCCCACCAGTCGCCGGACGATGCCGGCCGACAACCTGGTATCGGCATCGGCCGTCATCACGAAACGGCATCGCCGCAACCGTTCGATGCTGCCGACGGTCACATTGAAGGGGGACGCATCTCCGTTCAGGATGAAGGCGTTGAACTGCTCAAGCTTTCCGCGCTTTCGCTCCCAGCCCATCCAGCAGCCCTGGGCCGCGTTGAACCGTCGTGGCCGATGCAGCAAATGGAACGGCCCACGTCCCTTGGCATTGGCAAAGCGCGCGTTGAGTTCCTCGATCCCGCTGGTCAGCGCGCGAACGATATCGGCATCGACCGAGACACTTTCCTGTGATGCATCGGCGAAGTCGCTGAGCAGCACGAATTCGAGCGCGGCGTCGGGATTGGAAAGGCGGTGCGCCTCCAGGCGCCGAAGCAGCGGCGCGATGTCCGACAATCGCGCGACCAAGACAGGCATCACGACTGCCGTCGCCGAACTTTCGGGGATGCCTTCCTTGAAATCGAGCTTGGGGAGTACGTTCGGCCGAACGATGTGGGTCACGAGCCAATTGACGAAGGTGATGCTCAGGATCGATGCGGGTAGCAGGGTGAGCGCGATCCCTAGAAGCCAGGATCCGGCGGTGGCGCCGGTGGAAACCAGATAGGCTGCGGGTAGAGCAAAGCCCGCAAGGCCCGCGAGCAGCAAGGCGGCTGCATAAAGCAGGCCTGGATAACGCAGCGCGCGTCGCAATATCGAGCCCGGCGTCCATGGACGAGGATCGATCGCGTCGGCAAAGGCAGGCCGTCCGATATCGATGAGCCAGAAGCCTACATGGCCCGATGGCGCTTCGTCGCTGCTATGGCACTGGCGCAAGGCACGCTCGGCGACATCCCATTCCGGGAGTCCCGACTGGTCGGCAAGCTGCTCGACCGCATGGCGATATCGATCGCGCGTATCGAAGTCCATATGTGGATAGACGCCTGCCGGGTCGCGCCGGAGGATGGCTTCGACCTGGCTCGTTCGATCGAAGAAGTCGTTCCATTGAATCGTCGCGATCACGCCAAGGTTCGCGATTGCGCGCGCGACGCATTCCGTATCGTCAAAACCAACCATCGCCGTGTCGGGCGTCTCGACGATCTCAAAGGGCGGCTCGACCTCCGGGAAGAGGTGGCTGAAACCTCCGATGAGCAATTCCAGGCAGACTATGCGCAGCATGGTCGGGAAGGCCCAGGTCTCGGCGATGCTGAGCGGCATCGTCTTTTGATATTGTTCTACGAACAGCACCGCGCCATTCAGCGAGACCTGCAGGTGAGAAGCCTGCAGCAAGGCATGGGCAAGCTGATGCACGCGAGGGCGACCGAGCCCGTCCCCGGAGATCGCCGGAAGTTTCGCGTAGAACTCTTCGGGAAGATCCTCGCGGATCTGCAGGATGGCGCGTTGTATCTGATAATCGTTGTCGAGCAGCCATTCAGCCGCGGCGCCTGCGCGCTTGTCGGCCTTGGCGGCCGCCTGTCGGGCCTGCCTCAGCCACGTCTTCATCTCCTCGAGATGCGCCCATGCGGGCAGCGGCACCGACTTGCCGAGCAGTCCTGTCAGGTGATGACGGTCGGCGACCTCCTCCGCCGCCCCGGCGAGCGGATCGCGCTCCTCATAATCGGCCATCAATCAGACCTGAATGGCCGTTGGCAATCTCACGCTCTGGCTGGCGGCAGGCGAAGTCATTTGCGCCTTGCGGCTCGCCGAAGGCAGGACGAGCATCGGGACACTGCAATGGGCCATCAGATAGGAGGCAACCGTTCCGTACGGGACGTCCCTGACATGCTGATGCCCGTGCCCGCGTGCGGACATCACCGCGAGATCAGCCGCTTCGCGATCGACCAACGCGCAAAGCGTGTCGCGAACGTCGCCGCCACGGATGACAATCGCGCGAGCGCGAAGGCCCATCGCCGAAAGATTGGACCTGGTCCGATCCAGATAGCTGCGCGCGGCCTGCTCGTTGCGTTCGATCAGGTTTTCGCGCAGCGTCTCGTCTTCGGTTTCCAGGGGTCGCGCCTGGATCATTTCGGGCGTGGGGACGACATGAACGAGCAGCAGCTCGGCGTCGGCTGCCTTCGCGAGGCGCACCGCAAGGGGCAGCACGCTTTCGGCCCAGCGCGAGCCATCGAGCGGCACCACGATCCGTCGATAGGCCGAACCCGGGACGGGCGCTTCCACCGGAACAAGCAGGACAGGGCCTGGTGCCTGGGACAGCACCTTGTGGACCGTGCCCCCCACGCCGTCGCGGCCGGCTTCCTTTCGTCCGCGCCTGCCCAGCACGACCATCCCTTCGTCACACTCCCGCACGTACCGGCAGATTTCCTCCGCCGCCGGTCCTTCTGCGAGCTCAATGGTCGTTTGAGATGAGGACGGTTCGATCGTCGCAGCACAACGATCGAGCACCCGCATGGCCTCGCGGCGACGAAGATTGCACTCGATGGGGTCAGGCCGTGCGTCGGGCGACGCGTCTCTGTCCAAGACCTGAAGCAGCGTTACCGGAACGTCGAGCGTTGAAGCCAGAGCAAGAGCGTGTGGATAGATCCACGCGTTGCGATCGGTGCAATCGATGCACGCGACGACGCCGGATGTCTTCGCGGACATTCGGGGCTGGGAGAAGGATGGAAAGGCAGATACGGCAGACATAGGAAAACCTCCTGTTGCCGTCCGTCTCCCCGCTACCGGCGGCGCTCATTCCGACTGTTGCTATCAACGTCATCTGGCCGGACCCTGTTCCCCGATTCCAGCCAGCACTCAAAGGCTATCGGCGGTTCCAGGATGGGGCCATTAGGGCTTTTACGAATGCCGCCGGACTCAGACGACGTTCTCGGGTAACCTTCCCGAGCTCGCGATTGCGCGACAATATGCGGGTGAACCCAGGCGGATCATCACCGGTAGACGCAATTTCCTGTACCTCGCATCAGTGTCATTTCACCCGGCGCTCAGCCCGACTGTCCCTCCGCCTCCGCGACGGCCTTGATCGTTCGCACGAAGCTGTCGGGATTGAGCGACATGGAATCGATACCCTCCGAAACCAGGAACGCCGCAAAGTCCGGATGGTTGCTCGGCCCCTGGCCGCATATGCCGATCTTGATGCCCGCCGCGTGCGCGTTGCGAATGGCTTCCGAGATCATGCGGGTGACGGCTTCGTCTCTTTCATCGAAGAGATTGGCCAGAATCCCGGAATCGCGGTCGACACCCAACACAAGCTGGGTGAGGTCGTTGGAGCCGATGGAAAATCCGTCGAAGCGCGTAGCGAACTGCTCGGCGAGAATGACGTTCGAGGGTATCTCGCACATCATGTAGATTTGCAGCCCATTCTCCCCGCGGCGCAAACCGTTCTCGGCCATCGCTTCGAGCACGCGATCCGCCTCGGCCGGCGTGCGGCAGAAGGGGACCATGACGATGACGTTCGAGAAGCCCAGTTCCTCCCGGACCCGCTTGAGCGCGCGGCATTCGAGAGCGAAGCCTTCGCGATACCGTTCATCGTAATAGCGCGAGGCGCCGCGGAAGCCGAGCATCGGATTCTCCTCATCCGGCTCGAAGGCGTCGCCGCCCACAAGGTGCGCATATTCGTTCGTTTTGAAATCGCTCAGGCGCACGATGGCGGGGTGCGGGTAATAGGGACTTGCAAGCTTCGCGATGCCGCGCGCGAGGACATCGACAAAAAACTCCGATGGGTCGGAATACCCCTTGGTCAGATCGCGTATTTGCCGCTGAGCTTCAGCGCTCACGCGATCCGGGTGAACCAGTGCCATCGGATGCACCTTGATATGCGCGTTGATGATGAACTCCATGCGCGCAAGGCCGACCCCTCGGGCAGGAAGCCGCCACCACTGGAATGCCGCCGCCGGGTTCGCGATATTGACCATGATGTCCGTCCGGGTGGCCGGCAGGGAGCCGATATCCACGTCCGTCACGGAAAAATCGAGTATGCTGGCGTAGATTGTTCCGACGTCACCGTTAGCGCAGCTGATCGTGATCTCGCTGTTCTCGGCAATGATCTCGGTCGCGTTTCCGGTGCCGACGATTGCGGGAACACCGAGTTCGCGGCTGACGATGGCGGCGTGGCTGGTGGTGCCGCCATGATTGGTCACGATCCCCGCCGCGCGTTTCATGACCGGAACCCAATCGGGGTCGGTCGTCTCAGTGATGAGAATAGACCCGTCCCGGAACTGGGCGATGTCGGCGGCGGTCCGGATGACACAAGCCTTGCCAGCAGCGATGGCTGTTCCCACCGCCGCGCCCGTCAATAGCGGGTCGCCTTTCTCCTTGAGGCGGTAATGCCGGAATGTCGAGGTGCTGGCCTGGGCCTGAACCGTTTCGGGGCGTGCCTGGACGATGTAGAGTTCACCAGTCTCGCCGTCCTTCGCCCATTCCATGTCCATGGGACGCTGGTAATGGTCCTCGATCGCCACGGCCCACCGGGCGAGCTGGACGATATCGCTGTTATCGAGAACGAAGCTCTGACGCTCCTGCTCGGTTGTCTCGACGATCCTCGTACGGTGGCTTCCGCCTTCCCCATAGACCATGCGGAACGCCTTGCCGCCCAACTCCTTGTCGATGATCGGTTCGGTCCCCGGCTGCGCGAGAAGCGGTTTGAATACGACATATCTGTCCGGGTTTACGCTCCCCTGGACGACGGTCTCACCCAGCCCCCAGGCGGCGCTGATGACGATAGCATTTGGAAAGCCGGTTTCGGTATCGATCGAGAACATGACGCCCGATCCGCACAGGTCCGAACGGACCATCTGCTGAATGCCGATCGACAGCGCAACCTCGAGATGATCGAAGCCTTTCGCATCGCGGTAACTGATCGCGCGATCGGTGAACAGCGAGGCGAAGCATCGACGACAGGCCGCCAGAAGTGCGGCCCGGCCCCGGACATTGAGGAAGGTTTCCTGCTGGCCCGCGAAGCTCGCATCCGGCAGATCTTCGGCGGTCGCGCTGCTGCGCACGGCAACGGCGGGACGCTCTGTGCCGGTACGCCGGCCAAGTTCCGCATAAGCGGACACAATCTCCTCGGCGATATGGGAGGGCATTTCCGCTTCCAGAAACAGACTCCTTATAGCCTGCCCCGCTTCCTGAAGGGTGCATCCGCCGGAGTGGAAGGCGGAGAGATGTTCCGTAATGCGGGGTGCAAGCTCATTGTCGTGAACGAACGCCCTGTAAGCGTCCGCAGTGGTGGCAAAGCCAGAGGGCACCTTCACGCCCTTCTGAGCGAGGGCCGCGGTCATCTCGCCTAAAGACGCGTTCTTGCCGCCTACGGCCGGCACATCAGCGATACCGATGTCTTCGAACCACAAAATCATCGGCTTGGACATAGCTCATCTCCAGCTTGCGTAAGGTGCCAGAGGCCGCCTCAAGGTTTCACCCAGCCACCTCTTTTGTGGTCACCATCACCGCGCCGACTGGCAACGTCACTACGTAAGGCTCCTGAGTGTATCGATGGACTTCAGCTCGATCATCAGATTGACCGGATCAGCTCCGGCCGGATGGCCCAAGATCGAGAGCAGGTCATGGGCAACACAAATGCATGATCATTCCGCTGCGGGCGCGGGCGTCATACTCATCCCAAATGTTTTCAATTGATCGCCCAGTCTCTCAATATCGCAGCCGCTTTATCTCAAGAATATCTCAAGAATCGGCTTGCCGAGATCATACAGGACATAGTTCTGCGGTTATTCCAGGTGGCGATGTTGAGCGTCTCATCGGGATTCGATGAGGGGATCTGCGCCGCTTCGATGCGCCTGCGCAGAACCTTCAGGGCTCGCGCGATCTCTAGCACTTCTGTGGTTGCCGTCCGTTGCGCAAGAGGGTTTGGGCTTGAATGAGCAAATAATCGAGCGCGGTCTTCTGTCAGGCCTTTGAGTGCGGCATTTCAGAAACCGCTGGCCGGTATGGTGATCCGCGGATCAGGTCCAAAACTACTTTCCGAGCATGGAAGCTCACGTGCTAGGGCTGGTTTTCCTGGTCCGATCTGTTCGATCTTTTTCCCATTCAAATCATCGCCTTCTTACTCCCCGTTACCGGTGTCAGCCTATCGCGGTTTGATCAAGCCACGGTTGCTACCACCGGATCTCGGAAGTTCTCGTGCCTGGTGAGCATCGCCCAGATCGCGCGTGCCATCTTGTTGGCCAAGGCAATCGCCACCAACATTCGAGGTTTGCGCGCACTCAGCTTCGCGAGCCACGACCCAGCGACGATAGATTTGCGGCCCATCCAGTTCAGGCGAGACATTGCGCCAATTATCAAGAGACGCCGGATGTCAGCCTGCCCTGCTTTCGAGATCCGCCCATGGCGGGCCTTGCCTCCGCTTGAATGCTGACGTGGCACCAATCCCAGCCAGGCGGCAAAATCGCGGCCGGATTTGAAGCTCTCCATCGGCGGAGCGAACGCTTCGACCGCGAGAGCGGTCATTGGGCCGACACCTGGCATTGTCTGTAGTTGCCGCGCTGTGTCGGTTCGAGCCGCCAAGGCCCTGATCCGCTCGTCGCTGCACTTAATTCGCGCCGTCATCCCGGCAATCTGGTCCAGGACTTCACGACATTCTGAGCGAACGATCTCTGGAAGGTCGCTGTTGGCCTCCTCAATGATCGCTTCAATCTGCCGACACTGCTGGAATCCCTGCGGAACAGCATGGCCGAATTCATAGAGGAAAGCGCGAAGCATGTTGATCAGCTCAGTGCGCTGATGGACGAGACGGGTCCTGGTGCGAAACAGCATCGCTCGCCCCTGCTGCTCTTCTGACTTGGCAGCGACAAAGCGCATTTCGGGCCGCTGCGCCGCGATGACGATTGCCTCGGCATCGGCTGCGTCGTTCTTCTGCCGTTTGACGAAGGGTCGGACATAATGCGGTGCGATCAGCTTCACGGCATGACCAACCCGACCGAGTTCCCGCGCCCAGTAATTTGCGCTGCCGCAAGCTTCCATCACCACAACCGCAGGAGGTTGCTCGGCCATGAATCGGCGGAACTTATCGCGCGACAGTTGCTTGCGGTACTCGACCTCACCGGTCATTCTTGCGGCGTGCAGCTGGATGACATTTTTCGCCAAATCCACGCCGATCATGATAGTCTTCGTCACGGTTGCCGTCCTTTCCATCAAGTGGCTGTTGACGCCACCATCTTGGCACATCGCGATGCCGTTAGGGGCGGACGGCAACCACCCC
>NZ_MINO01000056.1 GCF_001757355.1 Sphingobium phenoxybenzoativorans
ACTGACGCGGACCGTGGAGCCGGGGCAGGTGGTCGCCGCCGGTACGGGCGTATTGTTCCGCATGGCCAAGGGCGGCGAGATGGAAATGCTGGCGCAGGTCAGCGAGGGCGACCTTGCGCGATTGAAGGTCGGCATTCCCGCAACGGTGACGCCGGTCGGCGGCGCGAAAAGCTTCACCGGCCATGTCTGGCAGATTTCGCCGGTCGTCGATCCGCTGAACCGGCAGGGCATCGCCCGCGTCGCGCTGAAGTTCGATCCGGCGCTGCGCCCCGGCGGTTTCGCCGGCGTCAGCATCGTCAGTGGATCGGGCGATGCGCCGCTGCTGCCGGAATCGGCGGTGCAGAGTGATGACAAGGGCAATTATGTCTATGTCGTCGACGGCGCGAACAAGGCGCGCAGGCAGGATGTGACGATCGGCCAGGTGTCCAGCGCGGGCGTGGCGATCACATCCGGCCTGACCGGGCGCGAGAAAGTGGTTGTTTCGGCCGGCGCGTTCCTGAATCCGGGGCAGTTGGTGAAGCCGGAATTGCAGAAGGCCGTAAAGTAGGCGCCTGACGGCGCTGCGCGGGCAGAAGAGGCGAGCACAGTGAATTTTCGCAATATTTCGGCCTGGGCCATCCGCAATCCGGTTACGCCGATCGTCATCTTCGCCGCGCTGCTGCTGGCGGGGCTGGTGGCGTTCAGCCGCATGGACATCAACCAGAATCCCGACGTCAGCTTCCCGGCGGTCGAGGTTCAGGTGGTGCAGCCCGGCGCTGCGCCGACGGAGCTGGAAACGCAGGTCACGCAGCGCATCGAGGCGGCCGTACGCGGCATCAGCGGCGTTGACGAGATCACCTCCATCTCCCGCGAGGGCAGCACCGACACCTTCGTCCAGTTCGCCATCGGTACGCCCGTCGACCGCGCGGTCAACGACGTCAAGAATGCGGTGGACCAGATCCGCAGCGACCTGCCCGACGGCATCCTGGAGCCGCAGGTCACCCGCGTCGACATCGACGGCGGGCCGATCGCCTATTTCAGCGCCGAAGCCACCGACATGACGCTGGAGCAGCTAAGCTGGTATATCGACAATACGGTCGCCAAGCAGTTGCTGGCCGTGCCCGGCATGGCGGCGGTGAAGCGCAGTGGCGGCGTGAGCCGGGAAATCCGGGTGATACTGGACCCCGCAAAGCTGCAGGCGCAGGGCATCACGGCGGCGCAGGTCAATGACCAGTTGCGCCTGGTCAACCTGAACGCGGCGGGCGGCCGGGCGGAAATCGCCGGAGCGGAGCAATCGCTGCGCGTGCTGGGCAATGCGCAGGACGCCTACACGCTGGGCCAGACGCAGATACGGATCAGCGGCGACCGCACGGTGAAGCTGGCCGACATCGCGGTCGTCAAGGACATGTATGCCGAGCAGCGCTCGCTGGCCCTGATGAACGGGCGGCAGGTGACGAGCTTCAGCCTGGAAAAAGCGAAGGGATCGTCGGACGTCACGGTATTCGATGAATCCCAGAAGGTGCTGGAGAAGCTGCAGAAGGAGAACCCGAAGGTTCATTTCAAGCAGCTTTTCGCCAGCGTCGACTACACCAAGGATCAATATCATTCGGCGATGGCCGCGATGGTCGAGGGCGCCGTGCTGGCGGTGGTCATCGTGTTCCTGTTCCTGCGCGACTGGCGCGCGACGATCATCTCCGCGCTCGCTATTCCACTGTCGGCCATCCCGGCCTTCTGGTTCATGGACATGATGGGCTTCACGCTGAACGGCATTTCGCTGCTGGCGCTGAGCCTGGTCGCGGGCGTGCTGGTCGACGATGCGATCGTGGAGATCGAGAATATCGTCCGGCACATGCGCATGGGCAAGACCGCCTATCAGGCGTCGATCGACGCTGCGGATGAAATCGGCCTGGCGGTGCTGGCCACCACCTCCGCGATCGTGGCGGTGTTCCTGCCCGTGGCCCTGATGCCGGGACTTTCGGGCCAGTTCTTCATCCAGTTCGGCATGACCGTGGTCGTGGCGGTGCTGATGAGCCTTGCCGTCGCGCGCCTGATCACGCCAATGATCGCCGCCTATTTCCTGAAGGCGCATGGCGAGGAAAGCCATGGCGAGGGATGGATGATGGACCGCTATATGGCGATCCTGAAATGGTCGCTGGACAAGGATCGCTATGAACGCGCGGTTGCCGGTGCGCGCGGATGGTGGGGGCGGCGGTTTGCCCGCTTCTTCGATCACCGCGTCTGGACGGTCGGGATCGCGGTGCTGGCCTTCCTGGCGACGATCCTCGCCTTCGCGACCCTGCCGATGACGTTCCAGCCGACGATCAACCAGGATTCCAGCCAGATCCAGGTGGAGATGGTGCCCGGCAGCACGCTGGAGCAGACGCGCAAGGTGGCGCAGAATGTCGCGGATATGCTGTCGGCCGACACCAAGGTCGTCGATACCGCCTTTGCCGACATCGAACAGCCGGGGCAGGCGCAAATCTATCTGACGCTGAAAAAGGATCGCGGCATTTCCAGCGTGGACTGGGAGCGCAGCGTCGCGCCCAAATTCCGCCAGATCGCCGACGCGCGGGTGAATTTCCAGTCGCAATCCGGCGGCAATTTCGGCCGCGATATCATCATCATGTTCGGCAGCGACGACCCGGAGCTGCTGGAAAAGACCGCCAACCAGATCGTCAGCGAGATTTCGCAGTTGAAGGAAGTGCGTGACGCGCGCGTCCAGGGCGACATGCAGCGGCCGGAAATCGTCATCCATCCGCATATGGACCTGGCCGCCAGCATGGGCGTGACGACCCAGGCGCTCAGCCAGACGATCCGCATCGCGACGATTGGCGACATCGACCAGAACAGCGCGAAATTCTCCCTGTCCGACCGGCAGATTCCGATCCGCGTGTCGATCGCCGAGGATTCCCGCCGGGATATTTCGACCATAGAAAATCTGCCGGTGCCGACATCATCGGGCGGTTTCGTGCCGCTGAAGGTGGTGGCGGACGTCAAGTTCGGCGCGGGTCCGACGCAGATCCGCCGCTATAACCAGATCCGCCGCATCGTCGTGGGCGCGGACCTCGCCCCCGGCTTCGTGACCAGCCAGGCGATGGCCAAGATCAACGCCCTGCCGACCATGAGCAAGGTGCTGAACGGGCAGGTTCTGGGCGTGCAGAAGTTGAACACCGGCGACAGCAAGTGGCAGGCGGAGATGATCAATAATTTCCTGATCGCCGTCGTGTCGGGGATCATGCTGGTCTTTGCGGTGCTCGTCCTGCTCTACAAGCGGGTCATGCCGCCGTTCGTGAACATGGGGTCGCTGCTGCTGGCGCCGCTGGGCGGGGCGCTGGCCCTGCATATCGCCGGGCAGCCCGTGTCGATGCCGGTCTTTATCGGCCTGCTGATGCTGCTGGGCATTGTGGCGAAAAACTCCATCCTGCTGGTCGATTTCGCGCTGGAGGAAATAGAGAAGGGCGTCCCCAAATGGGAGGCGATCGTCGATGCCGGGCATAAGCGCGCGCAGCCGATCGTGATGACCACCGTCGCAATGATCGCGGGCATGGTGCCGACCGCCATATCCCTGTCCGGCGACGGCGCGTGGCGCGCGCCGATGGGCATCACGGTGATCGGGGGCCTGATCCTGTCCACCGTGCTGACGCTCATCATCGTGCCGGCGACCTTCAGCCTGGCGATGGGTCTGGAAGGCTGGATCGGTCCACGGTTGAGCCGCAGCCTGCTCACCTACAAGAAGGGCGATGAGGTTGCGGCGGGGACTGTCACGCATCCGGCGGAATGACGTGCTGCCTGAGAAAGCCCTGCTGAGAAAGCCCTGTCCCGGAAAGCCTGCTTCCAGAAAGCGTGGCCCGAGAAAGCATTGCCCAGGAAAGCATGGCTTCGCGCCAAAAATCCGCTTTGACTGAACGAAACGGCGGCGTAACCGTTTTGCGGTGATGAGGATGCTTCGACCGTTATGGCAACCGCCCTCGCTTCCCGCCGGTGGGGTGCGGCAGATGCGGATCGTCGCGACGGGGATGCTGATCGCCATGGCGGCGCTGTTCATCGCCGCGCGCGCCATTGGCGACGTTCATCCGGCGGTGCCCTTCATCCAGTCCTTTGCGGAGGCGGCGATGGTCGGCGGGCTGGCCGACTGGTTCGCCGTGACGGCGCTGTTCCGGCACCCGCTCGGCCTGCCGATCCCGCATACGGCGATCATCCCGCGCAACAAGGATAGGATCGGCGATACGCTGGCGATCTTCCTGCGCGACAATTTCCTGACGCCGGTCGTGGTTGCGCGGCGGATGCGCCGCCTGGACGTCGCGTCCGCAGCGGGCCGGTTCCTCAGCCAGCCGGGCGGCGGGGACGGGCGGTTGCGCCTGGGCGCATCACGCCTGGCGGCGGACCTGCTGGAAGGGTTGGATCAGGAACGGCTGGGCGGCATGGCCAAGGCGGCGCTGGCGCAGCGGTTGCGCGCGCTGAACATAGGCCCGCTGGCGGGGCAGGCGCTGGACGCGGCGATGCGCGACGGCAGGCATGCGCCGGTGCTGGACGGCATCGTCAAATGGGCGGGGCGCACGCTGGAGGCGAATGATCATCTGATCCGCCAGATGGTCCATGACCGGGCGGGCAGCATCATGCGCTGGACCGGGCTGGACGAGAAGCTCGCCAACGCCATTATCGACGGTCTGCAGAAACTGCTCGACGAAATGGCGGACGACCCCGGCCATCCGCTGCGCGCAAAGGCGGAGGAGGGCCTGCGCACGCTTGCCCATGACCTGCAGTTCGACAAGACCATGCAGGCGAAGGTGGCGCGGGTGCGCGACGAGATTATCGACAATCCGGCGATGCAGCGGTGGATAGACGGCCTGTGGGAACAGGCGCGCGCCGGCCTGTTGCGCGCGGCGCGCGACCCGCAGGCGGCGGTCGCCGGACGACTGGGCGAGGCGCTGCAGCAACTGGGCGAAACGCTGCAGGGTGACAGGCGGCTGAAGGCGATGATCAACCGTTTCACCCGCCGCGCGGCGGTGGGCGCGGCCGCCAGCTATGGCGACGGGATCGTCAAGCTGGTGAGCGAAACAGTGCGCGGATGGGATGCGCGAACCGTGACCAGCCGGCTGGAAAATGCCGTCGGCCGCGACCTGCAATATATCCGGATCAACGGTACGCTGGTGGGCGGGCTGGTCGGCCTTGCAATCCACACGGCAGACATTCTGCTGTGATATCAAATATATAAGGTAAACGCCTTATTTTTGGGAACCCGCAGCGCCGTCAAACATTGAGCGATTCAGGTTTTTTGCGGAAAAGGTGATGACGAAGCGCGTTTTGATTGTTGAGGACGAGATTTTCGTCGCCCTGGAAATAGAGCATATCGTGCGCGCCGTGGGGATGGAGGTCAGCGCCATAGCGGCGGACCGCAAGGACGCACTGGCGGCCGCGCCGGACAGCGACATCGCGCTTGTGGACCTCAATCTTCGCGATGGTCCTACGGGTCCGCTGATCGGGCAGGCGCTGGCCGAGCGCCATGGCGTCCGCGTGATCTATGTGACCGCAAATCCGGCGCAGATCGGCGCGTCCGCCGCCAATGCCCTGGGCGTGATCACGAAGCCTTTCCGGGAAACGACAATCCGCGCGGCGCTGATGGCGGCGGCGGAGGAGGAACTGGACCTTTCCAGCCTCGCCATTTCAGGCTTCATTCCGTTTTCAGGGCCTTCCGGTTCATTGACCGGAGCGGAATATCAAGGCTGACGGACAGTCCGTCCTTCGCCCACTCCCGATTGATCGTTCCGCCAAGCTGCCGTTCCGCGCTGAGCGAAATGAGGCGCGTGCCGAAGCTTTCCGCGCCCGCCGCCGCGATTTCCGGCCCGCCCCGTTCCCGCCAGAGGAAATGGCAGCTATCGCCGGATTTTTCGACATGCAGGGTGATCGTCCCCTCCGGCCGTGAGAGCGCGCCATATTTCGCCGCGTTGGTCGCCAGTTCGTGGAACAGCAGAGCCAGCGGCGTGGCGGAGCGGTCATCGATTTCCACGTCATCGCCAGTGATGACGACGCGCGCATCGCCCGCCAGAATATAGGGCGAGAATATCTCCGTCAGGATGCCGAGCAGGCTGTTCTGGCCCAGGTTCGATGCGGACTGGCTGCTATGGGGGCGCACATAGTCATGCGCCCGGCCGAGCGACATGACGCGCTCCCGCAGCTCCTCGGCAACGGCCCCGATTTCCGGGTGCTCCCGCGCGGAAAGGCCGATCAGACCTGCGATCACCGAAAAGATATTCTTGATGCGGTGGGACAGCTCGTGGGAGACGATTTCCCGCTGCTCCGCCATCTGCCTTTGTTCGTGGATGTCCGTGCAGGTGCCGAACCAGCGGGTGATCCGCCCCGCCGCGTCACGCAGCGGCATCGCCCGGCCAAGCGTCCAGCGATAGGCGCCGCTATGATGGCGCAGGCGATATTCGATCTCATAGGGTTCGCCGGTCTCCAGCGACTGACGCCAGCGTCCCCAGGCCCGCTCCTGATCATCCGGGTGGAACATGCCGTTCCAGCCTTCGCCATCGGTCGATCCCTCCGGCATGCCGGTAAATTCATACCAGCGCGCATTATAATAATCATGATAGCCGTCAGGCAGGGTGGACCACACCATTTGCGGCATCGCATCCGCCAGCGTGCGGAACTTGGTTTCACTGTCGGACAGGGCGATGGCGTGATCCTGCGCCCAGGACGACACATGATGTTCGCGGCGGCGGGCCTCCAATTGGGCGACGACCTGTTTCGCCAGCACCATCAGGCCCTGAACCTGCAGCGGGGTGAGGCCGTCGCGCGGCTTGTTGTCGATCACGCACAGGGCGCCCAACGGAACGCCCTCATTCGATATGAGCGGCGCGCCCGCGTAGAAGCGGATATGCGGCGCGGCCGTCACCAGGGCGTTGTCGGCAAACCTTGGGTCAAGCGTCGCATCGGGAATGACGAAAGCGCCTTCGCCCAGCATGGCATGAGCGCAGAAGGACATGCTGCGCGGCGTTTCGCTTGCCTCCAGCCCCTTGCGCGCCAGAAAGCGCTGCCGCTCCGTCTCGACGATGCTGACGAGCGCAATGGGGGTTTCGCAGAGCGCAGCGGCAAAATCGGTGATCTCGTCGAGCGCCCCGAAACCCTCGGCATCCAGATCGTACAGGGCGAGGATGGCCGCCCTGTCGGTCTCATTGCCGCAAAAATCAGCCATCGCTGACCCGCTCTATGTCCGCGCCCACGGCGGAGAGCTTTTCCTCCAGCCGCTCATAGCCGCGATCAAGATGATAGACGCGGTTGACCTGCGTCTCTCCCTCGGCCGCCAGACCCGCCAGGATCAGGCTCATGGAGGCGCGCAGGTCGGTCGCCATCACTGGCGCGCCGGTCAGCTTCTCCACGCCCCGCACGACGGCCGTACGCCCATTGACGGATATGTCCGCGCCCATGCGCGCCAGTTCCGGCACATGCATGTAGCGGTTTTCAAAGATCGTCTCGGTCAACACGCTCGCGCCGTCCGCCAGGGTCAGCATGGCCATGAACTGCGCCTGCATGTCCGTGGGGAAGGCGGGGAAAGGCGCGGTGGAAATGGACAGCGGGCGCAGCTTGCCATGCGATGCGATCTTGATCCCGGTCTTGCTGGTGGTGACTTCCACGCCGGTTTCGCGCAGGGCGGCCAATATCGCCTGCATATCCTCCGCGTCCGCGCCCACAAGCTCCAGCTCGCCGCCGGTGATCGCCGCTGCGCAGGCATAGCTGCCCGCCTCGATCCGGTCGGGCATGACGCTGTAGGTCGCGCCGTGCAGCCGGTTCTTGCCATGGATGATGATGCGGTCGGTGCCGATGCCCTCAATATCCGCGCCCATCGCGACAAGCAGATTGCACAGGTCGACGATTTCCGGCTCCCGCGCCGCATTGTTGAGCGTGCAGGTTCCACTGGCGAGGACAGCCGCCATGACGGCATTTTCAGTCGCGCCGACGGATACGACGGGGAAGGTGTAGCTGCCGCCCGGAAGGCCGCCATCGGGCGCGCTGGCCCGGACATAGCCCGCCGCAATCTCTATCACCGCGCCGAACGCTTCAAGCGCCTTCAGATGCAGGTCGATCGGCCGGTTGCCGATGGCGCAGCCGCCGGGGAGCGATACGGTCGCCTCTCCCGCGCGGGCGAGCAGGGGGCCGAGCACCAGAATGGAGGCGCGCATCTTGCGCACAATGTCGTACGGAGCCTCGGTCGAGGTGACCCGTCCGGCCCGTAATGTCATCACCCGGCCGAAATCCTCCGGCCGCGCGCCCTCGATCATCGTCGAGACGCCGAGCTGGTTCAGCAGATGGCCGAAACTGTCGACATCGGCGAGGCGCGGCAAATTGCGCAGCGTCACCGGCTCGTCTGTCAAAAGCGCGCAAGGGAGCAGCGTCAACGCTGCATTTTTTGCGCCGGAGATCGGCAGCCGCCCCTTCAGGGCATGGCCACCGCGAATGTGAATGCGATCCATTTAGCCGCTTCATAAAGCCTCCAGCGGCGCTTGCAAGGCGCGCGAAGGCCGGAAAAAACTTGCACAAATATATTTCCTCCAAGTCTTTGAAGGAAAAAAGAGAATCCGATCGGCGTGCTTAATCGAAATTAATGCAAATCCCGTGGATGCAGCCAAAAGGCCGAAGGGGCGTTTTACCTCCGTAACGAAACCTTGTTTTGAAAAGGCTGTCGCGTGAGTGGAAGTTGTTTTGCTGATAGGTTGGAGAAGCATCTGAACCTCACTGAACGTGAGCGCGCTGCGCTTGCGCGGCTTGAGGAAAATCAACGGAAGGTGAAGCGTGGCGCGATGATCCAGCGCGCCAATGAGACGATCACGGAACTGTTCGTGCTGCGCGCCGGGCGGGTGATGAGCTATGTCATATTGCCCGACGGCAGCCGCCAGATATTGCGGGTATATTTCGCCGGCGATTTCATCGGTTCCGCCAGCACGGTTTACAGCAAGTCACCGGAAGCCCTGGTCGCCCTGTCCGATTCCGTGCTGTGCCCGTTCGACAAATATGCGCTGCGCGTCCTGCTGGAGGAGCATCCGCGTGTCGCCGCCCTGATGTTCGTTTTGTCGCAGATGGAGCGGGTTGCGCTGACCGACCGTCTGGCTTCGCTCGGCCGTTCGTCGGCGCGGGCGCGGGTCGCTTCCTTCCTGCTCGATATCATCGACCGCCTGCGCCTGATGGATGACAGCATCACCAACAGTTTCGACCTGAAGCTGACGCAGGAGGAAATCGGCGATGCCGTCGGCCTGACATCCGTGCACGTCAACCGCATGATCCGGCAGATGGAGGCGGACGGACTGATTTCGCGATCAAACGGCCGGATCGCCCTGTTGAACGAGAAGGCGCTGGAGGAAATCGGTCACTATACCAACCGTTATAACGACCTCGATCTCGACTGGCTGCCGGACGCCTAGAGCAGGTATTGATCCGACTGCGCCGGCTCAACGGCTCCAGGTTTCCGCTCTGTCGCGTTTTCCGGGCATCAGGGGATAGAAAACGCTCTAGGCCAGCAGTTCGACATCCCAGTAGAGCCAGTCGTGCCAACTGGCGTGCAGATAGTTGGGCGGGAAGGCGCGCCCGTTTTCTTGCAGGTGCCATGTGGTCGGTCGGATCGGCTGGATATGCAGACGCATGCCCGCTTCCTTCGGCGTGCGCCCGCCCTTGCGCAGATTGCAGGGGGAACAGGCCGTAGCGACATTCTCCCACGTCGTCCGCCCGCCCGCGCGGCGCGGGATGACATGATCGAAGGTCAGGTCGCGTTCCGACCCGCAATATTGGCAGGAGAAACGATCTCGCAGGAACAGGTTGAACCGGGTAAAGGCCGGATGCTCCGATGGCCGCACATATTGCTTCAGCGCGATCACGGAGGGGATCTTCATCTGGAAGCTCGGCGAATGCACTTCCCGCTCATAGGTGGAAACAATGTCTACCCGGTCGAGAAACACCGCCTTGATCGCGGTCTGCCAGGGCCACAGGCTGAGCGGATAATAGCTGAGCGGCGTATAGTCCGCGTTCAACACCAGCGCCGGGCAATTTTCCGGATGCCGTATCAGGTCGGGATGGTACATAGAAAAACTCTACCCCCTTGGCTGCCACGCCTTTATCGCGAAAAGCGTGACGGGAGCATGACAGCATTAACCATCATAGCGCGTCAAGAGGCTGTATGACGGCGACGAGCCGCCCACAGCATATGGTGACCCGCTTTGCGCCAAGCCCCACCGGCCGGTTGCATATCGGCCATGCCTGGTCTGCGCTGATGGCGCATGACGCGGCCCGCGCTTCGGATTGTACTTTCCGCCTGCGGATTGAGGATATTGACGGCGCGCGGAGCCGGGAGGAGCATGTCGCCGGCATCGTCGAGGATATGGCGTGGCTGGACATCGGCTGGGACGGCGATCTGGTGCGGCAGTCGGAAAGATTGCCGCTCTACCAGTCCGCTCTCGACAGGCTTAAGGCGATGGGCCTCGCTTATCCCTGTTTCTGCACGCGCGCGGAAATCGCCGCGGAGGTGGCGGCCAGCGCATCCGCGCCGCATGGTCCCGACGGCGCGCTGTATCCGGGAACCTGCCGCGCGTTGACGGACGGGGAGCGGGCGGAGCGCATGGCGAAGCAGCCCCATGCGTGGCGCATCGACATGGCGAAGGCGGTTGTGCTGACAGGCCCGCTGCACTGGATGGACGAGGTGCGGGGACGGATCGACGCCGATCCTGCGGCGGCGGGAGATGTCGTTCTGGCCCGCAAGGATGCGCCGACCAGCTATCACCTGGCGGCGACGGTCGATGATGCGGACATGGGCGTCAATTTCGTGCTGCGCGGGGAGGATTTGCTGGCGGCGACGGGTATCCACCGGCTGCTGCAGGCGCTGCTGGGGTTGCCCACGCCGCTTTACCGGCATCACCCCCTTCTGGCGGGACCGGACGGGAAGCGGCTGGCGAAGCGGACCGGCGGCATTGCTCTCGCCGAATTGCGGGCGGCGGGCGCCGATCCGCTGGCGCTGGCGCGCGATCTGCGCGCCGGGGTCTTTCCGGTTGGCATTTCGCTGGCGGGGGCCTAGATTGGCGGCATGAACACTTTCCTGGTCCTGCTCATCATCGCCGCCGCCATCGCGACCGTCGTCATGCTGGTTCGCGGCATCATCGCCTTCCTGCAGACGACGAAGGAAGAACTGAACTCGACCGACACCGGTCCCAGCGCGTCCAGCCTGAAACAGAATAAGATGATGTTCGCCCGCATCGGCTTTCAGGCGGTCGCCGTGCTGCTGGTGGCGCTGTTGCTGCTGATGAACGGCGGAAACCGATAGGCGCTGCGGCCGTTGGTCAAGCTCAACAAAATCTACACGCGCACGGGCGACGGCGGAACGACCGGACTGGTCGACGGATCGCGCATCGCCAAGCATGATCCGCGCATGGCGGCAGTTGGCGATGTCGACGAAGCCAACAGCGCCATCGGCCTAGCCGTGCTGGCGCTGGGCGACAGCCCGGAGGCGGGCTGGCTGCGGATGATCCAGAACGACATGTTCGACCTTGGCGCCGATTTCGCGACGCCTCTGGTCGAGGGCGACGAGCCGGCATGGGCGCTGCGCATCGTCGCGTCGCAGGTGGAGCGGCTGGAGCGCGAGATCGACATGATGAATGCGGAGCTGAAACCGCTCGACAGCTTCATCCTGCCCGGCGGCTCTCCGGCGGCGTCGGCCATCCATCTCGCCCGCGCGATCGCCCGGCGGGCGGAGCGCAGCGCTGCGGCCGCCGCAGCGCATGTGGCGCTGAACCCGATAGCGCTGGCCTATATCAACCGGCTGTCCGATCATCTGTTCGTCATGGCGCGCCGCCTGAACGGCAATGGCGCGGACGACATCAAATGGGTCCCCGGCGCGTCGCGTTGAAGCGTCACGCGTTCATCATTATATCGGCGTAACGACAATTTCTTCGGATGGGAGAACCCAATCCGGCTTTCGCGCGCTTGTTGTGCATGGAGAGCGGACAGACCGCATTTGAAAGGGGCCGAATGCCGATATCGGGCCGAATATCGTCACCACCCCTGCGCCAGCAAAGCTATGGCGCAATACGCGCGCTGACGCAGGCGCTGGCGTCTCCTTTGTCCGATGCGGATGCGACCGTACAGGCGATGGACGATGCATCCCCGGCGAAATGGCATCTCGCCCATGTGACATGGTTCTTCGAAACCTTCATCCTGCGTGACCATGTGCCGGGATACCGGCCGTTCGACGAGAATTTCGCCTATCTGTTCAACAGCTATTATGAGGCGGAAGGGCCGCGCCACATGCGGGCGCATCGCGGCATGTTGACCCGCCCGTCCCTGCGCGAAATCCTGAATTATCGCGCGCATGTCGATGCCGCGCTGATGGATGCGTTCGATGGCCTGCCGGAGCATGCGCGCGATCTGGTGACGCTTGGCCTGCATCATGAGCAACAGCATCAGGAATTGCTGCTGACCGACATCCTGTATCTTTTCGCGCAGAATCCGATGCAGCCGGCGATGTGGGCGACGCCCAGCGCCATGCCCGCGCCGATGCCCGATCCGATCCGCTGGATCGCAGGTGAGGCCGGGTTGGTCGAGATCGGCCATGACGGCAAGGGGTTCGCCTTCGATTGCGAAGGGCCAGTGCATCAGGCGATCCTGACGCCGCATGCGCTGGCGCACCGGCCCGTCACCAATGGCGAATGGCTGGAGTTCATGGCGGACGGCGGCTATCGCGAGGCGCGGCACTGGCTGTCGGACGGCTGGGCGTGGGTGCAGGCCGAGGGCGTGGAGGCCCCGCTTTACTGGCGGCATCAGGACAATGCGGGCTGGACCCGGTTCGGCCATGATGGCCGCCATCCGGTCAATCCTGCGGCGCCGGTCACGCATATCAGCCTGTTCGAAGCGGACGCCTATGCCAGTTGGGCGGGCGCGCGCCTGCCGACCGAGATGGAGTGGGAGAGCGCGGCGCAAAGCCTGGACCCCGATAGCGGGACGCAGCTTGATCGCGCCGCGACGCCGCGCCCGCGCGCCTGCGAAAGCGCCGACGGCCTGGCGCAGATGTTCGGCGATGTGTGGGAATGGACCGGCAGCGCATACCGCCCCTATCCGGGCTTCCGCGCGGCGGAGGGCGCGGTGGGCGAATATAATGGCAAGTTCATGTCCGGGCAGTTCGTACTGCGCGGCGGCAGTTGCGCGACCCCGCGCGGGCATATGCGCGCCAGCTACCGCAATTTCTTCTATCCCCATCAACGCTGGCAGTTCACCGGCGTCCGGCTCGCGAAGGACATCTGATGCTGCTGGAACTCAACCGCGACGCGCCGCAGCCGACGGCCGATCCCGCCTTCCGCCGCGATATCATCGAAGGCTTCTCCCGCTTCCCCAAATCGACGCCGCCCATCTGGTTCTATGACCGCAGGGGATCGGAATTGTTCGAGGAGATTACGCGCCTCCCGGAATATTATCCGACGCGCGTGGAAACCGCGATGCTGTCGGCCCATTGCGGGGAAGTGGGCGCGGTGACGGGGCCGGGACGGGCGGTCGTGGAATTTGGCGCGGGAAGCGCGACCAAGACGCCGCATCTGCTGTCCGCCATCGCCCCTGCCGCCTATGTGCCGGTCGATATAAGCGGCGACTTTCTGCGGGAAAGCAGCGCGGCGCTGGCGGCCCAATTCCCGGACTTGCCGGTCGTGCCTGTGGAGGCCGACTTCACGAAGGCCGTCACGCTGCCCAAGGGCATCGCCGCCATGCCCAAGCTGGGATTTTTCCCCGGATCGACCATCGGCAACATGACGGCGGCGGAGGCGGTCGACCTGCTCCGCACGATGCGGTCGTCGCTGGGCGAGGGCGCGATGCTGCTGATCGGCATGGACCGGGTGAAAGATATCGACGTGCTGGTTGCCGCCTATGACGATGCGGCCGGCGTGACTGCGGCGTTCAACCTGAACCTGCTGGCGCGCATCAACCGGGAACTGGGCGGGACCATTCCCGTCGACGCCTTTGCGCATCGCGCCATCTGGAATGACGACGCCGCGCGCATCGAAATGCACCTGGAGGCGCGGCGGGATGTCGATTTCACAATCGACAATATCCGCTTCTCAATGCGTGCCGGTGAGACGATCCATACGGAAAACAGCCATAAATATGGCCCGCGTGACGCCCGCCTGCTGCTGCGCGCGGGCGGCTGGGAGCCGCTGAGGGAATGGATCGCCCCCGATGACATGTTCGCGATGATCCTCGCGAAAGCCTGACAAACCCCTCGTTTTTGCCAATGGCGTGACGCCTGTCCACAGGTTAGGGGAGGGCAGTGATTTCAAGAGGAAAAGGAACCAACATGCAGTCAGTGGGAGTTATCGGCGCGGGGCAAATGGGCGCGGGCATCGCGCAGGTTTCCGCGCAGGCGGGATATGATGTGTTCCTTTCCGACGTCGATCTGGCCCGCGCGCAGAAGGGCAAGGACGGCATCGCCAAGCAGATCAACCGGCTGGTCGAGAAGGGCAAGCTGGACGCCGCCGCCGCCGAAGCCGCCATCGGCCGGATTACGCCGGTGGACAGCTATGCGCCCATGTCGGCCGCCGGCCTGATCATCGAGGCGGCGACCGAGCGCGAGGACATCAAGCGCATCATCTTTGCCGAAGCGTCTAAGGTGCTGGGCGAGGGCGCGGTATTGGCGACCAACACCTCCTCCATCTCCATCACGCGCCTGTCGCAGTCGGTGGCCGACCCGTCCCGTTTCGTCGGCATCCATTTCTTCAACCCGGTTCCGTTGATGGGCCTGGTGGAAGTGATCCGCGGCCTGGCCACCAGCGACGCCACCGTCGCCGTCGCCAGCGACTATGCGAAGAAGATCGGCAAGGAAGCGGTTCTCGCCAAGGATTCGCCCTGCTTCGTCGTCAACCGCATCTTCCTGCCGCTGATCAACGAAGCCTTCTTTGCGCTGGGCGAGGGCGCGGCCTCCGCGCAGGACATCGACAAGGGCGTGAAGCTGGGTCTTGGCCATCCCATGGGGCCGCTGACGCTGGCCGATATGATCGGCCTGGACACCATCGTCGAGATTTTGAAGGTGCTGCAGCAGGACTTTGGCGACCCCAAATATCGCGCCGCGCCGCTGCTGATGAAATATGTCGAGGCGGGCTGGTATGGCCGCAAGACCGGCAAGGGCGTCTACGACTATTCCGGGCCGGAGCCGGTTCCTTCGCTCTGACGTACTCTGGCATGGCTATCCTGCTGCCCTATATGTCCTTCAGGACGAGGATTGCAGGAGGATAGCCATGTTTATCGCCATGAACCGGTTTCAGGTTATTCCCGGCGAAGAAGACGCGTTCGAACATGTCTGGCTGTCCCGCGACACGCATCTGGACCGGGTGCCGGGCTTCGTCGAATTCCACCTGCTGCGTGGGGAGACGCAGGAGGATCATACGCTGTTCTCCTCCCACACCGTGTGGAAATCGCGCGAGGATTTCGAGGCATGGACGCGATCGGAGGCCTTCCGGCAGGCGCATCGCAACGCGGGCGACAACAAGCCGCTTTATCTGGGCCATCCCCGGTTCGAGGGATTTGAGGTGATCCAGACGGTGAAGCCTTAAGGCTATTCCAACAACACCGTTCGCCCTGAGCCTGTCGAAGGGCTGCCCTTCTTTGCGGCGTTGAAAGTAAGGACAGTCCTTCGACAAGCTCAGGACGAACGGATAGGATCGACCATCGCATCGGTTTCTCGACTTCGCTCGAAACGAACGGATGTGGGTGGCAGCAGTTGGCGCACCCTTCAGATCGACAGCATCAGCCCCGCCAGCGCCGCGCTCATCAGATTGGCGAGCGATCCCGCCACCAGCGCCTTGATGCCCAGCTTCGCGATCATCGGGCGTTGATTGGGGGCGAGGTTGCCCGTCACCGCCATCTGGATCGCGATCGAGCTGAAATTGGCGAAGCCGCAGAGCGCGAAGGTGACGATCGCGATGGTCGTGGCGGAGAGGTTCGCCTGCACCTGACCCAGTTCGATATAGGCGACGAATTCGTTCAGCACGACCTTGGTGCCGAACAGGCCGCCCGCGATCTGCGCCTCATGCCAGGGCACGTTGAGCAGGAAGGTGACGGGCGCAAAGACATAGCCCAGCAATTGCTGGAAGCTGAGCGTGGGATAGCCGAACCATGCGCCAACCCCGCCCAGCAGGCCGTTGGCCAGCGCCACCAGCGCGACGAAGGCGAGTACCATCGCGCCGACGGCCACCGCCAGCTTTACGCCGGTCTGCGCGCCCTGCGCCGCGGCCATGATGATGTTGGCGGGGCGTTCCTCGTCATGCGAGGCTTCCGGTATGACAACCGGGTCGATCTCCGGGTCCTCCGGGTTGTCGGGCATCATGATCTTGGCCATCAGCAGCCCGCCGGGCGCGGCCATGAAGCTGGCGGCGAGCAGATAGTCGATCTTGATCCCCATCGAGGCATAGGCGGCCAGGATCGTGCCCGCAACGCCCGCCATGCCGGACGTCATCACGGCAAAGAGCTGCGGCGGGGTGAGCGCGGCGAGATAGGGGCGGATCACCAGCGGGCTTTCGCTCTGCCCGACGAAGATATTGGCGGCGGCGCAGAGCGATTCCACCTTGGATACGCCCGTCACCTTCTGGATAGCGCCGCCGACCCACTGGACGATGAGCTGCATGATGCCGAGATAATAGAGGATCGACACCAGGCTGGCGAAGAAGATGATGACGGGCAGCGCGGCGATGGCGAAGCTCGCGCCGCCAATTTCCGGCTTCGCCAGCGGCCCGAAGATGAAGTCCGTCCCGGCCTGCGCATAGCCGAGCAGGTTGGCGACGCCATGCGACATGCCCGCGATCACGCGCTTGCCCGCCGGCACATAGAGGACCAGCAGAGCGATGCCCGCCTGCATCGCGAAAGCCGCGCCGACCACCCGCAATTTTATGGCGCGCCTGTTCGATGACAGGGCCACGGCGATGAGCAGGAGCAAGGCGATGCCGGCAATGCCGATCAGGAATTTCATGCGGCCCTTTCAGCATGACGAAGGTCGTCCAACCAAACCGGGCGACCAAACCGGGCGGTTATACACTGTGCGCACAGAGGGGCTAGGGGGAGGGGCTGGGCGTCCCGCCTTTTTTGTGAGGGTGGGCGGCGCTTCATCTTGTTCTTTGGTGCATCGCACTTAAATTTGTCCTGGCGACCCGTGGCGTCCTGCCCATTCCCGCCCAAAACAGCATTATTCCGGAGACTCCCCATGACGACAGCCCGTGGCTTTGCCGCGCAGTCCGGCGATACGCCGCTTGCGCCCTTCACTTTCGAACGCCGCGCCCCCCGCGCCAATGACGTGGCGATAGACATATTGCATTGCGGCGTATGCCATTCCGACCTGCATACGGCGCGCGCCGAATGGGGCGGCACCCTGTTTCCCTGCGTTCCGGGCCATGAAATCGTCGGCAAGGTCACGGCCGTCGGCGCGGACGTCACGAAGTTTGCGGTCGGCGACGTGGTCGGCGTGGGATGTCTGGTGGATAGCTGCCAGCATTGCCCGGCCTGCGACGAGGGGCTGGAGCAATATTGCGAGAATGGCCTTATCGGCACCTATAACGGTCCCGACGCCGATTTTGGTCACACCTTCGGCGGCTATTCCGACCATATCGTGGTGCGCGAGGAGTTTGTGCTGAAGGTCAGCCATGCCGAAAAGGATCTGGCCGCCGTCGCGCCGCTGCTCTGCGCGGGCATCACCACCTGGTCGCCGCTGCGCCACTGGAAGGTCGGGCCGGGCATGAAGGTGGGCATCGTCGGCATTGGCGGTCTGGGCCATATGGGCGTCAAGCTCGCCCATGCGCTGGGCGCGCATGTCGTCGCCTTCACCACCAGCGAATCGAAGCGGCAGGATGCTCTGGCGCTCGGCGCTGACGAGGTTGTCGTCTCGCGCGACCAGGCGCAGATGGACGCGCATGTGAACAGCTTCGACTTCATCCTGAACACCGTGGCGGCGTCGCATGATCTGGATGCGTTCATGGTCCTGCTGAAGCGCGATGGCACGATGACGCTGGTGGGCGTGCCGGAACATGCGCATCCGTCGCCCAATGTGGCGAACCTGATATTCCGCCGGAAAACGCTGGCGGGATCGCTGATCGGCGGCATTGCGGAAACGCAGGAGATGCTGGATTTCTGCGCCGAGCATGGCATCGTTTCCGACATTGAGGCGATCGCCATTCAGGACATCAACACCGCGTTCGACCGGATGGTGAAAAGCGACGTCAAATATCGCTTCGTCATCGACATGGGGACGGTGAAGGCGGCCGCCTGACGCCTTGCGCCCGGCGGGACGCAATGCGCCTTTCCCGCCGGGCGGAATGCCGATAAGGCATGGGGATGCCCGACACGCCCCAGCCCGCCATAACCCGGTCGCTTTTCCTTTTCTCGGTTCTCTATGGTGGCATGGTCTGCATCGCCGGGGTGCTGGGGGTAAAGCAGGTGGCGCTTGGGCCGCTGGTGGTCGAGGCGGGGATCTTCGCCTTCCTTCTGCTCGTCATCCTGTCTAGCGCGGTCGCGGAATTGCATGGGCAGCGGACGGCGACCACGCTGGTCCGCTTCGGCTTCGTGCCGCTGATCGTTTCCGCGTTGCTTATCCAGTTCGTCATCGCCTTGCCGGAAGATGCGGGCATGTATCCGCCCGCGATAGAGGCCTTCCCTATCGTCGTGGGGCAGGGCGCGCGGATGATGATCGCCGGGCTGATCTCCTACGGCACGTCGCAGACGCTCAACGTGTTCATCTTCTCGAAGATGGCGCGGGGCGAGGGCAGGCTGCTGTGGCTGCGCGCTATGGTCGCCAGCGTGATATCCCAGATTGTCGACACCATCCTGTTCATCACTATCTCCTTCCTGGGCGAAAGGGAGATTTGGGGGCTGATGGCCGGGCAGATGCTGACCAAGGTGATCCTGTCGGTCATCCTGGTGCCGCCGCTGATTTCCGCGACCGTGGCGCTGGGGCGGCGGTTGGACAGGTAAGTTTCCTCGAATTTCCATTTCCGTTCGTCCTGAGTAGCCCCTTCGACTGCCTGCAAGCAGGCGCTCAGGACAGGCATTGAGCGAAGTCGAAATGGCGTATCGAAGGATGTGAACTTAGCGCAACAATGCTTCGATACCGCATCGGGTGAAACATCCCCCGGATGTTTCAGGATCGTCCGGGGGACGATCCGACCCAATGCGCTTCGACTTCGCTCAGTCTCTACTCAGCACGAACGGCTGTAGGGGAACTGGCCTGTCTCGTCGATTCAACCCTGCTTGCAGCGCCCGCCCAATGGTCCTATGCGCGCGCCCATGATGAGCAAGCATGATCCCGATCCCGCCCTGCTGGCAAAAGCGGAAACGCTGACTGAGGCGCTGCCCTATATGCAGCGCTATGCAGGCAAGACCTTCGTGGTGAAATATGGCGGCCATGCGATGGGAGACCCGGAGCTGGCGCGCGATTTCGCCGAGGATGTCGTGCTGATGAAGGCGGTCGGCATCAATCCGGTCGTGGTGCATGGCGGCGGGCCGCAGATCGGCGCCATGCTCAAGCAGCTTGGCGTGGAGAGCAGCTTCGTCGACGGCCTGCGCGTGACCGATGCGGAAACCGCCAAGGTCGCCGAGATGGTGCTGTCCGGCGCGATCAATAAGGAACTAGTCAACTGGATCGGCCAGGCGGGCGGCCGCGCCGTCGGCATATCGGGCAAGGATGACGGCTTCGTCACCGCGACCAAGGTGCTGCGGACCCGGAAGGACCCGGACAGCAATATCGAACAGGCGGTGGACCTAGGCTTTGTCGGCGAACCCTCCAAGGTCGACCGGACCCTGCTGGACACGATCAGCGCGGCGGGAATGATCCCGGTGATCGCGCCGATCGCGATTGGCGAGGATGGCAGCACCTATAATATCAACGCCGACACGATGGCGGGCGCGATCGCCGCGGCGCTGGGCGCGGCGCGCCTGTTCCTGCTGACCGACGTGCCGGGCGTGCTGGACAAGAGCGGCGAGCTGCTGACCGACCTTGACCCGGCGAAGATCGTCGGGCTGCAGGCGGACGGCACCATATCCGGCGGTATGATCCCGAAGCTGGAGACCTGCCTCAACGCCGTGCAGGGCGGGGTGGACGCCGCCGTCATCCTGGACGGCCGGGTGCCGCATGCGATGCTGCTGGAAATCTTCACCCGGCGCGGCGCGGGCACGCTGGTCCGGCTGTAGGCACTTTCGATGGTATCGACCGGCTGAACGCTTGGCGTCGCGCAAGCTGTCCGCTAGAGCAGGTCATCTTGAACAGCCCCCGCGACTGGAGATTATAGCCTTGATCGAGTTGCTTGATACGATCAATAAAATCGTCTTCATCATATTGGAGGCCGCTTGGTGGATAATCATAATCCAGGCGATATTGTCGTGGCTGATAGCGTTCAATATCATCAATACCTACAATGATTTGGTGCGTAATGTGATGTACGCTCTGGACCGGATGACGCAGCCTTTTTACCGTCCGATTCGAAAATTCATGCCGGATATGGGCGCTCTTGACCTCACGCCTATGGTCGTTCTGTTGCTCATCATCATGCTGCAGCAGATTATTCGGCCGAATTTGTTCGCTTTTCTCGCCCGCACACTCACGTAAATTTTGTTCAGTGCAATTGTGGGAGCGTTTGAGTGACACCCACCGTCTAAAGCGCCTGCGGATCGCAGGAGCGGGCGATGCGTTGACAGCCCGGCTGGAAACATTGACGGATATGCTATGACCATCGGCAAGATCATTGACGGGAAGCTGTTCGCCGCCGGGCTGCGCGCGCAGGTGGCCGAAGGGGTCGCCGCCTTTGCCGACGCCGCCGGGCGCAAGCCGGGCCTTGCCGTCGTGCTGGTCGGAGAGGACCCGGCCAGCGCCGTCTATGTCCGCAGCAAGGGCAAGATGACGGTCGAGGCGGGCATGGAAAGCTTCGAGTTCAAGCGGCCTGACTCTATCGGGCAGGAGGATCTGCTCGACCTGATCGAGGAGCTGAACGAGGACGACCGGGTCGACGGCATTCTTGTCCAGTTGCCGCTGCCCGCGCATATCAACGAGGCCGCCGTCATCGCCGCCATCGATCCCGCCAAGGATGTCGACGGTTTCCACATCGCCAATGTCGGCAAGCTGGCAGTGGGCGAAAAGGCGCTGGTGCCCTGCACGCCGCTTGGTTGCCTGATGATGCTGAAGGATGAGCTGGGCGACCTGTCGGGGCTGGAAGCGGTCGTCATCGGCCGCTCCAACATCGTGGGCAAGCCGATGGCGCAACTGCTGCTGCAGGAAAGCTGCACCGTCACCGTCGCGCACAGCCGCACCAAGGACCTGGCCTCTGTCGTGCACCGCGCCGACATCGTGGTCGCCGCCGTTGGACGGCCGGAAATGGTGAAAGGCGAATGGATTAAGCCCGGCGCGACCGTCATTGATGTCGGCATCAACCGCGTTCCCGCGCTGGAGGAGGGCAAGACCCGTCTGGTCGGCGACGTCGCGACGGCGGAGGCGATCAGCCATGTCCGCGCGATCACGCCGGTTCCGGGCGGGGTGGGGCCGATGACCATCGCCGTCCTTCTGCGCAACACGCTGGTTGCTGCCTGCGCGCGCAAGGGCCTTGCGGCCCCCGATGGCCTGTAGGCGCGCGCCTTGATCGAACTGTTCATCTCGGCCTTCGTCACCCTGTTCGTGGTGATCGATCCGCCGGGTTGCGCCCCGATCTACGCCAGCATGACGACAGGAGCCTCCGACGCGCAGCGCCGGTCGATGGCGATCCGCGCGGTCGTAATCGCTACCGCCATCCTTCTGATCTTCGCCCTGTGGGGGAAGCAGGTGCTTGGCGTGCTGGGCATTCAGCTCGACAGCTTCCGCATCGCGGGCGGTATCATGCTGTTCCTGATCGCGATGGACATGGTGTTCGAAAAGCGCACCCAGCGCCGCGAGGACCGGGCGCAGAAGATCGCCGAAACGCCGCAGGTCGAGGATGTCTCCGTCTTTCCCATGGCGATGCCGATGATTGCGGGGCCTGGCTCCATCGCCACGGTTATGCTGCTGATGGCGCGGGCCGATGGCCTGCCCCAGCGCCTTGCCGTGATCGCCGCGCTGGCCGCTGTGCTGGTGCTGATGATGGGCGCGCTGCTTGCCGCCGGGCCGCTGATGAAGCTGCTCGGTCAGCGTATAGAGGCGGTCATCACCCGGCTTCTGGGCGTACTTCTTGCGGCATTGGCCGCTCAGTTCGTGATCGACGGGTTGAAGGCGAGTTTCTGAAGGTCGTCGATTCGGCCTGACGATACAAGCGGAAAATCCAACGAAGTTGCGGAAGTTGCGGGTTGCCAGCGGTTTTGCAACTTCGTGGGAAAGGTGGGGCTTCGCCTGCCTAACCGCGAAGATTTTGCAATGTTTTCTGATACGAGCCATTGCCGCAGGGTACCAGTCGCCAAGACGTGTAGGACAGTATCGAGTTGAGCCGGTCGCGGTCTTAACGCATCCATCGCACTTTCCCATTATGATCGAACGATATAGCGAACACTTACGCCAGAGAGACTGTCATGAACCGCCGCATGTTCTTGGCGCGGGTAGCGCTATCCATGACCGTCCTTTCCAATGTGATGGCTTGTGATGTGTTGCCTAAACGGCTTCCAACCTATCGCTACCGCCTGACAGTAGAGGTGCAGACACCTGAAGGAATAAAGGCGGATTCCAGCGTCATCGAGGTCTATTCGTCGATCGAAAGCAGCCTCAATATCGACAATCCGAGAGGTTTAAATATCTCCGCTCGTGGCGAGGCGGTCGCCGTTGACTTGCCGGGCGGGCAAACGCTGTTCGCGCTCCTGTCTCGATCCGATGGAATTGCGTTCCAGGGAAGATATGCATCCGGTGCGCTTTTAGGAGACGATTTTGGCGGATATTCCTACGAAGAGGGGCTTTTAGAACTGATCAAGCGGAAAGATGTGGCCGAAGTGCAGCGGCAGAATTATCCGATGCTTGTGAGGTTCGGGGATATTAATGATCCCAAAACTGTAGAACAGGTCAATCCTGACGATTTGTCCGGATCATTTGGTCATGGATTTACTCTCAAATCCATCAATATTCAGATTACAGATGATCCGATGACAAATAGATTGGATGCGGCCCTTCCGTCGCTCGGAAAATATCCCGAACTGTCGTTGAATCCCGCACATGATCCGAATGATCACCGTCTTTCGTCAACGCTTCACGTTGGCGATTTTATTAGGAGATGACTGGCTAAGCTGCGTCACCTATTCACCAATTGAAACCGATGCGTGAAGGCTTCTCGACTTCGCCTGAAGCGAAAGGGTGTGGGTAGTGGGGTACACTTAAGGGTAGCCCATACTAACCCCGCAAATCGCCCTCCGTCACCGGCACGATCTTGATTTCCACGCGGCGGTTCGCGGCCTTGCCCGCCTCCGTTGCATTGGTCGCGATCGGCTGCGTTTCGCCATAGCCGCGGGTCGCCATGCGCGCGGACTGCACGCCATGCTGGTTCAGATAGGTGGAGACCGCCTGCGCGCGCCGTTCGGACAGCATCTGGTTGTAGGAATCGGACCCGTCGCTGTCGGTATGGCCGTAAATGTCGATATAGGTTTTGGGGAACTCGGCCAGCGTCGCGGCGACCTCGTTCAAGGTCGGCTGGAACTGCGGCATGACGTCGGCCTTGTCATAGGCGAAGGTGATGCCGGACGGCATGCGCAGCAGCAGATTGTCGCCGTCCCGCTCCACATCGACGCCGGTGCCCGCCGTCCGTTCGCGCAGCTTGCGTTCCTGCGCGTCCATGTACGATCCGATGCCCGCGCCAGCGACTGCACCGATGCCGGCGCCCAATATCTTCTCCGTCCGGTCCCGCTTGCCGCCGACCAGATCGCCGAGCAGATAGCCGCCAAGCGCGCCGCCGATGCCGCCGATCGCCGCTTTCGACACCTGCCGCTCACCGGTTTCCGGGTCCGTGGTGCAGGCGGCGGTCGCGAACAGCGTCCCGATGCACAGCGCCCCGACCAGTTTCTGACGCGCTTTCATACCATATCTCCCATGTTTCATAACCACTTGGCTCCGCTAGGACCCTTCAGCCAAAGCGTGCTCCGCAACAGTTTGTTCCACAGCCGAATTGAATGAGCGATGATTGAGCTGTTGTGAAATTGACAGATTCCCGGCATGAGGGACGCGACCGCCATGGCCGAACCTCCTCCATTGACCCCATTTCCCTGGGTTGACCTGCTGATCATTCTGGCATTGGTCGCCCTGAACGGCGTGTTCGCCATGTCCGAACTCGCCATCGTTTCCGCACGCAAGCCGCGCCTGCAGGCGATGGAGAAAGCGGGCAAGCGCGGCGCAAAGGCGGCGCTGGCGCTGGGGGCGGACCCCGGCAAATTCCTGTCCACCGTGCAGATCGGCATCACCCTGATCGGCATCGTCGCGGGCGCCTATTCGGGCGCGAGCCTGGGCGGGCCGACGGCGGAGCGGTTGCAGCGGCTGGGCCTGGAGTCAAATCTGGCGGAGAATATCGGTTTCGCGATCGTCATCGGCCTGACCACCTATGCGTCGCTGATCATCGGCGAGTTGGTGCCCAAGCAGTTCGCGCTGCGCTCGCCCGAACCGATCGCCACCCTCGTCGCCCTGCCGATGCAGTGGATTGCGCGTTTTACCGCGCCGCTCGGCTGGCTGCTGGACAATTCCAGCGCCCTGGTTTTCAAGCTGCTGCGCCTCGACCGGGAATCCGAACAGCATGTGACGGCCGAGGAGCTGCACCTGATCGTTGCGGAGGCGAGCAAGTCCGGTGTGATCGAGGAGAGCGAGCGCGCGATCATCTCCGGTGTCGTGCGACTGGCCGACCGCCCGGTTCGCGAGGTGATGACGCAGCGCATGGATGTCGACTGGATCGACGTGAATGCCGATGCGGAGGCGATCCGCCAGTTCCTGCTGGCGACGCCGCACACCCGCCTGCCGGTGGGGCAGGGATCGGTCGAGGATATTATCGGCATCGTGCAGGCGCGCGACATCATGTCGGCGCTGTTCCGGGGCGAGGCGCTGGACCTGCGCGCGCTGATGCGCAAGGTGGCGGTGGTTCCCGATCAGGTCGACGCCATGGACGCGCTGGAGGTGCTGCGCCAGGCGGAAGTGCCGATGGTGATGGTGCATGACGAATATGGCCATTTCGAAGGGATCGTGACGCCCGCCGACCTGCTGTCCGCCATTGCCGGTGAATTCGCGTCCGACAGGGATTTGTACGAGGAGCCGGATGTCGTCGAGCGCGAGGATGGCAGCCTGATCGTGTCCGGCCAGATGCCCATTGATATGCTGGCCGAGCGCATTTGCATCGATCTGCCGGAGGACCGTGATTACGCCACGGTTGCCGGGCATGCGCTGTGGGTGCTCAAGCATCTGCCGGAGGTTGGCGAGCATTTCGACGATCAGGGATGGCGATTCGAGATTGTCGATATGGATGGGCGGAAGATCGACAAGCTGCTGGTGGCGGAGCGGTAGTTACCTGACCGTCGCCCCGATTGCCTGGTCATCCCAGCAAGGGCCGGGATATGTCGAGGCCGGGGTGCACGATGGCTAAGCGGAGGCGTGCTCCTGCGAAAGCAGGAGCCCAGTTCAAACGGCGGGACTGGACTCCTGCTTTCGCAGGAGCACGCGGTAACTTAGGCAGCCTGCGCTGGGATGACGCGGGTTGCTGGGAAGGCTACTCCCGCCCAGCCCGGATCGCGGCCCCAGCGGCAAAGGGGGTTATCGCCACCAGCAGCAGCGATACGGCGGCGAGGAATTTGAACGCCGACCCGCTGCCGTCGCCAAGCGACCCCGCGCCGAAGATCAGCAGGGGCACGGCGAGGGGGAGGGCGAGCAGTCCGGCAAGCGCGCCGCTGGACCGCAGGCCCGCCGTGAGCGCCGCCACCAGCACGCCCAAAGCGGCAAGGGCCGGGGTGCCGAGCGCGAGGCCGATTTCCAGCTTCATGATCGTGCCGCTCTCCAGCTTCAGCAGCGCAGCGGCGGGGAGCGCGGCCAGCATCAGGGGCGGGCCGAAGCCGATCCAGTGAGCGATCAGCTTGGCCAGCGCGATCATTTCATCGCCAATGCCGCGCAGCGCCAGTTGATCGAGGACGCCTGCATCCCGGTCTGGCGCGACCAGCCGGTCGACCGGGAGCAATCCGGCCAAAAGCGCCGCGATCCACAGCATGCCGCCGCCGGTCCGGCTGAGCAGCGCCGCGTCGGGGCCGACGGCGAAGGGGAACAAGGCCGCCACCAGCAGCAGGAAGGCGACCGGCAGCCACAGGCCGCCCGACCGCCACGCCTGC
>NZ_MINO01000057.1 GCF_001757355.1 Sphingobium phenoxybenzoativorans
GCCTGTTTCCTGGCGGCAAGCAGCGCCTGTTTCTCTTGTGCGAGACTGGTGGGCGCTACGCCGGGGAGAGCGACATCCTGCGGCGCATTGGCCTGCGCGAACACTGCCACCGCGCCGCCGCCCAGCGCCGACGCGATCAGCGATGCGATGATGATCCCCCTTCTCACGGGACTATCCTTCGCGATGATAGGGGTGGTTGGCAAGGATGGAGGTGGCGCGCCACAATTGTTCGGCCAGCATCGGGCGGGCCATCATGTGCGGCCATGTCATCGCGCCGAAGGCGATCAGCAGGTCGGCATTGCTCCGCTCCGCCTCGTCAAAGCCGTCCGCAGCGCCGATCAGGAAGCGGCATTCGCGGGTGCCGCCATCGCGCCAGCCCTCTATCCGGCGGGCGAAGTCCATCGATGTGAGCTGCTTGCCCTTCTCGTCCAGCATCACCGTGACCGTGCCGGGGGAGGCCGGGGGCAGCTTGCCGCCGCGGTCGGGCAGTTCGGTGACCTTGTGCGACAGGGTCACGCGCTTCAGGTAACGCTCGACCAGATCGGCTTCGGGCGAACGGCCGATCTTTCCGCGCGCGATGATGTGCAGCAGCAACCCGGCCTCCTCTCCCCAGCCGTTCGTGCTGAGTAAGGACTGAGCTTGTCGAAGGCCTGTATCGAAGCATCCTCGCAGGTCCTTCGATACGCCATTTCGACTTCGCTCAATGGCTACTCAGGACGAACGGACGTTTGCTTTAAGCCGTGCCAGCCACCGGCATGTCGACGAAGCCCCACATCCGTTCCAGATTGTAGAAGCTGCGCACTTCCGGCCGGAACAGGTGGACGATCACGTCGCCCGCGTCGATCAGCACCCAGTCGGCGACCGGAAGCCCCTCGATCCGGGCGTTGCGGCCGGTCTGTTCCTTGATGCGCTGGGCAAGCTTCTGCGCCATCGACGCCACCTGACGGGACGAACGCCCGCTGGCGATGACCATATGGTCGGCGATGCTGCTTTTGCCTTCAAGGGGGATGGTGATGGTTTCCTGCGCCTGGTCGTCGTCGAGCGACTGCATGACAAGGGCGTGCAGGGCGGCCACGGATTCGGCATCATGCGCCGTATCGTTGGCGGGTTGAGGTCTGGGCAATGCTACTCCTTCAGGGTGATCAGGCGACGCGTCAGCGGGTCGCGCACTTGCCGCGCTTCATATTCGCGATGCCAGAGGGGATCGACCTGCCTCAGCAGAGTCGCCGATCGTGGATCAGGGCGAAAGCGCAACAGCACGAGCGCCGGCGGTCTCCATTCCGTCCAGTCACTGCTCTGGCGCGCGGGCCGGACGAAGCGCCGCAGCCATGCCATGGAGGGTGAACCCAAGGCCACATCATCATAGCCCGGCCGGGCGATCACGGCAATGGGCATCATGCGCGCGATGGCGCGCCAGTCCTTCCACTGGTCGAACTGCGCCAGATTGTCCGCGCCCATCAACCAGATGAAGCGATTGCGCGGGTAGCGGCGGACGAGCGCGCGGAGGGTATCGACGGTGTAGCGGGTGCGCAGGTCCCGCTCGATCGCCGTGGGGCGGATGGGCGCGCGGCGCGCCTGACGCCTGGCGCTTTCGAGTCGGGCAGGCAGCGGCGCCATGCCCTTTGCGGGCTTCAGAGGATTGCCGGGCGAGACCAGCCACCACAGCTCATCGAAACCCAACGCCTTCGCCGCGAACAGCGAAATGGCGCGATGCCCGCCATGCGCCGGATTGAAGGAGCCGCCGAGAAGTCCGATGCGCCGCATGGCATGGCTTTGGCAGCATATGCCCCGCGCGGCAATCCGAGTCCGATTCCCGTTGCGCCTTGCGATTGGGCAAGCATATTAGGCGCATAATACAGCTTTTAGGGAGTTCCCCCACATGCCCTTCTCCTTCCGCGGGCCGATCGCCGCGACCCTGCTCGCCGGCACATCCTTTTCCGCCCAGGCCGCCACGACCCCGCTCGACAAGGAAGCGGACGCTTATCTGTCCGCCCTGCCCATCACTGGCGCAACGCCGGAATCCGTGGCCAAGCGGTGCGACGAAACCCTGTCGCTTGCCGCCAAGGCAAAGGCCGCGCTGGAATCCCGCAAGGGCAAGGCAAGCATCGACGGCGATTTCGCCGCCTATGACACGCTGTCGCTGATCCTGAGCGATGGCAGCAGCGAGATGTACCTGATTTCCGAAACCTATCCGGTCAAGGAAGTGCGCGCGGCCGCGGAAGCCTGCCTGCCCAAGCTGTCCGATGCGGCGACCGGCGTGAACCTGTCCCGCCCGATCTATGACCGGCTGGCGGCCATCCCGACCGCCAAGCTGGACGCCAAGACCGGCTTCACGCTCAAGAAGATGCTGACCAATTACAAGCTGGCGGGCGTCGACAAGGATGACGCGACCCGCGCGAAAGTGACGCAGCTCCAGAAGGAGATCACCGAGACCGGCCTGCTGTTCGCCAAGAATATCCGCGACGACAAGGGCGACATCCCCCTGAAACCCGCCGAGCTGGCCGGTCTGCCGAAGGATTTCCTCGATAGCCACAAGCCGGGCGCGGACGGGCTGGTCCATCTGACCTTCGATTATCCCGATATCTTCCCGGTGCTCGACTTCGCCAGCATCCGGGAAACCCGGCGCAAGGTGACGACGGCCTTCGCCAATCGCGGCTATCCGGCGAATGAGGCGGTGCTCAAGACGCTGCTCGAAAAGCGCTTCGAACTGGCGCGGACGCTGGGCTATCCCGACTATGCGACGCTGGCGACCGCCGACAAGATGATCGGCGACCCGCAACGCGCGGCGCAGTTCCTGGAGGATGTGAACGTCGCGGCGAAGCCCGGCGCGGACGCCGACTATGCCGAACTGCTCGCCTTCGCCAAGACGGTCGACCCGACGATCACGAAGCTGGAGCGGTACGACAACAGCTATATGAGCAACCTGCTCCGCAAGAAGAAATATGCCGTGGATGCCAATGAGGTCCGCGAATATTTCACCTATGACAAGGCGCGGTCAGGCATATTCAAGCTGATCGGCGACCTGTTCGGCGCGGACATCCGGCCGTGGAACACGCCGGTCTGGGACAAGAGCGTCACAGCGTGGGAGCTGTATGACGGCGACACGCTCGTCGGCCGCTTCTACCTCGACATGCATCCGCGCGAGGGCAAGTTCAACCATGCCGCGCAATTCCCGATCCGCACCGGCATCGAGGGACGGCAGATCCCAATCGGCGCGCTGATCTGCAACTTCCCCGCCACCGGGCCGATGGATCATGACGATGTGACGACCTTCCTCCACGAGTTCGGCCACCTCATCCATTCCCTATATTCGGGCCACACCAAATATGGCGTGCAGTCGATGGGCAATCTGCAATGGGACTTCATCGAGGCCCCGTCCCAGCTTCTGGAGGAATGGACCTGGGACTATGACACGCTGAAGGGCTTCGCCTCCAACGCGAAGGGGGAGCCGATCCCGGAGGAGCTGGTCAAGAAGATGAATGCGGGCCGCCGTTTCGGCGAGCCGGGCCAGTGGAAGGGGCAGCTCGCCTATGCGGCGGTGTCCATGAACTATTATAACCGCAAGCCGGACTTTGACCTGAAGTCCATGTATGACCAGCAGATCTCCCGCTATTCGCTGTTCCCGCCCGTGCCCGGCACGCATGCCTATGCGTCGTTCGGGCATCTGGATGGCTATTCGGCGATCTATTACACCTATGTCTGGTCGAAGGCGATCGCGCTGGACCTGTTCACCAAGTTCAAGACGGCGGGCATCCGCGACAAGGCGACGGCCATCCAGTATCGCAAGCAGGTGCTGGAGCCGGGCGGGTCGGAGGACGCCAATGTCCTGATCCAGAATTTCCTGGGACGGCCGCTCAGCCTTGAGGCGTTCAAGGACGAATTGGCGGAGAAATAAAAAAAGGGCCGGCGGAAGTGATCCGCCGGCCCTTTTTTCCCGATGCAAGTCGATTCCATTCCGTTCACCCTGAGCTTGTCGAAGGGTTGTCCTTTCTAAAAAGAGAAGGACAGGGCTTCGACAGGCTCAGCCCGAACGGATGTTGAAGCTATTAAGCCACAGTCGCCTTGACGATCTTGCCCGGCGTGCGGGGCGGTTCGCCCTTCGGCAGGGCGTCGACATTCTCCATGCCCTCGATCACTTCGCCCCAGACGGTATATTGCTTGTCGAGGAAGGTCGCGTCGTCGAAGCAGATGAAGAACTGGCTGTTGGCGCTGTTCGGGTTGGACGAACGGGCCATCGAGCACACGCCGCGGACATGCGGCTCTGCATTGAACTCGGCCTTCAGGTCCGGCAGCTTCGAACCGCCCATGCCGGTGCCGGTCGGGTCGCCGCCCTGCGCCATGAAGCCGGGGATCACGCGGTGGAAAACCACGCCGTCGTAAAAGCCTTCCTTGGCCAGCGTGGCGATGCGCTCGACATGGCCAGGCGCGAGGTCCGGGCGCAGTTTGATGACCACGTCACCGGTGTCCAGGGTCAGGGTCAGCGTTTCGTCGGCCATGAAAAATCCTCTTCTTTACGGGAAAATCGAATTGCGGCCCCATATAGGGACTTGGGGGCAGGATGGAACCCCACGCGCGCCATTGCTTTTGAATTGTGCATGCGCAAAAGGGATCAGATGACGGACGAAACGGACAGCGACGGAGGCGGCGATGAACGAAGTTGGCGCAGCCGATCCGCTGACCGACGTGGAGGACCGCGACGCCGCTGAAAATGCGGTGGAGACAGCCGCCCCGGACTCGCTGCATGACGAGGACGACCGGCTGAAACCCGAATTCGTGACCGCCGTCCTCGACGCTGTTGAGGAAGGGCATAATGAAGAAGCGCGCGAGCTGGTTTCGCCGCTGCACCCGGCCGACATTGCCGACCTTCTGGAGCTTACGCCGTCCGAACGGCGTGGCGAGGTTGCCGCCGCGCTGGGCGATCTGGTCGGCGCGGAAGTGCTGTCCGAGCTGAACGATTATGTCCGCGACGACCTGATCGACGCGCTCGCGCCCGAACAGATCGCCGAATTCGCCGGTGAACTCGATACCGACGACGCCGTCGCGATCATCGAGGACATGGACAGCGAGGACCAGCAGGCGGTGCTGGAGGCGCTGGCGCCGGAAGATCGCGCCGCGATCGAAAGCGCGCTGTCCTTCCCGGAGGAGTCCGCAGGCCGCCTGATGCAGCGCGACCTGATCGCGGTGCCGGAACATATGTCGGTCGGCCAGGTGATCGACTATCTGCGCGACAATAGCGACCTGACCAGCGACTTCTGGGAAATCTTCGTCGTCGATGAGGCGCATAAGCCGATCGGCACATGCCAGCTTTCCTGGGTGCTCACCTGCCCGCGCGGCATCGCCATTTCCGACCTGATGAAGCGGGAGCAGACGCTGATCCCGGTCGATATGGACCAGGAGGAAGTGGCGCTGCGCTTCCAGAAATATGCGCTGATCTCCGCCGCCGTGGTGGACGGCAGCGGTCGGCTGGTCGGCATGATCACCGTCGACGACATATTGCACATCGTGCAGGAGGAAGCGGGCGAGGACGTGCTGCGCCTGTCCGGCGCGGGCGACGGCGACATCAACCAGCCGATCCTGATGACGGTGCGCACCCGCCTGTCCTGGCTGATCGTCAATCTGGGCACGGCCATCTTCGCGGCGTCCGTGGTCGGTTTCTTTCAGGAGACGATCGCCAAATATGTCGTGCTGGCGGTGCTGATGCCGATCGTGTCGGGCATGGGCGGCAATGCGGGCACGCAGACGATGGCGGTGGCCGTGCGTGCGCTCGCCACCAATCAGCTCACCAGTTCCAACACCCGCCGCAACATCTTGCGCGAGTTCCGCATCGCGCTGGCCAACGGTTCCGTCCTTGGCTGCCTGATCGGCATTGCGGTCGGCCTCATCTACCAGAATCACGACCTTGGCATCGTGATCGCGATGGCGATGCTGTTCAACAATCTGGTCGCGGGGCTGGCGGGGATACTCGTGCCGCTGACGCTGGAGAAGGCGGGTGTCGATCCGGCCGTATCGTCGGCGGTGTTCGTGACGACGCTGACCGATGTGATGGGCTTCTTCTCCTTCCTCGGCCTCGCGACGCTCTGGGGGCTTTGACGCCTCATGCCGTTCTGATCATGCCGCTCAGCATCACCAAGATCGCCTTTCGCAGCGAGAGCGTGGAGACATTGCGCGCCTGGCTGGAGTCCCATGCCGGCAAGGGCGAGGCGCGGATGACCACGCGCTACCTGCCGAAGCGGGTGGAGGAGATGGCGGGTGGATCGCTCTACTGGATTCACGGCCATATGATCGTCGGCCGCAGCCCGATCATCGGGTTTCAGGAAGCCCCGGAAGGACGGCACTGGATACGCCTGGAGCCCCGGCTGATCCCCGTCCACGCCCGGCCCAAGCGCGCGCATCAGGGCTGGCGCTATCTGGAGGAAAAGGACGCCCCCGCCGATCTTGGCGGGGATGCGGAGGGCGCGGACGCGATGCCGCCCGCGATGCTGGGGGAATTGTCTAAGCTGGGGTTGGTTTAGGGGATTTTGTCAAACCGTTCGGGCTGAGCTTGTCGAAGCCCTGCACTTCTTTTTGGGCGGGAGAGAAAGAAGTGCAGCCCTTCGACAGGCTCAGGGCGAACGGAGATATAAGATGCCCTATTTACTCCAGCATCGCTGCGAAGGCGGGGGTCATCCATTCTTTCGGTGCGCTGGCTCCGCGCGTGACCATCAGCGCGGCCAGTCCTTCGTCCGCCGCCAGCGCCAGCCCCCGCTCAACGCCGAGCACCGTCAGCGCGGTGGCCCAGGCGTCGGCGATCATCGCGCTTTCGTGGAACACCGACACCGACGCCACGCCATTGTCGATCGGCGCTGCGGTGCGCGGGTCGATGCTGTGCGCGAACCGTTTTCCGTCTTCCTCAAAATAGCGGCGATAGTCGCCCGACGTCGCGACCGACAGGCCGCACAGCGCCACATGCGTAACCGGCAGGGTCATGTCCGGCGGCGCTTCCAGATCGACCCACCAGGGCTGTCCGTCCGGTTTCACGCCAGAGCCGCGCAACTCCCCGCCAATTTCGACCAGGAAATTCCGCAGGCCCATGTCCGACAGGCGTCCGGCCACGGCATCGACGGCGAACCCCTTGGCTATGCCGGAAAAGTCGAGCGCGACCGGCGCAAGCCTGCGTGCGCACCCACCGTCAACCTCTATGGCGCGCCAGCTTTGCACCGGTAAAGGCGATGGGGAACGCGAGGCACCTGGACCAAATCCCCACGCCTCCACGGCGTCGCCAATGGCCGGGTCGAACGCACCGCCGCTCCGGTCCGCGATATGCAACCCGGCGCGGAGCACGGTCAGGAAATCGGCGGGCAAAGATTGCCAGTCCCCCGGCGTCGACCGGTTGAACCGGCTGATGCCGGAGTCCGGCTCCCAATTGCTCATCTGCGCGATGACGGAGGCCAGCACGGCCTCGATCGCCGCGTCCACGCCATCGGGCAGGCCAGCGGCCGGTGCGGCGATCCGCACCGACCAGCTTGTGCCCATTGTCGGCCCGCCCAGCGAGACGACCCGTCCCATACGGTCGCGCCCGTCGAAGGCGTCGGCCGTCAACGCCGCCGGAATGGCGACGCGCGCACTCAGGAGCCGAGAACCTCGAATGTCGCGGCATAGCTGTCGATGCGCGGCGGCCGCGGCGCTGGCTCCGGCCGGGGAGCGCCCTCGGCAGCCGGGGCCGGACGCGGAGGCGCAGTGGTCACGCTGATCCAATACATGCCGGCGTCAGACCAGGTGAAGGTGACTTTGCCTTCCGCGTCCGTCCGGGCGTCCACCTGCTTCAGGTCGCCGCGATAGCGAACCCCGCCGGGGATGGCCACGACGGGCAGATTCGCCGCCGGCTTGCCGTTCAACAGGAACTGGAACGTCGCCTTTTCCCCGGCGATCAGGTCGTTGGGATGGGTCACCGGGACCATTTCCAGCCCTTCGCCAGTCGCCTTGAACACGGTGTTGGTGGGTTCGCCTGCCGTCAGGAAGGTTTCCACGCGGCCCGCCATCACCGTCGTCTTGACGTCCGTCGCGCCCGCCGGAATCGCCTGAGCCAGCGTTTCGGCCGTGGTGCCGCGCGGCAGGCGCTTTTCCTCGCCGTTCAGCGTGTAGCTGCCGAAAACCGCGTTGGAGATCGCCGCAACCTTGTACGTGCCCTTCTGCGTCAGATGGATGTCGAAGGTCGCGCGAAAACGGCCCTTGCCCTTATTCTCGGCCTGCACCTGCGTACCGTCCGGCGCGAAGATGACCGGCTCCATCTGGGGCGCGGGATGATCGAAATAGAAAAGATCGGTGGAATTGGCGAAATCCACCGTCACCCATTCGTCCCCGTTGCCAGCAAACATGGTTTCGGAGGGAAGAAGCCACAAGCGCGCCGAAGCGATGGTCGGAAGCGCAAGGGTCGCAGCGGCTGCGGTCGCCATTAGCGAGAGGCGAAATATTTTCATGAGTCTGCCCTCCGGTCTCAAGGCTTGACGGTCAGGGCGACGGCGCCCAGCTCGGATGTTCCGGCAGCCTTGCCGCTACCCTTGCCGCCCGACACGGTGAAGGGCACGCGCACGGCCTCACGCCCGCCCGCCTCACGCGAAGCCTCGATGACCAGCGTGTAGGCGCCGTTGCCCAGCTTGCCCGCAGGGATCGACACCTTGTGCGTGCCCGGCCCACGGGTCGCGCCGCTTACTCCATCGGCGGGGAACTGCATCGACCGGCCCGAAACGCGCCACCACAGGCGGATGTCGCGCAGCCATTTCGTTCCGGCGTTCTTGGGTTTGTCGACGTCATACCACACGGACAGCGTGCGCGCCGGGCTGCCCTCTTTCTCCAGCCAGATGGCGACATAGGGCGGATGATATTCGGCCACCGTCATGCGGGGAAGCGTGACCGTCAGGTCCAGCGTCTCGGCCAGCGCGGACGGCGCGGCCCCCGCGCCAACAGCGGCGATGCCGGTTAGGATCAGGCTATGGCGTATCTGCATGGATATGGTCCCCCTAATGGATGAAGATGACGGCGATCACCGCCGGAATGATGAGGCCAAGCGCCACGAGCGGCCATGTGCTGGGGCGCTTCGCGGAATGCAGCCAGAGCAGGAAAAGCCCGGTCAGCGCGAAGATGAAGCAGGCGACCGCGAAGATATCGATGAACCATTTCCAGGCGCTGCCGGAATTGCGGCCCTTGTGCAGATCGTTGAGGTAGGAGATCCAGCCGCGATCGGTCGCCTCGCTGGACACGTCGCCCGTCTCGCGGTCGATTGACACCCAGCCGTCGCCGCCCGGACGCGGCAGGGGCAGATAGACTTCGGCGGCGGACCATTCCGCCTCGCCCGTGGCGGTGCGGCCGGCGAATTTCCCGACCCAGGCGGCGACCGGCGCGGGCAGCGGCTTCTTGGCGTCCGGCGCATCGTCCGGCGCGATCTGCTTCAACAGGTCGGCGGGCAGCTTTTCCGCCGCCTCCACCACCTTCGGCTCGCCCTCAATATCCGCGGCGTGGTTGAGGGTGATGCCGGTGAAGGCGAACAGCATCAGGCCGATCAGGCTGATCGCCGAACTGATCCAGTGCCAGGTATGAAGCTGCTTGAGCCAGAACGTCTTGCGCGCCTTCGCCTTGCCATCCTGCTTGGCCGATTGCGTGGCGATTTTCATGTGCATGGAGGGCTGCGCGAATCCTGCGGAAATGACCTCCGAGCCACTAACGAGAACGATTCGCAATTGCAAACGGCTTTATGTTTCCGATCTGTATTTCGGCGGCGCGCCAGGCCGCGCAGAGGCGCTGCAATAGCGGCGCTTTTCGGGACATTTCTGTTGTTTTCGGGCAGTTGCCTTAGCCGCGAATCGTGATAGGCTGATCCGAAAGCCTAAAATATGGGCAAGCATAATATTCGGAGAGTATCATGGGTTGCATATCAACCGTCGACCTGCAGACGAAAATGGAAGTGCAGGAACTTGTCAGCCGTTTCTGCCATTTTCTGGATCATAATAATGCCCAGGAATGGACGCGGCTGTTTACCACGGACTGCCACCTGGACGCCGGTTCCGTCGGCATATTCAACGGCCGCGCCGCGATCATCGGCATTCCCGAACTGGTCTACGCCAAGAGCGCCGGCAACTGGCGCCACCATCTGTCGAATGTCATGATCGACCGCACGGGCAATGCCCGCGAACTGGAAATTCACGCCTATTGCCTGGTCACCGACTGGAGCAAGAAGGGCGCGCTGATCTCCTGCTACGACTTCCATGCGCGGCTGCAGAACCGCTGCCACTGGCAGATCGCCGACCTGAAGATGCGGCCGGTTGGCGCATGCGACGGCAATGTCGCGGAACGGGCGGCCGCGGAAAAGTCCCTGTCCCCGATGATGCTGAACTGAACGGGCGTAGAGCCGGTGAATGCGCCTGACCTGGGATTGTCCTAAAACTCGACTTCCAGTTCCGCCATTTCCTCCGGCTCCGCCCTTGCGGCGTCCAGCCACTCGGCCATCGGCGCCCATTCCGTGACTGTCGTGCAATATAGCGCGCTTTGCGGGGAACAGGGCACGGCGTAGGTCAGGAAACGCTGCGTCACCGGCGCGAACATCGCGTCGGCGATTGTGGGCCTGTCGCCGAACAGGAACGGCCCGCCATAGGTGGACAGGCATTCCTGCCAGATGGCCTCCACCCGGTCGATGTCCGGCTTCGCGCCCGAAAAGATCGGGAAGGTCTTGTGCCGCACCTTCAGGTTCATCGGCAGCGCGGATCGCAAATTGGTGAAGCCGGAATGGATCTCGCCGGAAATCGCCCGGCAATGCGCCCGCGCGATCCGGTCCGCCGGATACATGCCCGCCTGCGGGTACAGCTCGTTCAGATATTCGGCGATGGCCAGCGTATCCCACACGCTCGCGCCCTCATGCGTCAGGCGCGGGACCAGCACGGAGGGCGACAGCAACAGCAGTTCCGCGCGATTGCTCGCGTCATTCTCGACAACCCGTTCGGTCACCTCCAACCCTGCCAGTTTGCATAGTAGCCAGCCGCGCAGCGACCATGCGGAATAGGTCTTGCTCGACACGGTAAGTTCCGCCTGTGTCACCAGCTCTGCCATTATTGCCTCTTTTCCATTGCATTGGGCCATGATGCAGCGCAGCATGAATGCACAGATCGGGGCAGATGAAAAGCCGAATCGCCTGGGACGCGACGGCAAGCGGGGACGGTAATGCTGTATCAGGGCTATCAGGCTTGGAGCGACATGCTCGCCCCCGCGCGATTTGCGGCAAAGGCGGCGCTTGGCTTTCGCGACAAATATCTGGGTCCGGTCGGCGACTGGCCGCTTCCGCGCCGCTATTTCGCGATGCTGGACGTATTTTCCGGCACAGAGGTCACGCATGCGCGCCCGTCCTATGGCATAGACGAGGTTATCAGCGGCAATGCGAAGGTCGCCGTGCGCGAGGAGGTCGCGCTCGACATGCCTTTCGGCAATCTGCTGCATTTCAAAAAGGAAGGCAGCGAGGAGGGGCTGACGCCACCCCAGCCCAAGATGCTGGTCGTCGCGCCGCTTTCCGGCCATTTCGCGACCCTGCTGCGCAACACCGTCCACACGCTGCTGCGCGATCATGACGTCTATATCACCGACTGGAAGAACGCCCGCGACATTCCGGTGAGCGAGGGCGCGTTCGGGTTCGACGAATATATCGATTATGTGATCCGCTTCCTGCAGGAGCTTGGCCCCCGGTCGCATGTGCTGGCGGTGTGCCAGCCCTGCGTGCCGACGCTGGCGGCGGTGGCGGTGATGGCGCAGGATGGCGACCCGGCCCAGCCGCGCACAATGACCCTGATGGGCGGCCCGGTCGACACTCGCGTTGCGCCCACCGTGGTCAACAAGCTGGCGCGGGAAAAACCGCTGTCCTGGTTTGAGGAGAAGCTGATTTCCCGCGTCCCCTTCCGCTATCGCGGCGTGGGACGGCGGGTCTATCCCGGCTTCCTGCAGCTCACCGCCTTCATGTCGATGAATATGGAGCGGCATGGCGAGCAGCATCGCAAGCTGTACCAGCTCCTGGCCGATGGCGAGACGCTGGAAGCCGCAAAGATCAAGGAATTTTACGAGGAATATCTGGCCGTTCTGGACATGACGGCGGAATTCTACCTGGAGACGGTGGACGTGGTGTTCCAGCGCGCCTTGCTGGCGAAGGGAGAGTTGGAGCATCGCGGCCGGCTGGTCGATCCATCCGCCATCCAGCGCACCGCCCTGCTGACGGTCGAAGGGGAGCGGGACGATATCTGCGCCGTCGGCCAGACCGCCGCCGCGCATATGCTCTGTTCAACCCTGCGCCCACATCTGAAACGCCATCATCTGCAACCCGGCGTCGGCCATTATGGCGTGTTTTCCGGCTCCAAATGGGAAAAACAGGTCTATCCCCAGGTGCGCAACCTGGTCCTGGCGATGAGCTGACCGGTCAGGCCAGCGCGGAAAGCCCGGCGCGAAGCCTGCTTCCCCTCTCCGCCGGGCCGAGGGTCCGGTCAATCTCTCCATGAACCTGCGTCCAGACCGGCATGCTGCGCGCCAGCGCGTCCCTGCCCTCGTCCGTCAGGGCCAGCCGCTTCACCCGCCGGTCCTTCGCATCCGTCACGATCTCCACCAGCCCGTCGCGGGTCAGCGGCTTCAGATTGGCGGTCAGCGTCGTGCGGTCCATGACCAGCAACTCCGCGACCGAGCCGATCGAGGGCGGCTCCGGCCGGTTGAGCGCGTTCAGAAGCGAGAATTGCCCGCTGCTGATCCCGAAGCCGCGAAACGCCTCATCAAAGCGGCGCGAAAGCGACCGCGCCGCCCGCTGCGCCGCGAGGCACAAGCAATGGTCCCGCACAAAGAGCGTCTGGTCGTTGGTGACGGGCGGCGGTTTTGACATGCTGTTTTTATGTTGATATCAACTTAAAAAGTCAAGCGAGTCAGTGAAGGAGTGGACCATGCCTGTGGACGCCAATGCCGAGATAGAAATCACCGGATTCGCCTGGGTCCCGGACTTTGCGCGCGGCTTCGTCCGCGACCTGCGCCCCCGCTGGGCGTGCGAGGAAGCGGGCATCGGCTATCGCGAGCGACTGATCAATTTCGAGACCGCCAAGGGCGAGGCATATCGCCGGGAACAGCCCTTCGGCCAGGTGCCCGCCTATCGCGACAATGAGGTGCAGATGTTCGAGAGCGGGGCGATGGTGTTGCGCATCGCCGAACGGTCGGAAACGCTGATGCCGCGCGATACCGCCGGACGGGCGCGCATCCTGACCTGGGTGACGGCGGCGCTGAACAGCGTGGAACCGTTCGTGTTCGATCTGGTCGCCATCGACACGTTCAACAAGGACGCCGAATGGGGAAGGCTGCGCCGTCCACAGGTGATCGAGAGCCTGCGCGGAAGATTAAGCAGCCTGTCCGACTGGCTGGGGGAGAAAGACTATCTGGAGGGCGATTTCAGCGCCGCCGACATCATCATGGCGACCGTGCTGCGCGAGGTGTCCGACGAGGCGTTAATGGAGGAATTTCCGACCCTTACCGCCTATCGGGACCGGTGTATCGCCCGCCCTGCCTTCCAGCGCGCGATGGATGCGCAGCTTTCTTCCTTCAGCGCCGAACCCGTCATGGCGTGAAGCTTGTCCAGGGGGTTTCCGGCCCTGTCACGGGCAGATTGGCCGGAACCTCGCCAGATTACGCACGTTCTCCGCCCCACCAATATGGACAGGAGAGATTATGCGTAAGATCAGCCCCACCATGCGCGGCCTCCTCGCCGCGTCGGCGCTTTTCCTGGTTTCCAGCCCCGCATGGGCCGGCGACGAGGAGCGCGCGCTTGCCGCCATCGCCCAGGCCCAGGGCAAGATTGATGCAGCCGTCCGCATGAAGGGCGGCGGCGCTGCCCCCGAAACGATTGCCAAGGCGCAAGCTTCGGTGCGGATGGCGAAGGAATATTATAAGAGCGGCAAGGAGCAGAAGGCCATCGAGTCCGCTGTCGAGGCCCAGCAGTTCGCCGACACCGCAATCGGCGAGAATAACCAGAGCGCCGACCTGAATACGCAGGCTCAGCAGGAAAGCACTGCCGCCGCGCAACAGGAGGCGGTCAACGCCAATGCCCGTGCCGACGCCGCCGAACAGGCCGCGAAGAAGTCCGCCGCCGAAGCGCAGGTCGCCCGCGCCGTCGCTGCGCAGTCCAGCAGCACCACCGTCACCACGGAAACGGTCAAGAGCGGCTCCACGCCCAAGCGCAAGGTCGTGAAAACGACGACGCCGACGCGCACCGCAACCACGGAGACGACGACCACGACCGTCTCCAATCCGTGATGAATTGCGGTGTTTTGATCCGTTAAGCTGCGTGCTCCTGCGAAAGCAGGAGCCCAGACCCGCCGCCTGAACTGGGCTCCTGCTTTCGCAGGAGCACGGTTTTGTATGAACGATCCAATCTGGAATGCTATCCCCCGCCGCCAATAGCGGCGGGGGATTTCGCAACTACCGCTCCAGCTTGATCTCGAACAGCTTGGGCCAATATTTGCCCGTCACGAACAACCGGTCCTTGTCCGCGTCATAGGCGATGCCGTTCAGCACTGCGTCCGGGTCGGTCGCCTTGATCTTCGCGACGAGCGGCGACAGGTCGATCCAGTCGATGACCGCGCCGGTGCCGGGATCGATCCGGGCAATGCGCTTGTCGTACCAGACATTCGCCAGAATCTCGCCCTTCACCCATTCCAGTTCGTTGAGCAGCGGCACGGGCTTTCCGTCCCATGTCACGGTGATGCGGCGCACCTCCTCCAGCGTTTCGGGATTGAGGAAGCGCAGCTTGTAGGTGCCGTCGCTCATGATGATCCAGCGCGGCTCGCGCGTCAGGCCCCAGCCCTCGCCCTCATACTGGAATCCGGACAGACGGGTGAAATCGTCGAGCTTCCACACGAAGCCCTGCCGGTGCCGCCATGTCAGGCTGACGATTGTATCGCCCCAGTCGACGATCCCCTCGCCGAAATATTGCGGCGGCAGCGCGACCCGGCGCAGCACCTTGCCGTCCTTCATCCGGACCTGGCGGATGTCCGATTTGCCCGGTTGTCCGGTGCTTTCATACAGCGTGCCGTCGCGGAAAAAGAGGCCCTCGGTGAAGGCGGTGGGATCGTGGGGGTAGGTTTTGACCAGCTTCCACGGCGTGTCCGCCTGTGCGGGCAGGGACAGAAACGCCAGCGACATCCCCGCCAGTAACGCCCACCTCCGTTCGCTTCGAGCGTAGTCGAGAAGCCTCGCGCATATGTTTCTCGACTTCGCTCGAAGCGAACGGGGGTTGGTAGTCAGGCCGAAAATCATTCCCCGACCGGCTCCGCAATAGCTTCCGCCAGCCAGCCGGGCAGGGACAGCGCGCCCATATCCTCGACCCGGCGCAGTTCGATCGAGAGACCGAGATCGGGAAGCGCCAGCCGCTGCCGCTTCTCATCCGCAGCGGCCAGCGGCACCGCCACCAACCTGCGGTTGACCTTGTTCCGGTAATGCATGCGGGCGGTGTTCTCCTGCCCGATATAGCAGCCCTTCTTGTAATCGACGCCGTTCAGTTCCTCGGCATTGGCCTCTAGCCAGAGCGTCTGGTCCTGTCCCAGTTCCGCCGCGCCCTCCATCACGCCCAGAGACAGGCGATGACGCCGCCACGCCGCGCTGGCGTCGCCGCCTCCGGGTGCGCCGAGCCAGCGGTGGCCGAGTGCAGGCAGGCGGGGGTCGAGCGGAGCATCCAAAACCCGTTCGTCCTGAGCTTGTCGAAGGACTGCCCTTTCTTCGGAGGAGAAGGACACGGCTTCGACAGGCTCAGCCCGAACGGAAATAGAGGAAACCGGTAAGGTCCAATGCACGGCGAGATTTTCATCCCGCGCTATCGTTACCTTGCGGCGCAGCCGGTACAGGGTCAGCCGCCGCGCCAGCGCATCGGCCTGATCCGCCTCGCAGTCGATCAGGATATCTTCGCCGCCCTCCTCATTTTTGGCGGTCCACAGCATGAAGTCGAACAGCGCCTTGCCCTGCGGCGTCAGCAGGCCGGACCAGCGCGGCGCATCCGCGCGCACGGCGGCGACATCCTGCGTCAGCAACCCTTGCAGGAAGGGCACGGCCTCCTCGCCGGAAATGCGGAGGACGGCGCGGTCGATAAGGGTGGTGTCGGGCGGGGTAGTATCGGGCATGGGCTTTAGGTAGGACAGCCTTGCCCAATAACCAAGCCGTTCGGGCTGAGCCTGTCGAAGCCCTGCATTTCTGGAAAAGAAGTGCAGCCCTTCGACAAGCTCAGGGCGAACGGAGAAAGATGCCAAGCATGACCCAGACCTATGACCTGATCCTGAAGAACGGCACCGTCCACACGCCGGGCGGATCGGAGCAGGCCGATGTGGGCGTGCGCGGCGGGAAGATCGCCGCCATCGGCACGGGCCTTGGCGATGCGGGCGAGACGATCGACTGCGCGGGGCTGGACGTGCTGCCCGGCTGCATCGACAGCCAGGTGCATTTCCGCGAACCGGGGCTGGAGCATAAGGAGGACCTCGAATCGGGGAGCCGCGCGGCGGTGCTGGGCGGCGTGACCGCCGTGTTCGAGATGCCGAACACCAACCCCAACACCGACACCGCCGACCGCGTGCATGACAAGCTGCGCCGAGCGCATCACCGCATGTGGTGCGACCATGCCTTCTATGTCGGCGCGACCGCCGACAATGCGGAGGAGCTGAAGGAGCTGGAGCGCATCCCCGGCACGTCGGGGGTCAAGATCTTCATGGGCGCGTCGACCGGCAGCCTGCTGGTCGATGATGACAATGCGCTGGCCCGCGTGCTGGCGTCGGGCAGCCGCCGCGTCGCCATCCATGCCGAGGACGAGGCGCGGATGAACGCGCGCAAGGATCTGCGGGTAGAGGGCGATCCGTCATCCCATCCCATCTGGCGCGACGATGAAAGCGCGATGATCGCGACGAAGCGAATCATCGCGCTGGCGCGCAAGGCCCGGCGGCGCATCCACATCCTGCACATCACGACGCCCGCCGAGCTGGAATATATCGCGCAGAACAAGGACATCGCGACCTGCGAGGTGACGCCCCAGCATCTGACGCTGGCGGGCGAGGAAGCCTATCCGGCGATCGGCACCTATGCCCAGATGAACCCGCCGATCCGCAGCGCCGCGCATCGCGACGGGCTGTGGCGCTGGCTCAATCAGGGCGTGCCCGACGTGCTCGGTTCCGACCATGCGCCGCACACGATCGAGGAGAAGGCCAAGACCTATCCCGCCTCCCCCAGCGGCATGCCGGGCGTGCAGACGCTCGTCCCGCTGCTGCTGGATCATGTGGCGAAGGGACGGACGACGCTCCGCCGCTTTATCGAGTTGACGAGCAGCGGGCCGCAGCGCGTGTTCGGGCTGACCGGCAAGGGCCGGATCGCGCTCGGCTATGATGCGGATTTTACCGTGGTGGACCTCAAGAAGCGTTGGACCGTCGGCGGCGACTGGCTAGCGTCGCGCTGCGCCTGGTCGCCGTTCGAGGGCATGGAGCTGACCGGCAAGGCGGTGGGCACCATCATCCGCGGCAACCGGGTGATGTGGGAGGACAGCCTGGCCAATGCGGCGGTCGGCGAACCGGTGCGCTTTGAAGCGACGGAATTCGGCGCCTAAAGCGCCTATTCTGTTTTTATTTGGACGTGCTCCTGCGCAGGCAGGAGCACGCCGCGTTTCGAGCGATCGGGATGGGCTTTAAGCTTCGGCCGGGATCGAGGCCAGCCGCGCTGCGCGCATGCCGCGCAGCGAATCGATTGTGAACAGGATCAGCCCGGCCCAGATCAGCGAAAAGCTGATCAATTGACCCCGGCTCAACGTCTCGCCGAACAGCAACACGCCGGTCAGAAACTGCAGCGTCGGCGCGATATATTGCAGGACGCCCAGCGTCGCCATCGACAGGCGCTGCGCCGCAACGGCGAACAGCAACAGCGGGATCGCCGTGATCGCCCCGGACAGCGTCAGCAGGATTGTGCTGCCGCTGTCCTTGCCGAACATATATCCGCCATGCTGGTACAGCCAGAGCAGATAGGCGGCGGCGAAGGGCGCGAGGATCACCGTTTCCGCGCCCAGCCCGCGCATCGGCGCGACCGGCGTCACTTTGCGCACCAGGCCGTAGAGGCCGAAACTCAATCCGATGACCAGGCTGATCCACAGCGTGTCGAGCGCGGAGGAGCCGAGGATCGCGACGCCCGTGGCCGCCACGCCCACCGCGATCATCTGCCCGCGCCGCAGCTTTTCCTTCAGGAAGATGACGCCCAGCATGATGTTGATCAGCGGGTTCAGGAAATAGCCGAGGCTCGCTGCGACCACATGGCCGTTATGAACCGCCCAGATATAGACCAGCCAGTTGATCGCGATCAGCGCCGACGATGCGGCGAGGGGCTTCATCAGGCGCGGGTCGCGCAGGACCAGGCCGAAGGCGGGCAGGCCGGTCCGCAACGCGATGATCACCAGCATGAAGGCAAGCGACCATAGCAGCCGCTGCGCCACGATCTCCAGCGGCGCGAAATCCTGCAGCATATGGAAATAGACGGGCAGCAGCCCCCACATGGTGTAACAGCCGACGGCGCACGCCATGCCGTTGGCGGCCGAACCGTCCTCCTGCGTCTGCGATGGCATGCCGGCGGTGCAGGTCAGATGATGCCTCCGCCCAGGAACAGGCGGAGAGAGCCGAGCGCGATGACGATCAGGCAGAGGTTCCGGCCGCTGGTCCGCGAGGACAGCAGGCCGAACAACAATCCCACGACCGCCACCGGCAGGATGAACCAATTCGCCCATCCCAGCAGGGGGATGACCGTGGGGATCATCAGGATCAACGCAAACAGGCCGATCAATACGGAAAGGATGTTGAACATGGCGGCAGGATGCGCCGCCTTTCCCCGAAGGGCAAGCATGCGTGCGTCAAATTGCGACAATATGCAGCGGTTAAACGAAAATTGAGGCATTTACTCCATTCCATCCGCAATGTTTTACCCTGCGTCTGTTGTTCTGCAGGTCCACGACCGGCAGCTTGAAGGAGATGGACGGCCATGACTTCCCGGTTCTTGCGCTTTATTTCCATAAAGGCGGGCGTGATCGCCCTGCCCCTGCTGCTCGTGGCGTGCGGCGGGGACAAGGACGCCAATAATCTGGCCGAGCTGGACGCGCGCCTGACCAACGACATGAGCGACCCGGCCCTGCGCGGCGCGCTGGAAGGGCCGCTCGCGACCGACCCCGACCTTGCCGGACAGTCCAACGCCCGCGCCGTCCGCGCCGGCGAGAAGCCGTTGAACGGCGCGGTGCCGGTCCTGCCCGCCAATGCCAAGGCCGCCGCCGCGCAGGCGCTGAAGGTCGCGGGCGGCCGTCTGGAAAGCACGCCCGCGCCAACAAAGGGCGAAGCCTGCACGGAATGCGCCGCCAATCGCCCGGCCACGCTGGGCGCGATGGCGCGGGACCGGGGCACGGGCGGCAAGGGATGCGGCACTATGCAATATGGCGCTGGCTGGGCCGAACGCCTGCCCGCCGCCTTCCCCATCTATCCCGGCGCGCGCCTGATGGAAGCCGCCGGAAACGAGGGGCAATGCAAGCTGCGCGGCGCGAGTTTCGTGTCCGCGGTGCCGATGCAGGGGGTGATGGACTTCTACTACACCATCGCCCGCCGCAACGGATATGACGCGGAACATCAGCTCCTTGACGGCCAGCATGTGCTCGGCGGCACGCGGGCGAAGGATGACGGCGCCTATTTCATCACCTTCGATAATGCGCCGGGCGGCGGCACCACGGTTGATATTGTGGCGAATAACGGGCGGTAGGGCGCGCGTCAGGGTGGCGGCTGACGATCAGTTGCAACATTAAAATCCTCCCCTTTGAGGGGAGGGGGACCAGCGAAGCTGGTGGAGGGGCGGCGCGCTATCGTGAGGGCGGCACCCCTCCGTCATTCCTGCGGAATGCCACCTCCCCTCGCAGGGGAGGGTTGAGAAAGCGGCAGTCCCCTGCCCACCCTTGTCGTCATGCCGGGCTAGACCCGGCATCCATTAGCTCTGCTGTTGAGCATTCATGCAATGATTGAGGCCCATGGATCCCGGATCAAGTCCGGGATGACGGCCGGTATTTGGGATGGGGCAATGTATTGCGGCAACGATACCCGCCATCCTCCCATCCCCCGTCCCGTCATCCCCGCGCAGGCGGGGACCCAACATGCCTTGGGCAAATCTGCGCATGGGGAGAGATGGGTTCCCGCCTGCGCGGGAATGACGCAGTGTGAAAGCACAAGACGTGTGACAGCATAAGAGAAGTGTGAAAGCAGACGAGATGTCCGCCTACCCCTACCCCCAACCCCGCCCAGTAACCTTTCGTTAACCACCTTCCTCCATCTTCGGGAAACCTTATTCCCCGGCGTGGAGATGCGCGCATGACTGCCCTGGCCCCCTTCGACATCGACGCCGCCGGGCAGCCGCAGTTTACCGCGCCGGTTCCGGTTCAGCCCGCCGCCCTGTGCAGCGCCCTCCCCGCCGCCGTCACTGCCCACCCCCTCCCGGCCTTTCTCTTTTCGGCGCGGGGCAAGTTGCCGATCACGGTCATGGATTTTGCCGAAGACGGCGCAATCGCCAAGGGCGCGAAGCAGCCGCCCTGCGACAGCTACGCCCTGCTCGTCCGCAACGGCGTGAAGGTCCCCGCCATCGTAAGCTGGATCGAGGACGGCCGTTTCCGCCTGGATTTCGAGGAGCCGCTGGCCGACCCGCGCAAGCAGGCCGCGTTTCGGGGAATCGGCCGGGTTGCCGCGGATTTGCATTAAGGCCGCGAAAATGCTGTCCTCCACCGGTCAGGGTGAGGGGACGGCGCATGGCGGAGGGCGAGACAGGGAAAGAACCGGCTGCGGCCGAGGCTCCGACCTCTGCTCCGGCGCCCATCGTCGAAACGCAAACGGTCCGGCTGGTGCTGCGCTGGCTGCCCTTTGCAATGGCGGGCCATTTGCTCATCGGATTGCCGACGCTGATCATCTCCCTGGTCGTCGCCTATGGCACCTTCGTTCAGGCGCGGGCGACGCAGCGCATGCAGCAGGCCGCCGCCTGGCCGTTCGTCGCCTATGACACCAGCAATTATTCCGACGACGGCAAGCACCGCATCAACCTGACCCTGACGAACAATGGCGTCGGCCCGGCGATGCTTGGCCCGGTCGAACTGCAATATCAGGGGAAGGCGATGCGCACGCCCTACCAATTGCTCGAAGCCTGTTGCGGATACCGGCCGGGACAGGCGATGATGCTGGCCACGACCCCGGCCAGCAAGGTGGTGCTGCGGCCCGGCGAGCAGATCGCCTTTTTCGACCTGCGCGACATGCCAGACAATGCGCCGCTGATCCGCCGGATGGAAAGCGAGCGGTGGAAGATCAGGGTCCGCGCCTGCTATTGCTCCATCTTCGACGATTGCTGGACCATAGAGGGCCAGCAGGCGAAGCCTCAGGCCGTGCCGCAATGCCCGACCAACTGGCAGGCCTATCGCGAACGATGAAGGGTTGGCGGCCCCGCTACCCCTCCGCCTCGCCGGCAAGCTTGCGCGCCATGCGTTCATGCTTGACGGCGATCTCGCGAAAACGGCGGGCGAGGTCCGGGTCGTCGGTGGTGTCGGCCCGCCGCCGCGCTTCCTTCGCAAGAAGCTGGTAGTGAATTATGTCGTTCAGGTCAGCCACTTGCTGTTATCCGCTCCCAATGGCCGGGCCATAGCATTGTTTCACGAAAGTGTAACAGGCTAAGCCGCCTTCCCCGGAAAGCCGCCATTTCCTTCGTCCGCGATTCCGACTAGGGCGTTGCGATGATCAACACCCTCATCGTCATGGGCGGCGGCGCAATGGGCGCGGCGCTGCGCTATCATCTGGGGCGGCTTGCGGCGCATCTGTTCGGCATGAACTATCCGTGGGGCACGCTGCTGGCGAACCTGCTGGGCGGTTTCGCGATGGGCGTCCTTGCCGGATGCCTCGCCCGTTCGGCCAGCGGCGGCGAGCCGGTCCGGCTGCTGCTGGGCGTCGGCGTGCTGGGCGGCTTCACCACCTTCTCCGCCTTCAGCCTGGAAACCTTCCTGATGATTGAGCGGGGCGAGGCGATGAGCGCGCTGCTCTATGTCCTGGCCTCCGTGATCGGCGCGGTCGCGGCGCTGGCGATCGGCCTGCTGGCCGTCAGGAGCATCGCATGAAGGGCGCGGGAAAAGGCCCGCCCAAGGGACCGCCGAAAGCGCGGGGCAAGGGTCCCGCCAAGAACGCCGCGATTGGGCGGAGCCGCGCGCCGGGCAAGGCCGGAAAGCCGGAGGGCCGTGACGCGAAGGCGCAACCTAAATTTGGCCAGAAACTTGGACCAAAATTCGCGAAAGGCGGCGACACGTCCGGCGGCAAAAATGCTCCGGCGCGCGCAGCCAAGCCCGCTGGCGCGAAGCCGAAGGCCCCCGTCCGCGCGGCGGAACCCAAATCCGGCGCGAGGCCGGTGGCGGCGGCCGCCAAGGATGCGGGCGTCACGCTGGACGTGCGCCAGTTCCGCGTCGCGCCCGACGATGACGGCATCCGGCTGGACCGCTGGTTCCAGCGCAACCTGCCCGATGTCGGCTTCAATATCGTCTCGCGCTGGGCGCGCACCGGCCAGCTTCGCGTCGATGGCGCGCGGGCCGCGCCGGGCGACCGGATCGCGGAGGGGCAGACGATCCGCGTGCCCCCGGCCGAGGAGAAGGCCGCGCGGCCCGACAAGCCGGAGCGCCCGAAACGCGCCCGCATCATCGACCTGACCGACGACGAGATCGCCTATGCGCAGGAGATGGTGATCCACACCGACGCGCAGGCGATCGTCATCAACAAACCGCCGGGACTGGCGACACAGGGCGGCACCAAGACCGACACCCATGTCGACCGCCTGCTCGACGCGTTGATGTTCGACAGTGAGCAGCGGCCCAAGCTGGTCCACCGGCTGGACAAGGATACGTCGGGCGCGCTGCTGATCGCGCGGTCGGCGCGGTCGGCGGGCTATTTCGCCAAGGCTTTCTCCAGCCGGACGGCGCGCAAAATCTATTGGGCGATCGTCATCGGCGTGCCCGACATTCATGACGGCATGATCGAACTGCCGCTGGCCAAGCAGCCGGGCACCGGCGGCGAGAAAATGCATGTCGACGAGAAGGAGGGCCTGCCCGCCCGCAGCCGGTATCGCGTGATCGAGCGCGCGGGCAACCGCGCCGCCTGGGTGGAGCTTCAGCCCTTCTCCGGCCGCACCCACCAGCTCCGCGTGCATATGGCGGCGATCGGCCACCCGATTGTCGGCGACGGCAAATATGGCGGCAAGGATGCGTTCCTGAGCGGCACGATCAGCCGCAAGATGCACCTGCACGCCCGCCGCATCCGCATCGATCATCCCGATGGCGGCCATGTGGATGTGAAGGCGGAGCTGCCCGCGCATTTCCGCGACAGCCTGGAGGATCTGGGTTTCGACCTCACTCTGGGCGACATGCCGCTGGACGAGGAAATCGACACTTCGCCAACCCGCGAGGACGAGAAGAAATTCGCGAGGCAGCACGCCAAGGCGGTGCGCAAGGAACGGCGGGGGGAACGGCGCGGGCGGGGGGCGCGGTAGCGTTCGTTCAAATCCTTAGTCTCATTCTTGCCCTTCCCATACATCCGTTCGTGCTGAGTAGGGACTGAGCGCAGGCGAAGGCCCGTATCGAAGCATTGTCTCACCAAGAACAATCCTTCGATACACCACTTCGACAAGCTCAGTGGTTACTCAGGACGAACGGTTAGGGAAAACAGCGAAAGGATTGAAGGCAACGCCCATGCACCCAGACCGTAATTTCCACTGGCAGGACCGCGCCGAAATGCGCGCATTCGTCGCCGAGACCGGCTTCGGCATGCTGTTCGCCGCGACGCCGGACGGGCCGCGGGTCGCGCATGTGCCGGTGCTGTTTCGCGACGAGGAGCGGATCGCCTTCCATCTGTCCAACGGCAATCAGATCACCCGGCATCTGGCGGGCACGGAGGCGCTGTTCGTGGTCAACGGGCCACATGACTATATCAGCCCGGACTGGTACGGCATGGACGATCAGGTGCCGACCTGGAACTATGTTTCGGTCGAGCTTCAGGGACAGGTGACGGCGCTGGACAAGGCCGCGCTGGCGGACCTGATCGACGCGCTGTCCACCGACCGGGAAAGCCGCCTGGCGCCCAAGCCCGTCTGGACGCGGGACAAGATGCGCGACGGGCTGTTCGACCGGATGCTGTGCGCGATCACGGGGTTCGAGATGCGGATCGACGCCTGGCGCGGCACTCGCAAGCTGGGCCAGAACAAGCCGGCACCGGCGCGGGAGGCCGCCGCCGATGCGCTGGACGCGCTGGGCAGTAGCAGACTTGCCGGCCTGATGCGTAAGAGCTGACATGAGCAACCCCCTCGTCATATTCGACTGCGACGGCACGCTGGTCGACAGCCAGCACAGCATTTGCACCGCCATGGTCCGCGCGTTCGAGGCGGTGAAGTTGCCGCCGCCGGGGCGGATGGACATTCTTTCGGTCGTCGGCCTGTCCCTGCCCCATGCCGTGGCGCGGCTGCTGCCCGATGCGGACGGGGCGTTTCACGACCATGTGTCGGATCATTACAAGAGCGCCTTTCACGCGATGCGCGGCGAGGGGGCGGTCAGCGAGCCGCTCTATGACGGCATTGCGGAGTTGATCGCGGCGCTGGACAAGCAGGGCTGGCTGCTGGGCGTCGCCACCGGCAAGTCCGACCGCGGCCTCAACCTCTGCCTTACCCATCATGGCATCATCGACCGGTTCGTGACGCTGCAGACGGCCGACCGGCATCCGTCCAAGCCGCACCCGTCGATGATCGCGCAGGCCATGGCGGACGCTGGCGCGATCCCCGAAACCACGGTGATGATCGGCGACACCAGTTTCGACATAGAGATGGCCGTCAATGCGGGCGTGCGCGGGATCGGCGTCGCCTGGGGCTATCATCCGCCGGAGATATTGCGCGAGTCCGGGGCGGTCGCGGTGGCGGAAACCAGCGATGAACTGGCCCGCTATATCGGGTTAACGCGATAAGGAATGCGAGGGTGTCGGGGGGTAATTTCGCTTTCGATCCTACAAATAAATCCTTGTTTTTCTGATAGTTATGAGAGGCGTGGAAAACGCGCCTGTTGGAACCTTCGCTTTTGTTGGAACCCTCGCATTTGGTAAATCGTGCTCCTGCGAAAGCAGGAGCCCAGTTCAGACGGCGGGACTGGGCTCCTGCCTGCGCAGGAGTACGTCGTGTTTCAAACTGATCGGCGCATCACGCGCTTACGCGTTTGCAGGAGCGCGGCGTACTGGCGGCCAATGGTACGCAAACCGCAGCGTCATGGTGGACAGGGATGCGCTGGCCCGTCATAGCGGCTCCCCATGACCCAGCGCCCCGACCGCCCCGATGACGCCGCCCGCGCGCGGTTCCTGGCCATCAACCTGTTCCGCCTGTCCGGCGTGTTCATCGTCATGTTCGGCTTCCTGATCATGATGGAGCGCTTCGGCTGGGTGCAGGGGGAGAAGGCGAAGATTATGGGCGCGATCATCGCAACCGTGGGCATGTTCCAGACGATCATCGTGCCGCGCATCCTGCTGCGCGCCTGGCGCACGCCGCCGTCCGAGTGAGGGCGCGGGAATGAGCGGAACGATGAAGCGTTTCTACAAGGATGCCGCCGCCGTCTCGGCCGAGGGCGGCTTTGCCGTCCATCTGGACGGACGGCCGGTGCGCACCCCCGCCCGCGCCCCGCTGATCCTGCCCACCGCCGCGATGGGCGAAGCGGTCGCCGCCGAATGGGCCGCGCAGGGCGAGGAGATCGACCCGCGCAGCATGACCGCCACCGGATTCGCCAATGCCGCCATCGACCAGATCGCGCCCAACCATGCGACCTTCGCCGCCGGGGTCGCGCGTTATGGCGAGAGCGACCTGCTTTGCTATCGCGCGGAAAACCCCGCGCCGCTCGTAGCCCGGCAGGCGGCCGAGTGGGA
>NZ_MINO01000058.1 GCF_001757355.1 Sphingobium phenoxybenzoativorans
CCCGAGCGCCGAGGTGGCGCCGAGCACGGTGACCTTCTCCGTGTCGGGGGTGTCGGCGGCATTGCCCGCGGACGAGACCGTGCTGGAGGCGGCCGAGGGCGCGGGCGTCGAGATCCCCTATGCATGCCGTGCGGGCACATGCGGCGCCTGCGTGGTCAAGCTGCTGCAGGGCGAAGTGACGATGGAGGTCGAATCCGGCCTTGCGCCCGCCGACAAGGCGCAAGGCTATGTGCTCGCGTGCCAGGCGAAGGGGACGGGCACGCCGCTCGTGGTCGAAGCCTGATGCGCGAACGCAGCGACATTGCCGTGGGCCTGCTGGTCGCGTTCCTGCTGCTGTTCCCGTTCGGCTATCTCGTGCATGTGTCGCCCCGCTTTCCGGGTAGCCTGGCCGGCGGGATCATCGGGATCGCAGCGCTCGTGCTGATGCTGCTGACGCTTCCTTATGTCGCGGCCAAGCACATCGCCTGGGTCGACAAGGCGCTCTCCCGGGTCGTCAGCAAGCCAACCCTGCTCGCCATCCACATCTATGCCGGCGTGCTGGCGCCGATCCTGGGTCTGGTCCACGCCGCGCACAAGCTCGAAAGCCCGGTCGGCCTGCTTCTGACCGTCCTCCTGCTGATGACGGTCATCACCGGCTTCATCGGCCGCTACCTGCTTGCCCAGCTTGGTCGGGCGCTGCGCGGACGCAGGTCAGAACTGGCCTCGCTTCGCGCCGCCTTCCTCGAGGAGCCGGCGGCGCCGACGCAGGCCGATACCGCAGCCCCGCCGCTGTCGGGCTGGAAGCGCTATCTGTTCGTCGCCGGGGATGCGTCCGCGGGCCAGCGCCCCCAGGACAAGGCGGGGATCGCCGCAGCGCTGGCCGATACCGAATTCGCGATCCGTGCCGAAGAGGCAACCAACACCCTGTTCGCGCGGTGGCGGTTCCTGCACATCCTGCTGGGCTGTCTCATCTTCGCGCTGCTCGGGCTCCACGTCGGCGCGGCGATCTATTACGGGCTGCGCTGGCTATGAGCTGGCAGCGTCTTTCCTACGCCGTCTTCATCGCAGCCCTGCTGGTGATGGTCGCCGCGGTCGCGATCCGGATGCGATCGGACGCGCCGAGGGATGCCGGCCTGGTGGCGCAGCTCGTCTCGCCCGGCCCGCTCTCGAGCGCGCACCAGTCCTTTGCCGGCCAATGCACGGCCTGCCACACGCCGGGCAAGGGCGTCGAAACCCGGACCTGTCTCACCTGCCATGCGGGCACCGATTTCGGGACGAAGCAGTCGACGCAGTTCCACGCGAAAGCGACGCAGTGCACCTCCTGCCACGTCGAACATGAGGGAGAGCGCGGCATCATCCGCATGGATCACGCCGCGTTGCTCGACATGGCGAAGTGGCGGCAGCCTTTGGCGGGCATGTCGACAAACACTCGAAGCCTGACCCCCGAGACCGCGCTCAATTGCGCGAGCTGCCATGCGTTCCGCGATCCGCACCAGGGCCTGTTCGGCACCGACTGCGCGAGCTGCCACAAGACCGACAGCTGGAAGATCGCCAATTACCGCCATCCATCGGTCAATTCGACGCAGTGCGCCGAGTGCCACAAGGCGCCGCCGAGTCACTTCATGGAGCATTTCAGCATGGTCTCGCAGCGCGCAGCCGGATCGAAGGCGCGCGTCGACCAATGCTATGCCTGTCACGCCACCGACAGCTTCAACAATATCCGCAAGCGAGGCTGGTATGATCACCATTGAGGCCGACTGGCTGAGCGCCTTCTTCCGGCTCGCGGTGATCGGCCTGGAACTGGCGGGCACGCTGACCATCCTGGTCGGCGCGGGGCTCGCAACCTTTCTGTTTGCGCGGCGGGCGAGGGCGGGCGACCGAACCGAGGCCTATAGCGCGTTCCGCTCGGCGCTCGGCCGCAGCATCCTGCTCGGCCTGGAATTTCTGGTCGCCGGCGACATCGTCAAGTCGCTGGTGATCAACCCAACGCTCGACGATCTCATCGTTCTGGCCGGGCTGGTGCTGGTGCGGACCTTCCTGAGCATCTCGCTCGGGGTCGAGATCAACGGCCACTGGCCCTGGGAGGAAACCCGGATGGCGCGGGAGAAGGCGCGTGCGGCGTCGGATGGGTCGCCTGCGACGGCTGAGGCCGCCGGATGCGGCACAGCGCTCAAGGGATAGCAGATGGGAGGTGCATGATGATCGAGAGACGCGAATTGCTGATGGCCGGCGCCGGCCTTGCCGCCGCCGGAACGCTGGCTGTGCCGGCGGCGGCGCAGCAGCATCGAATGGAAGGGATGGCGATGTCGATGACGGACTGCATCGACGATTGCGTGGCTTCGCACCGCATGTGCCTGGAAACCGCCGCTTGGCTGACGAAGCAAGGCGGCGCGTCAGCTACGGCGTCGCTGATCGCCATGCTGAACGACTGTGCGGAACTGTGCCAGGCGACCGCCAACTCGATGCTGCGGGAATCTGCCCTGCACCGCATCGTCTGCCGCGCCTGCGCCGACGCTTGCGAGCGCTGCGCCGAGGAATGCGGACGCCATAGCGCGGACCAGCGGATCGCGCGTTGCTCGGCCACCTGCAAGAAATGCGCGGCGAGCTGCCGAACGATGGCGGACATGTCGAGCTGAGCGGCGCGCTTCGCACGTGCCCCACATAGTCACGTTCAGGCCAGAGCCCCCGGTCACAGCTTGTGTGTCCGACAACTACGCCAGGACAGCGATCATGGCACGTGGCACAAAGTCCGAGTATCCGGCAACGGCGGAAATCATCGCACCCGCCATCGCCGGAGCCTTCCGTGCCGCCACCCGATAGTCGGGTAATGCCGAGCACCATCTTTACGATTGCGTGAACGCTCCACGGTCGATCTGTATTGGAGAAGTCAGTGTCAACCGCCGAATTTGTCAACCGGCTACCCGAATTGCTCCGCCCCAATCCAGCAAGGGTAGTGATCAGACCCTATATGCCGTCGACGGAAACCTATAAATATGCGGTACCGGATCAGCCACGTGCGCAGCGCATCGCCGACCGCGTCCTGGCGCTCGACCCAGCATCGCTCCACGATGAGTTGCAACGCATTCTTGATGATTTCTCGGGAAGGCATCGTGAGGTTCCGTCCCTGTTTTTGCGGCGGTTCCACGAGGTTGATGGCATCATCGTCTGTGATTGCGAGGTCACCCATGAACAGGCGCTCTTGATCGGTGCCCATTTTTGCAACGAATATTCCTATGAGGCAGCAGCGCTTTTCAATCCGAGCATCGTCCTGCATCCTGATTAGTCTGCTGTACCTGAAAACTCTCTCCGATTCATTCTTTCCCTGCGAGGCGTGGGCGAGGGGCATATCTCCTCCGTCACCTTTCGCACCGGGTTTTGCGCCGCGGACGGAACCATAGCAATCAATCCTCCGAGCCCCATGCCGCTCGTGCTGGAGACTGAAAACATCTCCGGCGAGGACGGGCCGGACGCGGGCATTCGGATCAAGTGCGATGGCAGCCACGATCTCTCGGAGATCGTGATCTTTCCGACAACCCCCAGCCAGCGTGGTGGCATCGAAGACCTTCGCTTGGTCCGCTTCCTGGACGACGATGGCCGAGCCACCTATTTCGGTACATATACGGCATTTAGCGGCCAGTCCGTCCGGCAGGAGTTGTTGTCCACGCCGGACTTCCGGACATTCGAACTCAGACCGCTGCGTGGGGATGCCACCGGTAGCAAGGGCATGGCGCTTTTCCCCCGACGCATTGCCGGGCACTTTGCCATGCTTGGGCGCGAGGATAACGAAAATATCTGGTTCCTGACGTCCGCGGACATTCACGACTGGAGTGGCGGAGCGAAAGCCATCGAACCTCGCTGGCCTTGGGAGTTTGTCCAGATCGGTAATTGCGGATCGCCGATCGAGATCGACGAAGGCTGGCTGGTCGTAACTCATGGAGTCGGCGCCGTTCGGAACTATTGCATCGGGGCGTGCCTGCTGGACCGTGACGATCCCTCGAAGCTGCTGGCGCGGACGAAGCTACCGCTTTTGCGGTCGGACATGGATGAGCGCGAAGGTTATGTGCCAAACGTAGCCTACAGCTGCGGCGCGATGGTACATAATCGGGTGCTGGTACTGCCTTATGCCATTGCTGACAGCTTCACCACTTTTGCCACTATTCCTCTCGAGCGTCTGCTGGCCGCCATGGATTAGTCACTGTTGCCGACCTGTCCTGCTCTCGAGTCCGAACCATAGTTACACATCGGCACAACAACGATGCCAGTGCGATAATTTATGGCCATCTCAGAGACGGACTTCGCACATTACGTATACAGCAAGGCGGAAGGTGACACCATTTCACGGGCAAGCTCCGGAAGGGGCGACAATCGACCGGGCATATGCTCGATCGAACGGGAAACCCAGACTTGAAGGAATGGATAATTGCGCAAGAAGACGGCAATGATCGCTTCGCTCGCAGCTCTCGGCTTCCTCGCCGTCAGTGCCGGACCGGTGCTGGCGGACGGGATGCCGCCGGGCATGCCCGATCTTGAGGAGACCCTCAAGGCCAGGCCGGCGCCTGCCCAGCCCGATCCTGCCCACATGCAGGGCATGGCTCACGGTAAGGAGCAGATGCACGGCCAGATGATGCAGGGCCATCGAATGGCGATGCGGGATTCGCAGGACCAGGACGGCGCCTCCGGCATGTCACACAGGTCGGACGGTGGTTGCTGACCCTGCCATCATTCCATCAGACGACAAGGTTGACGGACAAGATCATGGCCGCTTTCAACCGAAGCCTTGGTCCGCCGTTCCCACGGCGGGCCAATCGCTTTTCTGGCCGGTCTCAGGACGAGAAAACCAGGCCGGGTCACATTTTTGATCGATCCCGGATCATCATTTTACGCGCCTGCTCCAGCAGGCACACGGCCGATCGGATTTCGATTCGTAACTTACGTATACAGACAGCGTCTCGCTAGCAGCATTGAAGCTTCGGAATTGCCGGGATCGGAACGTCGATCGGGCAACAGGAAGAACACTCGGAGACCCTCAATGCGACAGACGACATTTCTCGCGGCGCCCGTCAGCCTCTTCGCGACGCTAACCTTCGCCGCCGGCACCGCTCTCGCCCAGTCGACGCCCGCGCCCGCGCAGGCTGCGCCGGCCCATGCCCACCAGCAGGGCATGGATCATGGCGGGCAGCAGATGCACGATCAGATGATGAAGGATCATCAGGCCGGCGCGCAGAAGCAGCAGGGGCAACCGGCCCAGCAGGATCAACAGGGCATGTCGGGGATGGCCGGCATGTCCGGCGGCTCGCCTGCATCGAACGGCTCGGGCATGGCCGGTAAGGCGAAGAGTGGCTGCTGCAAGATGCCGATGAAGAAGGCCAAGCCGGCGGCGAAGAAGAAGACCGCCAAGCCCATGGCCGACAAGCCGATGAGCGACATGTGAGGTTTCCAGCCCCGAGAACAGACCCCAGGGGCTGAGGGCCCGCCGTTCCCCCGCGGCGGGCCAGTTCTTTGACGATGCCCAGCGTCGCCCCGTGCTCCCAGCTTTCAAAACCGGGTCCGAGCGTCTGACTTGACAGAGGAAACAGCGATGCGAAAACATCTTGGCGTCGGTGCTGCTGTTGGCTTTCTGCTCTTTGGCAGCACGCCGCTCCTCGCACAGGGTATCGGCCATAGCTTGTTCATGCGCGGCAAGATCGTCCGTATGGATGCGGGCGGCACAGTGGCCTGCCTGGGTAAGGCCGATGGCGCGCACATCGGGCAGATACTCGAAGTCTATCACGCAACGCCGCGCCACCGCCGTCTTGTCGGTCATGTCGAAGTCGACCAGATTTTCGACGACCATTATGCTCATTTCCGCGTGAGGGACGGGACGCTTCAGAAAGGCGATTGGGTGAGCCTAAAGCGCGTCCGGGCGTAACGCCAGAATTGGAATGCCAAGCGCCGCCCTCGCCAAAAGAAGACTCGGCCGAGTAACGCCTGTCTCGGCATAATTCCGATCAGGCGTGCGCGAATACGTTCAGGAGTCGATGAATAGTCATCGGCTCTGTTGGCGTGTCTGACCCTCAAGCCCGCGACCCCGATACCAGACTACCTTCTGCGGAACTTACTTATAGGCCACCCGGGCAAAGAGATTACTCCGTCAGGCCATCGATAGAGATGGAGTCAGGTTATGTTCGAGAAGGCGATCGGGACCATTAACGCGGCGGCCTCCTTCCGACACCGCTATGATAATTTCATCGGAGGCCGCTGGAGCGCTCCTGCGGGCGGCGAGTATTTCGCCGACACGAGCCCGATCAATGGCGCCCAGATCGCAGAGTTCGCGCTGTCGACGCCGGAAGATGTCGAGCGCGCGCTCGATGCGGCGCACGCCGCCAAGGATCAATGGGCAAGGATCGCGCCCGCCGAACGCGCCAGGATTCTCAATCGCGTCGCCGACCGGCTCGAAGACAATCTGGAGTTGCTGGCACTTGCCGAGACGATCGACAATGGCAAGCCGATCCGCGAGACGCGCGCTGCCGACGTGCCGCTCGCGATCGACCATTTCCGCTACTTCGCCGGCTGCATCCGGGCGGAGGAAGGCGGCATCTCGACGATCGATGCGGACACCATCGCCTATCATTTCCGCGAGCCGCTCGGCGTCGTCGGCCAGATCATCCCGTGGAACTTCCCGCTGCTGATGGCGGCGTGGAAGATCGCCCCGGCGCTGGCGGCGGGCAACTGCACCGTCATCAAACCCGCATCCCAGACGCCGCTCACCTTGCTGATGTTCGCCGAGCTCACCGCCGACATCCTGCCGCCCGGCGTGCTCAATGTCGTTACCGGCCCGGGACGGACCGTTGGCCAGGCGATCGCCGCCAATCCGCGCATCGCCAAGGTCTCGTTCACCGGCGAGACCGTCACCGGCAAGCAGATCATGCACGCCGCGGCGGACCATCTGATCCCCCAGACGATGGAGCTTGGCGGCAAGTCGCCCAACATCTTCATGGCGGACGTGCTCGACGAGGACGATGCCTTCTTCGACAAGGCGCTCGAAGGCTTTACTTTGTTCGCCTTCAACAAGGGCGAGGTCTGTACCTGCCCGTCGCGCGCCCTGATCCATGAGTCGATCTTCGACCGCTTCATCGAGCGCGCCGTGGCGCGCGTCGCCGCGATCCGCCAGGGCGATCCGCTCGACCCGTCGGTCCAGGTCGGCGCGCAGGCGTCGGAGGACCAGCTCCACAAGATCCTGGGCTATATCGATATCGGCAAGGCCGAGGGCGCGCAGTGTCTGGTCGGTGGCGCCAGGGCGCTGCCGGGCGGTGCGCTCGACCAGGGCTATTTCGTGCAGCCGACCGTGTTCGTGGGTCAGAACCACATGCGCATCTTCCAGGAGGAGATCTTCGGTCCCGTCCTGTCGGTCACCACGTTCAAGACGGTCGAGGAGGCGATCGCACTTGCCAATGACACCGCCTACGGTCTTGGCGCGGGCGTCTGGACCCGGAGCGGCAACACCGCCTACCGGCTCGGCCGCGCGATCGAGGCCGGGCGGGTCTGGACCAACTGCTATCATCAGTACCCCGCCCATGCCGCCTTCGGCGGATACAAGGCATCGGGCTTCGGGCGTGAAAACCACCGGATGATGCTCGATCATTATCAGCAGACCAAGAATCTGCTCGTCTCCTATGACGAGCACGCGCTCGGCCTATTCTGACCCCCCGCTTAAAAGGAGAAACGGACATGGCGAAAACCATGAAGGCGGCGGTCGTCCGCGAATTTGGCAAGCCCCTGGTCATCGAGGACGCGCCGATCCCGACGGTCGGCCCCGGGCAGGTCCTGGTCAAGATTGCGGCAACCGGCGTGTGCCATACCGACCTGCACGCGGCAGAAGGGGACTGGCCGGTCAAGCCCAACCCGCCCTTCATTCCTGGCCATGAGGGCGTCGGGCATGTCGCCGCCGTTGGTGCCGGCGTCACCCATGTGAAGGAAGGCGACCGGGTCGGTGTGCCCTGGCTCTACACCGCCTGCGGGCACTGCGTGCATTGCCTGGGTGGCTGGGAGACGCTTTGCCACGAACAGCAGAACACCGGCTATTCGGTCAATGGCAGCTTTGCCGAATATGTCCTCGCCGATCCCAACTATGTTGGTCACCTTCCCGACAATGTCGACTTCCTCGACATTGCGCCGATCCTCTGCGCGGGCGTCACCGTCTACAAGGGATTGAAGGCCACCGAGGCCCGACCCGGCGAGTGGGTGGTCGTCTCCGGCATTGGCGGGCTCGGCCACATGGCGGTGCAATATGCCCGAGCCATGGGTCTCAATGTGGCCGCGGTCGACATCGACGATAGCAAGCTCGACCTCGCTACACGCCTTGGCGCCACACTGACGGTCAACGCGCGCAACGAGGACCCTTCGGCAGCGCTCAAGAAAGCCATTGGCGGCGCGCACGGGGCGCTGGTGACCGCCGTTTCGCCCAAGGCGTTCCAGCAGGCGCTCGGCATGGTCCGGCGCGGCGGCACGGTCGCGCTCAACGGCCTGCCGCCGGGCGACTTCCCGTTGTCGATCTTCGACACCGTGCTGAACGGCATTACCGTGCGCGGCTCGATCGTCGGCACGCGGCTCGATCTGCTCGAGGCACTGGCGTTCGCCGGCGAGGGCAAGGTCAAGGCCACGGTCCATGCAGACAAGCTGGAGAACATCAACGACGTCTTCTCCCGCATGCATCATGGCGACATCGAGGGCCGGATCGTCCTCGACCTCGCCTGAAGCCGACTTCGCGAAAGTACAGTTCATGTCTCCCTTACATATCCGGCCGATCGCGCGGCGCCGTTTCGTCCAGGGGCTGGCGATCGGCGGCGCGGTCGCCGGTTTCGCCCCGGCGCTTCTCGCGCGATCCGCACCAACCTTGCCCGCTGAGCTGAGCGGGACCGAGTTCGACCTCGAGATCGCCGAGCTGCCGGTCAACTTCACCGGCAAACGCCGTATCGCGACCGCCGTGAACGGCAGCGTGCCCGCGCCGGTCCTGCGCCTGCGCGAAGGCGACACGGTCACGCTGCGCGTACGCAACGGCCTCAAGGAGATGTCGAGCATCCATTGGCACGGCATCATCGTGCCGGCGGAGATGGACGGCGTGCCCGGCATCAGCTTTGCCGGCATCGCGCCGGGCGAGACCTTCACCTATCGCTTCGAGGTCCGCCAGAGCGGAACCTACTGGTATCACGCTCACACGCTCGCCGAGCAGACGGGACTCTATGGAGCGATCATCGTGGAGCCAAAACAGGTGCCGACGGCGCGGGCGCCCGATCGCGACTATTGCATCGTGCTCAGCGACTGGTCGGACGAGCCGCCGCTGCAGATCTTCCTCAATCTCAAGAAGCAGAGCAGCTACTATAATTTTGCGCAGCCGACCGCCGGCGATTTCCTCAAGGATGTCGGCACCATGGGCTTGGGCAAGGCGCTCGAGCGGCGGCGGATGTGGAACAGCTCGCGGATGAACCCGACCGACTACAGCGATGTCTCTGCCGCGACCTACACCTATCTGATGAACGGCGCGCCGCCCGCCGGCAACTGGACCGGTATCGCCGCGCCCGGCGAGCGCGTGCGCCTGCGCTTCGTCGGCGCGGGGACGGCGACGTTCTTCGACGTGCGGATCCCCGGGGTCGAGCTGACGGTCGTATCGACCGACGGGCAGCCGGTCGAGCCGGTCACGGTCGAGGAATTCCGGATCGGCCCGGGCGAGACCTACGACGTCGAGTTCACCATGCCCGAGGGCGGCGCCCGCACCATCTTCGCGCAGGCGATCGATCGGAGCGGCTATGCGCGTGGCACGATCGCACCGGCCCCGGGCATGGCGGCAGCCGTGCCGCCGCTCGATGCCCGGACCTGGCTCGAGCCGGTCGACATGATGGGCGCGATGGCGACGATGGGCGCAATGGGAGGCGACGCGCATGCCGGGCACGGCATGACCGAGATGCCGGCCAGGGCACGGCACGCCCGCACCGAATATGGCGCCAATACCGACATGCGCGTCGACTATCCGCGCACCAATCTCGACGATCCCGGCGCCGGGCTGCGCGGGCGCGGCTGGCGCGTGCTGACGCTGGCCGATCTGCGCACGCCGGGCGGCGATCCCGACCCGCGCGAGCCCGAGCGCGACATCGAGCTGCATCTGACGGGCAATATGGAACGGTTCATCTGGTCGCTCGACGGCATCAAGCTCAACGATTCCAGGCCGCTTCATTTCAAGCCAAACGAGCGGCTGCGCGTCACCTTCGTCAACGACACGATGATGGCGCATCCGATGCATCTGCACGGCATGTGGAGCGATGTCGAAGGCCCGGACGGCGCCTTCCAGGTCCGCAAGCATACGGTCGTGGTCCAGCCCGCCCAGCGGGTGAGCTTCCGCGTCACCGCCGACGCCATGGGCCGATGGGCCTTCCACTGCCATCTGCTCTATCACATGGCGGCCGGCATGTTCCGGGAGGTGGTGGTCGCATGATCCGGATTTTCCCCTCGCGCGGCATCGCTCTTGGCGCTGCCCTCTTCCTGGCGCCGGCGATCACGGCTCCCGCCCTCGCGCAGGAGGCCTCGCCCCCGTCGCCCGCCGCCACCCCTGCCCAAACGGCCACTCCCGCTCAGCACACCCCTTCCGCGCAAGGCTCTCAGGACCATGCGGGCATGGACATGCCGGGCATGGATATGACCGACACGAAGGCGTCCGGTAACGGCGCCACGATGGACATGGGCTCGATGCAGGGCGGCCAGGCCCCGCCGGACGCGCGCAACTCGGACGATTATGCCGACGGCTACCGCAACTCGACGCTGCCGGGCTATGAGATGGCCGACAAGCTCTCAATCCCCAAGATACTTGTCGATGAGCTTGAGTTCACCAGCGGCAACGAGGGTCAGGGCGTGGGCTGGACCGTGCTCGTCACCAAGGGTCAGGACAATGACAAGCTCTGGCTGCGCAGCCAGGGGCTCAAGAACTCCCGCGACCAACGTCTCGATCCGGAGAGCAGCGTCGAGGCGCTGTGGTGGCACAGCAAGAACCCGTTCTGGGGCACGCTGCTCGGGGTCAGGCAGGATCTCGGCAAGGGAGCGACCACCTGGCTGGCCGCCGGCGTCGAGGGACTGGCGCCCTATTGGTTCGACGTCCAGCTCACCGGCTATGTAGGAACCGATGGGCGTCTCGCGGCGCGCGCCAAGGCGTCCTATGAGGTCTTGTTCACCAATCGGTTGATCCTTACGCCGCAGGTGGAGACCAATATCTATTCGAAGCGGTCGAGCGATCGGCAGCTCGGCAGCGGCTTCAGCAATGTCGAGCTGAGCGGACGGTTGCGCTACGAGGTGTCGCGCAAGTTCGCGCCCTATATCGGCTTCGTCTGGGAGCGCGCATTTGACGGCACGGCCGATTTCCGTCGCCTGCGCGGGGAAGGGCCTTCCGAACACAGGCTGGTGATCGGCTTGCGCGCCTGGTGGTGATCCGCGGATGGCCACTCGAGGGGTCGACCGCGAACGCGCCGCGTGACAAGGCTGGATCGCAAGCCAACGGTCGCTGGCCGGCCTCCTTTTTCGTCTTGTTGCTCGCGGCGGCTGCGGCGTCGGCGGGACAGACGGCCATTCTCGCCTTCCTTCCGGCACTGGTCGACCCGGCTCGTGGCGCGCTATCGTCAAGCGCTCATGATTTTCATGTCGCGAGCCTGACCGCGGTCCATCCCCTGGCAGCCTTGCTGGCGGCGCCGCTCTGGGGCTGGATCGCGGACCGGGTCGACTATCGGGCGATGTTGCGCGCAGCGCTGGTCATCCTCGCCCTGGTGACCGCGCCGATCGGCCTCGTCGGGCTGCCTGAGCTTTATGCATTGCGCCTGGTGGCGGGGATGGCGTCGGCCGCCATCATACCGTTGGGCTTGCTCTGCGCGAGCTTTGCCGCAAACGAGCGCGCGGACCAGGCGCGGCGCTTCACCTGGCTGACCGCCTTCTTGTTTCTGGGCGATCTCGCCGGTCCGCTGGTGGCGGAGGTCTCGGCCGCGATCCTGCCCCGCGCTCCCCTCATGATCCTCGCTTTCGGCATCGGTGCCGTCGGGGCGGCGCTTTGCGCCGTGCGTCTGCCGCGCTGGTGTGCACCTTGCATCGATGGCGGAGACCTGCCCGCGCCGACGCTCGGCGCGACGCTGATCCTGCTTTTCGTCACGATCGTCGCGGGCGGCGGGCTGGCGGCGATGCATGTCAATCTCCTGGTGACGCGGAGCGTCATTTCGCTGAGCCGCGAAGAGATCGCCTGGATGCTCAGTCTCTGCGGATTGGGCATGCTGGCAGCACAGATCTTCCATGCGAGGCTCGATTGGCTGGTGACCATGCCGAGGCGGCTTGCGGGGCTGACGCTCGGCCTGCTGGCTGCGGCGCTCTTCCTGTTCCCTGTCGCCGCGAGCATGGCCGAACTCAGTGGGATCATCGTTGCTGCCGGCTGGAGCTCGGCAACCCTTCGATTGGTCACCAGCTTCTGGATCAGCGGTGCGGCAGCCCCTTCGGGTCTGAAGCTCGGTCTCCAGCATTCCGCCGCCAGCATCGGGCAGGCGCTCGCGCCGCTGGCGATCGCCGTCGTCGCTCCCGGGGCGCAGCACTTAGTCTTGTGGGGGATTGGTGGTCTGTCGCTGGCGCTGCTTGTGTCCTTGCCGCTCGCCTGGAGGCCGCGCGCCATCGTGAAATCTTCAGCGTGATGAGGGGTAGGGGGCATCAATGCGTATAGATCATTAGGAACCCTATCGCATGCTTCCGGGAGCCGTTCATGAAGACCCGTCTTTCTGCCGCCTTGCTGTTCCTCACCCTGCCCGGCGCAGCGCTTGCGGCGAATGATGTCGTCGTCCACCGGGACCCGGGTTGTGGATGCTGTGAGAAGTGGGCCCAGGCGCTTCGCGCGAAGCTGGGCCGCACGGTCGTCATGCGCGACGATGCGTCGCGCGGGGCGCTTCAGCGGAGGGCCGGCATGCCGGGCACGCTGGCATCCTGCCACAGCGCGATGGTTGATGGCTATCTGATCGAGGGCCATGTCCCGGTCGCCGATATCAAGCGCCTGCTGGCAACCCGTCCCGTAGGCGTCAGAGGCATTGCGGTGGCGGGGATGCCGATCGGCTCGGAGGGCATGGAAGTGGCAGGCGCCGCCCGCCAACCCTATGCGGTGGTGTCGTTCGGCAGTTCGGGCCAGAAGGTCTTCGCGCGGCATTGATCACGCACGCCTCGGCTCTCGCTGGTGATTTCCTGTTTGAATGACTGGGACTTGCTCGCCCCCACCTGTATAGTCATTTGATGCATGCTCCCGCTCGCCCCCATAGCCGCGCATCCGCTCCCCGGACGAAAGCTGCTTCTGTGGGCGAACCCGCGGTCGACGCTGCCGGTGCGGAGAAGCAACCTCGCTATGTGGCGATCAAAGACAGCATTTTCGAGGACATCCGGGAAGGTCGCCTGAAGCCCGGCGACCAGACGCCGTCAGAGGCCGAGCTCGTCGAGACGTTCAAAGTCTCGCGCATGACCGCAAACCGGGCGTTGCGGGAACTGCAATCGGCCGGTGTCGTGGTACGGCGGGCGGGGCGGGGCAGCTTTGTCGCCGAGCCCCGGCCGATCGGGCAGCTGATCGAGATCCGCAACATCGCGGAGGAGGTGCGCGGCAGGGGCCACGCCTATCGCGCGCGCGTCATTTATAATATCGAGATACGGGCTGATGCGGAAAGGGCAGCTCTGCTGGAAGTCGGCTTGGGCACGCGCCTCTTCCATTCGCTTATCGTCCATCACGAGACCGAATTCCCAATTCAGGTCGAGGAGCGCTTTGTGCTGGCATCTGCTGCGCCACGCTACGGAGAGAGGGATTTCAGCGCCTCGACGCCGAATGAATATCTGACACGTGTTGCCCCGCTCGAGCGAGTAGAGCACCGGGTGTGCGCGGCGATGCCGGATACAGCCATGCGAACAATGCTGGGCCTCGCTGAAGGAGAACCAGTGCTAATGATGACGCGCAGAACCTGGAGTCGCGGACGTCTCGTATCGCACGCTTGGCTCACGCACCCGGGCAATCGGTTCGAGCTATCGGCGGCTTTTTCTGTTGGGACCTAGCGATCAGCCCGCGCCCAACTTGACGGCCGATTTGCGCCTGCGCCGCAACCATCGCACGTCGGCGCGACTGAAGCTCTTAAACAGCAGGTAGAAGCCTGTCCCCGACAGCCACAAAGTACCGAACGCAACGAAGACGATCAGCGGGTGATTGAAGCTGGTGCGGTTCACATAGTCCATATTGTGGAGCATCCAGAAGAAATCCCAGGTGCGCCATGTGTCGCCGCGCATGACCAGGAATCGGCCGGTGTCGGCGGAGATGTAGGCGCTGCTGTTCTCTGCGTCCGCGAAATCCAGTCGCCACATGGTGCCTTCGTGCTCGCGCGCTTCCACATTCGGTTCGGCGAGCAACGTTGCCTTGCGGATCGGTGCTTCATTCACCATCGTCGCGACGTCGCGCGCGACCTGCTCGTCGACCCGAACCGGGGCGCCGCTCGTCGCGTCGATTAGCCGCGTGCCCGTGGTGGATCGAAGCTCGTAGACGGGGCGTGTGGCAAGGGACCGCAAGGCGATGCCGAGCACGGGACCATCAAGAGCGAGCTTTGCCGGCGCAATATAGTCACCGGCAGGTAGGGCGTGCTGATGGCTGGCCTGCGCACTGTGTCCGCCGACCTTCTCCTGATCGAGCAAGGCCATCATCGAGCCGCTCAGAGCCCAAAGGAGAAACTGCACGCCCAGGATCAGGCCGACCCATTTGTGGATGCGCCGAAAAAAGAGCGGGGTGAACCGGATTTTCTTCATGCCTTCTTCTTCCTGCGCCGCGGGAACGACCAAAGCAGCAGCCAAGCCCCGGCCAGCGCCATGGCAAGGGCACTCCAGGTCGCCACGCGCAGCAGCGGATTGTTGACGTCGGAGCGATCGTCATAGTCCATGATGTGCAGCATCCACGCGAAATCGAACACGCGCCACAGCGCATGGCGGCGCGAGATCAGCTCGCCGGTCTGCGGAGAGAGATACAGGGTTGGCCGGTTCCAGGCATCGAATTCGACCTGCCAATAGGGAGGCTTGCGCGCCTGCATTTCCAGTGGCGCCGTCGTCAGCAGCCGGGCTGCGACGATGTCCCCGGTGCCGCTGTAGATGCGCCGAGCGGCGGCGCGGATTTGTGCCTCGCTCAAATCGGGGATGGGCTGTCCCGAACCTGCATCGAAGAGTCTTGGACCACCCGGGGTTTGCGCGCGCCAGACGGGCTGATCCATGAACCGTTGCAGGCGGATCTCGGACGCGTCGGGAGCCGATTGAACAATCCGCGCCGGCGGGACGAAGCTCGCAAGGTCGATGGGGGCGACGACCGGTGGGCGGACCAGATCGTCGCCATGGATGATGTCGATATGGACGGCCACCATATAGAAGCCGGTCAGCGTCCAGAGCAGAACCTGGACGCCGACGATCAGGGCCAGCCACTTGTGCGTCCGGCGGATGACCAAAGGCCAGCGAATTGCCATGTGCTGCCCTTCAGAACGCGGTTCGGAAGCCGGCGTAGAAGCGCCGTCCGAGTAGATCATAGGTCATCGTGTCGGTGTTGGCATCGGTGAAGCTCTGGATATAGGGCGCCTTGCGGTCGAACAGATTATCGGCCCCGATCTGGAAACGTGTCTTCTCGTCGATCGCGAAGGCAAGCTGAAGATTGTGGTAGAAGACGTTCGGCGTGCGGTAGCCGATGTCGCCGGCCGATGCGTTGAAGTCGGTCGCCTTGCCGATCCATTGTGTCGACCAGGTCGCGCTGATGCCGTCCTTTTCCGCCGTCAGCACGCCATAACCACGCCATTTCGGATAGCCGCCATTGCCGCCCCCGATAAACCCGTCGAAATAGATCGGCGCGCCGCCGGGGAAGGGGTTTACGACATATTTGTTGAGATAGGTCATGTTGAGATCCAAGGAGATCTTCACCTCGCCCACCGCACCACTGTACACCAGACCCAGATCGAGACCATTCATCTCCTCGCGGCCGGTGTTGATGGGCTGGGCGGAGAGGTAAGTGACCTCGCCGGTCAGCGCGCTGCGCGTAAAGTCGCTGCAGAACGGGTGCGACAGGTTCTGGCTCGCATAGCAGACTGCGAGCTTGGTCGAGCCGGGAATGGCCCGGATCGCGTCCTTGATCTTGATGTCGAACCAGTCTGCCGTCAGCGACAACCCTGGGATGATGCCGCGCGGCGATATCACCGTACCAACGGTCCAGGTCGTGGAGCTTTCGGGCCGAAGGCTCTGGTTACCGCCCACTGTGGTGAGGATCGTGGTGCCGAGCTGCGTATAGTTGGCCGGCACACCGGACGCCTGACAATTGGCGATCAAGGTCACGTTGCCGCTGGAGGTGTAGCGCGAGCAGGGATCGGTCGTGGTCAGATTGCCTTCCGAGACGCCGCCGAAAAGCTCCGGCACGTTGGGAATGCGAAAGCCCGTCCCATAAGTGCCGCGCAGACGGATGCTGTCATTGACTACCCAGTCGGCACTGAGCTTGTAATTCCAGTCGCTCCCGAAGAGATTATAGTTTGAGTAGCGGACTGCGCCATCGAGCGTGAGCGCCTTGGCGAAAGCTGTGTTGGCAAGCACCGGCACCGATAGCTCGAGATAGGCTTCCTTGGCGGTGCTCGAGCCCGAAATAGGATCCTGCTGATTGACGTTCGCCACGCCGAGCACCGTCAACGGGTCGGGATCGCGCCAGCCTTTTTCGCGCCGATAGACCACGCCGGTGGCGAAGGACACCGCGCCGGCTGGAAGGGAGAAGAGATCGCCGTTGAGGTCAGCCGTGACCGTGCCGAGTTCGTTGCCTCCGCGATCGCGCGAGGTGAACAGAATATAATCCAGAACCTGAGGTGTCAGGTCTCCGAACCCAAGATAGTCACCGCAGGGGATGGCCGCGCCCGCCGTGCTGGAGCATTTGCTCCTGTCGAGCGTGTTCGCGACGCGCTCGAGATTGGCGATGTTGGTCGAGCCGTCGACGGCCGTGTTACGCCCGAAGCTGCCCGCGACTTCCCAGGCCCAGTCGTTCGCCAGCTTGCCGCGCAGCCCGAAGGTGCCTTGCCAGGTATCGGTCTCCTGGAAGAAGTGGCGCGCGCCGGGTTCGGCGAGGCGGCGCTGGGCCAGGACCAGGTTCTGGCCGGTCGGATTGGTCGGATTGCTGGCTGGTATCGAGAGATTGCGCAGCGTGCCGGGTGTCGCGATCTGATTCGACTTGCGGAACGTATAGAGGAACTCGCCGAACGCCTGGATACCGTCGGTCAGCGCATAGTCCGCGAAGAAGGCCGTGCTGACGCGCTCGACTGGGCTGACCGCATTGAGAAACGGGTTCGAGTTGAAGTTGTGCTTGGCGGGACTGTAAGGCTCGTAGAAGTTCCCGTTCCCTCCGGGTACCTGGTTGAAGTTGATCTGTTGGCCGTTGGGCAGCACCGCGCGTCCGCCGATCGTCGAGGCGCTGTTGACGCAGCTCAGCGAGCCCGGCGTCGTTTCAGCGAGCGAGCAGGGCGCACGCGAGGCCATGTTGACGGCGCTGGTCTTCTGGTAGGTGACTGCTGCCATGAACCCGCCACGATCGTTGCGAATGCCCCAAAGTAGGTCCGCGGTGAGATCGGAGCCGTCGCCGCGCTCGGTAATGCCTTGTCGGACGCTGAGACCCAGGCCTTCATAATCGGTGCGCGTGACAAGGTTGACCACGCCGGCCATGGCATCGGCCCCGTAGATAGCGGACGCGCCATCCTTGAGGACATCGGTGCGTGCCAGCGCCACGACCGGGATCATGTTGAGATCGGGTGAGGAATTGGCGCCGGTGCCGCCCGCGACGAGGCGTCGGCCGTTGAGGAGCACGAGTGTGCGCTTGATGCCGAGGCCGCGCAGATTGACCTGAGCAGTGCCATAACCGTTGTTGGTCCAGTAGGCCGATGTCTGGTTGCCCGCGAAGCCGGCATTGGCCGGCAAACGCTGCAAGGCGGTTTCGATATTGACGATGCCGGTATTTTGGATCTGCTCGGCGGTGACCACGGTGGCCGGTCCAACCCCGGCCAGATCCTGCCGACGGATTCGTGAGCCGGTAACGACGATGTCGCTGTCATCCCCCAGGACTTGTGCTTTTGGCTGCGGTGTCGGATCGGCCTGAGCGAGAGCCGGCGCGGCGTAGCCCGCGACGATGGCGGCGCTGCCGAGCAGGGCCATCCTGATGGTCATGTGCAATCCCCCTGACGTTTTAGAACAGCCACAGACAACATCAGTTGTATATACAGGTCAACAGTATTTTTCCTGTTTTTCCAATACCTTATTCTCGTGAAATTTAGATATAGATATAGCTATAATACGCACGCCAGACGTCGAACCCTCATGACTGAAGAGATATTTTTGCGAGCGCTCATTTGCAAAGCTGCTGAGATAGGAGATAGAATATCATATCGTAATACAGCCTCGCACGCTTCGATTTGATGATCGGGACATTTGGCCGGCAAGAATGCGAAGCGGCATGATCACATGTTATTGGTGTCGGCGTGATATACCTAGGTATAGCGCTAGAGATGCTCCGGGAACATTAGTCCTTTGCTGAGCTTGCACGCGCCAGGGAAAGTAATACCGATGCGGACCGCATTTGATCCTCGTTTCCTGGATGTGTCGCGCCTTCTTCCGGATTGAGCCGCAGGTTCGCCTTTTGAGGCAGATGAAACGACTCCTGACGAAACGTCGTGCGACGAGTCCGGCGACCTGAGATCGTCGCGCAGCCACTGGGTCACTTGGCGATGATCCAATCCGGTTCGGCAGTGGCGGCGCAGTCCTCGAACGTCGATCGCATCCGCGGAGCCGACGGGCCGGCTTGTGCATGAGCCGCCCTGATTTTGCCGCTGGGCAGTACGGCAGGTTGCGAAAAATGCTTGCTGTGTCCCGGTCGGCGCGCGGGCGTGCAGCTCGCGCCTCGCACGATCACACGCGCAGCAGTCGCCCCACCGCCCGCATGATCGTCGCCCGGCGCGCCGCGTGCTCGGCAGCGTCGCGTGCAGCTCCGGTCATGCACCAGAGCTGGGTGAGGGCGGCGACAAGCCGGACGACATCCAGGGGCGTGAAGTCGGCGACGATCCGCCCCTCGGCCTGCGCCGCTGCGATCCCGTCCAGCTTCTCCCCGAGAAGGACCTCGCCGGCCGGGAGCATCAGAACATCCTGGCCACGCTCCAAATGATGCCAGGTCAGCAGCCTCCACAGGCGCGGGCGTTCGACCAGCAAGTCATAGGTGCGCCCCGCATAACCCTCAAGATCATTGGGATCGAAGCGATCGGCCTGCGCCGCGTCCATCACTTCCTGCGTCAGCGCGGCATCGAAGAGCGCCTCCTTGTCCCCGAAATAGGTGTAGAGCATCGGCTTGCTGATACCCGCCGCCTGCGCAATCCGGTCGATCCGCGCGCCCGCCAGCCCATGGGACGCGAACTCCTCGGTCGCTGCAGCCAGGAGCGTCTCGCGGCTCTGTGCGGCATTCCGCCGGGTTCGTTGCTTCATCACACCTCCAAGCATTGACGCATTCCAGGTTTCAAGTTACCTACCAGTTGGTAATATATGGAGTAACATATGTCCAATCACTGGTTTCTCACGGGCGCGTCCAGCGGCATCGGCCGCCATCTGGCCGAACTGATCCTGGCCGCTGGCGACGACCTTACCGCGACGGCCCGCAAGCCCGAAAGCCTCGATGATCTCGCGGCGAAATATCCGAGCCAGCTGCGCGTCGAAGCGCTCGACGTCACGGTCAAGGACGATATTGCTGCGGTCGTGGCCCGGGCGCAGGCGCGTCGACCCGTCGATATTCTGGTCAACAACGCCGGCGGCGGCGTGATCGGCGCCACCGAAGAGATGTCGGACGCCGAGGTCGAAGGCCAGATCGCGCTCAATCTCATGGCGCCCATCCACATCACCCGCGCCTTTGTCCCCGCCATGCGGCTGCGCGGGAGCGGCCGGATCATCCAGATCTCCAGCGCTAGTGGTCAGGGCTCGCTTCCGACGAGCAGTCTCTATCATGTGGCCAAATGGGGCCTGGAGGGCTTCAGCGAATGCCTCCGCCAGGAGCTTGAACCCTTCAACCTGTTCGTGACACTGATCGAGCCGGGCGGGGCGCGCACCAGCTTCAGCCACAATCTGCAATTCGCCAGCGAGATCGCCGCGTATCGCGATACGCCCGCCGGCCATATCCGCAAGATGTTCGAGACCGCCGGAAACGAGCTCTACACGCTCGACCCGCAAAAGATCGCGCAAGGGATCGTTGATGTCGCAACCAGCGACCATCCGCCGCTGCGCGTGACTCTGGGGGGTGACGCTTTCGGCGTTGTCCAGGCGGCGCTGCAATCGCGGCTCGCCTTTCTGCAGTCCCAGGAAGCGCTCGCGCGCTCGGTCGCTTTCGACAGTTGAGCTTTTCCGTCTTCCAGCTTTCGTCTCCGCGCGGTGCGACGCGCCTCACCGGGGCCCGGCAACCCTGTCGTCAGCGCCGTTATCCGATACTTAGGTATAGTCATCCGACACGATTGCAGAGGCGCCACACGGGCAATCGCTTGGTACCATCGCAAGAGAGGAAAACCCTCGCGGTCGCCAATCAAGGGTGCGCAGACCTTCGCAGTCTGCGTGCCCTTGATGTGGCAGCGCGCCGCCCAGCCACGCGCGTCATGAACGGGAGCGGCCTTCTGCGAAACCCAACGCTCCGCCGCATTTTCTATAAGCTCTCGCTCGAATTGCTGCGCGCCGCCTTCTTCTTCCTGCGATTGGGCTTGAAGAATGACGAGTGTTTGTGCGCGCGTCTCAATAGGCGAGGCACACGGCTTCCGGTCGCCGCCGCCGTTCTTTGTCACAATGGCAAACGGCTACGGCCGGCGACCCTGATCGATCCGGCGTGCGAGCACGTCGGCAAGGATGACTTCGTGTGGATCAAAATGTCCCAGCCCAGCGAAACAGAACTTGCCGACATCGCCGGGAATTACGGCCTTCACCCGCTTGCCATGGAAGGTGCCGACAACGGCCACCAGATTTCGAAGCTCGACGATCACATGCTCAGGGTTGAGAGCGCCATCACCGGCATCCGCGACATCCTGATCTCGGTGTTCGAGGCGAGTCACCTGCTCGAACAGCAGCGCCAAGGTGCGATCACCCGTTAGCTTGCCGCCCGGGCTGCGATCCTCGCGGTGCCTACCGCGATTGCCGGAATCTACGGCATGAATTTCGAGAATATGCCCGAACTGAAGACGCAATGGGGATATTTCGTCATCCTCGGCGTCATCGCTGCGGTCTGCATTGGGCTCTACATCCGGTTCAAACGTAGCCACTGGCTTTGACGGCGCAGATCGGCTTTCCACATCGCGCCGGGCTGAGGCTGCCGGGGGCCGGCCGCCACAATTCAATGCTTTCGAAGCGTCTCGATGCGGTGCCGGTCCAACGCTTCGAGCAAAGCCCTGCCGATCAGCGGCTTTGCGAGAACATGATCGAAGCCCGCCTCAGCGGCCCGCGAGGCCAGCAGCGTGTCATGAAAGCCTGAGATCATGATCGCGCGTCCCGACCATCCGATCTCGCGAAGGTGACGCAGCATCGCGAATCCGTCGATGTCGGGCATGCGATAGTCGAGGATGACGCAGTCTGCCTCCTTCGCGCGGGGGTCGGCCAACAGCGCGTGGCCGGTCGTATATCCCCACACGGCATAGCCGCGCGATCTCAGCAGCAGCTGGAGGCCACGCCGCACGCCGGGATCGTCGTCGGAGACGAGGATGGTGTATCTGCCATCATGCTGAGTGGAACGGACCGATGGCATTGCGAGAAGCGGACACCCGTGTGACGATTGCACCATCGATCGCATATCGCGCCTCGTCCCGTCGCTACGTAGAGGTCGCAGTCACTTCGGCTTGCGGCCCATGCCCGCGGCAAAGGCGATCCGCAGGGCTTCGGACAAATTGCGGACCTCGAGCTTGGCCATCAGGCTCGCGCGATGGACCTCGACCGTTCGCGATGAACAGCCCAGGTCATAGGCGATCGTCTTATTGGGCAGGCCGTTCGCCAGCCCTTCCAGCACTTCACGCTCCCGGGGCGTCAGTGCAGCGACCCGCACGCCGGCTTCAGAGGTTTCCAGAGTGCGAAGGTCGACATCGTCGAGACGCGCGAACGCGCGGCTGACGGCGCCGAGCAGGGCGGCTTTCTCGAAGGGCTTCTCGAGAAAGTCGACCGCGCCGCCTTTCATGGCCTGCACCGCAACCGACACGTCGCCATGGCCGGTCAGGACGATGACCGGCATATTGACCCCGCGTGCTGCCATGGCGGCCTGAATCTCGAGACCGTCCATCTCGGGCATGCGCACGTCGAGGATGACGCAGCCGACGGCCGCCGACTTCGCCTCCTTGAGAAACTCCACGCCCGAGGCATAGGTCACGACGTCGTAGCCCGCGGTCTTGAGCGCAAAGCTCGCCGCCTTGCGGATGCTCTCCTCGTCGTCGACCAGATGGATGACGCGTCTATCCCCCATGTTCCTCCTCCGCCCGCGCATGGATCAAGGTAAAATGAAAGCGCGCGCCGCCGCGGTCGGGGCGCTCCATCCAGATACGGCCCCCATGCGCTTCGATGATGGTCCGGCAGATCGAAAGGCCGAGGCCCATGCCGTCGGCCTTTGTCGACTTGAACGCCGTGAAGAGCTGCTCCCGGACCTCGTCGGCGATGCCGGGGCCGGTATCCTCCACGGTCACCTCGATCAGCCCGTCAGGGCGCAACCTGGTCGCTACCTTGAGGTCGCGAACAGGACACGCCGCCATCGCCTCGATGGCGTTGCGCATCAGGTTGACCAGCACCTGCTGGATCTGCACCCTGTCGACGAGAACCGGCGTCGCGGCGGGATCGACCGCGAAGAAGCTGCGGATGCCGCGCTCGCGTGCACCGACCAGCGCGAGCTCGCTCGCCTCGGCGACAACCTGCGGCAGATCGTGGAGGCTCTTGTCGACCTCGCCGCGGGCGACGAAATCGCGCAGGCGCCGGACGATATGGCCGGCCCGCAGCGTTTCCTGTGCCGCATCATCCATCACCGACCGTAGCGACACGAAGGGTTCGTCGTCCCGCTCGTCGAGCATGTCGCGGATCGTCTCGAGATAGAGCGCGACCGCGGCAAGCGGCTGGTTGAGCTCATGCGCGAGGGTCGAGGCCATCGTGCCCATCGCGCTCAGCCGGGAGACATGGACCAGCTCTGCCTGCAGTTCCTTGAGCCTGAGCTCATCCTGCTCCTTGGCGGTGAGATCCCGGATGAAGCCGGTGAACAACCGCTGCCCGTCTTCACCGGCCTCGCCAACCGACAGCTGCATCGGGAAGGTCGAGCCGTCGCGGCGCTGGCCGACCACGACGCGGCCGAGGCCGATGATCCGGCGCTCGCCGGTCTGGAGATAATGCGCGATATATTCGTCATGCCGGTCGCGATCGGGCTGGGGCATCAGGCAGGAGACGTTGCGGCCGACGAGCTCGGTTTCCGAATAGCCGAACAGGCGTTGGGCGGCCGCGCTGAACGACGTGATGTCGCCGGTCTCGTCGATGATGATCATCGCATCGGGGACGGTCGCCAGGATCGACTGGAGATGCTGCTCGCGGGTCTCGATTGACGCCCGGACCGCCGCCTCGTCGGTGACATCGCGACTGATGCAGGCAAAGCCTCGATGTGCGTCGCCTTCGAACAGGGCGCTGATCGTCAGGCGCGCGAGATACTCCGCTCCGTTCTCGCAGACCCGCCACGCTTCGCGCTCCAGCGTGCCTTCGTGAAGGGCGGCCGCCAGGTCTGCGCACGGGCGGCCGGCCGCAATCTCGTCGGGCGGGTAGAACAGGTCATGGGGCTGTCCCAGGACGCGATCGAGGGGCCAGCATTCGGCACGCTCGCCTTCTTCATTATAGCTCAGCACGATCCCGGCAGGATCGAGCAGCGTCAGGACATGGCCGCCAGCCTGTCGCAGGAACAACGGCGCAAGCCGCACCACCTCCCTGGCAATCTCGTCCGCCCCGCGCCTCGTGTCGACCATCGGCCGGCTCACATACCTGGCCGGGCGCACGTATCCGGGCGTAGCCCGACCGTGCCACTCAGCGCCGCGCGAGTATGGCCTTCATCTCGTCGATTTCCTGCCGCTGCGAGCGCTTGATCGCTTCGCAAAGCCGGATGACTTCCGGATCGCTGAGCTTTGCTTCCTGGCACATCAGGATCGCCCCGGAATGATGCGGGATCATCGAGCGCAGAAAGGCCGTGTCGCCGATCGTGGTCTGGGTGCGGATGAGTGCAAAGCTGCCGAAGAAGGCGACCAGCGACGCGGCGATCAGCGCGATGTTGGCGGCCTTCGACACGAACATGTGTCGCATGGCGAGGATCATCAGCACCACCATCGGTGCGACCATCATCAGCGTCATGTAGAGCATGTTGAGGTTGTTGTAGAAGCTGTCGAGCCCGTCGATCATGACGAACATCACCAGATACATGATGACGCCGCTGATGACGGTCTGAACGGCAAGGCTCCAATAGGCACCCATCTTCCGGGTGTTCATGTGGGACGAATGGTCCATGGCGTATCTCCTTCGCTCGGCGCCGGCCGACCTGGGTATGAGTGTAACGCCCCGCTCTCTTGTTCGCCCCCGCCATCAGCCGTCCTGATGCTAAAACCAGAAGCGAACGCCGGCGACGAAGCTGGTGGCATGGACGTCCTCGCCCGCAAGCCTCGACAGCCGCGCCGTGTCTCCGGCTTTGCGCAGATAGGAAACGCCGATGTAAGGTGCGAACTGGCGGCTGAATTCGTAGCGCAGGCGCGCGCCGAGCTCTATGTTGACCAGCCCCGAACCGATGTCGTTCTCCGGAATATCCTGCGCGGCGAAATTGACCTCGGCGCGCGGCTGCAAGATCAGGCGCTGGGTGATGCGCTGGTCGTAATAGCCCTCGACCCGGCCCAGAACATCGCCCTTGGTCGAGAGGAACAGCGCGCCTTCGACCTCGAACATGCCAGGAGCCAGGCCCTCGACGCCGATCGTCGCGTAGGTGCGGTCGGGCCCGCGGCCGAAGTCCTGGCGGATACCGCCCTGAAGATTGAAATAGGGGTCGATGGCCCGGCTGTAGAGCACCTGCACCTCGGCGCTGTCGATGCCGCGGCCGAACTCGCCTTCGCCCTCGCTCTTGAGCCAGAGGCGGTTGATGTCGCCGCCGTAAAAGCCTTCGCCATCCCAGCGATAGCCATCGCGGCCGCTATGCGCCTGATACTCGAACAGGTTGAGCAGCACCTGCCCGAAATTGTTGCCGCCGCTGTCCTTCATCATGATGTCGCGCGAGCGCGCCATCTCGCCGCCGGGAAAATCCCGATCGGCGAAGTGGTCGCCTGGGGGCGGCGGCGGGGGCGCATTGCCGGCCGGAAGTGCGGTGCCGGTCATTTGCATGCCGGGCATGGCGGGCGTTCCCGGCGTCGCTGTCTGGCCATGCTGCGCATGGTCCATCCCGGGCATGTCGGGCATCGCGCCGTCCTGATGCTGGGAGTGGTCCATGCCCGGCATCTCCGGCATTGCGGGAGACGTGGATTGCGGCTGACCGGCCGCATTTGCTTGCGCCGCGGGAGTGGTCTGGTGCTGCGAATGGTCCATTGCCGGCATGGTGTCCGGCGCTGGCTTCTGAGCGCGCGGCCTGGCAGTGGGCTTGGGGCGCGGCGCGGCG
>NZ_MINO01000059.1 GCF_001757355.1 Sphingobium phenoxybenzoativorans
AGGCGGCTGAGCGCGTCGAGCTGGCGCGCGGCGGCACGCGCAGCCGCCGTCCCGGCAAGCGCCATACCCAGGGCGAAGGGAACCAGCGTCGCGAGCATAATCGCGCTGGCAATCCAGCTTCCCAATGCGGCGGCAATCGCGATGATGAGCGGAGAGAGGACAGCGGCGCGGCGCAGAGGGAGGAAGCGGGAATGGAAGCCGCCCAGGTCCTCGATCCGGTCGACGGCATCGGCCACCGCCTCGCCCAACATCCGGCGATCGCCCGGCGGCGCAACAAGCACATGCGGGAAAACCCGCCGGCGCCAGTTCGTCCTGGTGCGCACTGCGGCGCCTTCACCGGCATGGACCGCACCGATCTGAAGACCGCCGCGAAGCAGGGCCGCGGCGATCAATCCGCCCACGGCAAGCAGAAGATGGCCATGGCCGCCCTGTTCCGCAGATGCCACGGCGCAGGCGAGCGCGGCCGCCATGAGGATCGCCGCGCCGCTGTCCCCGATCCAGAAAAGGACCGGCACCTGCCTATCTAATGCCTTGCTCATATACTCAATTACGAGTAACGGCTAATCATAATTTTTTCAACCGACTCAGGACACCCATGGAAGCCGGGCCGGAACGCAAGGAGTCTTGCCATGGACATGGCCGTGATCGAACTCTCCCGGCTGCAGTTCGCCCTGACCGCGCTATACCATTTCCTGTTCGTCCCCCTGACGCTCGGCCTCTCCTTCATCCTCGTCATCATGGAGAGCATCTATGTGATGACGGGCCGTGAGATCTGGCGCACCGTCACGCGCTTCTGGGGCAAGCTGTTCGGTATCAACTTCGTGCTGGGCGTTGCCACCGGCATCACCATGGAATTCCAGTTCGGCACCAACTGGTCCTACTATTCCCACTATGTCGGCGACATTTTCGGCGCGCCGCTCGCCATCGAAGGGCTGATGGCCTTTTTCCTCGAAGCGACGTTCGTCGGCCTCATGTTCTTCGGATGGGACAAGCTGTCCAGGGTCGGGCATCTGCTGACCACCTTCATGGTCGCGCTCGGGTCCAACCTCTCGGCGCTGTGGATCCTCGTCGCTAATGGCTGGATGCAGAATCCGGTGGGATCGCGCTTCAATCCCGAGACGATGCGCATGGAAGTCTCCGATTTCATGGCGGTGCTGTTCAATCCGGTGGCGCAGGCGAAGTTCGTCCATACGGTGAGCGCCGGCTATGTCTGCGCCTCGGCCTTCGTGCTCGGCGTCTCGGCCTGGTATCTCCTCAAGGGCAAATGGGTCGCGGTCGCGCGGCGCAGCTTCACCGTCGCCGCCGCCTTCGGCCTCGCATCCTCGCTGTCGGTTGTCGTGCTGGGCGACGAGAGCGGCTATGCGCTGACCGACAACCAGAAGATGAAGCTCGCCGCGCTGGAAGCCATGTGGCACACCGAACCGGCTCCGGCGGGTATCGCCGTTGTCGGCTTTCCCAGCGTCACCGACCGCGAAACCTATTTCGAGGTCAAGATTCCCTATGTGCTCGGCCTCATCTCCACGCGCAGCCTGACGGGCGAAGTCTCCGGCATCTTCGAGCTGGTCGCCAGGGCGCAGGACCGCATCGAGAACGGCATCAAAGCCTATGACGCAGTCGAAAAGCTGAAGGTCGACCAGAAGGACATGGTCGCACGCGAGGCATTCGAGCGGAGCAAGGCCGATCTTGGTTATGCCCTGCTGCTGAAACGCTTCGTCGCCGATCCGCGGCAAGCCACGCCCCAGGACATCGAGAAGGCCGCATGGTCGACCGTGCCCAATGTCCCTGTGATGTTCTGGGTGTTCCGCGCGATGGCGGGCCTCGGCTTCTTCTTCATCGCTTTCTTCGGCGCCGCCTTCTGGATGGCCTCGATCCGCAAGCTGAACTGCGACAGCCGCTTCTGCCGCACCTTCCTGCGCGCTGCGGTGTGGGTCATTCCGTTGCCGTGGATCGCCATCGAATTTGGCTGGATCCTGGCCGAGATCGGCCGCCAGCCCTGGGCGATCGACGGCGTTCTGCCGACCTTCCTTGCCGCATCGAGCCTGACCGTCGCGCAACTCTGGACGACGATCATCGGCTTCACGGTAATCTACGGCGCGCTGGCGGTCATCGAAGTACGGCTGATGCTGGCGGCGATCCGCAAGGGACCGGACCAACATCGACCCCCGGCGCCATCCTCCGAAACCCACAGCGGCTACGCGCCCATCCCTGCCGAATAAGGAGAACAGGTCATGGCACCTCCCATCGACTATGAAACGCTCCGGCTGATCTGGTGGCTGCTGATGGGCGTCCTCCTGATCGGCTTCACCCTGACCGACGGCTTCGACCTTGGCACCGCCGCGCTGCTGCCTTTTGTTGCCAGGACCGACGCCGAACGCCGCCTCGTCATCAACTCCATCGGTGCGACGTGGGAGGGGAACCAAGTCTGGTTCATCCTTGGCGGCGGCGCGATCTTCGCGGCATGGCCGTTCGTCTATGCGGTCAGCTTCTCCGGCTTCTATCTGGCCATGTTCCTCGTCCTCGCGGCGCTCATCCTGCGGCCCGTCGGCTTCAAATACCGCTCGAAGAAGCCGGACGCCGCATGGCGCGCGCGCTGGGACTGGGCGCTGTTCGTCGGCGGTTTCGTTCCGGCGCTGGTGTTCGGCGTCGCGGTCGGCAATGTGCTCACCGGTATCCCCTTCCGGCTCGATAGCGATCTGCGCTCCTTCTACGAGGGCAGCCTGCTCGGCCTGTTCCATCCCTTCTCGCTGGTCGCCGGCCTTCTCTCGGTCGCCATGATCGTGCTGCACGGCGCAAGCTGGCTCGCGATCAAGATCGAACGCGGCGCTGTGCATGACCGCGCCCGCGCCTTCGGCCAGGTCGCCGCCGTCGCCTCGATCCTGCTCTTTGCCATCGGCGGCGTGATGGTCGCGACCATGGGCTATGGTTTCCGCCTGACGCACGGCGCCGATCCGCTCGGCCCCTCTAATCCGCTGCTTTCAGGAACGGTCGCAGCGCCGGGGGCCTGGCTCGACAATTATGGCGCCCATCCCTGGATGCTGATCGCCCCCATTCTCGGTTTCGCGGGGCCGCTGCTGGCGTGGATCGGTATCCGCAAGGGCCGCGAGGTTCTGGCCTTTGGCGGCTCATCTCTCGGCGCGATCGGCATCATCGCGACCGTGGGCCTCTCGATGTTCCCGTTCATCCTGCCCAGCTCGATCGACCCGGCCTCGAGCCTGACGGTCTGGAACGCGTCGTCCAGCCATGTGACCCTGTTCATCATGCTCGCGGTGACGGTGATCTTCCTGCCAATCGTGCTGCTCTACACCGCCTGGGTCTACAAGGTCCTGTTCGGCCGCATCACGCTGCGCGACGTCGACACCAACCCCGACTTTTATTGAAGGAAGACCCGGATGTGGTATTTTAGCTGGATTCTGGGTGTCGGCCTGGCCGTCGGCTTCGGCATCCTCAACGGCATGTGGCATGAGTTTCATGCCGATCCCGATGAGGACATGGCGGCCTGATCGCGACGGATCATGATTGCTATCGGCCCTCTCGCGCTCGCGTTGGAACGGCTGTTCGCGATTCTCGGGATCATTGCCTTCATGGCGGCGGGGAACTGGATAGGCCGCCGTCGCGGCGTGGATTGCGATACGGCCGCGTGGCGGGCATTGCTCGCTGGCCTCGTTGCAGCTCGCGCGGGTTTTGTGGCGCAGAACTGGCATGCCTTCGCCATCGAACCCGCAACCATCCTCTATGTCTGGCAAGGAGGTTTCTCGCCGCTCCCCGGTCTGGTGACTGCCGCAATCGTGCTGGGCGTGTCACTACGGCGATCTCGCGCCCTAGCACCTTTGACGCTCGTCTTCGCGGGCTGCGTCGCGGTCACATCCGGCGCCACGGCAGCGGCCCTTGCCTCGGCGCAGCGACCTCTACCGCAAGGAATCGTTCTCCAGTCGCTGGACAGCGGAAAGAGCCTGCTCGACGATCGCCGGGGCAAGCCGTTCGTCGTCAATCTCTGGGCAACCTGGTGCCCGCCGTGCCAGCGTGAAATGCCGATGATGGTCGCAGAAGCGGCGCACTCGGCCGTACCGATCCTGCTTGTCAATCAGGGCGAGGATGCAGACAACGTACGTGCGTGGCTGGACAGCAAGCGCCTTGAAACGGCGCACGTCCATCTCGACCGCGACCTGCGTATAGCTGCCGCGACCGGCTCGGCCGGGCTTCCCGCGACGCTGTTCATCGACAGCAAAGGCGTGATCCGTGCGCTCCATGTCGGTGAAATCTCGCGGGCCGCCCTGCTCGCGGGACTACGCGATCTGAAGTAGAGTTTCGATCAAGGAGAAGACCATGACCAGACAAGTGAATATTGGAATCGGCGAGGAAGATCGGGTTGCGATTTGCGAAGGCCTGAGCCGCCTCCTGGCGGACACCTACACTCTCTATCTGACCTCGCACAACTTTCACTGGAACGTGACCGGGCCGATGTTCAACAGCCTCCATGCCATGTTCATGACGCAATATACCGAGTTGTGGAACGCGATCGACCCGATCGCCGAACGCATCCGCTCGCTCGGACAGCCCGCACCCGGTTCCTACGCGCAGTTCGCTAAATTGAGCTCGCTTCCCGACGCGCCGGAAGTGCCGCCGAAGGCGCTCGACATGGTCGACATCCTCGCCAAGGGGCATGAAGCGGCCGCCCGCACGGCGCGCACGCTGTTCCCTCTGGTCGAGAAGGCGAGCGACGAGCCGACCGCGGACCTGCTCACCCAACGGATCGGCGTGCATGAGCAGGCCGCATGGATGCTGCGCGCCCTGCTCGAAGAGTAAGACACGCTCAACGACTGGCCCCGGCCGCGCAATCTCTGCGAGGCCGGGGCCGTTAGCGAACTGCCGCCATTGAAAGGACGAGACCTTGGCTACGTCAAAGCTGGCAAACATCCTCCTCGATGCGCTCGAAGACGAGCGGAAGGCGGAGGCGACCTATGCCGCCGTGATCGAAAAGTTCGGCCCTGTCCGGCCCTTTTCCAACATCATCGAAGCCGAACAGCGCCACGCTGCCGCGCTTGAGCGCCAGCTTGCCCGACTGGGCATCGACGTGCCGCCCAACGCATGGACAGGAAAAGTCACAGCGCCAGCCTCACTCGCACAAGCGTGCGAAAGCGCGGTCCAGGGCGAGGTCGAAAACATCGCCCTCTATGACCGGCTGATCCCGATGATCGAAGATCCCGCAGCGCGCCAGGTGATGGAAAACCTGCAGGCCGCCTCGCGCGAGCGCCACCTCCCTGCTTTCAAGCGGTGCCTGGAGCGGGAACGCGATCGCCGTTCGTGACGACCTTCCCTTAATCCTCATCGCTCAGACGCCGGCTGCTTTCGGGATCCGCAATCTACGGTGGATCGGGCAAGGATCGTCTCATACCAACCTGCGCGGAGGCTGACTCACGGGGGATTCCCAAGGCGGTGAAAATCTGAATCTATGGGGCTGCGACTTTGGAGGGCGTGTCCATGGGATCAGCGATCGGCTTGCGGGAAGATTTTGACGGGGCAGCGCTGCGACGGTTGTCGCGCACGACGAAGAGCGCGAACCAGGCGCGGCGGCTGTTGGCTTTGGCCGAGATTTACGACGGCGGGAGCCGGAGTGTCGCGGCTCGGATCGGTGGAGTTGGGCTTCAGATCGTGCGGGACTGGGTGATCCGGTTCAATGCCCGGGGGCCCGATGGACTACTGGATGGCAAGGCGCCTGGCCCCCGTTCGCGGCTGAACGATGTGCAGCGCCAGGCACTGGTCGATGTTGTCGAGAGCGGCCCGATCCCGGCAATCCACGGGGTGGTGCGCTGGCGGCTGATCGATCGGGACTATCGAGAATTTTGTGCCTGAGGTGGTAACTTCTTGCAGAGGAGACCACGCATGAGCATCGACAAAGACCTTCTGGACCGGCTGATGGAAGGCCGTTCGCCTGGCGATCTGTTTGGCAAGAGCGGCATCCTTGCGGAGCTGACCAAAGCGCTGGCGGAACGTGCACTGAGCACGGAGATGGACGTCCATCTCAATGAAGAGCGCGCGGAGAGGGCTCCTGCGGGCGGCAACGAGCCGGCCAATCGGAGAAACGGAAGCAGCCAGAAGACGGTGACCACGGACAACGGCAAAGTTGTCCTGGACATTCCCCGGGACCGCAATGGCACATTCGACCCGATGCTGATCGCCAAGTATCAGCGCCGCTTCCCTGAGTTCGACCGTAAGATCATCAGCATGTATGCCCGGGGCATGACGACCCGGGAGATCCAGGGGCATCTTGAGGAAATCTATGGGGTCGAAGCGCCCCCAAGCCTCATTTCCGCGATCACCGAGGCGGTGATGGAAGAGGTCGCTTCCTGGCAGAACCGACCGCTGGAGCCCTGCTATCCGATCGTCTTCATGGACGCGATCCGGGTTAACATCCGCAGCGACGGGGCCGTTGCGAACAAGGCGGTCTTCGTGGCCCTTGCCGTACTGCCGGACGGCACGCGCGATGTTCTGGGGCTGTGGTTCCAGGCCAATGAAGGGGCCAAGTTCTGGGCCAAGGTGCTGAGCGATTTGCGCAACCGGGGTGTCCAGGACATCCTGATCGCGGTCGTGGACGGGCTGAAGGGCTTCCCGCAGGCCATCGAGGCAGCGTTCCCCCAGACCCGGATTCAGACCTGTATCGTCCATCTGCTGCGCCATTCCATGAACTTCGCGAGCTATAAGGACCGCAAGGCCGTCGCCGCGGCGCTCAAGGCGATCTACACGGCCGTAGACGCCGCACAGGCCGAGGCCGCCCTGACACAGTTCGAGGAAAGCAGCCTCGCCAGGCGATATCCGGCGATCACGCCAAGCTGGCGCCGGGCCTGGAACGAGGTCATCCCGTTCCTCGATTATCCGCCCGAGGTCCGCAGGCTGATCTACACCACGAATTCCATAGAGGCGCTGAACTCCAAGATCCGCCGCGCCGTCCGCACCCGCGGCCACTTCCCAAGCGATGAGGCAGCGGCGAAATTGATCTACCTGGCACTCAATGCTACATCCACCGAGTGGAAGCGCTCAGTGCGAGAGTGGCACGCTGTCAGTAGCCAATTCGCTATCATGTTCGAAGATCGCTTCCCCATAACCTGACGAAACACCTCAGGCACAAAATTCTGCACAGTCTCGATCGATCTGGCCCAGTGGCTCCATGACGAATTTGCGGTCTCGCTCGATGAGACCACCATCAGCCGCGAGTTGAAGAAGCTGGGCTACGTGAAGCTCACCGCGCGGCCTCGCCATCATGCCCAGAACGAGCATGCCATGGAGGCATTCAAAAGGGGGGCTTCGCTGCCAAGCTGGCAAAAGTCAGAGCAGCGCTCCCGAAGGGCACGCCCATAGAGATATGGTTCCAGGACGAAGCCCGCGTTGGTCAAAAGAACAAGATCACGCGGCGCTGGGCGAGACGCGGAACCCGGCCTTCGGCACCGAAAGACCAACGGACGAAATCGGCCTACATCTTCGGCGCGATCTGCCCGGAACACGGCAAGGGCGCAGGGCTCGTCCTGCCCTTCTGCAACACCGAAACCATGGGACTGCACCTTGCTGAAATATCGCTCGCCATCGCGCCGGGCGCTCACGCTCTCGTGCTGATGGATCAGGCCGGATGGCACACCACTGGCAAGCTCCAAGTCCCCGGCAACATCACAATTGTCCCGCTTCCGGCCAAATGTCCCGAACTCAACCCGGTCGAGAATATCTGGCAGTTCATGCGCGACAACTGGCTCTCAAACCGCGTCTTCACCTCCTACGACAACATCGTCGACCACTGCTGCGAGGCTTGGAACAAACTCGTCGATCAGCCTTGGCGCATCATGACCATCGGCCGCCGCAAATGGGCGCATGGGTCATGATCAATGCAGGTTGGTATCACCCATGACGTGAACGAATATATCGGGTGACTACTACGGCTGCGCAGCAGAAATCGCGAGTAGCGACGGCCGCGGGTAGGCCGCCGCGCTTGCGCGCGCACAACTATCAATAATGCAGCTCTCCGTGTTAGGTCACCACGATGAACCATAATGCCTGGCCCCAGCGTCTTCTCGCGCTTCCATTCCTGATCCTAGGCGGCTGGTGTCTGGCCACACCACAGATGGTCGAGCGGCTGACGATTAATCCCGCCTATCAGCATCTGAGCCCCACAAGTGCCCTCCTGATCGGCTGTTTCGGCGCGCAGGCCGTGCTTGGCGGGCTGTTCATTGCTTTCAGCCGATGGACGCGGCGGACCTTCGCAATCTATGGCGCAGCACTGCTGCCGTTTTTCTGGTTCAATTATTATTTTGTCTTTGTCGTCCCGGCGCTCACCCGCTGGATGGCGCTCGATTTTGGCGCCAATCTCTTCATGCTTGGAATATGCGCCTGGGGCTGGCGCACGGCACCGTCCGAGTGGGAACCGGTGCTACCGCGCCAGTGACAAGATAATGGCCCTTAATTGCTCCGCACGCGACCTTGATAAATGTAGGGTTGTCCGTGCCCCTGATCGTTGGGGTAGAACGTAAATGCGTAAAAGTCGGGCGTGCAGACAAAGCCGACATAGGAGAATCCTCCCTGTCTGTTCACATCTGCAACGATCTTAGCAACATCGTTCGCCGTAACCTTCTTGCCGTTAACGGCCAAGGCAAGGCTCCTGACACCATCGCGGGAAATCTCCGCATCAAATACCGCGCTGGCCGATCTGCACCGAAACTCTTGGGAGATTTTGACGCTATAGCTTTCCTCCCATGCCTCGCTTCCCGTCGACACGGAAATTGCGTCCTCATCCTGTGACCATGAAGGCCCAGAAGCCCCAAATGTCGCCGCCAGCGCGGCCCCGATTGCTGTCGCGATCTTCACAGCCTCTTCCCCTCAAAACTTCGCTGTCGAGACAAAGCGGCCACCAACGCCCGAAAACCACCTTCCCGCTCCCGGTGCCTGAACACTTCTCAAAATCTATGTCGAAGCGGTCTCGGCCAGTATCTCGGAACGGGCCTGCCTATCCTGCGTCATTCTCGTTGGACCGGATGTCTCAGGATTGTCCAGCGCCGGGTCCGAAGCGATCGCAGAGCATGTCGATCAACTGGCGAACGCCATCATCGGCCAGACTGTAATAGATCGTCGTCGCCTCGCGCCGAGTCTTGACCAGCCCGCCTTCACGCAGCTTGCCAAGATGTTGCGATACGCTGGACTGGGATTGCCCGCACAGTTCCACCATCGCGTTCACGGAGAACTCGCCCTGGGTCAGCCGGCACAAGATCAGCAGGCGCTGTTCATTGGCGAGCAGCTTCAGCACACTCGCCGCATGGGCGGCGTGCTGGGCGAGTTGCGCAAGGGGCGTATCAAGGGGCATCATCTGGTCGCGGGTTTCCCATCATCTCGAAGCACGATGTAAATGGCCGGAATAACCAGCACGGTCAGCAGCGTCGAGGACGCAAGGCCGAACAGCAGCGAGATCGCCAATCCCTGAAAGATCGGATCGGTCAGGATCACGGCCGCGCCAATCATCGCCGCGGCGGCCGTGAGGACGATCGGCTTGAACCGGATCGTGCCGGCTTCCAGCAGCACGTCGCGCAGCGATTTGTCCGGCGTGGCCGAATGGCGGATAAAGTCGACCAGCAGGATCGAGTTGCGCACGATGATGCCGGCAAGCGCGATGAACCCGATCATCGAGGTCGCCGTGAACGGCGCGCGGAACAGCATGTGGCCGATGACGATCCCGACCAGGGTGAGCGGCACGGGTGTCAGGATCACGAGCGGCAGACGGAAGCTTTTGAACTGCGCGACGACGATGATGTAGATGGCCAGCAGCGCGACCATGAAGGCGCCGCCCATGTCACGGAACGTAACCCAGGTGATTTCCCATTCGCCGTCCCAGAGCAGGGACGGCACGCTTTCGTCCCCGGGCTGACCATTGAGACGTATCTCCGGCTTCCGCAGGCCCTTCGCCGCCCAGTCATAGGCATCGACCGCGCGGTTCACTTCGATCATGCCGTAGATCGGCGCTTCATAGGCTCCGGCCAGTTCTGCCGTGACCATGTCGGCATAGCGGCCGTCGCGGCGGAAGATCGCGGGACTGCCCGCCGCGGTGCGGGCTTCGACCACGGCGCCGAGGTCGATAAGCTGACCGCCCGGCGTCTGTGCAACCGGCGTACTCGACAGGGCCTGCGTCCAGCTCCGGTCCTTCTGTTCCAGCGCGATGGTGATCGGGAGTGGGCTGCGGCCATCGCCGCGCGGCGCGTAGCCGACAGTCTGACTCCCCATGAGCATACCGATGCTGTCGGCGACCTGCCGCTGTGAAAGGCCGTAATAATCGAGCCGGTCGCGCTGCACGTCGAGGCGGAGCTTCGGGCGCGCCTCGCCGAAGCTGTTGTCCACGTCGACGATGAAGGGGATGGACCGGAAGATCTTTTCCAGCTCGGTCGCTGTCTTCTGGCGCGTGACTTCGTCGGGGCCATAAACCTCGGCCAGCAGGGTCGCGAGGACGGGCGGGCCTGGAGGCGTCTCGACCACCTTGATAGATGCGCCATTGGGCAAGCGCAGCGCCTTCAGCCGCTGGCGCAGGTCGAGCGCAATCTGATGGCTGGACCGGCTGCGATCCCCCTTGGGCAGCAGCGTCACCATCACATCGCCCTGCTCGGGCTGCGAGCGCAGGAAATAATGGCGGACAAGGCCGTTGAAGTTGAACGGCGCGGACGTGCCGACATAGGCCTCCATTGCCGTCGCTTCGGGCAAGCCCCGCACCACGCCGGCGATATCTTCCAGCACGCGGCCCGTACCTTCGAGCGCGGTGCCTTCGGGCATGTCGACCACGACCTGGACCTCCGACTTGTTGTCGAAGGGCAGCAGCTTCACGGTCACGGCCTTGAAGTAGAACATCGAGCAGGCAACCAGCGTCGCCACGCCCACCGCGATCAGAAAATTGCGGGCGGACTTCTTCGTATCGATCACGCGGTGCGCGACGCGGGCATAGAGCTGCCCCAGCCTGCCGCCGCTTTCATCATGGCCATGCCCCTTTTCGAGCGTCTGCCTAGCGAAACGGATCATCAGCCACGGGGCGATCACGACCGCTACGAAGAAGGAAAAGATCATCGCCGCCGAGGCGTTGACCGGAATCGGGGCCATATAGGGCCCCATCAGACCGGAAACGAACAGCATCGGCAGCAGCGCGGCGACCACGGTCAGCGTCGCCACCACAGTGGGGTTGCCGACCTCGGCCACCGCCTCGATCGCTGCCTGGGTGCGGCTGCGATCATCGTCCATCGCCCAATGCCGGGCGATATTCTCGATCATGACGATCGCGTCGTCGACGAGAATGCCTATCGAGAAGATCAGCGCGAACAGGCTGACGCGGTTGATCGTATAGCCCATGAGGTTCGAGGCGAACATGGTCAGCAGGATCGTCGTCGGAATGACCACGGCGGTCACGCCCGCCTCGCGCCAACCGATCGCGAACCCAATCAGCACGACGATGGAGACGGTCGCCAGCGCGAGGTGGAACAGCAGTTCGTTGGCCTTCTCGTTCGCCGTCTCGCCATAGTTGCGGGTGACGGCGACCGTGACGTCATCGGGGATCAGCTTGCCTTTCAGGCTCTCGACACGCTCGAGGATGGCATCGGAGACGACCACGGCATTGGCCCCGGCGCGCTTGGCGAAGGCGATGCTGACAGCGGGGGCGCTATTCCACTTGCCGTTTTCCTCCTTCGCCCAGCGCCACGCCCGCGCCTGATCCTCGCGCGGCCCCTGCGTTACGCTGGCAACGTCGCGCAGATAGACGGGAGAGCCGGAGGCAGAGCGCACGGTCAGAAGTCCGACCTCCTGCGCCGATGACAGGGTGCGGCCCGCCGTGACGCCGACCGCCTTGCCGTCCTCGCGGATATTACCCAGCGGAAAGGACCGATTGGCCTGGCTCGCGGCCTCGATCACGCTCCCCAGCGGCACGCCATACTGGCGCAGCCTGGCCGGATCGGGCGCAATGCGGATTTCCTCGGGGCGGCCACCGACGAGGAAGCTGATCCCGACATTGTCGACCTTGGCGATCTCGGTGCGCAGCTTCGCGGCGAGTTCGTAGAGGCTGGCATCGTTCCACTGCCCTGCCGCGCCGGGCTTGGGGGCAAGGGTCAGAACGACGGCCGGAACATCATTGATGCCGCGCACCGTCACCTTGGGATCGGGAATGCCGACCGGTTTCCTGTCCCAATTGGCGCGCAGCTTTTCCTCGATGCGGATCGCCGCGTCCTCGGGGTTCGATCCCACGAGGAAGCGCGCCGTCACCATCACGCCATCGTCCTGCGCCTGAGTATAGACATGCTCCACGCCATCGACGCTCTTGACGATGGTTTCGAGGGGAATGCCGACCAGCTCGGTCGCGTCGGCGGCGGAAAGGCCCGGCGCCATCACCTGGATGTCGACCATCGGCACGCTGATCTGCGGCTCTTCCTCCCGAGGGATGGAAAGAAGAGCCAGCAGACCAACGGCAATCGCCGCGAGCAGGAACAGCGGGGTCAGGGGTGAAGCGATAGTGGCCCTGGTGAGGCGACCGGAAACGCCGAGATTCATGGCCGCGGAGCCTTGGCGGGCTTACCGGGGGCGAACAGCGCGTCGCCGGCGGCCGCGCCGCTCAATATCTCGACCAGGGCGGGATCTGCCGTCGGCGCGATCTGGACCGGCACCATGCTGAGCCGCTTGCCCTTCGCGACGATCTGCACCTGATCCATACCATAGCGCGTGGTGACGAATGCGCGCGGCACGACCAGCGCCTTGCGCGTGCCGATCTCGACCGACGCGCTCACGCGGCGGCCGATAAATTGGGTGGAAAGGCCGGACAGAGTAGCATCAACGCGAACCTGGCCTCCGGTGATCGCGGGATAGACCTGCGTCACGCTGCCTTCGCGCTGCCCGGACGGCATATCCGCTTCATTGACGATCACGCGCGCACCGGGATGGACCTGTCCGGCAACCGACTCCGGCAGCATCAACCGCAGCACCGGCGGCCCCGCGGTAACCGTCGCGATCGACATGCCCGGCGCCACCGGCGATCCGGCAGGAATATCGGCGCGAAGCACCCGCCCGCTCGCCGGGGCGATCACCGCCCCCTGCCCCGCGACGCTGACGCTTGCGCCCTGCTGCGCCCGAGCGGCAGCAACCTGCGCATCGGCCGCGCGCGCGGCCGCAACGGCCTGATCCAGGCGCGCCTTGGCATAGACGCCTTGTCCATAGAGATCGCGAATGCGCGCGAGATCGGCATTGGCGCGCGCGGCTTCGGCCTGAGCGGCGGCAACCTGCGCACCATAGGCGCTTGTCTCATAACCGAGCCGCGAATCGACGATCATGCCGATCCGCTGCCCCTTGTGCACCGTGTCTCCGGCACGGACGGAAAGCGACGTGAGGATACCGGGGATGCGGGCGAGCACTTCGGCCTGGTCGCGCGTGGCGATCTCCGCGCCGACCATCTTCATGTCCGGGATTTCGGTTGCGGCGAGCCGCAGGGTTTCCCCGGCGGGTAGCGTCGCCGCCGCCTGTTCCTGCTCCGGCTTGCTCCCGCATGCCGACAGCGCCAGCGCGGCGCCCGCCAACCAGAGCCACTTGCCCCTGCCGCTCATCATGCCGCCGATACCCCTCTTTTTTGGTTCTCTTTCAGGCTCTCAATCACCAACGACCGGGAAGCCGGCGTCTTTCCACGCACCGATCCCGCCAGCAAGGTGGGTGTCGATCGCGCTCTGCGCCGCCGCGCATTGATCGAGCGCCTGGCCCGAGCGCTTTCCGCCCGCGCATTGCAGCACGACAGTCCGGCCCTTGGGATCAGGGATGTTACGAGGTGAAAAGCCCGACAGCGGCATGTTTATTGCGCCCAGTATGTGACCGGCGGCGAACTCGCCTGTCTCGCGCACGTCGATCAGGAGCGCCTTGCCGCCCTTCAGCATGGCGTCCAGCTCGGCGGGGCCGATCTCACGGTGGGCATCACGTTTCTTGAATCCGAACATGGCAGCTTCCTCAACTTTGTTATTTGCATATAACGTGTAATGATGATATTCGTCAATGCCATTGAGACATGGAAGGATCGCAGATGGGCAAGCCTTTGATCGTGGTGCTGGGCGCGGGTCTGGGAGGCACGATCGCCTCCTATGAGATCAAGGCCGCCCTCAAGGACCGCGCCGACGTGATGACGGTATCCGATAGCGACACCTACAGCTTCATCCCGTCCAATCCCTGGGTCGCCGTGCGCTGGCGCGAGCCCGAAGCCATTCAGGTCCACCTCCCTCCCGTGTTCGCCAAAAAGAAGATCGGCTTCACCTCGGTCGGCGCGAAACGGCTGCATGCCGGTGAAAAGCGGCTCGAACTCAATGACGGCTCATCCATCAATTACGATTATCTTGTAATTTCCACCGGCCCGGAACTCGCGTTCGACGAGATCGAGGGGCTGGGTCCGCATGGCGGCCATACCGTCTCCATCTGCCAGACGGCCCACGCCTCAGCCGCCGCCGATGCGTTCGATGCCTTTGCACAAAATCCCGGCCCGATCGTCGTCGGCGCGGTGCAGGGCGCGTCCTGCTACGGCCCGGCCTACGAATTCGCGATGATCCTCGACACCGAACTGCGCAAGCGCAAGATCCGCGACAAGGTGCCGATGATCTATGTGACGCCCGAACCCTATATCGGACACCTTGGGCTCGACGGCGTCGGCGATACCAAGTCGCTGCTCGAAAGCGAGCTGCGAGACCGGCATATCAAGTGGATCACCAATGCGCGCGTGACCAGTGTCGAACCCGGCGTCATGCACGTCGAGGAAGTCGGCGAGGACGGCGCGGTGAAGAAGACGCACGACCTGCCCTTCGGCTTCTCGATGATGCTCCCCGCGTTCCGGGGCGTGCCCGCGGTGAGCAATATCGAAGGGCTGACCAATCCGCGCGGCTTCATCATCGTCGACAAGCACCAGCGCAACCCGGCCTTCCCCGAGATCTTCGCGCTCGGTGTCTGTGTCGCCATCCCGCCGACCGGCCCGACGCCGGTTCCGGTGGGCGTGCCCAAGACCGGTTTCATGATCGAATCCATGGTCACGGCGATCGCCGCCAATCTCTCGCTGATTCTCGACGGCCAGGAGCCGACGGCGGAAGCGACGTGGAACGCGGTGTGTCTCGCCGATTTTGGCGACGGAGGCGTCGCCTTCGTCGCCCAGCCGCAGATCCCGCCGCGCAACGTCAACTGGTCGTCCAGCGGCAAATGGGTCCATCTGGCCAAGGTCGGCTTTGAGAAATATTTCCTGCGCAAGGTCCGCAAGGGCGAGAGCGAGCCCTTCTACGAAAAGCTCGCCATGCACGCGATGGGCATCCGCAAGCTGCGTTTCTGATGCCCCGGCTTCAGGTTTCCCAAGCGAAGGAGTGAGACTGATGACTCTCGATCGTGCCGTGATGGCGTTCGCCGGTTGTGTCGTACTGCTCGGCGTCGTCCTGTCGCTGACCGTGCATCCCTGGTGGATCGCGCTCACCGCCTTTGCCGGCCTCAATATGCTTCAGGCAAGCTTCACTGGTTTCTGCCCGGCTGCGATGGTGTTCAAGGCGTTCGGCGTCCGTCCGGGAACCGCCTTCAAATGACGCTCAGGCGGACGATCCCCCTCCCCCTGCTCGCCGGCCTGCTGGCGAGTGTCGCCATGCCCGCGCAGGCAACGACGCTTGAAGAAGCCATTGCGGCCGCCGTGAACCACGCGCCGGAAATCGAGGCGGCGGGGGCCGATGCCGATGCGGCCGACGCCCGGATCAGGGAAGCGCGCGGCCAGGGTCTGCCAACCGCGACGCTGAGCGGGACGATCGGCTATGGACGACTCGATCCGCAGGGTTTCTTCGGGCTTCCGGCGGCCAACGTCACGCCGCGCGCGGCGCAGCTCACTATCGAACAGCCCCTCTTTATGGGCGGCAGGGTCAGCGCCGGGATCGCACAGGCGAAAGCGGGCAGCGAAGCAGCCCGCGCCGGTGAAACGATGACCCGCAGCCAGATCGTCGTCGCGACGGTCCAAGCCTATGGCGACGTGCTGACCACGCACCGAATGATAGCGCTCTATGAACAGATGGTCGGCCAGATGGAGGAGATCCAGCGCCAGGCCCGGCTCCGCTTCAAGGCAGGCGAAAGCCCCAGCACCGATGTTGCGCAGGCGGCGGCGCGCCTTGCCGAAGCACAGGCAGCCCTTGAAGGCGCGCGCGGCTTTGCCATCTCGGCCGATGCGCGATTCACCAACCTCACTGGCCTTGCCCCGCAGGATCTCCAGCCCATTCCGGCAAGTCCGGTCCTGCCTGCCTCGCTCGATGAAGCGCTCGACAGCGCCCGCGGGAACAATCCCGCTCTCGCTCAGGCCGAGGCGGCACTAGATGCCGCCCAGGCCAGCGCGCGGGGTGCGCGAGCCGAACGCCTGCCCACGATCGGCGCCTTCGCCGAAGGTTCGACGGTGCGTGACCAGTTCTTTCCCGATTATCGCTCCGATGCCGCCACGGTCGGCGTGCGGGCGCGCTGGCAGATATTCGCGGGCGGGCGAGTCTCAGCCAAGATTACCGAATCCGATAGTGCGGTCAGGGCCGCCGATGCGCGTATGCGCGCCGCACGCGCCGCCGTCGATGAACAGACGATCAGCGCCTTTTCCGGGGTGCGCTCGGCCGCCCTGGTCGAAGCGGCTGCTTCCCAGCAAGCCCTTGCCGCCGGACAGGCGCGCGACAGCGTGCGCCACGAGGTTCGCGTGGGGATGAAGCCCCAGCTCGATCTGCTCGATGCCGAACGCGAGGCAACCGCCGCAGCGGTCAGCGAAGCTCGCGCGCGAAGCGATCGCATCGTCGCGGCTTACCGACTGCTTGCCCTTCTCGGACGCTGAACTTTACAGGAGACGATATGCACAAGGACTGGCCGAAAATGGCGACCGAGCTGAATGGCGCCATCAAGGAAGTGCGGCTCGGCACGCCCGAAGTGATGCAGGCCTTTTCCGCCATGGCGACTGCGGCCACCAAGGCCGGGGCGCTCGATGCCAAGACCAAGGAACTGATCGCTCTTGCCATCTCGGTCGCCATCCGCTGCGACGGCTGCGTTGCCTTCCATTCGAAGGCCGCCGTCAAGCACGGCGCCACGCGCGATGAAGTGATGGAGACGATGGGCATGGCGCTCTACATGGGCGCTGGCCCCAGCCTCATGTATGCCGCGCAGGCGGTCGAGGCCTTCGATCAGTTCTCCGATCAAGCGAAACAATAATACGCCGTGAAATCGAAACAGCCGAACACTTGACCGGCAGTGCGCCGAACCGGTCGCGAATTTCGCGACCGGGAACCACGATCATGAACTGGTCGGTGGAGTACGCTCAAGTTCAACGCAAGGTTCAGGAGGCTGCACGGACCTGCGAATAGAGCCGCCGGATGTCTTCGGGTCGCGCAAGATCGTGCCCCGGATTCATCACGGCCGCCGCGCCTGCCGCGATGCCGAAGCGGAACGCTTCTTCGATCTCCCAGCCTGAGGAGATAGCAAAGACCATCGCCGAAAGGAAACTGTCGCCCGCGCCGACCGCGCTTCTGACCTCGATGTCCACTGCGGGAAGCAGGAGTTGGCGCTCGGCCGAGGCAAGGAGAGCGCCCTCGTGCCCCATCGTCACCGCCACATATTGCGCATGACCGCCCCCGACGATCTGCATGGCCGCCCGTCCCACCGACTCCGTGTCGGGAAGATCCCGACCGGTGAACTGGCGCAACTCGCCAATGCTGGGCTTGACGAGGAAGACGCCGCCTTGCTCAAGGCCTCCGCGCAGGCCAGCGCCTGAACTGTCGAGCACGACCGGTATACTGCGTTCCGTCATCATCGCGACGACCTGGCCATAGAAATCATCCGGAATGCCGGGTGAGAGCGAACCGCTCGCGACCAGATAGTCACATTGTGCCGTCTGGAGCTGATTGAGGCACTGCCGCCATTCTGCAGGTTCGACCATCGGTCCGGACGGAACGAGGCGATATTCCTTCCCGCTTTCGCGCTCGAGCACTGCGGTGGCCACCCTGGTATGCCCCTTGATCGGGATACGGTTGCGCACCAGCTGGTGCAGGTCGAGCAGACCATCGAGCGCGTGGCCGGTTGCACCGCCCGAAAGATAGTAGCTCCGCGCGTTCCCGCCGAGCCGGACATAGACACGGGCCACGTTGATTCCCCCGCCACCCGGCGAATAGAATTCTGTCTTCGTCCGCATTTTACGGGTGTGGTAGACATGATCGACTTCATAGGCGACGTCGATCGTCGGGTTCAGGGTGAGGGTCGCGATGTTCATCATGGCCGCCATTGAGGGACCCGGATGGGCTCGGGTCTATCCGGGATTTCCCTAATCGTTACGCTATCGCGGGTCCACGAATGCGAAGGCTCCGATCGAAAGGGTGCGAAGTTCTACCGGGATCGAAAGACCCGCGTTAGCAACCTGACAGCAGCAGCCACCGCCTGCGACCCAAAATCACTGGATAATAGACGAAAGGCGGGAAAATCGCGGCGTTGTCAAACGATGCTCTCGCGCTTTCCCTATCGGTTAAATCCGATCATTGATCAAATAGCCAAGATATAGCAAGTAGGCACTCACAAACATTCCACCCTCGAACCGCGAAATTTGGCGTCCGCTGATGAATACGGGAATGCAGGCCAGCGCGACCCCCAACATGACCGGGATGTCGACCCGGATCAGTTGCGCGCTGACCTCGATCCCGTTCGACGGAAACAGGCAGGCCGCGCCGAGAATCACCAGAATATTGTAAACGCTGCTGCCGATCAGATTGCCGATCGCGATGTCGCGCTCGCCACGAATCGTCGAAATGATCGTCGTAACGAGTTCAGGAGCGGAAGTACCGATCGCAACGATCGTCAGTCCGATGAAGGCGTCCGATACGTTCCACAACCGGGCAAGCGCGACCGCACCATCCACCAGCCAGTTGGCGCCCACGACGATCACGACGAGGCCGATGGCCAGCATCGCCATTGCGGAGAAACCGTGGCGGCGGGAAAAGCGCGGCGCCGCGAATTCCCGCGCGAACTCCAGCTTCACCGTGATGCTTTCCCGCCGGGCGACGCGAATGACGGTCAGCGTGAAGGCCATTCCCATCGTGATCAAAAACAGCCCCTCAAGGCGCGAGAGCACACCGTCCCAGGCAAAGACGAGTAGCGCGGCCGACGCGATGACGATGACAGGCAGTTCCAGACGCAGCGTCTGCATCCGAATGGCAAGTGGTTGCAGCATCGCGCTGAGGCCGAGGATAAGGAGAATGTTGACTGTGTTGGTGCCGGCGATGTTGCCAACCGCGAGCGAGCCGTTTCCCTGGAGCGCCGCCTCGATCCCGACGGCGAGTTCGGGCGTGCTCGTTCCCAGCGCCACGATCGTAAGGCCGATGAGCAGCGGCGAAACGCCCAGCCGCGCGGCCAGCGCCGAGCCTCCCCTCACCAGCCACTCCGCACCAGCGATCAGGGCGGCGAGCCCCATGAGGCTGGAAACGATCGCCAGCGTCATCCGGCCGGGTTCACCTTGCGCCTGGCGGGATCGGGTACGAGGAGGACATCGCCCGGGACCGCATCAAGGATCTTGCGCGCCGTACTGCCGATCATAGCCTCATAGACGAGGCCACCGCCATGGGTTCCAACGACCGTCAGGTGACGTGCGGCATTTTCCGCACGGTCGCGAAGCAGCGCTTCGGGAACCCCGTGCTCGATCATGCGCGTGACGTTCCGGGCCGCCACATCAGACAGTCCCGCTTCGGCAAGGAACTTGTCGGCCGCGGCCTCGCCATAACCCTCGAATTGCCGTTCGATTTCCGATCGGCCGAGATAGCCCGCGAAGGGCACATCGTAGGCGTGGAAAAGGGAGATAGCCGCATCGGGAAAAAAGCGGACGGCGGTCTCCAGAGCGATCCGGGCGGGCGCGGAGAAATCTGTCGCGACCACCATGGCGCGGTAAGGCTCGAAAGCGCGGTCGCGTACGATCAGGATCGGAACGGGCGCCTTGCGGATCAGCCGGTCCACGGTATCGCCGAGCAGCATCCGGGCGAGCGGCCCATCGCGAGCCACGCCGGTGACGATCAGGCCCGCCTCGCCCTTTCCGGCGATATCGAGGACGACCGGTGCCGGCGAGCCGGTTTCGACGTGGACCGAAATGTCGATTGGCGGCGCCTCGCGAACAAGGTCGTGGTAGATGCGATGGCGCGCCGCCCGCACCGGGTCTTCGAGAGGCCGACGCCAGGACGGCAGATCGCCGAGTCGGACGGACAGCATCCCGTCTTCCGGCGGGTTCAGCGCGTGGATGACCATAAGCTCCGCCCGCCATGCCTGGGCTACCAGCAGGGCGCGATCGAAGGCACGGTCGCAACGATGGCTGAGGTCGGTCGCGAGCGCGATGCATTTAGGGAAACCGTCACGCGTCATGGCATGTCCTCCTGATTATTAAGTTCGCTAAACCAGCCCAGTCGCCGCATCACATGCTTCTCCAACTCCAGCAGCAGCATGAGAAGCATGCCGCACGCCACCAGCAACGCCCAGTCCGCGAAGCCGAGCGGCCGCGAATGGAAGATTGCGTTCATGAACGGCGCATAGGTGAAGAACGCCTGGCCGATGACGAGAACGCCGATCGCGATCAACACGGCGGGGGTACCGATCGCGCCGCGCCATGTCAGGGACGTCATGTGGAGATAGCGGACGTTGAAGAGGTAGAAGATCTCCGCGATGATGAACATGTTGACGACCATGGTGCGCGCCATCTCCAGGCTCCGGCCTTGCGCCAGAACATGGAAAAAGATTCCGAGAGTGACGGCCGCGAACAGCACAGAGACGAGAAGGACACGCCAAAGCAGGAACGGCGAAAGCAACGGCGCGCCGCGCTCCCGTGGCCGGCGCAACATCGCACCGGGTTCCGTGGGCTCGAACGCCAGCACGAGGCCGAGCGTGGCGGCGAGGACGAGGTTCACCCAGAGGATCTGCGTCGCCGTCATCGGCAGCGCGAAGCCCAGCAGGATCGCCAATACGACCGCCAGTGTTTCACCGCCGTTCGTAGGGATTTCCCAGGAAATGACCTTGCGAATGTTGTCGTAGACCGTTCGGCCTTCGCGAACGGCGCTGACGATCGAGGCAAAATTATCGTCGAGCAGCACCATGGAAGCCGCTTCTTTCGACGCTTCGGTGCCCTTGATGCCCATGGCGACCCCGACATCGGCCTGCTTGAGGGACGGCGCGTCGTTCACGCCGTCCCCCGTCATCGCGACGATCTTTCCCTGAGCCTGCAGCGCACGGACGATCCGCAATTTATGTTCCGGGCTGGTCCGGGCGAAGACCGAGACATCCACGACCGCTTGCTCCAGTTCGGTGTCCGGAAGCTTTTCCAGTTCCAGCCCGGTCAGCACGCGCGGGTCGTCGGCAAGGTCGAGTTGCCGGGCGATCGCCAGCGCCGTCGCCGCATGATCGCCAGTGATCATCTTGACGCCGATTCCGGCGGACCGGCATTCGGCGATGGCGTCCTTGACCTCCGCGCGAGGCGGATCGATGAAGCCGACAAGGCCCAGGAGGCACACGCCGGTCGAGAGATCTTCGAACAAGATCCGTTCGCTGCCGGCAGGCATTTCCTTCGCGCCGAAGGCGAGAACGCGCTCGCCCTCGCTTCCGGCGGTAGCGATGGAACTCTCCCAATAGGAACAATTGTCGGGCGCGGTCATCGCCAAGAGCGCTTCGGGCGCGCCCTTCACGAACAGCAAGCGCGTGCCGTTGGAACCCCGGTAGAGCGTCGCCATGAAGCGATGCGCGGCGTCGAAGGGAATCTCGTCGAGCCGCTCCCATTCCGCCCGCTCCTGCTCCGGATCGATGGCCGCCTTCATTGCCAGGGCGAAGAGGGCCCCCTCCATCGGATCGCCCTCGACACGCCATTCCGCACCGACCTTGCGCAGCGCGGCATCGTTGCACAGCAGCCCGCAGCGGATCAGTGGCATCGCATCGGCCATAGCCTCTGCCTGGTCCCCGGACCCGACGATCCGGATTTGACCATCGGGAACATAGCCGGATCCGCTCGCGATCATCGTATGCCGCTCGGTGATGACGCGGCGGGCCGTCATTTCGTTGCGTGTGAGCGTGCCGGTCTTGTCGGTGCATATCACCGAGGTCGCGCCGAGCGTTTCGACGGCCGGGAGCTTTCGGATGACGGCGTTGCGCCCCGCCATCCGCCGCACGCCGATCGCGAGAGTAATCGTGATGACCGCCGGCAGCCCTTCCGGCACGATCCCCACGGCGAGCGCGACCACGGCGATCAGCGCGTCGATCCAATCGTAATTCCGCGCCAGAACGGCAAAGGCGAACAGCGCAAGCCCCCCCGCGAGTACGAACCAGGTGAAGCGCCGGGCAAAACGGTCGATCTGCTTCAGCAGCGGGGTTGCCAGTTGTTCGACCGACTGGATAAGCGAACTGATCCGTCCGATCTGCGTGCGAGATCCGGTGGCAACAGCGAGCCCGCTTGCGTGCCCAGCCGCAACCATCGTGCCCGAAAAGGCCATATTACGCCGATCCGCCAAATCGGTCTGCTCGGGCAGCACCGCTTCCTGCTTTTCGGCGGCCACCGATTCGCCCGTCAGCAGCGCCTCGTCGATAAGCATTCGCCGCGCATGGAGAAGCCTGAGATCGGCGGGAACGCGATCACCGGCCTCGATCATCACGAGATCGCCGGGCACGATCTCGCGGACGGGAATCGTTTGCCTCACGCCGTCACGCACCACGCTGGCCTTGGGCGCGATCATCTGCTGGATGGCCTCAAGCGCCTGTTCAGCCTTTCCTTCCTGGATATGCCCGATCACCGCATTCACGATCACGACGGCGACGATGACCACCGCGTCGATCATGTGATCGAGCAGCGCTGCGGCCAATGCCCCGGCAAGAAGCACATAGATCAACGTGTTATGGAATTGCGCGAGGAACCTAAGGAACACATTGCGACGCGCCGACCGGGGTAGCGCGTTCGGCCCAAAGCGGGCCGATTGCCGATCCACCTCCGGAGAAGAGAGACCCGCACAACCGACGTCGAGTGCCGTGGCAACTTCGCTGGTTGACAGCATATGCCAGCGCACTTCGGAGGTTTCCATGGGTCCTGACATCAAATCTCTTTCGTACTACATTAAACCATCTCGTGTTGAGCATGCGGAGCGAAGACCGTGCGGACCGGTTTCATTCCCGGCCCGCGGTTCCGCGCTTGCGTACCGCCGATTGAATGGGCTTCAATGCGCAAACAGCAGCGGCAGCGGCGCGCCAGTGAGCAGGTCGCGCGTGACGCCGCCCAGGATCATCTCGCGCAGGCGAGAGTGGCCATAAGCGCCAAGCGCGAGCATCCCGGCGCCACGCCGGTGAGCCGCTTCGACCAGCGCCTCCGCATCCGACACGTCACCGCCCTGGATGGGAACTACGGTCGACGTAAAGCCATGCCGGGCGAGATGGTGGGCGACATCGGCTCCCGGTTCGGAACCGTGGCCCTGGGCCGTCGGCTTCGCATCGAGGATGAGTATATCGATCCTTGCCCCAGGCGCCGCGAACATGGTCGCGTCGCGCAGCGCGTGCGTCGCCTCGCGGGTCGCATTCCAGCCGATCGCCAAGTGATCGATGGCGGCCGGTTTATAGCCGGTGGGCAGGATCAGAACGGGACGCCCAGATGCGAACAGGCAACGCTCAAGCGTATCACGTCGAATTGGCGGATGGTCGTAATTGTCCGAAGGACCGAACAGGACGAGGTCGGCATAACGGGCATAGACCGCGGTCTTGGCGAAGATCACCGCCGGCTGGTCCGAAATCGTCCTCACCTCTACGTTCGTGGAGCGGGCGAGCATCGCGATCCGCTGCTGCTTCGCCTCCACCGCTTCAGTATAATCGGGAAGAAGTACATAAGGCAGTGCAACCGTCAGGGCATAGTCGCTCGCGGGGAGAGCCGACAGCACGACGATGGCAAGGCTGGCGTCGTGGAACTCGGCAAAGGCAAGCGCATCGCGCAAAAACCGCTCGTCCTTGTCTCCGGTATCGACGACGGCGAGAATGTCCTTGATAGCCATATGTCCCTCCAGCTTTGAGCTATTCCTGCTACCCAGCGCCGTGATGGGATTCATTCGGGTGTTATACGTAGCCGACCGGCGCCCCCTTCCATCTGCCGGGCCAGCGCATCGCCAAGCAGTGCGCCAAGAGTGATCGCGTTACTGGCATGCGAGATACTTTCGGTCGTAACCATGCGGCAGCCGACTTCCCTGAGCAAAGCCTCGGCACCAGCCGCGAAGAGGCCGTGAACAGCCAGGCAGATCGGCGGAGGGAAGCCCTGGTCGATGATCTCGCGCGCGGCGTTGGCAAGGGTGTGTCCCGACGAGATCACGTCATCGACGAGGATCGGCGTGCGGCCTTTCCATGCCCCCAGGTCCGAGGCCGCGATAAGGACGTCCCGATCACCGCGCCGCGATTTCGCGAAGACCGCATGGGGCGCTCCGATAAGCCTGGCGATTGCGCCCGCCCACTGCTCGCTCTCGCTGTCGGGTCCTATGATGAGCGGTGCATCGACATTGGCCCGGACCCAGTCCGCCAGAAGCGGAGATGCCGCGAGCGAAGCCGTCTCCATCGAATAGATCTCCCCCAGATCCGCGTAGCGGTGGAGATGCGGATCGACGGTCACGAGCCCATCGAACTCGGATGAAAGGAGCTGGGCGAACTGGCGGGACGTCAGCGCTTCGCCATCCTTGAACCGCCGATCCTGTCGCATATAGGCAAGATAAGGCGCCACGAGATGGACCGACCGCGCCCCGCTCTCGCGCAGCAGCCTTGCAGCAAAGAGCAGCCGCATGATCTGGTCGTCGGGCCGCGCGAGCGTGCATATGACGGCCACGGCTGATCCCGACACCCCGGAGCGGAGCCGGACATAGCTCTCCTGATCGGGAAACCGGCGAACCTCGAGCGTGCCTGTCGCCCACCCGGTATGTTCCGCGATGGATGCGGTCAGCCGTTCGTTCCCGGGCATGGAAAACAGCATCGCCGTCATGGCACGATCGCAAGCATGTCGGCATTGGCGGCGGCGTAGGTCAGCGCATAAGCCATTTCACCCTGCGACTGGGCGTGGAGGGTCAGCAAAGGCTGGCCAGCGATAACGTCGTCGCCCAGGCGAACATGAAGAAGCATGCCCGCGGCCGGCGAGTCGGGCGCGCCCGCCAGCTTCGCAAGGCGCGCTATCCGGCGATTGTCGATATGGGTGACGCGGCCGCTATGCGCCGCCAGGATCGGATGGGTGAGCCTGGCCGTGGGCGGGGTGCGCATGCCGCCCTGGGCCTGGCATATCCTTTGGAACCTGTCCCAGGCGCTGCCGTCGGCCAATGTGCGTTCGGCGCGCGCGCGTCCCTGGCCTTCTTCCGCGACCTTCCCGAGTTCGAGCACCACGCCGGCGAGCGTGCAGGCGCGGTCCCGAAGGTCCGGCGGAGCATCGGCATCGCCTGTCAGCACCGCCAGCACGTCG
>NZ_MINO01000060.1 GCF_001757355.1 Sphingobium phenoxybenzoativorans
CTCAGCGGCATTGGTCTCGCCAATGGTGTCATCGGCCGATTCGGCGGCGGCAGTCTGGTCAGCGGAAGCGCCTTCGCCCTCACCGCCGCCTTCGCCACCGCGACGGCGGCGGCCACCACGGCGGCCGCGACGGCCACGGCGGCGCGGTTCGCCGCCTTCTTCGGCGGTCACTTCGCCCTGTTCGACTTCACCGGCTTCGGCGTCCAGTTCCCCGGCGTCGCCCTCGCCTTCGCCATCGGCGGCTTCTGCGCCACCCTCAGTGGAAGCGCCTTCGCCCTGCTCGCCATCGCGGCGGTTGCGGCGGCCACGGCGGCGGCGGCGGCGGCCGCGGCGGCCGCCCTCCCCGTCGCGATCTTCCTCACTGCGCGAGTCCCGGCGCTCGGATTCCTCGGAAGCTTCCTCGGCTTCCTCCTCCTCGTCCAGCTCCTCCTCAAGCAGATCCAGATCGTCATCTTCCTCGACGATCGGCGCATAGGTCACGACCTGGGTCGGACGGGGACCGCTGGCCTCCACCGACATGCGCGCGCCCTCTACCTCGCCATCGGGCAGGATGGTGATCGACACGCCGTAACGGCTTTCGATCTCGTCCAGCTCGCGGCGCTTGTTGTTCAGGACGTAGAAGGCCGCCTCCTGGCTGGCGCGCAGCGTGATGAAGGTGCCGCGGCCGCGCGCAGCCTCCTCCTCCAGCATGCGGAGCGCCGACAGACCGGCCGACGACGCCGTGCGGACAAGGCCGGTGCCCTCGCAATGCGGGCATTCGCGGGTCGACGCTTCCAATACGCCGGTGCGCAGGCGCTGGCGGCTCATCTCCATCAGGCCGAAGCCGGAAATGCGGCCGACCTGGATGCGGGCGCGATCGTCCTTCAGCGCTTCCTTCATCGCCTTCTCGACCTTGCGGATGTTGGAGTTCACCTCCATGTCGATGAAGTCGATGACGACAAGGCCCGCCATGTCGCGCAGGCGGAGCTGCCGGGCGATCTCTCGCGCGGCTTCCAGATTGGTGGCGACGGCTGTCTGCTCGATGCCATGTTCGCGGGTCGAACGGCCGGAGTTGATGTCGATCGACACCAGGGCTTCCGTCGGGTTGATGACCAGATAACCGCCGGATTTGAGCTGCACGACCGGGTGGTACATGGCCGCAAGCTGATCCTCGACGCCGAAGCGCTGGAAGAGCGACACCGCGTCGGCATATTGCTTCACCCGCCGCGCATGGCTGGGCATCAGCAGCTTCATGAAGTCGCGCGCGGCCTTGTAGCCATGCTCGCCCTCGACGATCACTTCCTCGATATCCTTGTTGTAGATATCGCGGATCGCCCGCTTGATGAGGTCGCTGTCATTATGGATCAGCGCGGGCGCGGCGGCCTTCAGCGTATTCTCGCGGATCTCGTCCCACAGGCGGGCGAGATAGTCGAAGTCGCGCTTGATCTCGACCTTGGTGCGCTGCAGGCCCGCGGTGCGGACGATGCAGCCCATGGTCGAGGGCAGGTTCATGTCGGCGATGATCGACTTCAACCGCTTGCGGTCGGCCGCGTTGCTGATCTTCCGGCTGATGCCGCCGCCATGCGACGTGTTGGGCATCAGCACGCAGTAACGGCCGGCCAGCGACAGATAGGTGGTCAGCGCCGCGCCCTTGTTGCCGCGCTCCTCCTTGACGACCTGGACCAGCAGCACCTGGCGGCGCTTGATGACGTCCTGAATCTTGTAGCGGCGGCGCAGCGACATGCGCTTGCGGCGCAGTTCGTCGGCGGCATCCTCATTATTGCGCGACGGCCGGGCCGGGCGCGCGGATGTTTCCTCGCCCTCTGCCGCCTCATGCGCTTCCTCATCCTCGTCATGCGCGGGATGGTCGACGTCCATCACATCGTCATGGTCATGATCGTCCTCATCCTCGTCGTCGGCGCGCAGCGCGGCTTCCTCGGCGGCGTGCTTCGCCTCCTCGGCCAGCAGCGCCAGCTTGTCCTCACGCGGGATCTGGTAATAGTCGGGGTGGATTTCCGAAAAGGCCAGGAAGCCATGGCGGTTGCCGCCATAATCGACGAACGCCGCCTGAAGCGACGGTTCGACCCGTGTTACCTTGGCGAGATAGATATTCCCCTTGAGCTGCTTGTGCTCAGCGGATTCGAAATCAAATTCCTCGATCCGGTTTCCCTTGACGATGGCGACGCGGGTTTCTTCCCGGTGGCGCGCATCGATCAGCATACGCAATGTCATTTATGATACTCCGGGCATGGCGGGCCGCGACGCGGGGCCGGGCGGCCATGCTGTTAAAAATAGGCTTCCGCAGGCAGCGTGCGACCTTGTGCGGGTGCTGCGGCGGCGCCAGGGTTGAAAGGCGGGTTTGAAGGGCGGTGTTTGCGTCTGCTGCAAAGGCAGGGCAGGCGATATCGCCGTGCCGGGCTTTGGCCGTCCACGCCCCTTGACCCGGAAACGGGCCATTCGGGAACGTGAAAAAATGCCTCATGCAGCGTCAACCTGTTGGATCGCCTCGAAAATCGGCGATCGTTCGATCCTGACAGTGTGCCGCGATCAGGCGGACTTTTCAGGATTGATGATGGGTAGCAGTGGTGAGGGGAACGCGCAACTTTTTTGCTCGGCCTGCCGCTGCAATGCAGGATGATCCTGCCCGGCTATAGTTAACAATGCCTTAACATCCTTCCGGAACGGCGGGACGGCCCGCTCCCAAATTCGGCTGGACGGCGGGCGGGATGCGGTAGCAAAAGCGGCCCATGCTTCCCTCCCTCGCCCTGGCCGCCATGCTGCTCACCGCCGGTCCCGCGCCGAATCGTCCGTCCGGCGCGATGGAGACGATTTCCGGCGCGTCGGCAGGCATGACGCGCCCGCCGCGCCGAAGCCACAGCATCACCGTTCCGATACCGGCGACCGCCAAGGGCATCGCCCTTCCCCCGATTCAGGGGCCGCGCGACGCATCCCGCCCGCTTGTCGTGATCGATGCGGGGCATGGCGGGCATGATCCCGGCGCGGTGAACAAGGAAACCGGCCGGCAGGAGAAGGATATCACGCTGGCGATCGCCCACGCCATTCGCGATGAACTGTTGAAATCCGGGCGCATACGGGTCGCCCTGACCCGCAATGACGACCAGTTTCTGATCCTGCAGGAACGCTATGGCATCGCGCGGCGGATGAATGCGGACCTGTTCATTTCCATCCATGCCGACGCAGCGCAGAATGCGGAGGCGCGCGGCGCGACGGTCTATACCCTGTCGGAAACCGCGTCCGACCGGGAAGCGGCGCGGCTGGCGGCGCGGGAGAACCGGGCCGACATCATCAACGGCGTGAACCTCAACGAACAGAGCGGCGACGTGTCGTCGATCCTGATCGACCTGACCCAGCGGGAAACCATGGCGATCTCCGCCAGCTTCGCCCGGCTGCTGCAGCGGGAGGCGGCGCCCTTCATCACCTTCCGCAACACCTATCACCGTTTTGCGTCGCTGATCGTGCTCAAGGCCCCCGACATCCCGTCGGTACTGTTTGAGACCGGCTATATCAGCAATGCCGACGATTCGGCCCTGCTCGGTTCGACCGAGGGGCAGGACCGGATCGCCAGGGGCGTCGCCAAAGCCATAGAAGTGCATTTCGCCCGCCGGGCAGTAGCGAAATAGCGCCCGGCCTAAATAGCGCCTGGCCCATATAGCGGCTGGTCAGATAGCAACTGGCCCGCATCTGGCGGCGGCAACCATTTGTTAACCACGACTCCCTAGCCTTGGCGGCCTGTCCCTTGAAGGATCGGCCATGTCTCTCCTGTCCCTGCTCAACGGCGCGCAATCCAGCCAGACCCAGTCCAGCAAAGCCTATGTCAGCACGGGCCTGAGCGCCGCCGCGCAGAAGGCGCTTGCCACCGCCAAAGAGGCTGCATCGACGGCATCGTCCGGGACACAAACGGCATCATCCCAGTCCGATGTCTCCATTTCTCCAGAGGCCCTCGCTGCAGCGCAGGCGAAGGAGGATAATGCCAAGGACTTCGCCGCCCTGTCCGCGCAGGTGCGCGCGGCGCTGGACGCACAATATGCAAAGGCGAATGCGACGGGGAACGCGACGGTGGAACGGGGTTCCGCGCCGGACCTGTCGGCCCTTTCCGGGCGCGCCGTCGCGGCGATCGCGCTCAACAGGACGGGCGCGTTCAGCCGGGCCGAAGTGCAGGCGGCCAAGGCCGAAATGCGCTCACGGATTCAGGAGGATTTCGCCAACGCCGCCCTATCGTCCGGGGGGTCCTCCGGGGGCATCGCCGCCTATAGCAGCCAGCTCGTCAGCCAATATGACGCCATGAGCGACGAGGAACGCGAGGCGCGCGACTGGACCGACAGCACCCGCGCCAGCGCCAGCGCTTTCGCCCTGAAAGCGACCACGCCCTCCCTCTGGGGCAGGCTCGCCAGCGACGATTAGGGCGTATCGCAGGCGCAGTTTGCGCCTGTAATTTTCCTACTTTTCCAACATGGCGAATAACCCGCTGTTGGATTCAGGACGTCATCCCCCAATGGAGATGATTGTCGCGCTGCAATCGCTGTTCTTCACCGTCGCCAATGCTTCGGAAACATTCATTCCGCCAAAGCCGTTTCTCGCGCGGTACTTCATCAGGAGCGCATGCGCGCCGTCCTTATCCACCGGCGCAATCCGTGTTTCGATATGTTCGAAGGAATCCGGATCGCGAAGCCGTTCCTTTACGGCGTCGGCCACGCCCCGGTGGGACCCGTCCCAGGCGGACAGGCAGTGAAAGCCTTTCCTCTTGTTCTCCGCGCTCTTGTCTGCCTCCGCCTTGGCTTCCACCGCCGCCGATTGCGGGTCGGACGGCTTGCCAACACATGTCGCGACCATCACCAGAAAGATCAGCACGCCAAGGCATCCGACCACGCCATTGACGTTTTTATCCTTCGCCTTTCCGGCGGCGACCTCCTCCGCGCTGAATTTGGCGCCGCAATGTTTGCAGACCAGCGCTTCCTTCTTGATCGTCTCGGCGCAGGCCGGACATTTCTTTTCATCACGCTTCATCATTTCGCCCCCAACTCCGGTCGTTTGGGCAGCGAAACGAGATCGCGTCAAGCACACAAAGAACCGTTTCCGGTATAGCCGGACACCCTCGCTTTCCCCGTCGCATTCACCGCCTGTCGATCCGCGCTGGCAATGCGCGCCGGATTTGCCTAGAGCGCTGTCCGGTATGGACGAAGCCGAAGCGACCAATCCCGGAAAGAGCGACGTGGCGTACCGACTGCGCAGGGGCGCGGGCGGCGTATCGGCGTGGTTCCAGGATCGCGTCCGCAACAAATGGGCGCGCCGCGCGCTGTGGCTGCTTGGCGGCATCGTCATCCTGTTCAGCCTGTTCTGGGTGATCTTCGCCCGCGACCTGCCGGACGCCCGCACCCTGCTCGCCTATGAGCCGCCGCTGCCGACCATCGTGCGCGACGTCAACGGCCAGCCGGTCTACAGCTATGCCCGCGAACGGCGCGTCCAGCTTCAATATGCCGATTTCCCGCCAATGCTGATCCACGCCTATCTGGCGGCGGAGGACAAGACCTTCTTCAGCCACCACGGCGTCGACATTCCCGGCTTCTTCGGCGCGGTGTTCGACTATGTGCGCAAGTTCGGGTCCGGCGAGCGGGCCAAGGGCGGCTCCACCATCACGCAGCAGGTGGCGAAGAACCTCCTGATCGGCGACGCCTATTCGCCAACGCGCAAGATCAAGGAGATGATCCTTGCCTATCGCATGGAGAATGTCCTCACCAAGCAGCAGATACTGGAGCTCTATCTCAACCAGATATTCCTCGGCCGGAACGCCTATGGCGTGCAGGCGGCCGCCCGCGCCTATTTCGACAAGGATGTGGGCGAGCTGAAACTCAACGAGATGGCCTATCTGGCGATCCTGCCCAAAGGCCCCGCCAATTACCGCCCGGAAAGCGAAACCGGCTATCAGCGCGCGATCGAGCGGCGCAACTGGGCGCTGGGCGAGATGCGCAAGAATGGCTGGGTCAACGACGCGCAATATCGCGAGGCGCTGGCGACGCCGCTCAGCACCGTGCGCCAGCGCGGGTCGCCCTACGGCACGGCGGGCGGCTATTATATCGAGGAAATCCGCCGCCGCCTGATGGAGAAATTCGGCGAGAAGGCGTCGGACGGCCCGAACAGCATCTATGCCGGCGGCCTATGGGTGCGCAGCCCGCTGGACCCGGTGATGCAGGACCATGCCGAAGAAGCGTTGCGCGCTGGCCTGATCCGCTATGACGCGGGCAAGGGCTGGTCCGGCCCGGTCGGCGAAATCCAGATGAGCGACAATTGGCGCCGCGACCTGGCCGTCAGCAACATCGGCATTGATTATCAGGACTGGAAGGCCGCGCTGGTCGTGTCCAAAAATGCGGGGGCGGCGGAGCTGGGCTTTACCGACGGCACCACCGGCACACTGCCCGCGTCGGGCGCGCAGATGCTCTACCGCCGCACCGATCGCCCAGCTTTCGATTCGCTCAAAGCCGGCGACCTGATCGTCGTGACGAAGAATGGCGGAAGCTGGGCGCTGCGCAACATACCCGGCGTGTCGGGCGGCATGGTGATCGAGGATACGCATGGCGGCCGCATCCACGCGCTGCAGGGCGGTTTCGACGCGCGCCTCTCCTCCTACAACCGCGCGACGCAGGCGATGCGCCAGCCGGGATCGACGATCAAGCCGTTCGTCTACGCCGCCGCGCTCGACAATGGCATGACGCCCGCGTCGATCATCGTCGATGGCCCCTTCTGCGTGTTCCAGTCGATCCGGCTGGGCCAGAAATGCTTCCGCAACTTCTCCGGCGGCGGCGCGGGTCCGCAGACGATGCGCTGGGGCATTGAGCAGTCCCGCAACCTGATGACCGTGCGCGCCGCGTCGCAGACCGGCATGGAGCGGGTCGTCCGCACCATCAAGGCAATGGGCATCGGCGATTACCAGCCCTATCTCTCCTTCGCGCTGGGCGCAGGCGAAACCACTGTCGCGCGCCTGACCAACGCCTATGCGATGCTGGTCAATCATGGGCGGCAGCTCGACGCCAAGGTGATCGACTATGCGCAAGACCGGCACGGCAAGGTGATCTGGCCGGAACGCTGGCAGCCGTGCCAGGGATGCAACATGCCCAATTGGGACGGCCGGGCGATGCCGCGCTTCTCGAACGAGGGGCGGCAACTCATGAACCCGATGACCGCCTATCAGATGGTGCACATCACCGAGGGCGTGATCCAGCGCGGCACCGCGACCGTACTGCGCGACCTGGACCGGCCGCTGTTCGGCAAGACCGGCACCACCAACGGCCCGACCAATGTGTGGTTCGTCGGCGGCTCACCCGATCTCGTCGCGGGCGTCTATCTCGGCTACGACACGCCGCGCAGTCTGGGCGGTTATGCGCAGGGCGGCCGCATCGCCGCGCCGATCTGGAAACAGGCGATGGCGCCGATCCTGAAGGACATGCCCAAGACGCCCTTCATCGCCCCCAACGGCATCCGCATGGTCCGCATCGACCGCCGTTCAGGCAAGCGCGTCTATGGCGCATGGCCGACCGACGACCCCAAGGCGTCAGTCATCTGGGAAGCCTTCAAACCCGAAACCGAACCCCGCCGCACCATCCGCAAGGAAGAAGTCGAGGCGCAGGACAAGGCGGCGGCGAGGACCGGCGCGACCGGACGGCCGACGAACGATAATGACTTCCTGCAGCAACAGGGCGGGATTTATTGAGGGGTTGCGTAGCGCCGACCTCTACAATCGCCTCTTTGTGTCCATGCGTTGATGCAGGATGCGCACAACCGCGATCCCATAATCCGTTACCCGGAAATAGATGATATGGCGTCCAGTGGAGCGGCGGCGATAGCCCTGCCGGATATGCGCGCAATCCTGCGCTTGTCGGGGGAATTTGGCGAGGTCGCCGCATGCCGCTCGTATGGCCAGCGCATAAGCATTCGCCTGATCCCGGCCCCACTCCTTCTCCGTGTAACGCCAGATGTCGGCCAGATCACGCGCGGCTGCGGGCGTTAACCGGTATTCAGCCATTGGCGGCGTTCATGTCCTTGAGGAAAGCGTCAAAGTCGAAAGGCCGTGGTTCACCACTTTGTTCGCCCTCGATCAGCGCCTGACGGATCGTGTCAATCTCGAAAGTCCGCTCCTGCTCCCGCCGGATAAGATCACGGATCGCCTCGCTGTCGTTGGTGTAATCCCCGGCAGCGATGCGGGAATCGATCCATGCGTCCTGCTGTTCGGTCAAGGTGATGGTTTTCCTAATAGTTGCCATGGGATGGTCCGCCAAATACTGATGCGACGATAATCATACTATCGGGGCAATTTGATTGCAAATTGACTAAGGGGCAAGGGGGCGTCGGAGCCGTTGCAGTCGACAGTATGCAATCCCTTGCCCCCAAAACACTGGCGTTCCCCCTCCCCCTCGGATAGGTGCGTGCCTTTGATGCGTTTCCCTATCCAACCAATCGGAAACGCCGGTAATTTCGGAGAGACCCCATGCGCGCCGAAGCGCAGCAATATATTGATCGTATCGACGCCGCGCTGGACCTGCTGCGCCGGTTTCTGGACTGGGACCGGGCGCTGCGGCGGCTGGACGAGCTGAACGCGCGCGTCGAGGACCCGACGCTGTGGGATGACGCGAAGAAGGCGCAGGAGGTGATGCGCGAGCGCACCCGGCTGGACAGCGCCATCGGCGCGACCCGCGCGATCGACAGCGAGAAAAAGGACACGGCCGAGCTGATCGAGATGGCCGAGGCCGAGGGCGACGAGGAGATGATAGCCGAAGGCGTCGCTGGCCTCAAAGCGCTGGCCGAACGCGCTGACGAGGACAAGGTGAAGGCGCTGCTGGCCGGAGAGGCCGACGGCAACGACACTTATCTGGAAATCCATGCGGGCGCGGGCGGCACGGAGAGCCAGGACTGGGCCGAGATGCTGCAGCGCATGTATCAGCGCTGGGCCGAGCGGCGCGGGTACAAGGTCGAGCTGGTCGATTATCATGGCGGCGAGCAGGCGGGCATCAAGTCCGCCACGCTGCTGATCAAGGGCGAGAACGCCTATGGCTATGCCAAGACCGAGAGCGGCGTGCACCGTCTGGTCCGCATCAGCCCCTATGACAGCTCCGCGCGGCGGCACACCAGCTTCTCGTCCGTCTGGGTCTATCCGGTGATCGACGACAATATCGACATCGAGATCAATGAGAGCGACCTGAAGATCGACACCTATCGCGCGTCGGGCGCAGGCGGGCAGCACATCAACACCACCGATTCCGCCGTGCGCATCACTCATGTGCCGACCGGCATCATCGTCGCGTGCCAGAACCAGCGCAGCCAGCACAAGAACAAAGCCGAGGCCATGAACATGCTGAAGGCGCGCATGTATGAGGCGGAGCTGCAAAAGCGCGAGGCGGCGGCGAGCGCCGAACATTCGGCCAAGTCCGACATCGGCTGGGGCCACCAGATCCGGTCCTATGTGCTGCAACCCTATCAGATGGTGAAGGACCTGCGCACCGGCGTCGTCTCCTCCTCTCCCGACGATGTGCTGGACGGCGCGCTCGACCCCTATATGGCCGCCGCGCTGTCGCAGAAGGTGACGGGCGAGAAGGTCGATGTCGAGGACGTCGACTGATGTCGGCGCTGCGGGCGGTGATCGCGATCGCCGGAGCCATCACGCTCATCCCGATGCTGGGCGCCTGTCACATGCTGGGCGACGCGAATGACGCCGACCGCCCGGCCAGCGCCCGCCCCTTCCCCCGCGCCGACCGGCCGGTGGCGCCGATCGTGTCGACCCGCTGGTCGACCGAGGAAGCGCGCGACCGGGTGAACGAGGCGGAGGACATCATGGACCGGGCGGGCATAAAGCCGGGCATGACCGTGGCGGACATCGGCGCGGGCGAAGGCTATTACACCGTGCGCCTGGCCAAGCGCGTCGGCCCCACCGGCCGCGTTCTGGCGGAGGACATCATGCCGGAGACGATCGACGCGCTCGGCCGCCGCATCAACCGCGAGGACTGGAAGAATGTCAGCGTGAAGCTGGGCACGGTCGACGATCCGAAGCTGCCCGCCGACAGTTTCGACCGGGTGATGATGGTGCATATGTATCATGAGATTTCGGAGCCCTACGCCTTCCTCTGGCACCTGTTCCCGGCGCTGAAGAAGGATGGCGAGATCATCGTCGTTGACGCGGACCGCCCGACCGACCAGCATGGCACGCCGCCCCGCCTGCTGGCCTGCGAGTTCGCCGCCGTGGGATACCGGCTGGAGCAGATGATCCCGAAGCCGACGGCGGGCGGATATATGGCACGGTTCAGGAAGATCGCCGCGCGGCCCAACCCGGCAAGCATTGTGGCGTGCGCGATGCGTTAGGGTGAGCAGGTGCCGCAAGACTTTGTATCGAGGCGTCTCAAATTCTTGGCCACGCGAAATGCCAGGTCACGTTCTTCATAAGGACCATGCCATTTACCGTTGCGGCCGGAATCTGCTGATTGCGTGCCTTTGCCATCGTTACAGAAACCACACTCGGCGCGATGAATGCGCGCACGGTCATGCGTCCAGTTTTCATAAACAAAATACATTCCGCTGCCTCCTCGTTTTGAGGCCTCTTATTCAAAGCATAATTTGAGGTCGCGCTAGTTAGAAAATACATGCCGTCCTGCACGTCGCCAGATTGCAGGAATCTTCCCAAAAACCATCCTTAGCCATATCCTAACCCTTGCCGCCTATGGCGGACCTCATGGACATGGCGCCCGATCCAGCGCTGAAAACCGGGATTCCGGGGACGATGCCGATGGGGCAGGCGGAACGCTGGGCGGAACTGGCGGCGGATGCCGCGGAAGCGAACTGCTTCTACACGCCGGACTTGCTGCTGCCCGCGCTCGCCCATCTTGACGGACAGGGCGTACGCCTGGTTGAGGCTATGCATGGCGATATGGCGATCGGCCTGATGCCCATGAGCGTGGAGCGGCGCTATGGCCGCCTTCCCGTCCGCAATGCCGCCAACTGGATGCATCGCCACTGTTTCTTCGGCGCACCACTGATCCGGCGGGGGCATGAGCAGGCGGCCTGGGCAGGGTTCCTGGCGCTGCTGGACGAAACGCCGGAAGTGGGGAATTTCCTGCACCTGTCCGGCCTGGACGCCGCCGGGGCGAACGCCGCCGCGCTGGAGGCGATATGCTTCGCGCAACGCCGTGCGATCGTAGAGATCAAACGCTACGACCGCGCACTCCTCCGCAGCGCCCTGTCCGCCGACGAATATTGGGAAACCCACGTCCGGTCGAAGAAGCGCAAGGAAATCCGGCGGCTGCAGAAGCGGCTGGCGGAACTGGGAACGGTGCAGAGCCGCACGCTGACCGACGCAAGCGATCTCATATCATGGTGCGATGATTTTCTGACGCTCGAAGCGGCAGGATGGAAGGGTGAGGAAGGCACGGCGCTCCAATGCCGGGCGGGCGACAGTGCCTTCTTCCATGCCGCCTGCGCTGCCGCTTTCGCGTCCTGTGCGCTGCATTTCCTGCGCATCGACCTAGACGGCCGCGCCATCGCGATGCTGGTCAATTTCCGTCACGCTGGCGGCGCATTCTCCTTCAAGATCGCGTTCGATGAGGCGCTGGGACGCTTTTCGCCCGGCGTGCTGATCGAGATCGACAATCTGCACGCGGTGCAGGGCGATGCCGCCATCGGCTGGATGGACAGTTGCGCCGCCGTGGACCACCCGATGATCGACAGCCTGTGGGCCGAGCGCCGCAGCATCGTCCAGTATCGCGTCGCCCTGAAAGGCAATGGCCTGACCCGCGCGCGCAGAACCACCGCTTTCGCCGCCGCCGACATTGCCGAGCGCGGCAGCGCCTTCATCAGAGGATATAGAACCGCATGACCGCCCAACGCCCCGTTGTCGGCAAAAGCCCCTGGCTCGCCTTCTCGCAAACCGCGCGCGAGGCGTTCGGCAGGGCCTATCCCGACCAGCCCGTGATGCTGACCCACGAACTGGCCGGGCACCCGCTCTTTTCGCGCGAGGCGCTGGCCATATTGGCGGAGCGCATGCCGCCGGCGTCGGTCGAATATAATCTGGGCAAGCTGCCGCTGGGCGTGAAGCCGGACGAAACGCCGGACAATGGCCTGACGCTGGGCGAGACGGTGCGGACGATCGACACCAATGGAAGCTGGGTCGTTCTGAAGAATGTCGAGCGCGATACCGAATATGGCGCGCTGCTGGATTCGGCGCTGGCGGAGATAGAGCATCTCGTCCTGCCCGCGACCGGGCCGATGCTGCACCGGGAGGCATTCATCTTCCTGTCCTCGCCGGGCAGCGTGACGCCGTTCCACATGGACCCGGAGCATAACATCCTGCTGCAGATCGACGGCGAAAAGACGATGACCGTATTCCCGGCGGGCGACGAGGCGCTGGTGCCCGGCGAGCAGAGCGAAAAATTCCATGCGGGCGGCCACCGCAACCTCGCCTGGAACGAGGACTATCTGGAAAAGGGCACGCCATTCATGCTGGTGCCGGGCGAGGCGATATTGGTGCCGGTCAAGGCCCCGCATTTCGTGCAGAACGGCGCGAGCGTATCGGTCAGCTTCTCGATCACCTGGCGGTCGGACCGCAGCGTGGCGGAAGGCGAACTCCACGCGTTCAATGCGCTGTTGCGGCGGCGGCGTCTGCCGGTGGGCAAGGTGAGCAACCGGCCGGAAACGCAGAAGATGCGGCGGTTCATGTATCGCGTGATGCGGAAAGTGGGGTTTTAGAAGCTTCGTCACCCCTGCGTAGGCAGGGGTCCCGCTGCCTCAACCAGCGAAGAACCAGCGGGACCCCCGCCTGCGCGGGGGTGACGGTAGAGAGCCAATAAACCCGCTTTAAGAAACCGGCCGCCTGAGCAGTTTCCGCAAAACCGCCTCCGCCTCCAGCCGGGGCGAAAAGCGTTCCAGCGACCACCATTCCAGCGTTTCCGATCCGGTCGACAGGCTCTGCTTGTACCGGTCCTTGCCCGCCAGCAGCGAATATAGGGAAAGGTCCATGCCCGCATAACGGCCAACCGCCGCCGCGTGGCACAGCAGGCCCGGCTTTCCCTTCGGTCCCAGCGGCGCGGCGAAGGCGGATTGATAGTTCATCGCCCGCCCGCGATGGACGAAGTTGAGCAACAGGCCGAGCAGATGATCGCCAGCCGTGATGCGGAGAAGTTCCACCTCGCCGGTTACGAGGCCCTTGTGGGTGAGGGTCGCGGCGAACCGGCGAAAGACCGCATCGTCCCAAGCATTTTCCGCATGACGGCCGGTGTTGAGCGCCTGCATCTCCGCCAGCCAGCCGTCGATATCCGTCTCCGTCGCCAGAGCGATTGCTGGTTCAGTGGCGCCATAATCTTTGGCGGCGCGCTTGATCTGGCTGCGGGTATTGGCGCTGAGCAGGGACAGATAATCGCCCTTTGCCGCCCGCACGGCGTCCAGATCGACATGATAGGCGGGGGATTGGTCGATCCGCACCCGGCGGCGGAAGCGAGTGGCCAGCAAAGGCGAGTCCGGCGCCACGCCCGACAGCCGGAGCGCCCGCCAGTCATTGCGGCGCAGGATCGCGCGCATCGCTACGTCATGCAGGTCGGCAGGCGCATCCCTCGCCGCCAGCAGGCCATTATATTCGATGAACGGCCGGTCCGCCTGATACTGCCCGGCCTGATTGAGCCATAATGTAGGCGTCCGCCCCAACAGCCGCTTGTCCAGCGACCGGCCGATCAGCGCCAGCGCGGCGTCCCCGCCCGCACCATCCTTCACCGCCAGCAGTTCCGGCGTTGCGCCGGTCGCCGACAGCCAGCTTTCCATCCAGGTCCAGCCCAGGAAAAAACTGCCCTCCGCCCGCGCCTCCAGCGCCCGCCAACGCGTCTCCAACTGGTCGCGCGGCGGCAGGGGCGAGAAGGTCGCGGTGAGCGTCATAGCGCCGCTATTTCCGGGCGCGGCGATGCGGTCAAGCGAAAGCGCGGGGCTGGGAAGCTTAGGACGTATAAGTGCCTACAAGTATCCGTTCGTCCTGAGTAGCCATTGAGCGAAGTCGAATTGAGCAGGTGAAACATCCCCCGGATGTTTCACCTGCTCAACGTATCGAAGGATCGGGGCTTGGCGCGGATGCTTCGATACGAGCCTTCGACAAGCTCAGTCTCTACTCAGGACGAACGGATAAATGAAATTAACTCACCGTGCGCATCACGCCTGCACGATCAGCCGCTCAATCTCCGACACCGGGTGGCTGGCAAGGTCCTTGCTCAATTCCCCGGTCAGGCGGCTCTGCACCGCCTTGTGATAATGTTTGCGCAATTCGCCCAGCGTGTTGGGCGGCGCGACGATGATCAGCTTCTCAAAATCATTGGCCAGCGCCCGCCGGTTCAGCATCGCAGCGGCTTCGGCGGCGAAGCGATCCTCGCTCTGTTGGTGGAAATCGGTCTGTTCGAACGCGCCCCTGCGCGACCCGCCGGGCGCTGCATTGCGGCCGGGGGCGGACGATCCCTGCTCGCGCGTCGCTTCATCTTCGTGGGTCAACGCTTCCTCGACCTCCAGATTGGGATATTCGGCATCGCCCTTGTTGCGGAACAGCAGCATCTTCGCGCCGTCCACCACCATGACCAGCGCGTCATTGTCGATCTGCATATCCGTATCTCCTTATGCTTGGTTCTCCTTTCCTAACGTGCGGCGGGGGCCAAGGGTTGCGCGGCTCGTCGCGCGGCGGCATAGGGCTGGCCATGCACGACATCCGCTCCATCCGCGAAAATCCCGCCGCTTTCGACGCCGCGCTCGCGCGCCGGGGGCTTGATCCTGCGAGCGGCGAAGTTCTGACCGCTGATAAACGTAAACGCGAAGCAGCGACAGTTCTCCAAGAGTTACTTGCACGGCGGAAGGAGCTTTCGCAGCTTTTTGGTCAAGCTAAAGCCAAAGGCGAACAACTTCCTACATCCTTGCTTGCGGAAATAGAGAGTTTGAAGGCAAACATTCCCGGCGGCGAGATCGAAGAAAAGCTAGCTGGCGAAGCTCTGGAAGCCATTCTCGCCGCCATCCCAAATCTCCCCGCCGCCGATGTGCCCGAAGGCGAGGACGAGGCGGGCAATGTCGAGGTCAGCCGCTGGGGCACGGCGCGCACGTTCGATTTCACGCCGCAAGATCATGCCGATTTCGGCCCCGCGCTCGGTCTTGATTTTGCGGGTGGTGCGGCGCTTTCTGGCGCGCGCTTCACGGCCTTACGGGGTCAAATGGCGCGCTTACACCGGGCGCTCGCCCAATTCATGCTGGACCTTCAATCGAGCAAGAACTGTTATGAGGAGGTTAATCCGCCCCTGCTGGTTAAAGACGAAGCGCTATTCGGGACCGGACAACTGCCAAAGTTTAAGGAAGACCTATTCGAGACTGACCTCTCTCTCCATCAAGACACTCTGCTTTTTTGGCAGCTCAGCGAGTTGAACAAACTCAAGGCTCAAGGGAAAGTTGAGGAATCGGCTGGCTTGGCGCAGCCTGAGGTCATGCGGCTAATACCACCTGCTCCTACACGCCGCTGGCTGATCCCCACCGCCGAGGTCAGCCTGACCAACCTCGTCGCGAACCAGATCGTGCCGGAGCCGACCCTGCCGTTGCGCTTCACCGCGCTCACCCCCTGCTTCCGCTCCGAAGCGGGCGCGGCCGGGCGGGACACGCGCGGTTATATCCGCCAGCATCAGTTCGAGAAGGTGGAGCTTGTCGCCATCTGCCGCCCGGAGGAGTCCGAGGCCGAGCATGAGCGCATGTGCGCCGCTGCGGAGGGCGTGCTGCAGGCGCTTGGCCTCCCCTATCGCAAGATGCTGCTGTGCACCGGCGACATGGGCTTTTCCGCGCGCAAGACTTTCGACCTGGAGGTCTGGCTGCCGAGCCAGAATACCTTCCGCGAGATCAGCAGCGTGTCCAACTGCGGCAATTTCCAGGCGCGGCGCATGAACGCGCGTTACAAGCCGGAGGGGGAGAAGCAGACGCGCTTCCTCCACACGCTCAATGGCTCCGGCCTTGCGGTCGGCCGTACGCTGGTCGCGGTGCTGGAAAATTACCAGAATGCGGATGGCAGCGTGACCGTGCCGGAGGCGCTCGCCCCCTATATGGGCGGCATCACGAAGCTGGAGCCGAGATAAACTCCTTTATATCCGTTCGCCCTGAGCCTGTCGAAGGGCTGTCCTTTTCTTAAAGAAGTGCAGGGCTTCGACAGGCTCAGCCCGAACGGATCAAAGGTTTCTCCCCATGCGTATCCTCCTCACCAATGACGACGGCGTCCACGCCCCCGGCCTGAAAGTGCTGGAGGCGATCGCGCGCACTTTGTCCGACGACATATGGATCGTCGCGCCGATGGAGGAGCAGTCGGGCGCGGGGCACAGCCTGACCCTGACCCGTCCCCTGCGCGTGCGGCAGCATGGCGACAAGCATTACAGCGTCAGCGGCACGCCTACCGACGCGGCGATGATGGCGGTGCGGCAGTTGATGAAGGACAGTCCGCCCGATCTGGTCCTGTCCGGCGTCAATCGCGGCGCGAACCTGGCCGAGGACATCACCTATTCCGGCACCGTCGCCGCCGCGATGGAGGGGGCCATATCGGGCATCCGCTCCATCGCGATGAGCCAGGTCTATGCCAGGGAAGGCATGGGCGACACCGTGCCCTTCGCCTGCGCCGAGGCATGGGGCGAGAAGGTGCTGCGCCCGCTGATCGCCATGCCTTCGGGCCAGCGCATGTTGATGAACGTCAACTTCCCGGCCATCGACCCGGCCGCCGTCAAGGGCATCCGCGTCGTGCGGCAGGGGTTCCATGATGTCGACCGGACCCATATCATCGAGGGCACCGACCCGCGCGGATACCAATATTACTGGTTCGGCCTGGGCAATAGCGACGCCATGCCCGACGGCACCGACCTGGAGGCGATTGCGCAGGGCTATGTGACCGTCACGCCGCTGCATTACGACCTGACGCATGATGGATCGATGGCCGCCACCGCCGCCGCCTTCGGAGCCTAAGCAGGAGACCATAGGCAGAAGGATAGGCAGGGCGGGCAAAAGCCGTTAGCTTGCCCGCGATGCGCGCGGACCATTCAAGCGGGAAACGATAATGCGCCTGCCCGTCAGGCCCTCGCGGGAGGGCGTCAGCTTCCTGCGCCGCCGTTCCGCCATGCCGGTCTGGGCCGACCTTGCCTGGCGGGTGGCGCTGATCCTGCTGCTGGGCGTGCTGGTGCTGCTGTTGCACTGGTTTGGCCGCGAGGGCCTGAAGGACAATTACGACAATCACATCAGCTTCATCGATGTGCTCTATTTCACCACCGTCACGGTGACGACGGTGGGCTATGGCGACATCGTGCCGGTGACACCCGACGCCCGCCTGTTCGAAACGGTGATCGTCACGCCGATCCGCCTGTTCATCTGGCTGATCTTCCTCGGCACGGCCTATAGTCTTTTTTTCCGCAACATCCTCTACAGGTGGCGCATGGCACGCATTCAGGACGCGCTGCACAACCATATCGTCGTCGCCGGTTTCGGCACCAGCGGCAACGAGGCGGTCAACGAACTGCTGAGCCGCGGCACCAACGCGCATGAGATCGTCGTCATCGACACAGGCGAAAAGGCGCTGCAGGTCGCCGAGGGGCTGGGGTGCAATATCCTGTGCGGCGATGCGACCCGCGACCGGACGCTGACCGATGTGCGCATCGACCGGGCGCGGACGATGATCGTATCGGCAGGACGGGACGACACGTCGATCCTGATCACGCTGACCGCCCGGCACCTGGCCCCCGACCTGCCGATCAGCATCGTAGTGCGGAACGAGGATAATGAGCTGCCCGCGCGGCAGGCGGGCGCGACCACCGTGATCAATCCGGTCAGCTTTGCCGGGCTGCTGCTGGCGGGCAGTTGTTCCGGGCCGCATATCGCCGCCTATATGGCTGACCTCGCCTCGGCTGGCGGGCGGGTGCAACTGGGCGAGCGGATGGTGCGCCCGGACGAGGTGGGCAAGCCCCTCTCCGCCGCCGGACCCGGCATCGCCCTGCGCATCTATCGCGGCGGCCAGCCCGTGGGATTCTGGGAAAAGGGCGCAAGGAGCCTGATGCCCGGAGATATGATTGTTGAGGTGATTCCGGGCAAGGGATCGGTGCCCGACACGAACGATTAATCCGAAGTGGATGATTCCACGCCCTAATTTCTGCACCGCAACATAGGCTGGCCAGCGTCGATACTGTCCCGTAATGATACGGCGTTAACCAATGCGATCTTTGCAATCGGCATGTTGCAAAACGCCCATAGCGTCTTGGCGTCGATTCTCGGGGGCGGAGTGGGGCGCTGCGCGTACATGCGATTTGTTATTACCGGGGAAGCGGGGCCGGTTGGCCGGACGTCTGGCGTGATGTCGATCTGGAGGCGCGCAATCTGATCAGCGCGCTGAAGCAGCTCGGCATCAATCAGGACTATGGCTATACCATGACGGGGTTCGGGATCGGCCTCGGCTCCAACGTCACGGCCAGGCCGGAAACGCCGCTGATGCTGGCGGCGCGGTTGATGCTGCGCGCCATCAGGGCGGCGGGATATGAGGAAGGCGCGACGATCGTGCCGGTCCCGTCAGGCACCCATACCCGTCCCGGCAGCGATTTCGTCGGCGGCCGCATCGCGCGGGTGATCGAGATACGCGACCCCAATTTCGCGAGCGCGCCCCTGCTGCACTTCGCCCGCTCCGTGCCGCGCACCACGGCGGGCCGGCGCAGGACGGAAACGGCGCTGCGCGTCAACCTGCGCGCCTCCGCCGTGATTCCGTCAAAGCGGCGCGTGATCCTGCTGGACGATGTGATGACGACCGGGGCGCATCTGCGCGCGGCGGCCGGGTTTCTGGCGGAAAGGGGCATTCGCGTGGACGACGCCTTCGTCGTGGCGCGGCAGGCCGTGAACTGCCCGGAAAATATGTTCAACGTGCCGGTGCTCGATCTGTAGGGTTGCATGCCGCCCGGCCTGCATCTAGCCCGAAGGAGACGATGCGGCACATCCTTGCTTTCTTCCTCTGCCTGATTTTCCCGGCTTTCCTGCTTCCGGCCAGTGCGGGGGCCCAGGTGGCCAACAAGCCCGCGCCCGGCATCGTGCGCGTGCGCCTGATCACGTCGGAGGGGCCGATCATCCTCGCGCTCGACGCCCGCCGCGCGCCAAAGACGACCGGCAATTTCATGACCTATGTCGATGACGGCCGGTTCGACGATACCCAATTCTATCGCGCGGCGCGGCGCAAGACCGACCCGAAGCTTGGCTTCATCCAGGGCGGCGTCGGCACGGACGCCCGCCGCACCCTGCCCGCCATCCCGCATGAGCCGACAACGCAGACCGGCATCCAGCATCTGGACGCCACCATTTCGATGGCCCGCAACGCGCCGGGCACGGCGATGGGCAATTTCTTCCTGACCGTGGGATCGACGCCCAATATGGACGCCGCCGGCCAATATCCCGGCTATGCGGCGTTCGGCCATGTCGTCGCAGGCATGGACACGGTGCGCCGCATCCTCGCCATGCCCACGGGCGGCGGCGAAGGCGCGATGCGCGGGCAGAAGCTGTTGAAGCCCGTGCGCCTGATCCGCGCGGAACGGATAGACGGCAAGGCCAGACCCTCCAGCCCGATCAAACCCTGGCTGATGAAGACGCTGCGCAAGGACATGAAGCCCCGTAACCGTAGCCAATAGTCTAAGCCCGCAATCGCGCCTCGTGACATTTGCCCCGCGAAACACTATGTGGCGCGGCAATCATGGCAACTGCATTTCCCCCCGCGCCCAAGGTCGGCATGGTGTCGCTTGGCTGTCCCAAGGCGCTGGTCGACAGCGAGCGCATCCTCACCAAGCTGCGTTCCGACGGCTATCAGATGTCGCCCGACTATGCCGGGGCGGACGTCGTGCTGGTCAACACCTGCGGCTTCCTCGATTCCGCCAAGGAGGAATCGCTGGAGGCGATCGGCGAGGCGATCGCGGAAAATGGCCGCGTTATCGTCACCGGCTGCATGGGCAATGAGGCGGAACTGATCCGCGCGCGTTTCCCCTCGGTCCTGGCGGTCACCGGCGCGCATCAATATGAGCAGGTCGTCAACGCCGTGCATGAGGCGTCCCCGCCCGTGCCCAACGCCTTCGTCGATCTGGTGCCGGAGGGCGGGCTGAAGCTGACGCCGCGTCACTACAGCTACCTCAAGATTTCCGAAGGCTGCAACCACCGCTGTTCCTTCTGCATCATCCCCTCGCTGCGCGGCGATCTGGTCAGCCGCCGCATCGACGCGGTGCTGCGGGAGGCGGAAAAGCTGGTGTCGGCGGGCACGAAGGAACTGCTGGTCATCAGCCAGGACACGTCGGCCTATGGCGTGGACACGCGCCACGAACCGCGCACATGGCATGGCCGCGAAGTGCGCGCGCATATGACCGACATGGCGCGCGAACTGGGGCAGCTCCGCACGGCGGAGGGGCGGGCGCCTTGGGTGCGGCTGCACTATGTCTATCCCTATCCGCATGTCGATCAGGTCATCCCATTGATGGCCGAGGGGCTGCTGACCCCCTATCTCGACATTCCGTTCCAGCATGCCGCCCCCGCCGTTCTCAAACGCATGAAGCGCCCGGCGAACGAGGCGAAGGTGCTTGACCGCATCCGCACCTGGCGCAGCATCGCCCCGGACATCGCCATCCGCTCCAGCTTCGTCGTCGGCTTCCCCGGCGAGACGGAGGAGGATTTCCAATATCTGCTGAACTGGCTGGAGGAAGCGCAGCTTGATCGCGTCGGCGCGTTCCGGTTCGAGGCGGTCGAGGGCGCGGCGGCGAACGCGCTCGACAATCCGGTGCCCGAAGAGGTGAAGGAAGAACGCTACCAGCGGATCATGGAAAAGACCGCCGCCATCTCCGCCGCCAAGCTGCAGGCGAAGGTCGGCCGCATCCTGCCCGTGATCATCGACGAGGTTGGCGAACCGGACGAAGAGGACGGCAGCATCGGCGCCACCGCCCGCAGCCAGGCCGACGCGCCGGAAATCGACGGCAATGTCTTTCTGCGCGATGTGAGCGAGGGTTTGAAGCCCGGCGACATAATCGACGTGCTGATCGAGGATGCCGACGACCACGACCTGTTCGGCGCGCCAGTATTGGGGTGAGATTGTCGGGGCACACCCCTCACCTCCGTTCGTGCTGAGTAGAGACTGAGCTTGTCGAAGGCTCGTATCGAAGTACCTCGCGCCCAGTTCCGATCCTTCGATACGCCACTTCGACAAGCTCAGTGGCTACTCAGGACGAACGGAGGTTAGGTTTGAGCGCGAAATTCGGTTGCAAGACTCCGCTGGAATCCCCGCTCCCCCTTGTCTAGAGCGGGTCGCATGAACGACACAGTCTCCTTCGGCTATCGCGACGTCGATGCTTCGGAAAAGGCCGGCATGGTCCGCGGCGTTTTTTCCAATGTCGCCTCCAGCTACGACCTGATGAACGACGCCATGTCGGGCGGCGCGCATCGCCTCTGGAAAGACCAGTTCGTCCGCCGCGTGAAGCCGCAGCCGGGCGAGGCGATCCTGGATATGGCGGGCGGCACGGGCGACATCGCCTTCCGCATGCACGCGCGCGGCGCGAACGTCACCGTGTCGGACATCAATCCGGAAATGCTGGCCGTCGGCATGGAGCGCGCAAGCAAGAAGGGCCTGACCGGCCTTGCCTGGTCTGAACAGAATGCCGAGGCGCTGACCTTCGCCGACCGCAGTTTTGACGCCTATACGATCGCCTTCGGCATCCGCAACGTCACCCATATCCAGCAGGCGCTGGAGGAAGCGCACCGCGTCCTCAAGTTCGGCGGGCGCTTCTTCTGCCTGGAATTTTCCGCGACGCTGTGGCCCGGTTTCTCGGACGTGTACGACGCCTATTCACACAAGGTCGTGCCTAAACTCGGCAAGTTGCTGGCGAAGGATGAGGACAGCTACCGCTACCTGATCGAATCGATCCGCCGTTTCCCGGACATGCCGAAATTTGAGGGGATGATCCGCAAGGCGGGCTTCGTCAGTACGAAGGTTGAGCCGATATTGGGCGGCCTAGTCGCGATCCATAGCGGCTGGAAGGCATGATGCGGATTTCTACAAGCCCCTCCCTTTCAAGGGAGGGGGAAGGGGTGGGTGCGAGCGCAGCGAGCGTGCGACATCTCGATAGTTCGGAAGCGCCGCTGACGCGGCGCGCCCACCCCACCCCCTCCCTGGAAGGGAGGGGCTAAGCCGGGATGCCCTCCCATATCACCCATCTCTGGCGGCTCCTGAAATGGGGGCGGACGCTCGCTCGGCACGGTGCCCTCACCGGCATCGAGCGCGATCCGATGACCCCCGCCCCGGTCCGCCGCCTCGCCCGCCTTGCCCGGTTCGGCGCGCGCGTGCCGAAGCAGCCGCGCTATGCCGACGCATTTCAGGCGATCGGCCCGGCGGCGATCAAGCTGGGCCAGACACTCGCCACCCGGCCCGATCTGGTCGGGGAAGAAGCGACGCAGGACCTGCTGCGCCTGCAGGATGCGCTGCCGCCCGTGCCCTTCGCCGCGATCCGCGCGCAGATCGAGACGAGTTTCGGGCGACCGCTGGAGTCCGTCTACGCCAGCTTTGACGAAACCCCGGTCGGCGCCGCCTCCATCGCGCAGGTGCATCGCGCCCGCACGATCGAGGGCCGCGACGTCGCCGTCAAGATCCTGCGCCCCGGCGTGATCGACCAGTTCAACCGCGACATCCAGACCTATGAATGGGCCGCCGCCCATCTGGAACAGCTTGGCGGAGAAGCGGCCCGCCTGCGCCCCCGCCTGGTCATCGCGAACCTCAAACGCTGGACCGCGCGCGAACTGGACCTGCGGCGCGAAGCCGCCTCCGCCTCCGAACTGGCCGAGGCGATGCAGGCCATGCCCGGCTACATCATCCCCGCCATCGACTGGGACCGCACCAGCGGCCGGGTGATGACGATGGCGTGGGTCGACGGCATCAAAATATCCGACCGCGCCGCCCTGATCGCGGCGGGCCATGACCTGAAGGCCATCGCCGCGCGGCTGGTCAACGCCTTCCTGCGGCAGGCGATCGCCGAAGGCTTCTTCCACGCCGACATGCATCAGGGGAATTTGTTCGTCACCCCGTCCGGCGACATCGCCGCGATCGATTTCGGCATCATGGGCCGGATCGACCGGCGCGCGCGCATGTGGCTGGCGGAGATTCTCTACGGCCTCATCACCGGCAATTATCGCCGCGTCGCGGAAATCCATTTCGAGGCGCAATATGTGCCCGCCCATCATGACGTCGCCGAGTTCGCGACAGCGCTCCGCGCCGTGGGCGAACCGATGCGCGGCAAGCCGGTCAGCGAATTGTCGGTCGGCCAGATGCTCGACGGCCTGTTCGCCATAACCCGCGATTTCGACATGCAGACCCAGCCGCACCTGCTCCTCCTGCAAAAGACTATGGTGATGGTCGAGGGCGTCGCCACCGCGCTCGATCCGCAGATCAACATGTGGGAAACGAGCGGCCCCTATGTGAAGGAATGGCTGCGCACAGAGCTGGGACCGGAGGCGGCGCTGGCCGATGGCCTGATCCGCAACGTCCGCACGCTCCAGCGCCTGCCCGACCTCATCCGCCGGATCGAGGACGCCTTCCCGGAAAAGGGCGGCGCGCCACCGCCGCCGCCGCTGACCGAGGTGAAGCTGATCCGCGTCGGCGGCGGATGGAAATATGCGCTGGTGGCGGCGATTGCGGCGGTGGCTGGGGCTGGGGCGATGTGGGGCGCTCAAATGCTATGAACGGGATCAGGCGGGACAATGCCTATTTCCGCCTGCTACTGGCATCCATCCTGACATGCTGGATCAGCGCATTCTGCTTTGCGATCGACCTTTACCCCGGCTCGCCATTTGGCGTCGATTGGGGAATAGTCATCAATCCTTCCATTCTTCTGATCGGCGGTGCCTTTCTTACCATTCCAGCCGGTTTGTTCGCGCTCTTTGCTATCTGGCCATTCGTGCTGCTGGTCGTGCAAGGCGTGATGCGGATCGAACCAACCGTTCCGCACAAATATAACTGGTTGGTCTGGATAGGATCAGGTGCGATCCTTGGTCCTCCGGCCCTGTTCGCTTACTCTTTTCCCCTAGGATTAGGGCATGCACTCTTAGCCAATCTGATCCTTACTGGTGTGATCTGCGGAAGCCTATGTGCGGCGCTCGTCCGAGGGCTAATTGGGCCGAATATTGTCGACTGATCCATCCGCGTATAATCGAAACCGGCCTACAGGCTGATCAGCCCAATGTTCGCCTATATCGGCGCAGCCCTGCGAAAGGCCGACACAGGAATTGAGGTAAACCTCATAGATATGCTCGGATGCTGGGAGCACCGAATCTCCCGTCCAGCGATAACCGCAACGCCTTTCACCAAGCGTTACAGGGAAGGTTTCAGACGGCTGGCAGGGTTTGAGCGCCTTTCCACCCTTTTCAAAAAGAGCGACCACCCGATTCACTTTGAAGACGGATAAGCGCTCCACCTTTTCCTTCTCGTCATCCCAGCCGAATATCCGTTCGGTAATGATGCCGCGATGGCGGACATGGAAAGTCAGTTTGCCCGCCTCCACCATGGCTATGACAAAAGGCGGCGGCGGCTGACATCCCACCAGGAACAACGCCATGCCCGGTATCAGCCATTTCCGCACTCGACACTCCTCAGCAGCGCATGCTCTAATAAACTGGACAAGCACGATCCGCACGACCAAATGTGCTGTCGCTTATGACCCCACCCCGCATCCTCCTCATCGTCACCGGCGGCATCGCGGCGTATAAGTCGCTGGAGCTGGTGCGCCTGCTGCGCCGCGACGGGATCGCCGTGCGCGCGGTGATGACCAAAAGCGCGGAAAAGTTCGTGACGCCGCTGTCGCTGGGCGTGCTGACGGAGGATCATGTCTATGGCGACATGTTCGACCTGAAGGAAGAACGGGAGATCGGCCATATCCAGCTCAGCCGTCAGGCCGACCTGATCGTCGTCGCCCCCGCCACCGCCGATATATTGGCGAAGATGGCGGCGGGGATCGCCGACGATCTGGCCACCACCATATTACTCGCCACAGACAAGCCGGTGCTCGCCGTGCCCGCAATGAACGTGCGCATGTGGCATCACAAGGCGACGCAGCGGAACCTGGAGCGGCTGCACGCCGACGGCATCCACATCCTGGAGCCGGACAGCGGGGCGATGGCCTGCGGCGAATATGGCAAGGGCCGCCT
>NZ_MINO01000061.1 GCF_001757355.1 Sphingobium phenoxybenzoativorans
AGCTCGGCTTCGAGCGGGTCGAGCAATTGCTCGGCGCTGCGCGCGCGCCGCTTGCCAAGCGGTTCGGGCGCAGCCTGCATCGCCGTCTCGACCAGGCGATCGGGCAGGTCGCAGAACCCATAGAGCCGATCTTTCCGGAACAGATGCCGCGCGCGCGGCGCGGTTTCATGGAGCCGATCGCGACGCCGGAGGCCTTCGCCCAGGTGATCGGCGATCTCGTCGCCGATATTGTCGAGCAGCTCGCCCGTGCGGGGCGCGGCGGCAGGCGTCTCGACTGCTATTTTCACCGTGTCGATGGCCAAGCCCAAGTCATCCGCATCGGGACGGCGACGCCGAGCCGGGATGCGGAGCATCTCGCCAAATTGCTGTGCGCGAAGATCGAGACGGTAGAACCGGGTCTCGGCATCGAGGCGATGACACTGCTGGTCTCGCTGATGGAGGCGGCCGCGCCGCGACAGGGCGAGAGCCTTGAGCATCTGGGCCGGCGCGGACCCGATCTCGCGGCGCTGGTCGATACGCTCGCCAACCGCTTCGGACCCGGAAACCTGCACCGGATGGCGCCTTGCCCCAGCGGCATGCCTGAACGCTCGGCGACCGGCGCGCCGGCGCTGGGCGAAGCGCGCGGCGCGGGGTGGGACGATGATCTGCCACGCCCGGCACGCCTGCTGGCCAGGCCCGAGCCGATCGAGGTGATTGCGCTGCTGCCCGACGATGCGCCGCGCATGTTCATCTGGCGCGGCAGGCGATACCGGGTGACGCAGGGTGACGGCCCGGAGCGACTGCATGGCGAATGGTGGCGCGATGGCGGCATCGAGGGCCGACAACCGCTTAGCGTGCGCGATTATTATCAGGTCGAGACGCTGAGTGGCGGACGCTACTGGCTGTTCCGCGCCGGCGACGGCGAGAGCGCCGCGACCGGCCCCATGCGCTGGTTCATCCACGGCGCCTTCGCATGAGCACGGGCGAGCCGGACTATGTCGAACTCCAGGTGACGACGCATTTCAGTTTCCTGCGCGGCGCCTCGAGCCCCGAGGATCTGTTCGCGACGGCGGCGGCGATGGACATGCCGGCGCTCGGCATCGTCGATCGCCATTCGGTCGCCGGGATCGTGCGCGCATGGGACGCCGAACGGCAGACCGGCGTCCGCGCGATCGTCGGCTGCCGCCTCGATCTGACCGATGGCACCGCCCTCCTCGTCTATCCCACCGACAAGGCGGCCTATGGTCGCCTGTGCCGTCTGCTCAGCATCGGCAAGACGCGCGCGGGCAAAGGTGCCTGCCATCTCGACTGGTCGGATGTGGCCGACTGGAACGAGGGACTGCTGGCGATGCTCGTCCCCGACAGGGCCGATGCGACGACGCAGGCCGGGCTGGCGCGCACGAAGCGGCTGTTTGGCGAACGCGCCTATATGGCGCTGTCGGTCCGGCGGCGGCCGAAGGACGCGATCCGGCTGCGCGACCTGTCGCGGATCGCGGCCGCCGCAGGCGTGCCGACGATCGCGACCAACGACATTCTCTATCATTTGCCCGAGCGCCGCCTGCTGCAGGATGTCGTCACCTGCATCCGCGAGAAATGCACCATCGACACGCTGGGCAACGCACGCGAGCGGTTCGCCGACCGCTATCTCAAGACCGGCGCGGAGATGACGCGGCTCTTCCGGCGCTATCTCAAGGATAGCAGCCCGGTCACGCGCAGCGTCGAATTCGCCAAGCGCTGCGCCTTCAGTCTCGACGAGCTCAAATATCAATATCCCGACGAGATCCAGGTGCCCGGCCGCACCCCGCAGGAAGAACTGGAGCGGCTCACCTGGGAGAAGGCGCCGACGCGCTATCCGCAAGGCGTCGACGGCAAGGTGCGCCGGCAGCTTGAGCATGAGCTCCAGCTGATCGGGCAACTCGACTATGCCCCCTATTTCCTGACCGTCCATGCGATCGTGGCCGAAGCGCGGCGCCGCGAGATCCTGTGTCAGGGTCGCGGGTCGGCGGCGAACAGCGCGGTCTGCTACGTGCTCGGCATCACCTCGATCGATCCGGTGCGCTCGGAATTGCTGTTCGAACGCTTTGTATCGGCCGAGCGGCGCGAGCCGCCCGATATTGATGTCGATTTCGAACATGAGCGGCGCGAGGAGGTGATCCAGTGGATCTACGAGACCTATGGCCGCACCCGGTCGGCGCTCACCGCCGTCGTCACGCGCTTCCGGGCGCGCGGCGCGGTGCGCGAAGTCGGCAAGGCGCTCGGTCTGTCCGAGGATGTGACGGCGGGCCTGGCCGGGGCGATCTGGGGCTATAGCCGCGAAGGGGTGGAGGAGAAGCACGCGCAGGAGCTCAATCTCGATATGAGCGACACGCGCCTCGCGCTGACGCTCGACCTCGCCCGCCAGCTGATCAACACCCCGCGTCATCTTTCCCAGCATCCCGGTGGTTTCGTGCTGACCCGCGACCGGCTCGACGAACTGGTGCCGATCGAACCGGCAGCGATGGACGATCGCCAGGTGATAGAGTGGGATAAAGACGATATCGATCTTCTCGGCTTCATGAAGGTCGATGTGCTCGCGCTCGGCATGTTGAGCTGCATGCGCCGCGCGTTCGAGTTTCTCGAGAACGACAAGGGGCTGCGGCATGACCTCGCCACCATCCCGGCCGAGGATCCCGCGACCTATGCGATGATCCGCAGGGCCGACACATTGGGCGTCTTCCAGATCGAGTCCCGCGCACAGATGGCCTCGATCCCGCTGATGGCGCCCAGGACCTTCTATGATCTCGTCATCCAGGTGGCGATCGTGCGGCCCGGCCCGATCCAGGGGGACATGGTCCATCCCTATCGCCGGCGTCGCAACGGCGAGGAGGAAGTGACCTATCCGACCGAGGAATTGCGGCGGGTGCTGGAGAAGACGCTCGGCGTGCCGTTGTTCCAGGAACAGGCGATGCGCGTGGCGATCGAATGCGCCGGCTTCACCGCCAGTGAGGCGGACCTGCTGCGCCGTGCGATGGCGACGTTCAAATTAACTGGCGGCGTCAGCCATTTCCGCGACAAGCTGATCAGCGGCATGGTCGGCCGGGGCTATGATCAGGAGTTCGCCGAGAAAACTTTCAAGCAGATTGAAGGCTTCGGCTCCTATGGCTTTCCCGAAAGCCATGCCGCCAGCTTCGCGCTGATCGCCTATGCCTCGTCCTGGATGAAATGCCATCATCCCGACGCCTTCTGCGCAAGCCTCCTCAATGCGCAGCCGATGGGTTTCTATGCCCCGGCGCAGATCGTGCGCGACGCGCGCGAGCATGGCGTCGAGATCCGGCCGATCGACGTCAATGCCAGTCGCTGGGATTGCACGCTGGAGGAGAGCCGCGGACGCTACAAGGCGGTGCGGCTTGGGCTGCGCATGGCGCGCGATCTGTCCAATGCAGATGCAGCGGCGATCGTGACGGCGCGGGGCGATCGGCCCTATACCAGCATTGAGGAGATCCAGCGCCGTGCCGGCGTCGGGCGCGGTGCGCTGGACCGGATCGGGGATGCCGACGGGTTTGGATCGCTAGGCACCGACCGGCGATCGGGCCTGTGGGCGGTGAAGGGCCTCGGCAGCGCGGCGCTGCCGCTGTTCGCAGCGGCAGACGAACGGGCGGGCAAGCTGCGCGAGGAAGCGATCGAACCCACCGTCATCCTGGCCGAAATGGGTGAAGGCGCGGAGGTGGTGGAGGATTATCGCGCCTCGGGTCTTTCGCTGCGCGCGCACCCGGTGGCGTTCCTGCGCGATGAGCTCAAGGCGCGCCGGATGATCACCTGCGAGCAGTTGCGCACGACGCGCGATGGCCGCTGGATCGAACTGGCCGGGCTGGTGCTGGTCCGCCAGAAGCCCGGCAGCGCCAAGGGCGTGATGTTCATCACGCTCGAGGACGAGACCGATGTGGCCAATCTCGTCGTATGGACCAATGTCTTCGAAAAGAACCGGCGCACGGTGCTGAGCGCCTCGATGATGGGAGTGCGCGGCCAAGTCCAGCGCGAAGGCGAGGTGATCCATGTCATCGCGCAGCGCCTCGATGACCTGTCGGGAATGCTTGCAAGTGTCGGCCGCCGCGCCGACGTCGCCGATATCTATCGGGTCAGCCGTGCGGACATCGTCAGGAACCCGATGGCGCCCGACCCGCGTGATCGCGAGCAGCGGCCGCTCGGGCGACACGCCCGCGACATCTATATTCCCGACCTACGGCTAGGATCGGGGATCATCCCGGGCAAGCCAACCGAGGGCATCAAGATCAAGCCGCGAGACTTCCGCTAAAGACAATTGCGGAATGTCACGTGTGGAGTGGCGTAGGTACGATGGCTGCCGGTCGCTATCGCGAAGACCATCTGCGGATATCGACCTATCTTTGCCGTTAGGGAACGAAAGGGCAGGATTCTTGGTGTTCCCCCGCGTTGAACGCGCAATGCGCGATCGGCGACCCGAAAGGCGCTTGACGCTGGGAGATCTGAATGAGGAAAGGGGAGAGCCTCTTGCGAAACTCTCCCCGAGCACCTTGCGGTGTAATTCCAAAAGGCCGTTAAGCCGAGCAGCCGAAGCTGTGAGTTCTATATAGGCCTAAGACGTTAAAATTCAACTCGCGGTTGAGTCCTAAACCTCTGATTTCAACCATTCCTTACCGGACTGAACGCTAAACGGCATACTCGAATGATACTTGATTTCCTTGATATGTTCTACTGTTCTGGATTGCCTTGAATACCTTGATAGCATTGATACCCTTGATGGGGACAGAAGGACGTGCTACCACGCCTTCGTGGAACGATCGAGAAATGCGCCTTTGGACGGTTCGGCGTCCCCCGAAGCCGAATCAGTCGGTGCCGATCGCGTTCGGGGGAAAGGGCGTGGTGGCAACTTCCTTGCCATTGATCGTGCAGCCTGGGAACGCCTGTGGGAGGTTGAGACCGGCAACCGGCTGAACCTCGTCACGGCATATATAGTGCTGCTTGCCGGCACCGGCAGTGACCATCAGCTCAGCAAATGGTCGACCAAGGCGTGCGAACAGCATACGGGGATGGGTAAACCCCGGGCCAAAGTCGCGATTGATGAGCTGATCCAGCACGGGTTCGTCGCGCACACCGATCGCTCAACGAAGCTGTATCCACAATATCGTCTGCAGCCGATCCCGCTCGACAGCGACCCGATCTTTCTTCCGGTCGCTTTGGTGACGGGGATCGAGACTGAGGCATCCATGCTTCGCCGTGTCCGCGAGACCGGGGACGCGCTTCTGCTGCGAATGCTGGTGGACCTCTATGGTCTGGTGCAGCTCGATGCGACATTCGGTGTGCCGACCAGCGCGTTGAGCGAGACCCCACCCGACGCTTATCCTGCCCGCAAGGTATTCGAGATCGGCATCCATTCTGTCTGGGCACTTCGCCTCGTAGGTGGGTCAAAGTCTGCGAAGGGGGACTGGGCGGGCTATCATCGCTCGAAAAGCCGCAGCAAGGATGGCGTCTGGGAGGATTTCTGGGCTCGGGTGGCGATGCTCGAGAAGATCGGGGCCATCTGGTATGAGGCATGGATCTTCGACAGCGAGGAACCGGACGCCGAGCCGTTGTTCCCTGTCGATCCCGCCGCCCTGTATCATCATGGCGAGGGTGACGATGTCTATCAGCTCACCCGCACCATGCTCGACGCTGCGGCCAATCTTGCTGAAGAACGCAGCAACCTGCTCGAACGCTATGGCGTCGACATGCTGGTGACGCTGGCACAACATCGTCGCGCGCCAGGTATCCGAGGCGTGGCGCGCATGCGGATCGAGGCGGATACGCCGGGCCGTCGGCTTTCCTATTATAAGCGCCGCACCCAGATCGAAATTTACGAAGCAGGCTACACCCAGATCGCGCTCGATGCGCTAAGGGGTGACTATAGTCGGCCAATGAACACGGCCACACCACAATGAGACAACCAACCGCCGGGAAAAGCAGTCTTTCCATGCCGAATGACGATAATTCAGAAGATCAGCTGAAAATGGAAATGCCGTTCCCGACCGAGGCCGAACTATTTGCAGCGGGTTATGTCCCGATCCCGACCGATGAACAGTTGCTGGCGCAGGGCTATGTGCCGATCGACTTCTCGAACATGCCGGACGTGGCCGATTTGGTCACCGAAGCCGGGCATCCTTTCCCGTTCCATCATGAAATCATCAAGGCAGGCTATGTGCCGATCAGCCGCCGCGAGCGGCGTATCGTAAGTCGTCCGCGCATGGGCCAGATGTATTGGATCGATTTTCCGCACGACGCTTATGCGCCCGAGTTCGTGAACGAGCATCCCGGCATCGTCATTCGCGCGGCCAACTCGTTGCACGACACCTGCATCATACTGCCCGTCACGAGCGCACAGCAGAAGGCCGGAACGAACTTTCACCAGCTTTCCAAGAATCCGAACCCCAAAGGACAGGCTGAAGGCCGGATCGCCTATGTGGTCTGCGACCATCTCTACACGGTCAACATCAACCGCCTCCGCCCGTTGGTCCACAATGGCAAGGCAGTCTTCCCCAAGGTCGACCCACATGATCTGACAGCGATTTTTGCGATCGTGCAAAAGGTTCTGGGCGCCGCCTTTGGACCTGCACAGGCCGCCGTAGCGGCGGGGGCCGCTCCGATTCAGGCACAACCTGCCGCACCTGCCAAGCCGCTCGGACCCAACACCCTGACGCTGAAGAAGAAATAGGCGGCCATGTCGGGTTGGGCGGAAAGAGCGGCTGCAACCCTGTTACCGCTCAGCCGCGCGACCACGCTCGTCGCGGCGCTGCGCGAATGGTTCTATACGGGCCGCTTCTTCGATCTTGAAGCAACGGACGGCACCTGCGAGCTGTGTGGCCAGCAGGATCTTCGCTACCATTTCGAGATCGAGAATCCGGGCACGACGTCGAGCCTTTTGGTCGGCTCCGAGTGCATCAAGCGTTTCGAGATCACCGGCATCGACGAGCAGGGCCAGCGGCTCGATGCGGATGCGACCGGCAAGCTGGTCGATCGCCATCGCCGTGGGCTGGTGGAAGATGCACGCAAACAACGGGTGATGACCGCATTGCTGAAGCTCGGTCAGAAGGCCCCGGATTTCGACGCATGGAATTTCATCGATTTCGTCGATGACAAAGGCGCGTTCACGCCGAACCAGGTGGCAATGATCTTCTGGCGTCTGGGATCGGCAGGGATCGTCTTTCGGCCAACGGACTGGAAGGTGCGGCTGCGCCGTGACAGCGACATAGGTCAGCTGCGCACGATGAAGCCGGCGGCGTTCAAGAGAGTCATGGCGGCACTGACGGCACCGCAGCGCCAACGCATCGCTGAAATCGAAGCGCGATTTGCCGAATATGGCCAGAAATGGCGATAGAGAGCGCGTAGAGCTGCACTCAGGGAAAAAGCCTTTCTGTCTGCATTCTCCCTTTTCGTTCTCGTCGCCCATGATTCAGAATCCTGCATATGCCGATCATGCGGGAACATCGCTGGCTCTATCCAATCGACTGGGCCGAACTGTCGAAAGTGATCCGTTTCGACCGCGCCAAGGGCCGCTGCGAGCATTGCTGCCGCCCCCACGGGCAGCAGATTTTCCATTTGGGCGATGGGCGGTGGTGGGACCGCCATCTGCAGCATTGGCGCGACGGGCGAGAGCGGCCGGTGCGACAGTCCGAACAGGATCTCGCGGCGATTGTCCGGATCATGCGCGTCAATACCGCCTGCGCCCATCTCAACCATGACCCTACAGACAATGCGTCGCGAAACCTCGCCTCGCTCTGCCAGCGCCGCTACATGATCCACGATGCGGCCGAGCATCGGCGCCGACGCTGGCTCAACGCCTTCCGGCGCCGCGCGCTAGGCGACCTGTTTGCATGGTTCGAGACCCGCTCTGCATTGGGTGTCGAAGGTGTGCCACGTCGCACACCCGTCCGTGCATTGAATGGGCAAGCCCACGAACTTATATAAGCCGCGGCCTTTATGGCTTCGGGGTGCTGGGGGGTTCAAATCCCGCAGGCTGGCTGATTATCGGTGTCCTCTTTTTGGCCCTGGCGTTTCGTTTTGCGAGCGTCATTTTCATGGAGGGATTTCCTATGATTACACGTTCAAAATCTCGCGCTCGCAAGGCGCACAAGGTCAAGAACACCAACCTGAACCCAGTGACTAACGTGATGAAGCTCTGCTCTGTTTCTTTCGAGACCGTCTGGGCACTGATCGTTGGCTGGTCTGCTGGTGCGGCCGGCCCCGCACCATCGGCGCAGTAGCGCCAGCGTCACCAGTAAGGGGCGGGAGAGCAATCTTCCGCCACTTGCTTGTGAGCCGCCGGTCGGCGCTGGAAGTCCGGCGTAAACGCTAGTATCGCCTCAGGCAGAACAGCAAAATGAGGAATAGAATGGATACCTTCAACGCTGGCGTTCAATATAACGACTTCAAGGGAACGGCCGCTGCAGACATTTCTGATAATGTTGCACTTGCCGACTATCTGGTTTCCTTGGGGAGGGCGGAGAAGGACGAACGCGTCGTCGGGTTCAGAATTGCTTCCGGCGAGAACAGGGGCACGCCTGTAACCGACGTATCGCTGGTCGCATATCTCCTCCGAACTGCTGATTTTGACCCAGCCCCCAAAGAGGTTCGGGCGGTGGAAGTGCGCGTTACGCCAGGTGAAGCCCTTGCATTTTTCAAGCGGTTCGACCTCGTGGCAATGCGGCGCGGCGTGGATTTCAGCGCTACGCATGTCGATGGCCCGCATTACGACTGAGCATAGCCGGGACGCCTGAACCCGGCATTCATCGGGGCAGATCATCCATTCAGTGGATCATATTGTTTGTCGCCTTCGCGCCGCCCGCCCCTTCTAGGCGGCGAAGCGCGCACGGCGCTGAAGCCTGCAGGGTTCGAATAGCGTGTCGGACGAGATACACTGGCGTACCGGTGCTCATATAAAGAAGGCCCGGTGGCATCTGCCACCGGGCCGATCCGGCTTCAGAAGGGGATCTCTTCGTCATCCGGCATGTCGTTGCCCGAACGATCCGCCGGCTTGGCACGGGTGAGGAAGGTCACCTCGTCGGCGATGATCTCGGTGCCGTAGCGCTTGATGTCGTCCTGATCGGTCCAGCTGGTGTAGTGGATGCGGCCGCGGACCATCACCTTCATGCCCTTGTCGACATATTCTTCAACGGTCTTGCCGACGCCGTTGAAGCAGGTGATCCGGTGCCATTCGGTGTCTTCGACGCGGTAGCCGTCGCGATCCTTGATGACCTTGCCGTCGCTGTCGCGCTTGGGCCGCGAAGTCGCGAGGCTGAAATGGGTGATCTTGGTGCCGCCCTGCGTGGTGCGGGCTTCGGGGGTGGCGCCGACGTTGCCGGCGAGGATGACGATGTTCTGCATGTCGAGGTTTCCATTTCTGTCGGCCGAGGGATGATCCCTTCGACTGATCCCCGAAAAAGGCGGCCAGGACGGCGCCTCCACCGAAGCGCGCAAGCGCGCAGGGAAACCCCGAAACGAGGGGTGGTGCGGGCAGCCGTGGCACACGGCAACTCGGCCCGAAGGTTCGCGGGTTGGAGGCGCTGGACGGTCGACTTAGGGGGCAGGTGAATAAGAAGGGATTATTCCTCACTGCCGACACGACCTCACGGAAACCATGCCGGACGCCGTCTATCCCCGCCCCGTCAGCCCCACGAGCCCAGCCGGGGTGGTACATTTCACACCAATTGCCCACCCTTGTGGCCCCAAGCGTCAGCGACACGGTAGACAGAGTGCTGACGGATTCCCTGAGCAGACAAGATGGCCTGCACTTCTGCCAAGTGTCGGCCTTCGTCCTTGCAGGTCGACAAGCGCGAAGACCACCGGTCAATCGTCGTAGCCCCGTCTGCGCGCAGATCATGACAGAGCGCTCGAGGTCTCCACATCGCCGCCGAGGTGATCGTCCGGGCGGCAATCACCAGCCCGGATACGGCGGGTCGCCCCCGCCGCATATGAGGCCGTTACGCTGTCGCGCGCTCGGTGGCATTGCCATCGGCCACGGCAAATGGATCGACAACGGTATGGATCGGTTGCGCACGCCCCATCCAGGGCTTGGGCTGTATGCACCGAACCCAATCGACAAAGCTCGGAATGAAGCCAAGGTCTTCAATGACGTGCTGCTCGCCGATCAGGCGAACGGGCACCTGACGCCCGGTTGAGATGGTGATGGTCGCACCAAAAAAGCGCTCGAGCATGAATATGCCTTCGGCATGGTGCCGCAGCGCACGATGCCGATAATCGGCGGTGATGGATTTCGATTCATCGAACCACTGATGCAGCGGCAGATAATCCTCGGCCACGCCGCCCCACTTACGAACCGACGACAGCGCGTGGTGATAGCAATGTCCCATCACACCCTCCTCACCATTCATGCTCAAAGGATTCGACCGCGGTGTAGCGGTCGTTGTGATCGAGCGTGATTGTCCGGGCGGACACGTCGAAGCGAAACTCGCCATAGGCGCCATCATTATTCTCCCAGCCCGGATGGCTCTGGGTCAGGAGTTGATACGCAAGATCTTCGATCACGTCGGCGACCGACATGATCGCCGTCTCGGTTCCAGAGCCGTCCGGCTGCGCCTTCAACAGGGCAATCTGCACCTCAGGCAAATCCGCCGGTGCGTCGGCGGCGACGGCGTCGACGCTTTCGATCTGACCAGAATCGCCACCACCGTCGAAGGCCACCGTGACCAAGGTGATACCGACAGCTTGAAGCGAATCGAACAGCGCCGCCTTGTTCAACGGCATGAGCGAGGCGGTCTTCGCCTCATAAGCGGCGTGGCGTGCCATGACGGCGTCCCAGTCGATATTGACCGGCGTCAGCGGTGCTGCATCATCCATTACACATCTCCAGTAGGAATGGTTTGAGGACGAGCCGGCGATGCCGCTCGGCTCATTCACGCCGTCGCAACCTCCCCTCTGGCCGGCGTGCACCCGTTCCCTATGAAGCTGGGAAGAGGGGAAGGCACCCACACCGGGGTGCCCCCTGGCCGTCAGCGTGATCGCTGACGGCCCCCGGCTTTGAGGGATGCCGGAGGGGTGCCGAGCGGACCCCGCCGGTCGACGACACGGATGTTGCGGGTTTTTGCTTCGATCACGAGCCGTTCGGTCACACCATTGCCTTGGAAAGCGATGACGAACCGGGGGTTGAGCGAGAGCATCTTCTCGTTTCGGCGGAACCCAGCACGATCCCCCAGCTTGCGATCGAGACCAAACCGTACTTGCTGGATGCCCTTCTGTTCGGCCCAGGAGGCCGCAAGCCGCTCGATGCCCTTCATGTCACCACCATGGACGAGATACATGTCACCGACATGGGCGCGGACCTTGTTGAGCGTCGCCAGCAAATTGTCAGCGAAGGTTTTGAGATCGGCATCATTGGCAAAGGTCAGGCGACCACCTGCAAACACAACCGGCGTGCCGCGGGCGGTATTGGCCTCGAGGCGACGTTCGCGACGGGCCCGCAGGAAGGCATTGCCGTCGACGATCGCGGCCGTGACGCCCAGCGAAATGCGGTTGCCAGACGAAGGAACCCAGGACCGGCCCGTCTCGCGCATATAGTGAGCGGCAGCGACGTCGCGCATGACCTCGAAGGCGCCTGCGGATTCCTCGACCTTCTTGGCGAGATCGATCTTCTCCTCCAGATCGTTGGTGCTGATCTCGGAGCCGTCCTGTTCGGCGAGGAGGAGGCGAATGTCGTCAGTTAGCCGGTCCACAAGCCCATGCTTCTTGGCGGCGGCGCGGTGGAAGAGATTGACCAGGCTCCAGCCGAGATCCTCGATGTCGCGTTCGATCGACGTGTTCGTCATTGTCGTGAAGAGGTCACTCCAGATGGCGGTGACGGTTTGCTCCAGGGCCTCGGTCGGCGGTGGCGCCATGCCCGACAATTCTTCGGCGGCAGGTTCGAGATGGCCCAGTTCCAGTGCCGCCAAGGCGGCTGCTAGCGAGGTGGACATGATGGCTTGCCTTTCGGTTCTGAACCGGCGGCCTCTCCGCCGGATGCGCACCTCCTGGGCGGTCGATCAAGAGGGTCAGGCACCGAGGCGTAGCCGAGGGAAACCCTTTCGTGGCGAGGTGGAGCGGGCAGCCGCGGCACGCGGCAACACGGCCCGCAGCGAAAGGGTTGCCTGTCCCTCGCGACCGCCCATGTGCCGCATCCTCTGGCGGCGAGGCTGTCGGTTCAGACGGTAAGCTTAATATCTCCCCCGCAGCCGCTCGTAGCGAAATCTGGGGCTTCGGATCGCGCTGTCACCCGTTTGAACGCGGCCATGTCATAACCCCCGATCCGGCATGGCACCGACATCGTCATCTGGTGCCCGCACCATGACAGACAGCGTCCGCACGAGCGGATCATCGAGGTCGGAACGAATGGTTCAAGATCGGATCACTGCGCCGCTCGTCCAACAGGAGTGGTCTGGCGCGCTATGGTGCAAGGCGCGTCGACCTCCTCGCACCGATACTGGACGATGTAAGGGCGAGACCGACGCAGGGTGAGATGGCGTCATCATGGTCGAGGATGCTGCAAGTTCGTGCCTGTGCTTGCGCCCACTGTCGTCACGATCGCTGACATGATCGAAATGGTCCGACGTAGGCCCTCGTCTGCGCAGCCGTCATTGGTGTCAGCGATCAGAGACCATAGGCGGCTCTTCCTCATAGGTGTCGCATGGCGCGCCGACCGCTTCGAGCCACTCGACCCCGTCGGTACTGGTGTCGAGGTCACGGATCCGCGCGAACAATGCCTCCTTGAGCATCGCAGGCGTGAAATCCTCACCGCGGACGTGGTCCGAAACGATGCTGAAGGCAATCGTGACAAGGTGGTTATAGTGTGGCACCCGGTCCTCCTTGGCTAAAACGCGACCTGGCTGATGCACGCTCGGGATCATCAGGCAGGCGTGTTCTGGTGCGCAGCGCTGCAGCTGCGTGCTGGAAATCGTAGAGCCAGTCGCCCATTCGCGTCCGCTTCTCGACAGGAAGGGCGGCTTGCGCTGCCTGAAAATCCAAGAGCTCGTCTGGCGCGATTTCCACGATCCGGTCGATCTCGGACGGTGACAGCAGCCCCCGCTCGCGGATAAACTCGGTCATGCTACCGGGCCGCAGCTTAGCACCGCGACAGCCAAGCACCGGCTTGCGCCACAGACCCTGAACATTGCGCAAGCGTGGCCGCGCGCGTGCCTCCATCAGTACAATGACGCGCAACTCATCGACCGACAGGTCCATGACTTCGTCCGGTTTCATCGCGCCGCAGAAGAAGCAGCTCGATTTGGGGGGAACGGGCAAACCCGCCGCCGCAATCCGCGCCGCGCATCGCGCGCGGTCCCATCCCCATTCGCGCAACGGATAACGGTAGTGGTAGCGCGGATCCTCGCAGCCGAGCGCATGGCGGTAACGCTGCGTATCACGCGCCGAGGCATCATACCCGATCAGCTTGGTGACCCGCCCTACTCCGTCCCAGCAACGTCGCGCTGGCTCCCAGCCCGCCGTCCATGCTTCCTGGGGGGCCACCTTCCATTTCTGGGAGCATTACGTCCGGATCAATCTGCCCCATTAGCCCCGCAGAGCCTGCATTTCCGCCATTCTCGCTCCCCCTCTCCTTTCAAGACGCCCGATTAGCGCTGGACTGTCCTCAGGCAGCACACGGATCGGATGCTTCGATGCTGGCGCGGATCGGTGCGGGCCGGCGGATTCGATCGAGTTCCTGCACGAGTTGCGCATTACGGCGCTCGAGCCGCTCCGCCCGCTGCTCGGCCTCGACCGCACGTTTCAGAAGGCTCGCATTATGTGTCGCGAGAGCGATATTCCTGTCCTCGGCCTCACGAAGAGCAGATCGTGCGCGGTCGGCCTCAGTGGCAGCCGTCTCGGCCGTGCCCTCTCGCCGCGATTGGAGCTCTCGTAAGGCGTCAAGAACGGAGGCATGATGCGAATAGATGATGTTGCGGCCTACCCCGGCTGCTCGTGCGAGCGCCGCGACCGTTGGCGCGGCAGATGGGTTGTTCTCAAGGGCGCCAAGAGCTTCGCGGAGGCGGGCATCGGTATTGGCCCGTCGGCGCCCCTGCGGGGTGGATAGGTCACATTCAGGGTTCACCGGCGTTCCCCTCATCGAGTTGTTTCAGGATCTGGCGAGATTCCTTTATCCGGGCTTCGGCAAGGGCACGGCTCTCGCCGTCGAGATCGTCGCGCCGGAGCAATGTGGTGTTGCGCTCAAGGCGCGCTTCCCAGACCGGCCTATGCCGATCGGTCACGGCGAAGTTGGCGCATGTCGAGCATGTGCTTTGCGTGCGAAGCTCTGGGTTCGGCTCGCGCTCGCCGCCGAGGCAGGCGGAGGTTTCGCGGCGATAGAGGCAGTAGCCCCAGTCGCAGACGCCAAGGCGCATATCCGTTTCGGCGAGGATCTCGGTGATATAGACGTCGACGTCGCCGGGACGCGTGCGACCACGGAACGGTGACCGCTCGGACAGCATGACCCCGGCCTTTCCGGCAACGTGCGGCGCCAGGAGCAGATCTTCGAGCGCCTTGCGGGTTTCTTCGGCGGTGTGGTCGTCGATCAGTTCGGCGAGTTCGAAGTCGGTGCCGACATACGCGCGATCGGTCATTGCGCGGTGGACGTGGCCGAGGTGGCGTTGAAGCGCCGTGAGGCCGGTGCGATCGCGCCGACCGATGAACCGCGAGAACGTCTTGCGCCCTTGATAGGTCGTCAGGCGCCAGGTGCCGCCTTGATGATCCGGCAAGGAGAGGAACGGCGCAAGGCGCTCGTTCAAGCGAACATTGACCATGGGCGGCCGCAGTCGAGAGATGGGCATCATTGTCGGAAGTGGTGATCGTCCCCTGCCGAGCTGGTGAAGCCAGAGATTCTTCTTCCCGCTGAGTTCGCGAAGTGGAGCGGAGAGACGCTCGAGGATCTCGACTGCCCGTTGAACCGGCTCAGGTGCGAGCCAGCGGTGGATGTCGCCGTGCTCCGTCCGCGACGTCTTCGTGATCGTGCCGACCAGATAGACGTGGTCCTCTCCGCCGCCATCGGCCGGGCGACGCTCCAGGCAGCCCTCTTCAAGCCTGAGTATCTCGGAGGCTCTTGCGCCAACGAGATAGGCGATGACGACGAAGCAGGCGTCGCCAAGGCGGTCGAGCATGAACGCCAGGCGGCGCAGCGGCCATTTTGGGTTCGCGTACCGGTCGGCGCAGGGACAGGGTTCGTCCAGCATGGCGCGTCTGATGTGCCAGTGTAGCATTCGTCCCTCGTGGTGCGGACGGAACCGGGCATAGAGAGCTTCGAGATGGTCGCGCAGCGCGAGTATCTGGTCCGCCGGCTCGCCTAGGAACGCGATTGCCCCGCTGACGAGCGGCACGGCGATCTCGTCAGGCGTGTGAGGATGGCCGCCATAAGGCTTCCAGTGTCCTCTCCCGACCGATGCAGCGCGAGGCGGCGCGTTCGGCGGCGCGTCGTCGAGCTTGTCGCGTTGCATATGGAAGGTGCGGATCGTGCCAAGATAGCTTTCGGCGGTACTGATCGAGAGCGACGCACCGTTCCTGCCAGGGCGAGCCCGCAACATCGCGACGAACCGACTGATCGCTTCCTGATCGAGATTCCGGAAGCAGCGAACGTTCTCGGCAGCCATCCACCGAACGAGGAAGCGGATGCCGCCGAAGTGACCGCGGATCGTGTCTTTTCGGAGCGTCGTTCGGCCTTCCGGCGGATCGCTTCGCAGCGAGAGGAGGAACAGCTCCGCCGCTTCGCGGAGCGGTGTCCACTCGTTGTCGCTGAACCGGCTGCCGTCCGGCATGGTGAAGCCCCAGTTGAACTCCTTCGGGGCTGGCGCGGCATCGCTTCCGATCAAGGCTGCCGGGATGGTCCGCGTGGGTTTCAGGACGGCGGCCATGAGGACTATTCCAGGTCCGGCAGCGGCGGCAGAGCGGACATGAGCCGTTCGGCATCCGGTATCATCTCGGGCGGGAACGCCGGGAGCAGATCTTTGGTCAGTACCTGAAGGCTGGGCGCGTAGAAGAGGCCGAACCGGATCGGGTCGATCCCCTCGCGCGCCGCTTCAAGGTGTCTGGTCGCCTGGACGATCCGGGCGAGATGATCCGGATCGATCGGGACGATCAGGCCCGGGCAGGCGAGGCAGCCTCCGAGTTTCGGGCAGACGCGACCGGGGCGCGCGTGGCCATTGTCGGTCGGGCGAAGGCAGTCGTGACCGAACAACACCGTTACGGGGGCGCCGGCGTCCGATGTCGGATGTGGCTGGCGGTCCGCACTTGTCTCCCCCCGGACCCATGTGATCATCAGCGACTGGAGCCGGGCGATTGTTTCGCGTTCGAGGCGGCGGACGGCCTCACCGTCGACATAGATGTCGGTTGTGACGACACTCGCGTGATTGAGGACCGCCTTGGCCTCCATGATGTCGCCCTGAGACGCGGTATAGTGGGCGCTGGCCATGCTGCTGCGGAACAGCTTGGGCGAGAAGTCCGGAAGCGGCGAACGGGGCTTTTCGGGATGCGCTTCGTTCCACGACGTGATCGCGGCGTTATGACGCTCATAGAAGCGCAACATCGCCGACCGCAGTGTCGCCTGTACGATATGGCCGGCGTGATGCTGGCGCGCGAGACGGCCAGTCGTCATAAGGAAGCGGTGCAGGAACAATCGGTCGCGGCGGGCAGGCTCGACATGCGGCAGCAACGGCGCCGTCATCGCAAGGAGCTTCCCGATCAGACGGGGTGCCGCATACGGCCGGCGATTGTCGAACGAGCGTCGTTGCATTCGCTTCACCTTGCCGCCAGCGCGGGGTTTCACCCACTCGACCATGACCCGGTTTCGGTCGAGTGGATGGGGCACCAGGCAGTCGCGCTTGATCTGGCGCAGAGGGCCGGCATTAGCCGCTGTCTGGATCAGCAGGACGATATAGAACGCAGCGAGCGTGTCTGTGGTGAGGTGAAGATAGCCTTCGAGCTCCCGGAACCCGCCAACGTCGGCGATCCGTTGCCTATCCGGCTTGCCAAAGTCCGACCGTCGGGCGGGCGGCATGATCCCGTGACCGAGGCGATGGAGCTTCCAGATCCAGCGATCCCGCTCGGCGCTCCGGCCGCCATGGAGCGGCACGTTCGGAAGGGCAACGACGGCTTGCCCATGCTGGAACTTGTCCCAGGCCGTGTCGATGTCGGCGTAGCAGACGGCCAGCAACGCGCGCATTGCAGCCGGTGTTAGCCTCTCTTGCGGTGTCCGCTGGATGCCGGCGAGTGGGATGGGATTGTTGGGAAGGGTGAAGTCGGGCGCGAACATGCCTGGATTGTCCGCTATCGCGCGCTGGAGGACCGGTCGGATCATCCCAAGCTGCGCCGATTGCGAACGGACACCGCGCTCGCGTCCATTCATAGGCTTGGCCAGCCACGTGATGAACCGGCGGATCGTCGCTGTATCCAGGTCGGCCGCACGCTGAACACGGGCGTCTTCGCGTAGGAACCTGCCGAACACGCGCAGGGCGAACCAACGCGCTATGCGGGTGGCGGCGCTTGAAGCCACGTCATGATCGCGGAAGGCGCGGGCGATAGCTATGCTCAGGTCATCCGGCATTCCGAACAGCGCAGGGTCGAAGCGCTGGACGACCTTGCCCCATTCGTCGCGGAACTGGATTTCAGCGACGTCAGCGCGGTGATCCGGCGGCACCGGGTCGAGCCGTAGTGTCCGGTCGAGGCGGCCCCTAGTCATCGTTCGGGATCAGCTCGCCGTAGAGATAGGCGAGGCTTTCGCTCAGGTCGCGTTCGTGCAGTTCGACGCAGCGCAGATAGATCGCCGTCGTTGTGATCGAGGCATGGCCGAGGAGCACCTGCACGACCTTGAGCGGATTGAGATCGGGGTTCGCGCGCGCCTGGACCTGGAGACGAGCGAGCATCGCCATCGCGAAGGTGTGGCGCAGCCAATGTAATGTCCCATGGAGCCTTGCGGCCTTGAACGCTTCTGCGAGCTGCGCCGTCAGGAGCTTGCGGGTCATGGCGCGGCCATGCTCGTTCAACAGGAGATTGGGAGGCACGCGGTAGTGCTGATCGGATCGACGGATACGGCGGACGATCCGTGCGCGCTCCTCACCGACATACCAATGCGTATGATCGAGCAACCGCAGCGGCGGATAGACCGTCCTCGGCCGATCGCCCTTGGTGATATGCAGCGGCACACCGACCAGCGGGTCGCTGCCGAGGTCGAGCGGCCAGCTATCGGGGAGCTGTTCGACTGTGAGTGCGCAAAGCTCTTTACGGCGCAAGCCCGCCCCGAGCGCCCATTGTGCCGCCAGACGCGCTGTGGGCTTGAGATGCGCGAAGAGCCGCGCCAGCTCGTCGGCGCGTAGTGGCCGCGGCAGCTTCTCGGGGCGCGAGACGATCAGCGCATTGACCTGCCGCCGCTGCAAGCCCGGACGATAGGCGCCATCGAGCATCAGCGTCATCTTCTCGGTCAGCCGGAAGGGGCAATGATCGATCAGCCCCTGATCGAGCGCCCAAGCGTAGAAGCGGCAGACCGTCGAGACGCGGGCGTTGATCGTCGTCCGGGCGTAAGGCCTTCCGGTGTGCGTGCTGGGATTCTCCAGCATTCGGTTCCGATAGGCGGCGATGACGCGCTCGTCGGCCTCGCGCCATTCGATCCTCGATTGCTCCAGCGAGTCGAACCAGTCGTACAGATGCTCACCGTAGGTCCGCACGGTTTCAGACGCCTGGGCGCGGCCACTGAGTTCCGCATGCTCCATCAGCCAGACGAAGGCAGGCTCGATTATCGCCATGTCGGCGTCGAACAGGATCGGCAGGCCAGCGGGGATACCTAGTTCGCCGGAACCCGCCCGAACAATGGTGACCATGAGATTGCCTCCCCTCGCGCATGCGGGGCAATGTCGATGACCATAGCTGTTCTCGGGGGGCTTCGGTCGCTTGGTGCGACAAGGCGACGGCGGAACAAGCCAGGCTTGCTGGTGATCTATATATCCACTACCGTAGATATATGGACAACGACTCAGCCATCTCGGCGCTCGGCGCGCTCGCGCAGGGCACGCGCCTCGACGCATTTCGCCTGCTTGTTCGCCACGAGCCCGAAGGTCTCCCTGCGGGCGAGGTCGCCAAGGCGCTCGATGTGCCGCAGAACACCATGTCGGTGCACCTCGCTACGCTCGCGCGCGCCGGCCTGATCCGGTCCGAACGGCGCAGCCGCGTCATCAACTACCGCGCCAATCTGGACCAGTTGAAGGCGCTGACCCTGTTTCTCGTGAAGGACTGCTGCGGCGGCAAGGCGGAGCTTTGCGAGCCGCTGATCACCGAGCTCACCCCCTGCTGCTGAGGGCTCCCATGACCGTCGACATCATCATCTACCACAACCCCGAGTGCGGCACGTCGCGCAACACGCTGGCGATGATCCAGAACGCCGGCATCGAACCGCACGTCATCGAGTATCTGAAGACGCCGCCGAACCGCTCCCGCCTCGTATCGCTGATAGCGCGGATGGGCATCACGCCGCGCGAGCTTCTGCGCGAGAAGGGTACACCCTATGCCGAGCTTGGCCTGGGCGACCCGGCGCTCTCCGATGACCAGCTCATCGATGCGATGATCGAGCATCCGATCCTCATAAACCGCCCGATCGTCGTCTCGCCGCTAGGCGTGAAGCTCTGCCGCCCGTCCGAAGAAGTGCTCGACCTGCTGCCGACCGGGCAGCGTGGCGCCTTCACCAAGGAAGATGGCGAGAAGGTCATCGACGAGGCGGGCAACAGGATCGGCGCATGACCACGGCCGCGCCGCCCAAGTCGGTGATCAGCACCTTTGAACGTTATCTCAGCGTCTGGGTGGCACTGTGCATTATGGTCGGGATCGCCCTTGGCTATGCCCTCCCGAGCCTGTTCGGGGCGATCGCGTCGGCCGAGGTCGCACGGGTCAACCTCGTCGTCGCGGTGCTCATCTGGCTAATGATCATACCGATGCTGCTCAAGATCGACCTGCGGGCGCTCGGCTCGGCGCGTCAGCACTGGAAGGGCGTCGGCGTCACGTTGTTCATCAACTGGGCGGTGAAGCCGTTTTCGATGGCGTTGCTCGGCACGCTATTCCTGGGCTGGCTGTTCAGACCCTTGCTGCCGGCGGCCGAGGTCAGTTCCTACATCGCCGGCCTGATCCTGCTCGCGGCTGCGCCCTGCACGGCGATGGTGTTCGTGTGGTCCAACCTCTGCGAGGGTGAGCCGACCTACACGCTGAGCCAGGTCGCGCTCAACGACGTGATCATGGTGTTCGCCTTCGCCCCGCTGGTCGGCCTGCTGCTCGGGGTCGCCTCCATCACAGTGCCATGGGACACGCTGCTGATCTCGGTCATGCTCTACATCGTAGTGCCGGTGATCGTCGCGCAGATCGTCCGCGGTGCGGTGATCGGCTCGGGTGGACAGGCCGCCCTCGATCGTCTGCTGGCCCGACTTGGACCGATCTCGCTGCTGGCGCTGCTCACCACGCTGGTTCTGCTGTTCGGGTTTCAGGGTGAGGCGATCATCGCCCATCCGCTCGTCATCGCGCTGATTGCGGTACCGATCCTGATTCAGGTCTATTTCAACGCGGGGCTCGCTTATTGGCTGAGCCGCCGGTTCGGGGTGGCATGGTGCGTGGCGGCCCCGGCCGCCCTGATCGGCGCGTCTAACTTCTTCGAGCTGGCGGTTGCCGCAGCGATCAGCCTGTTTGGGCTTAACTCGGGTGCGGCGTTGGCCACCGTCGTCGGCGTGCTTGTCGAGGTGCCGGTGATGCTGTCGGTCGTTGCGATCGTGAAGCGGACGCGGCCGTGGTACGAAGCGGGCGCGACGGCGTGACGCAGGTCTATTTCTCGGAGGCGCGGCAGGCCGACGACGTTCTCCGGCTCGCGCTCGAAGCCGCCCAGCTCCCGACAGACGATCTGGGTGGCCGCAACCAGATGTTCTTCAGCCTGTCCGACGATGACGGGCTGATCGGGTTCGTTGGCCTTGAGGGCGACGGCGCCGACCGGCTGCTCCGCTCGCTGGTCGTGCTGCCGACCCGTCGTGGCCAGGGCTATGGGCGCATGCTGGTCGAACGCCTCGAACGGGTAGCAGACGGCACGGTCGAGCGGCTGCACCTCCTCACCAATGGTAGCGCCGAGTTCTTCCGAGGGCTTGGTTATGTCGACGCCGACCGCGACGCGGCACCCGCCTTCATCGCCGCGACCGCGCAGTTCACGTCGCTGTGCGGTCCTCGTGCGACCTATCTCGTCAAGGATCTTGGATGACCCGTCTCCGCACGCTGACCGACCCCGACCATCTGCCCGCGCTTGATCGGAGCATCGTTATCACCCGGCCGGGTGCGGGCCTCGGCGACGATCAGCCTCCGCCGCGCATCCTGCTGCTCTACGGGTCGCTGCGCGAACGGTCATTCAGCCGGCTCGCCGCCGAAGAAGCGGCGCGGCTGCTGATCCTGTTCGGCGCCGAGGTGCGGATATTCGACCCCAGCGACCTGCCATTGCCCGATCAGGTGAAGGGCGACGATCATCCCGCCGTGCATGAGCTTCGCGAGCACGCGCTCTGGTCTGAAGGCATGGTCTGGTGTAGCCCGGAGCGGCATGGCCAGATCACCGGCATCATGAAGGCGCAGATCGACCATCTGCCGCTCGAGTTCGGCGGCATGCGGCCAACCCAGGGCCGCACGCTCGCCGTCATGCAGGTGTCGGGCGGCTCGCAGTCGTTCAACGCGGTGAACACCCTGCGCCTGCTCGGCCGCTGGATGCGGATGATCACCATCCCCAACCAGTCGAGCGTGGCAATGGCGTTCAAGGAGTTCGACGAGAATGGCCGCATGCGCCCGTCGAGCTATTATGACCGCATTGTTGACGTGATGGAGGAGTTGGTTCGGTTCACGGTTCTGACCCGCCCGCACACCGTGCAACTCGTTGATCGCTATTCAGAACGAAAGGCTGAACGACGGAGGCGCGACGATGCGGCGGAACTGGCTTCGCGCGCCGTAGCGTGACCTTCGCAGCTCATTGCGCGGCCAGCCCGGGCCGGCGACAAACCGATCGATATCGGCGACCCGACGGGCCTTGCGATCGTATGGATCACGCGACAATCGGCAATGCGCTGTCGGTCGCAGTCGCGGCTCATCACGGCCAGCTCGTCCCGAAGTGCAGTGAGCTGCTCCAATCGTTCCTCAACCGCAGCAAGGTGGCACGATGCTATCGTCATTGCCTCTCCGCAATCACGGTTTGGTTCGCTGGCGAGTGCGATCAGCGAGCGGATCTCCTCGATTGAGAATCCCAGCCTGCGGCCGTTCCGGACGAAATTGAGCCGCTCGACATCGCCGGTCGTGTAAGTGCGCCGGCCTGACGCCGTCCGCGCAGGTCGGTTCAGGAGGCCGATCTCCTCGTAGAAGCGGATCGTCGTCACCTTGGTGTCCGTCGAACGCGACAATTCGCCGATCTTCATTCCATGACCGCCCCAGGCTGCCGCGACCCTTTTCGCAAATCCGCTTGCTTCTACAGTGACTGGAGATTGTAGGGAAGGCTGATGGCCGATTCCTCATCTGATTCCTGCGCCTGCCACGGCGATCAAAAGCGCGCGCAGCACGACCCGGCTTACCGGCGCTCGCTGGTGATCGTCGTCGCCCTCAACCTCGGCTTCGGTCTCGTGGAGCTGGGCGGCGGCTTCTTGGCCGATAGCCAGGCGCTCAAGGCGGACTCGCTCGACTTCCTCGGCGACGGCTCGATCAGCCTGATCGGTCTCCTGGCACTGGCGTGGTCGTCCCGCGCGCGAGGGCAAGTGGCGCTTGCACAGGGGCTGTTTCTCGGCGCGCTGGGTATCGGGGTAATCGGCTTCGCAACCTGGCGCGCGTTCAATGCCACGGCGCCGGAGGCGGAACTGATGGGCGGCATCGGCATCGTCGCGTTGGCGGTCAACGTCTCCGCCGCGCTGGTGCTCGCCCGGTTCCGCGAGGGTGACGCCAACGTCCGTGCGATCTGGCTGTTCAGCCGCAACGACGCACTCGCCAATATCGCCGTCATTGTTGCCGCTGCCCTCGTCGCCTGGACTGGCAGCGCCTGGCCCGATCTGGCCGTCGCAGGCGTCATTGCGTTGCTGTTTCTTCACTCCGCCTACGAGATCGTCCGCAACGCGCGGGCAGAACTCCAGCCTTCCCGTTGATCCAAGGTCCATGCTGCTGCGCTCTCCCAGCCTTGCTCGCACGCTCGTCGTCGCTGCTCTCGGCGCGGCCTTCGCGCCTCTGGGGCACGCGCAGACGACGGCGCCTGCCACCGGCCCTGCCCTGACTCTCGACCAGGCATTGGAATTGGCCGGCGCGGCCTCACCCAACATGCAGGCGGCCGAGGCGGGTATTCGCGCCGTCAGCGCCGGCCGCGACGTCGCCGGTCTGCGACCCAATCCCACGCTCAACGGCGACATCGAGAATGTCGGCGGTTCGCGCGCCTATAACGACATCGAGGCGCCGAAGCAGACCATATCGGTAGGGGTGCCGATCGAGCTTGGCGGGAAGCGTTCGGCGCGGATTGGCGTTGCTGATGCCCAGGGCGCGCGCGCGCAGATCGACCGGGCGATCGCGCAAGCGGATCTCCGGCTCGCCGTGACCCTGGCTTACGTGGAAGCGGTCGCAGCCGACCGCCGCCTGGTCGCAGCGCGCGAACAGGCGGACATCGCCGGGCAAACGGTTCGGGCCGCCAATG
>NZ_MINO01000062.1 GCF_001757355.1 Sphingobium phenoxybenzoativorans
AGCGCTGTCGAGCAGGCTGGCCTGACCGGTCTGGCCGAGGGTCAGCCACTGGGCTTCACCCTCGTCGATCGCGGCGGCAAGGTGTCGGCGACCGATCTGGTCATCGACGGAGAGCCTCTGCCCGTGACGGATCGCGGCCCCCCGCGCGAACCGCGCGCCGGTGGCTTCGGCGGTCCGGCCGGCGGTGGCGACCGTGGCGGCCCGCAGCGCCAGCTCACCGGTGAGAAGGCCAGCGGCACCGTCAAGTTCTTCAACGCGATGAAGGGCTTCGGCTTCATTCAACGCGACGATGGACAGCCGGACGCCTTCGTGCACATCAGCGCCGTCGAGCGTGCGGGCATGAGCGCGCTCAACGAGGGCGACCGGCTCGATTTCGAGCTGGAGGTCGACCGCCGCGGCAAATATGCCGCCGTCAACCTGGCGCCGAAGTCCGAATAATCCGGCTTACGGAATGAAAAAAAGGGCCGCCAGAAATGGCGGCCCTTTTTGTATGTCTGTGTGTCGGCTGGATGGAGTTCCGTCAGACTTGAAGCAGATTCGCGTCAGAGCGAGATCACCCCGCCTCCGTTCGCCCTGAGCCTGTCGAAGCCTGTCCTGAGCGCCTGCCGCGGGCTGGCAGTCGAAGGGGGCTGTCCTTTTCTTCAAGGAAGTGCAGGGCTTCGACAAGCTCCGCCCGGACGAATGTGGGCAATATAATCTGACGTCCCGTGCTTTAAGGCAGGGCAAATCTGAAACCAAATCACCCCTTGCGCCCGGCTTCGAACAGGAACCATGCGCGTTCCTCGGCCTGGTCGGTCCAGTCGTCGATAATGCCTTCGGTCGCATTGTCGCCCGCTTCGGTCGCGGCGGCCTTGGCGGCGCGCAGCGCTTCGACCAGCGCCAGATTGTCCTGGCGCAGCTCCTCCAGCATATCGTCCGGGCTGACATAGTCGGCGTCATTGTCCTTCACCGACTGGTGGCGGCTGATGTCGCCAATCGACCGCAGCGTGACATTGCCGGTCTTGCGCACCCGCTCGGCGATCAGGTCGGTCGTGCCCAGAATCTGCGTCGCCTGATCGTCGAACATCAGGTGATAGTCGCGGAAATGCGGGCCGGACACGTGCCAGTGGAAATTCTTGGTCTTGAAATACAGCGCATAGCTGTCGGCGAGCACGCCGTTCAGCGCCTCCGCCACGGACTTGGTGGCGTTGCTTTTCAGGTCGGTTGGCGTCTTGAGCTGCTGGGCGGTCATATGTCCTCCTGGGGGTATGAAAGGTTTCGCCTACATAATGATCGACTAGCAGCTTGGTGCCATCAACCGGAGCAGAATCGAAGGAGAAACTTCGCTCTGTTTGATCGATATCGTCGATCAGAGCAGGCCGAGCGCGCCAAGCCCCATAGCGGCTCCGGCGATCAGCAACAGGATTCCGCCGATCCGCCGGATCCAGCGCAGCGGCAGGCCGATGAAGAATTGCGATTTCAGCAGGATGACGGGAATGCAGGCCAGCGACATGCCCATGCCCGCGCCGATCGCGGTCAGCACCGGATCGGCCGTCCGCGCGGCGATGGCGGCGGTCAGGAACTGGGCGCTGTTGCCGAACGCCAGGATGAACAGGCCAAGCCCGCTGGTCAGCAGCGGCCCGATTCGCCACCCGGTCAGCAGGTCCGGCCGCTTGACCGGCATCAGCAGCCCCACGCCGCCGAACAGGAAGGCGAGGCCGAGCAGCAGGGTGCGGGCGTCCGGCCCGATCGTCTTGGAAAGCAGCCCCCCGGCAATGGCGGAAAGTGTCGCGTTGGCGAAGGCGGCCAGGATGATGCCCGCGATCAGCGCCGCGCGGTTGCGATAGCGGACCGACAGGGCAAGCGTCAGCAACTGGCAGCGATCGCCCATCTCGACGAGGAGACAGGCCAGCAGGGCCAATAGCAGCGCGTCCATTTCTTTTAAGGGGCTTTTAAGGGGGCGTCAGGCGCCCATGCGCACCGACATGGCGGCGAGATAGGCGGTGTTGATTTCCGGCCCCGCCTGTTCGCACCCGGCGGCGTCGCGCATCAGGTCGAGATAGGAGAGGACCACCGGGCCATGGCCGTCCAGCGCAAGCGCGGATTCAAGCATGGAGGCAAGGCGCTCCACCGGCTCCAGGCCGTATGTGCGGGCGATATGGCGGATGCCGTCCACTTCCTCGCATGTCCGGGCAAGGCTGAGATGGCCGCGCTGGGCCGCCAGCGAATCGATGCGGTTCACTATGTCCGTGCGGACCATCAGCATGGCGTCATATTTCATCAGCTTAACCCCCCGCCTTTTTCCCCATGAGGGATCATGCGCCGGCATGGTTAAGACAGGGTAAAGAAGCCCGGCTTTCAGGGACAAATCCGGCGGCTGTTGCCGCCTTGCACTGACTCCGAACTTGACAGGCGCGGGAATCTGCAGCAATGGGCAGCGCAGAAACGGGGCGGTCCCATTGGGCCGCCTTTATTTTTCGACAGATTTTTCAAGGATTGGGTCATGGCCAAGCCAGCCACCGTCAAGATCAGACTCGTCAGCACCGCCGAGACCGGCTTCTTCTACGTCACGAAGAAGAACCCGCGCACCAAGACGGAAAAGCTGAGCTTCAAGAAATATGATCCCGTCGCGCGCAAGCATGTCGAGTTCAAGGAAGCCAAGATCAAGTAAGCCCGCGCCGCCCCTTTCGGGGTGACGATGCGGCATGACGAAAAAGGCCCGCTCCGGCATTTCGGAGCGGGCCTTTTCGCATGTCCGTGGACCGGGATACCCAGGTACCAAGCAGGCCCTGAATAACCCGTTCGTCCTGAGTAGTCATTGAGCGAAGCCGAAATGGCATATCGAAGGATCAGCGCTTGGCGCAACGTACTTCGATACGAGCCTTCGACAAGCTCAGTCTCTACTCAGTACGAACGGTTCTAGTGTATTTCAGATACTGCCTTTAGTTGCCCACGGGCTGCGCGTCCGTGCGGCGCACGACGATGGTTGAGGAACGCGGCTGCGCCCCCGCCACCGGCCAGGCGCCTTCGGGATGCTGGATGTTGATGAAGAAGGTCTTGAGGTCCTGCGTATAGGCGATGCCGGTGATCTCGCAGCCGACCGGGCCGACCAGGAAGCGCTTCGACAGCTTCGTGGTCTGGTCGACATGGAACATCGCGTTATTGCCGAACACGTCCACCAGCGCCTTGCCGGCGACGCCGGACGTGCTGGTGATGCTGTGGTCGGTCTGCACCCACATGCGGCCCTTCGGGTCGATGCGCAGGCCGTCGGGGCTGGAGAAGGTGTCGCCGTTGATGTTGCCGACCAGATTGGCGTTGCCGCCATTGGCCGCGCTCAGCGACGGGTCGCCCGCCAGCACGAAGATTTCCCAGGTGAAGCTGGTCGCCAGCGGAGAATTGGCATTCTCCTTGAACTTGATGATGCTGCCGTTGCGGTTACCCGTGCGGGGGTTGGCGGCATCGGCGACCTGGCGGCTGCTGTTATTGGTCAGCGTGCAGTATACGGCGCTGTTGTCGGGCGCGACGGTCAGCCATTCCGGGCGGTCCATGATCGTGCCGCCGGCGACGCGGGCGGCCGCTTGCGTGCGGATCAGCACGTCGCTCTGGGTGGCGAAGTTCACCGTGACGGGCGTCGCCGGACCCTGGCTGACATTGCCCGGATCGGTCGCGCCGGGGACCAGGCCGTTCTTGCCCTGGGTCAGCTCCCGCCATTCACCCGAACCGTCGGCGTTGAAGCGCGCGACATAGAGCGTGCCGCTGTCCAGCAGGTCGGTGTTGGCCGCGCGGCTGGTCGAGGAATAGGCGGCGGACGGCACGAACTTGTAGATGCAGCCCGGCGTCGTATCGTCACCCATGTAGAAGGCGACCCGGTTGCTGCTGTCGGCCATATAGGCGACATTTTCATGGCTGAACCGGCCCATCGCGGTGCGCTTCTTGGGCAGGCTGGTCAGCTCGGCATAGGGGTCCAGCTCGACGACCCAGCCATAATCATTGTTGGGCTGCGTCGGGTCGAGATAGTTGTTCGTGGTTTCTTCGCACGTCATGTAGGTGCCCCACGGCGTGCGGCCGCTGGAGCAGTTGTTGAGCGTGCCCTTGATGCTGGCCGACAGGGCGGACGCCGCCGGGCCGCTCGGCGTGTAGAAGGAATTGCCGGTGTAGCGCTTGTTATACTTCGAACCGGCCTTCACCGCCCATTTGCCGTCGGCGCCCCTGGCGACTTCGATCACCGAAACGCCCACGGCCGACAATACCAGCGCCTTCTGCTCGGCGGTTGCGGTGGCCGCATTATAGCTGCCCGCGAACAGGATATTGGCGTCGGCGACTTCATGGTTGATCGCCAGCAGGCCGCCCGCATTGGGATCGACGCCGACCAGTTCGTAAAATTCCATGCCGTCATGATTGCCGCCGGCCTGCTTTTCGGTCTCGCTGGACGGCTGGAAGCTGCCCTTGTAGCCCGGCGCGCCTGCCTCGACCACATCGCCTGCGGAAAACAGCACGTCGACGGTGTAACCGGCGGGAACGGTCACCTTGTCCTCGCGGCTCGACGCAACGGACGAAAAGGCGATGGCGTAGCTGGCGGTCGGGGTAGGCGTGGGCGCCGGGGTAGGTGCGGGCGCGGGGGTCGACGTGCCGTCATCCTCGCCGCAGGCCGCGAGCGCGCCCATCATCGGCAGGATGGACAGGCCAAGCAGGCCGTTCTTCAGGATCGTGCGGCGGCCGGGATTGTTGGCGACGATCTCCTCCAGGCTCTGGCCCGGCAGGTCGATCGTGGGTTCCAGCGCGCGCCACGGAGCGCGCGCTTCATCGGTAATGTAGGACATGGCATTCCCCCTGATAGGAAATTATGCAGCCGGGCGGATGCCAGGCTCGCGGGGAATGGCATTGGCAGGGGGTAATGACGGGTTCGGGACGGGACCGTGTCGTTTCGCGGTAAGCTAGGTTACAATTCTGTGTCCACCTGCGCCGGGCGGTCGAGCAGGCCGTTCACAACGTCGATGAACTTCATCACCGATATCGGCTTGGAGACATAGGCTTCCGCGCCCGCTTCCCGGATTTGGTCCTCGTCGCCCTTCCCGGCATAGGCGGTGACGGCCATTACCGGCACGGGCGACAATGCCGCATCCTTCTTCAGCGACATGATCAGGTCCAGGCCGCTGACATGCGGCATGTGGATGTCCATGACGATCAGGTCGGGCTTGAACGACCGGGCCTGGTCCAGCGCCTCCCGCCCGTCGGATACGCCCAGCGCTTCATGGTCGTGCACGCGCAGCAGGTCGCAGAAAAGTTTCAGATTGAGTTCGTTGTCCTCGACAACGAGCACGCGCTTTGTCACCAGTTGCTCCGAATTATCGACCCGATTGAAGGCCGTACTGGATGCTCCCCGACAAGACAAATGGCAAGATCGCCGATCCCCACACGCTTGCCCTGCTCGCGCTTGGCTGGCTGCTTTCCGACGAGCGGCGGGCGGACCGGTTGCTGGCCCTGACGGGTCTGGACGCTGACGCCCTGCGCGCCGGGATCGGCGATCCCGCGATGCTGGACGCGGTGCTCGGCTTCCTCGAAAGCCATGAACCCGATCTGCTGGCCTGTGCGGAGGCGATCGATGTTCCGCCCGTCGCCCTGGTCAATGCGCGCCGGACCCTTGGCGCATGAACCGGCCGCTGATCATCACGGATTGCGATGAGGTGCTGCTGCACATGGTCGTGCCGTTCCGGGCCTGGCTGGATGAAACGCATGACGTGCATTTCGACATGCGCGGACAGGAATTTACCGACGCGCTGCGCCACAAGAGCAGCGGTATTCCGCTGGAGCGGGAGCTGATCTGGACATTGCTCGTCGAGTTTTTCGACACGGCGATGGATCGCCAGATGCCGATTTCCGGCGCGCTGGAGGCGCTGGCGAACCTGTCGGAGATCGCGGATATCGAGGTGCTCACCAATATCGGCGAGGCGCAGCATCAGGGCCGGATCGCGCAACTGCGCAAGCTCGGCGTTCATCACCGGGTGCACTGGAATCAGGGCGGCAAAGGGCCGCCGCTGGCCGCCATCGTTGCGGAACATCAGCCCAGCGTCGCCTTCTTCATCGATGATCTGGGCATTCATCACCAGTCGGTCGCCGACCATGCGCCCGATGTCTGGCGGCTGCATATGGTCGGGGAGCCGGAGATTGCCGTGAATGTCCCGCCCGCGGAGGCCGCCCATGCCCGGATAGACGACTGGGCCAGCGCCGAACAATGGATACGCGCCCGGATTGCGGAGGGGCGGCCACAAGCCGCTTGACCCCTGCCCCGTCCATGCGCATTGACGGCGCATGAGCAGCATTGACGCACGCATCGCCGAACTCGGCATCACTCTTCCGCAGGCCGCCGCGCCCGTCGCCTCCTATGTGGCGGCTGTGGAGATTGGCGGCCTGCTCTACATTTCGGGTCAGGTTTCCTTCAAGGATGGCGGGCTGATGACCGGCCGTCTGGGGGATGACCGGGATCTGGACTATGGCGTGGACGCCGCGCGCCAGTGCGGGCTGATGCTGGTCGCGCAGATGAAGGCGGCGCTGGGGTCGCTGGACCGGGTGGAGCGGATCGTGAAGCTCGGCGCCTTCGTCAGCAGCGCCGATGGCTTCACGGATCAGCCCAAGGTCGCCAATGGCGCGTCGGACCTGATGGTCGCCATCTTCGGCGATGCGGGCAAGCACACGCGCAGCGCCGTGGGCGTTCCCGTCCTGCCCCTTGGCGCGGCGGTCGAGATCGACGCCATTGTCGCCGTTCGCCCGGCTTGATTCCTGTCTTTCACCCGCGCCTGATGCGGCGCGGGTCGCTTTCCTGAGGGCGCAGCCTTTCGCCCATCGCGGGCTGCATGGCAAAGGGCTGGTCGAAAACAGCCTCGCCGCCTTCGACGCCGCCATTGCCGCGGGATATGGCATGGAATGCGACGTGCGCGCCAGCCAGGATGGCGTGGCTTTTGTCTTTCACGATGCCGATCTTGACCGGCTGACGGCGGAAAAGGGCAAGCTGGCGGATCGTGCGGCCAGCCTGCTGGATGCCGTGATCCTGTCCGGCGCGCGCGAGCCGCTGCCGCGCCTCGATACGCTGCTTCACCGCATCAACGGCCGCGCCCCCCTGCTGATCGAGGTGAAGGCGCCGACGCGCAATGTCGTCCGCATCTGCCGCGCCACCCGCCGGGCCCTGGAGGGATATCGCGGTCCGGTCGCCATCATGTCCTTCAATCCGCTGGTCGCATCATGGTTCAGGCGGGAAGCGCCGCATATCGTGCGCGGCCTGGTCGTGACGGAGGAAGGCAAGCAGGGATTGCGGGGTCGGGCCGAGCGCACCCTTGCCCTTTGGAAGGCGAAACCCGATTTCCTTGCCTATGACGTTCGCGACCTTCCCTCACGCTTTCCCGCCCGCGCTCGCCAGCGGGGGTTGCCGGTGCTGACCTGGACGGTGCGCAATGCGGCGGCGGAGCAGGTGGCCTTCGCCCACGCCGATGAAAGCATTTTCGAGATTCCCGGCGATGGCTGATGTCTCCGTGACCGCGCGGGTCGCGGGCGGCGTCCGGGAGGTGCCGAAGGATCAGTGGGACGCCTGCGCCGGGCCGGACAATCCCTTCGTCTCGCACGATTTCCTGTCGATCCTGGAGGAATCGGGCAGCGTCGGCCCCGACACCGGCTGGCAGCCGCTACCCCTGTTGATCGACGGGCCGGACGGCCGGATCGCCGCCGCCCTGCCCGCCTATGCCAAGACGCACAGCCAGGGCGAATATGTGTTCGACCATGGCTGGGCCGACGCATGGCACCGGGCGGGCGGCGAATATTATCCGAAGATTCAGATCGCCGCGCCCTTCTCCCCCGTGCCCGGTCCGCGCCTGCTGCTGCGCGATCCCGCGCTTGCCCCTGCCCTGATCGCGGCGGCGGAAACGCTGGTCGACCGGAACGAACTCTCCTCCGCCCACGCGACATTCGTCGAGGAATCGCAGCTTCCCCTGTTCGAGGCGGCCGGGTGGCTGATCCGGGAGGACAGCCAGTTCCACTGGGCCAATCGCGGCTATGCGTCGTTCGAGGATTTTCTGGGCGACCTGTCCAGCCGCAAGCGCAAGGATATCCGCAAGGAACGGGCGAAGGCGGTGGAGGGGCTGGAGGTCGTGCACCTGACCGGCGCGGATCTTCAGGAAAGCCACTGGGACATTTTCTGGCGCTTCTATCAGGACACTGGCGCGCGCAAATGGGGGCGGCCTTACCTTACCCGGTCCTTCTTTTCCCTGCTGGGCGAAAGGATGGCGGACCGCACGCTGCTGATGCTGGCGATGCGGGATGGCCGGGCGATCGCGGGCGCGCTCAACATGATCGGCGGCGACACGCTCTATGGCCGCTATTGGGGATGTACGGAGGAGGTGCCCTTCCTCCATTTCGAGCTTTGCTATTATCAGGCGATCGACGCCGCCATCGCGCGGGGTCTGTCGCGGGTGGAGGCAGGCGCGCAGGGCGGGCACAAGCTCGCCCGCGGCTACAGTCCGGTGCCCACCTGGTCGGCGCATTATATCCCCAACCCCAGCTTCCGCCGCGCCATCGCCGATTTCATCGAGCGTGAGCGCATGGGCGTCCAGCAGGACCGGCTATGGCTGGAGGAACGCGCGCCGTTCCGGAAGGGTTAGGTTCTCATTTCCCGTTCTCCTGCGAACGCAGGAGTCCAGAGTTCTAGGCGCAGCGCGAACGGCCCTGGGTTCCTGCATTCGCAGGAACACGAAAGCCGTATTCGCAGAGAGAAAGCCTCAGGCCGCGCGGCGGCCTGTTTCTGCGATGAAGGCGCGGGCGAGGCGCTGGGCCTCCGCGATTTCACGGCCGGACATTTCCTCGGCGACGTCGGCGCGGCAATATTGCGCTTCCTCCATGCCGCGGAGAGCCGCGAGGTTGAACCATTTATGCGCCGCGATCAGGTCAACGTCGACACCGCCGGTGCCGCAGCTATAGGCCATGCCCAGATCGTAGCAGGCGTCGGCGCATCCGCCGGCGGCTTCGGCCATACGGCTGGCCAGCAGAAACTCTGCACTCTTGATGCTGATTCCCATGATCTTCCCAAACCCCCACAATGGATTACCAATTTACGGTTGCGACCATTGCTATCCCGCGAATGCGAAATTCGCCTCCAGACCATAAAAAATGGTTAACAACAGGATGGGATGAGGGGCGGAGCTTACGACTTTGGTAGCACGCGAAGGTTAATGGCTCTTTTTCAGCGCCTTGGGCCTCAAGCCGGATCGACCGCAATATTGTCGATCAGCCGCGTATTGCCCATCCGCGCCGCCGCCAGCAGGCGGCCGGGCCGGTTCAGGACAGGCAATATCTCAAGCGTCGCGGCGTCGCGCAACTCAACATAGTCGATCGGGCCGAAGCCCGCCTCCGCAAGCGACGCCACCGCCTCCGCAAGCACTGCCGCCGCCGCCTCGCCCCCCGCGATCCGCCGGGCTGCGTCGTTCAGGGCGTCCGGCAAAGCCACCGCGGCTTTGCGCTGTTCCGCGGAAAGATAGACGTTGCGGGAGGAGAGCGCGAGGCCGTCCGCCGCCCGCCGGGTCGGCACGCCGACGATCTCCAGCGGCTGATCGAGATCCGTCACCATGCGGCGGATGACCGCGAGTTGCTGATAATCCTTCTCCCCGAACAGGGCGACATCGGGGCGGACCTGATTGAACAGCTTGGTCACGACCGTCGCCACCCCGTCGAAATGGCCGGGCCGCGCTGCGCCGTCCAGTTCGTCGCTGACGCCGGTGACGGACACGGTGGAGGCGAATCCCGCCGGGTACATGACGTCCACCGTCGGCGCCCACAGGATCGCCACGCCCGCCTGTTTCAGCATTGCTGCGTCCTGCGCCTCCTGCCGGGGATAGGCGTCCAGATCCTCGTTCGGGCCGAACTGCTTGGGATTGACGAAGATTGACACGACGACATGCTCCGCCCGCGCCGCGCCCTCGGCGACCAGCGCCATATGCCCTTCATGCAGCGCGCCCATCGTGGGCACCAGGGCGATCGAGCCGCCGGCCGCGCGTAATGCCGAAACGGCGGCGCGAAGTGTGTCAAGGTCACGGATGATTTGCACGCGGGCCGAGCCTCCGATAAGGGCGATGGTCTGGCGACCTGCTAGGCAGCCTCGATGATGGCGGTCAAGTTCGGCGGCTTAATCCGGGGCGAATTTCTGGGGAATATACGGTCCAATGGCGAACCCGCATGTCATAACCTTCGCCAATGAAAAGGGCGGCACCGGCAAGTCGACGACTGCGGTGCACACCGCCGTCGCCCTGTCCGCGCTGGGTTATGATGTCGGCATCATCGACCTCGATCCGCGCCAGCGCACGGTCACCCGCTATATGGAGAATCGCGCCGAAACCGCGCGCCGCCGCGGCATCGCGCTGCCCACGCCCGCCTTTTCCGTGCTGAAGGGCGACAGCGTGGACGCGCTGGAGGCGGAATGCGCAGCGATTGGCGTGGGCCGGGATTTCCTGATCGTCGACACGCCCGGCCGCGACGATCCGATGGCGCGCGCTATGGCGGCGAAGGCCAACACGTTGGTCACGCCGATCAACGACAGCTTCGTCGATTTCGACCTAATCGGGCAGGTTGACCCGGAGACGTTCAAGGTGAAGCGCCTCAGCTTCTATTCCGAACTGATCTTCGAGGCGCGCAAGGAGCGGGCCAAGAGCGACGGCGTATCGATTGACTGGGTGGTGCTGCGCAACCGCGTCCAGCATCATGACGCCCGCAACAAGAAGCGGGTCGGCGACGCGCTGATGGAACTCTCCCGCCGGGTCGGCTTCCGCGTCATTCCCGGCCTGTCGGAGCGCGTGATCTTCCGGGAACTGTTCCCGTCCGGCCTGACCCTGCTCGACAAGGGCCATCTGGGCGACCTGGGCATCAGCCACATCGCCGCGCGGCAGGAGCTGCGGGAGATGGTCGCCGGATTCGCCCTGCCCACCGTCGCCGAGCGCGAGGAACTGGGCGCCGCCTGATGGCCATATTCGCGATGCTGCTGATGGGTCTGGCCGGTTGGCTGATATGGACCGGGCGGCTGCAGCGGATGAGCGGCAAGGACGGCATGGCGCTTGGCCTGGCCATTGTCGGCGCTGTTCTGGCGGCGAAGGGCAAGCCCGTGATCGGCGCGCTGCCGCTCATTCTGTCCGCCGGCTATTTCGCCCTGCGTATCCGGCGCAAGAGACAGCCCCTGTCCAGAGCGCCCAAAAGCGGGACGAAACCGGTTCCGCCCGCGCCCAACGACGCTGTTGCCGAGGCAAGCGCCCTGCTAGGTCTGCCTCGCGATGCCGATGCGGACGCGATTCGTGCCGCGCATCGCCGCCTGATAGCCTCCGTCCATCCCGACCGGGGTGGAACCGAGGCACTGGCCGCCAAGATCAATGCCGCGCGGGACACCCTGCTGCAGCATCATGAAAACGCCAAAGGGTCGCGCTAAGCTGTTCACAGCCCGCAAAGGGCATCCCATCCAGAGACTAGGACGATCTATGACGCACAACTTCCACCCGACTTCCCTGCGCGAATATGACATCCGTGGCATCATCGGCGAAACGCTGGGCGAGGCGGACGCCTATGCCATCGGCCGGGGATTCGGCACGCTGATCGGCCGCGCGGGCGGAAGCAAGGTGGCGGTGGGCTATGACGGCCGCACCAGCTCGCCGGTGCTGGAGGCGTCGCTGGTCAAGGGCCTGAACGACAGCGGCATCCATGTCGTGCGGATCGGCGAAGGCCCGACCCCGATGCTCTATTATGCCGAGGCCGTGCTGGACGTTGACGGCGGCATCGAAATCACCGGCAGCCACAACCCGTCCAACTATAACGGCTTCAAGATGGTGTTCCAGCACCGCCCCTTCTTCGGTCAGGACATTCAGGGCCTGGGCAAGATGGCGGCCGAGGGCGACTGGGACGAGGGCACAGCGGGCAGCGAGACCGTAGACATCATGGACCGCTATGTCGCGCGGCTGATGGAGAATTTCGACGGCGCGGCCTACCGCATCGGCTGGGACGCGGGCAACGGCGTCGCCGGGCCGATCGTCGAGAAGCTGATCAAGCTGATCCCCGGCGAACATTACACGCTCTACACCGATGTCGACGGCAATTTCCCCAACCACCACCCCGATCCGACCGAGGAAAAGAATCTCGTCGATCTCAAGAAGCTGGTCGCGGACAAGAAGCTCGACTTCGGCGTCGCGTTCGACGGCGACGGCGATCGCATCGGCGCGATCGACGGCGAGGGCCGGGTGATCTGGGGCGATCAGCTCCTGTCCATCTATGCCGAACCGGTTTTGAAGGAGCTGCCCGGCTCCACCATCATCGCGGACGTGAAGGCCAGCCAGGCGCTCTACGACCGGATCGCCGAGCTTGGCGGCAAGCCGCTCATGTGGAAGACGGGCCATAGCCTCATCAAGTCGAAGATGAAGGAAACCGACAGCCCGCTCGCCGGCGAGATGAGCGGCCATGTCTTTTTCAAGCATCAGTTTTACGGTTTCGACGACGCGCTCTACGCGGCGATCCGCCTGATTCGCGCCTCGACTTCGCTGGGCAAGAGCGTGACGGAATTGCGCGGCGCGATGCCCGCCATGGTCAACACGCCGGAAATGCGCTTCCAGGTCGATGAAAGCCGCAAATTCGCTGTGATCGACGAAGTGCTGGCGCGGCTGAAGGCGGCGGGCGCGACGGTCAACGATACGGACGGCGCGCGCGTCAACACGCCCGATGGCTGGTGGCTGCTTCGTGCGTCGAACACGCAGGACGTGCTGGTCGCCCGTGCCGAGGCAAAGGATGAGGCGGGTCTGGCGCGACTCATGGAGCAGATCGATTCGCAGCTCGCCGAGTCGGGTCTGAAACGCGGTCCGCAAGCGGCGCATTGAGGCCAGACAAAGCGTAAAACGTAAAAAAGTTCCGCAGAAGATGGTGAAGTTTACGTTACGGAAAGCCCGGAAAACGGAACGGTTGCAATCTTTGCAATCGGGAATCTGTTTTTCGCATTTGCGATAACCGCTGCTGCAGCGCACAAAGATCGTGCCTTTCAGGCATCCTCTCCTAAAACTTTCAGCCGCCCTTCGGGGCGGCTTTTTTTTGCTCGTTGAACTTGGCGCGCGCAGAAATGTTTAGGCGTTTGCCGTGGTCGCCGAAGACTCGGCGTGCTCCTGCGAAAGCAGGAGTCCAGTTCCACCGCCCGATCTGGGCTCCTGCGTTGGCTTCCCGCCCTTCGGGTCGCAGGAGCGCGCTTTCTTCCAAACTGGAGCAGGTCTAGTCTGTCACGATGGCCGCACGGCTTCCCCAACCCCTTACTGACTGGTTCGCCGCCCGAGGCTGGACGCCGCGACGGCATCAGATGGACATGCTGGCCGCCGCCGATGCGGGCCGGCACGCGCTGCTCGTCGCGCCGACCGGGGCGGGCAAGACGCTGGCGGGCTTTCTCCCGACCCTCGCCGACCTGATCGATCATCCGGTCGAGGGCCTGCACACCCTTTACGTCTCCCCGCTCAAGGCGCTGGCCGTCGATGTGCAACGCAACCTCTTGACCCCGATCGCGGAGATGGACGTCCCGATCCGCGTCGAGACCCGCACCGGCGACACGCCCAGCGACCGCAAGGCGCGCCAGCGCGCCCGTCCGCCGCAAATCCTGCTGACCACGCCCGAATCACTGTCCCTGCTGCTCAGCTATCCCGACAGCTTTACCCTGTTCGCCAATTTGCGCACCGTGATCGTCGATGAAGTGCACGCCTTCGCCACCCAGAAGCGCGGCGACCTTCTGAACCTCTGCCTCGCCCGTCTACAGGCGATCAATCCCGCCCTCCGCCGCGTGGCGCTGTCAGCAACGGTGTCGGACGTGGACGCCTATCGTGCCTGGCTGGCCCCCGATGGCGATATCGATCTGGTGACGGCGGTCATGGGCGAGGAAGGGGCCGATCCGCTCATCTCCATCCTGATCCCGGAGGGGCGCGTGCCCTGGTCCGGGCATAGCGGCAAATATGCCGCCGCGCAGGTGATGGCGGAGATTGAGCGGCGCAAAACGACGCTGGTTTTTTGCAACACACGCGGCCTTGCCGAACTGATCTTTCAGGAACTCTGGTCGGTCAATGACAAGACGCTGCCCATCGGCATCCATCATGGCAGCCTGTCGCGGGAAGCGCGGCGGAAGGTTGAGAGCGCGATGGCGGCGGGCAAGCTGCGCGCGCTGGTCGCGACCGCCAGCCTCGACCTGGGCGTCGACTGGGGCGATGTCGATTGCGTGATCCAGATGGGCGCGCCCAAGGGCAGCTCGCGCCTGCTCCAGCGCATCGGCCGCGCCAATCACCGGCTGGACATGGCGAGCGAGGCGATACTGATCCCCGGCAACCGCTTCGAATATCTGGAGGCGCGGGCCGCGCTGGACGCCGTCGAGGCGGGCGAACGCGACGCCGACGATTTCCGCCCCGGTGGTCTCGACGTGCTTGCCCAGCATATCATGGGCCTCGCCTGCGCCGCGCCGTTCGATGAACAGGCGTTGCTGGCGGAGATACGCTCGTCCCTGCCCTACAGCGCGCTTACCGATGAAGCTTTCTCCAACGTCCTCAATTTCATCGAGGGCGGCGGTTATGCGCTAAAGGCTTACGACCGGTTCAAGCGGCTGGTGCGCGATCCTGACGGCACCTGGCGCGTCTCCCACCCCCGCTTCATCCAGCAGCATCGCATGAATGCAGGCATCATCGTCGATCAGCCGGTGCTGGACGTGCGCTTCGCCAACGGCCGCAAGCTCGGCACCGTGGAGGAAGGATTCGCCGCGCAACTCGCGCCGAAGGACTGCTTCTTCTTCTCCGGCATCTCGCTGGAGGTGGTGCGGATGGACACCACCGACCTTATCGTCCGCGCCACCACCCGTCCCGCCCGCATCCCAAGCTGGGGCGGCACCCGCATGGCGATGTCCACGCGCCTTGCCGATCGCGTCCGCCGCTTCCTCGCGAGTCCCGGAGAGTGGCACCGTTTCCCGGAGGATGTGCGCGAATGGCTGGAGATGCAGAAGCTGCGCTCCGCCCTGCCCGAACCGGGCCAGCTTCTTGTGGAAACCTTCCCGCATGAAGGGCGGCATTATATGGTCGCCTATAGTTTTGAGGGCTGGAACGCGCATCAATCGCTCGGCATGCTGCTCACCCGCCGCATGGATGCGCAGGGGCTGATGCCCATCGGTTTCGTGTCGAACGACTATTCGCTGGCCGTCTATGGCCTGAAACCGATCACTGATCCGCAGAGCCTGTTCACGCCCGATATCCTCGACCATGAATTTGTCGAATGGGTCGAACAATCAAGCCTGCTGAAACGCGCCTTCCGCGACGTGGCGGTGATCAGCGGCCTGATCGAGCGCCAGCATCCCGGCAAGCGCAAGACCGGGCGTCAGGTCACCTTCTCCACCGACCTCATCTATGACGTGCTGCGCAAATATGAGCCGGACCATATGCTGCTGAAGGCCGCATGGGCGGACGCGCGGGCGCGGATGACGGATGTCGGGCGGCTGGGCGACCTGATCGACCGCGCGGCGGGCACCATGCTCCATATTGACCTTGAACGGGTCAGCCCCCTCGCCGTTCCCGTGCTGATCCTGATCGGCCGGGAAAGCGTTGCCCAGCATGATGTCGACGACGCCCTGCTGATCGAGGCGGAGGCGCTGGTCGAGGAAGCGATGCGGGTGGATTAAGGAACCACCCCCGTTCGTGCTGAGTAGAGACTGAGCGAAGTCGAAGGCTCGTATCGAAGCATCCTCGCCCGAAGCTCCCATCCTTCGATACGCCATTTCGGCTTCGCTCAATGGCTACTCAGGACGAACGGTTATCAATAACCACACCCCATTCACCACGAATCGATTTGGGGGTGTCCCGCATACGTGATACACTCGCCCGACAAGATATTCGGGAGGAGGTGTGCCATGTCACGTTTCCGGAAGGCGCTGGCCCTGATCGCGATCATGACGCCCGCGCTTGCCGTTGCGCAGGATGCGCCTTCGCTCGATCCCGACGATCCGCCCGCCCTGGTGCGGACCGGTGTCGACAAGTCCGACCGCATCACCATTCCCATCCGCATCGGCGGCTCCGGTCCCTATGATTTCATCATCGATACGGGGTCTCAGCGCACCGTATTGTCGCGCGAACTCGCCGCCCGCCTTGCCCTTGCCGCCAGCGACCGGGTGAAGGTGCTCAGCATGACGGGGCTTAGCGATGTGGACACGGTGACTGTCCCGGACCTGTCCTTCGGCTCCAGCCGGATGACCGGCGTGCAGGCCCCGGTCTTTGCGGGCGACCATATCGGCGCGCCGGGCCTGCTCGGCCTCGACGGGTTGAAGCGCAAGCGGCTGGTCCTCAATTTCCGCACTGGCCAGATGAATATCACCCCCAGCGCGCCGACGCCCAAGCGGGAGGATTCGGACACGATCATCGTCGAGGCGCGGACGAAGCTCGGCCAGCTCATCCTCGTCGATTCCAATGCCGACGGGCGGAAAGTCCATGTCATCCTGGACACCGGATCGGAATATAGCATCGGCAACCCCGCCCTGCTGGCGAAGCTCGCCCGCAAGAAGCCCGGCGCCTATTCCGGCACTGTTTCGATCACCAGCGTCACTGGCGAACAGTTGCTGGGCCAATGGGGCTTCATCCACCAGATCAAGATGGGCGGCGTGGTGATCAAGGACGTGCCGGTCATCTTCGCCGACGCCAGCCCGTTCAGGGAACTGGATCTGGAGGATAAACCCGCCCTGCTGCTCGGCATCAACGTGCTGCGCGGGTTCAATCGCGTGGCGATCGATTTCGGCCGCCGCCGGGTGGATTTCGTCCTGCCCGATCAGGGCGCGGCCGCGGGGCGGCAACTGGCGCTGCTGGATGCGCCGCCGCTGGATTCGCCGTCGCTTTCGACGCCTTGATCAGGCTTCGCCCTGCCTAAGGGGGCGTACTTTTACGATGGCAGGGCTCTCCTCCCGTTCGGGCTGAGCTTGTCGAAGCCCTGTCCTTCTTCCTTAGTAATGCAGCCCTTCGACAGGCTCAGGGCGAACGGCAGAGAAGCAAAGTAACCGACTTCAAATCCCTACGCCTGCCAGTCGTCATTCCCGGTACAGCCCGCCACATGTCCGTCCAGCGCCTCCGTCCGCACCGGGCTGCCGCATTTCCGGCACAGCGCATGCTCGCCCGGCGCCAGCCCATGCGTCACCGCCACCCGTTCGTCGAACAGGAAACAATCGCCCTGCCACCGGCTTTCGGAAGCGGGCACCTCCTCCAGATATTTCAGGATGCCGCCCTTCAGGTGATAGACCTCATCAAAGCCCTGCTGCTTTGCATAGGCGGTCGATTTCTCGCACCTGATGCCGCCGGTGCAGAACATGGCGATCTTCGGCTTGCGCCCCTGCGTCTCCAGATCCCGCGCCAGCCCGTCGAACCAGGCGGGGAAGTCGCTGAAGAATTTCGTGCCGGGGTCGATCGCCCCGTCGAATGTCCCGATGCCCACCTCATAGCTGTTGCGCGTGTCGATCAGGATGGTGTCGGGATCGGCGATCAGCGCGTTCCAGTCGCGCGGCTCGACATGGACGCCGGCATTGACCGCCGGGTCCAGATCGCCCGCGCGCAGCGTTACGATCTCCGGCTTGACCCGTATTTTCATCTTGCCGAACGGCATGGCCGGGGCCGTCGAATATTTGACGTCCAGGCCGTCGCATCCCGGCAGCGCACGGATATGCGCGATCAGCCGCGCGATCCCGGCCTCCGGTCCCGCCACGGTGCCGTTGATCCCCTCGCGCGCCAGCAGCAGCGTGCCTGCTATCCCCTCCTCCAGACACAAGGCGCGCAGCGGCGCGCGCAACGCCTCCGGATCGTCGAACCGGGCAAAGCGGTAGAGCGCGGCGACCTGAAACGGGCCATCCGGGGGGACATCTGGCGTCATGCTGGCCCTATAGGCTGCCGCTTCTCCTCTTGAAACCCCGTCGCGTGGCGCGCATAGCGGACCCATGGTTCCCCTTTCGTTCGCTGGTCACGACTTTATCGCCTTGCCGCAGGCCGCGCTTTTCTGGCCATCGCGGCGTGCGCTGCTGCTGGCCGACCTGCATTTCGAAAAGGCGAGCTGGTTTGCGCGGCTTGGCCAGATGCTACCGCCCTATGATAGTGCGGCGACCCTCGATGCGGTCGAGGCGCTGGTCGCCGCAACCGGCGCGCGGGAGGTCTGGTGCCTGGGCGACAGTTTCCATGACAGGGGCGGCGCGGCCCGCCTGCCCGCCGATGTCCGGGCGCGGATCGCTGCGCTGACGCAGGCGGTCGACTGGACCTGGGTCACCGGCAATCATGACGCCGGTCTGGATCAGGAGATGGGCGGGCGGATCGTCGTGGAGGCGCAGGTGGACGGGGTGATCCTGCGGCATGAAGCGGACCCAACTGAGTCCAGACCGGAGGTATCGGGACACTTTCATCCTAAACTGCGTTTATCGTTGCGCGGGCGCAATGTGTCGCGCCGCTGCTTCGTGCGTGGGCCGGGGAAACTGGTGATGCCTGCGTTCGGGGCGCTGACGGGAGGTCTGGATGCGGGCCATGACGCGATTCGCAAGGCGGTGGGCGCCCGCGCAGAGGCGCTTGTGCCCGTTTCCGGCCGTTTGCTCCGTTTTCCCCTCGACGCTTGACGTTACGGAAAAGCCGGACGCTTCATCCGCGCCTGCCCCACTGTTGCAGAAGTGGCGCACAACCGCAGAAATCCGCCACTTCCCTTTGATTGTCGCCCCAGATTTCGCTTATCCTTCGAACCAATCGACGCATCCAGAAAGGGTGCGCAGCAGGAGAGATGCATCATGAAAACGGGTCTACGGTCGCTGTCGACCGGCGCAGCCATGTTCGCAATCGCGATCGCCCTTCCCCTCCACGCCCAGGATCAGGCTGGCGCTGAGCAGGTACCGCAGGCGGCCGAGGACGACATGGCCAGCAATGACATTATCGTCACGGCGACCCGCCGCGCCAGCCCGCTGTCGGATGTCCCCATCGCCGTTTCGGCGGTCACCGCCCAGTCGCTCCAGAACAGCGGCGCCAGCGACATCCGTCAGCTTAACCAGCTTGCCCCGTCCCTGCTCGTCTCCTCCACGGGCAGCGAGGCGAACGGCTCCGCCCGCATCCGCGGCATCGGCACCGTCGGCGACAATCCGGGCCTGGAAAGCTCGGTCGCGGTGTTCATTGACGGCGTATACCGCTCCCGCACCGGCGCTGGCCTCAACGAACTGGGCGAAATTGAGCGCGTCGAGGTGCTGCGCGGTCCGCAGGGTACGCTGTTCGGCCGCAACGCCTCGGCAGGCCTGCTCAACATCGTCAGCAAGAAGCCGGAGTTCAATTTCGGCGCAAATGGCGAGGTTACCTACGGCAATTATGACTTCTGGCGTCTTTCCGGCCGCGTGACCGGCCCGATCACCGAATCCCTGGCCCTCAGCCTGGACGGCGTCTATTCAAAGCGTGACGGCTTCTACGATCTGGTCGACACCAGTGGCAACAAGGTCGGCGACACCAACGACCGCAACCGCTATTTCCTGCGCGGACAGGCGCTGTTCGAACCGACCGACGCCCTCTCCGTCCGCATCATCGGCGATTACACCAACCGCGATGAAAGCTGCTGCGGCGCGGCCTATATCGACACCGGCGAAAAGGTCGGCACCGCGCCGAACAATTACACGCTCAACCCCTCCAACCGCATCGCCACCATCCTGCAGCGTCAGGGCGGCTTCTTCCCCAATCCGGGCGATCCCTTCAGCCGCAACCTGTCGATCACGCCGGGCCGCGATTATGTCAGCAAGCTCAAGGACTGGGGCGTTTCGGGCGAGATCAATTATGATTTCGGCGGCGCGAAACTGACCAGCATCACCGCCTATCGCGATTACAAGTCGCAGGATTTTGGCGATTATGACTATAACACCGCAGACCTTCTCTACCGCGATCCCGGCACCTTCCGCCAGTTCAAGACCTTCACGCAGGAATTGCGGCTGCAGGGTTCGGCCTTTGGCGACAAGCTCGACTGGCTGATCGGCGGCTATTACGCCAATGAGAAGCTGACGCTGCGCGACAATATCCGCTTCGGCAATGATTATGGTCCCTTCGCCGCCTGCCGCCTGCTGGCGGGCACGGGCAATACGCAATCGCCGCTGCTCACCGCCGGCCTGCTCAATCCCGCGTCACCCGGCTGCATGACCCCCACGGCGCGGGCGGCGGTCACGGCGCAGCTTGGCGCGCTCGCTCCGCTGCTGGTGCCGGGGCTGGATGCGCTGTCGTCGATCCGCAATGCAGGCGACGTCGACTCCCGCTATTTCCAGAAAAGCACCAACTGGGCGCTGTTCACGCATAATATCTTCCACATCACCGATCGCCTCGATCTGACCGTGGGCGTCCGCTACACGCATGAGCGCAAGCGTTTCTCGGCCGATCTGAACAATGACAATGCCGTCTGTTCGGCGCTGCAGGTCCGCCGCCCCGGCGCGCCCAACGATCTCTATGACGTTGCGACCAACCCGGCCTTCGGCGCTGGCGCGTCGCTGGCGCAGGGCATCCTGACCTTGGGCTGTCTCGGCAATGGCAGCCCGGCGCTCAACGCGCTGGACCTGCAGGACGGCTTCAAGGATGGCGAGTTCTCCGGCACCGGCGTCCTCTCCTACAAGGCGACCGACGACCTGCTGCTCTACGCCAGCTATTCGCGTGGCTATAAGGCGGGCGGCTATAATCTCGACCGGTTCGAACTGGGCAGTACGGGCCTGAACCCTGTTCCCGCCGTATTCTCGCCCCGGACGAACGCGGACGCATCCTCGCTCCGCTTCGCGGCGGAGAAGGTCAACGCCTATGAGCTTGGCCTGAAGTTCAGCCAGCGGCACTGGAGCGCCAACATCGCCGCCTTCCGTCAGGAATTTTCGAACTTTCAGCTTAACACCTTCAACGGCACCAGCTTCGTCGTTCAGAATATCAACGGCTGCGGCAGCGCGCTCAGCGCCACCCGGACCTGCGACAATAGCGATGTGAAGCCCGGCCTGATCAGCCAGGGCGTCGAGCTGGAGCTGACCGCTTCGCCTGTGCGCAACTTCACCGTCACCGGCGGCCTCACCTATGCCCGCGCGAAATTCGCCAACCGGCTGGTCGGCAGCGGCGACGGTTCAGTGCCGCTTGACCCGGCGCTGTTCCTGCTGCCCGGCAGCATCAATTCCAATGCGCCGGAAATCGTCACCACCGCCAGCATGGCCTGGACGCCGGAACTGGGATCGAGCGGCCTCTCCGGCCTCGTCTATGTCGACGGCCGCATGACCAGCGATTTCAACACCGGGTCCGACCTGTTCCCGGAAAAGGCGCAGGATGGCTTCGCCGTCGTCAACGCCCGCATCGGCATTCGCGGGCCGGAACAGAAATGGGCGGTGGAATTCTGGGGCCAGAATATCTTCAACCAGAATTACCAGCAGGTCGCCTTCAGCGCGCCTCTGCAGAGCAGCAGCCCGGCCAACTCGACCATCGGCCAGCTTGGTATCGGCACCACGACGATGGCGAACCAGCTCATCACATCCTACCTCGCCGAACCACGCACCTACGGCATCACCCTGCGCGGGCGGTTCTAAGAATTTACCTTTCCTCCGTTCGTCCTGAGCCTGTCGAAGGACTGTCCTTCTCTTTGAAGTAAGGACAGGGCTTCGACAGGCTCAGCCCGAACGAGGATAGGGACCGTCAGTCAGCCCGTATGCGCATCACAAAGGCGCCCGCCCGCCAAACAGGGCGGTCCCCACCCGCACATGCGTCGCGCCCAGCATGACCGCCGTTTCATAATCGCCGGACATGCCCATCGACAGGCCGCTCAGCCCGGTGTCACGCGCCATCTTCGCCAGCAGCGCGAAATAGGGCGCTGGTTCCAGATCGGCGGGCGGCACGCACATCAGGCCGGGGACCTCTATCCCCGCATCCCGCGCCTGCGCCAGCAGTGCCGGGACATCGGCGATCGCGCACCCGCCCTTCTGCTCCTCCGCGCCGATATTGACCTGGATGAAGCAGGGAATGCGTCTGTCCGCCGCGTTCATCGCTTTCGCCAGCGCGGTGACGAGGGAAGGGCGGTCCAGCCCGTGAATGACATCGAACAGCGCCACCGCGTCCGCCGCCTTGTTCGACTGAAGCTGCCCCACCAGATGCAGCTCTATCCCCGGCGTTGCCTCGCGCAGTTGCGGCCATTTCCCCTGCGCTTCCTGCACCCGGTTCTCCCCGAACGCGCGATGCCCGGCGGCGATCAGCGGCGCGATCGCGGCGGCGTCATGCGTCTTGGATATGGCGATCAGCGTCACGTCATCGCCCTTGCGCCCGGCGAGGGCGGCGGCCCGGCCGATGCCCTCCCGCACTTTCGCAAGGCGGCCGGCGGCTTCTGAGGATTCCGTGTCGGA
>NZ_MINO01000063.1 GCF_001757355.1 Sphingobium phenoxybenzoativorans
GCCGCCAAGCTATCACTACATCCTCTACGGCATGGGCTTCCACACCCGCCTCGCGGCAGGCGCCGCCCGCTATCCCGGCGCGCGCGATGCGCAACAGGCATTCGCCCGCGTCAAGGCCGCCTCCCCCGGCGCGCTCGCCAACCTTCCCGATCACCGTGCGCTGCTGGACCATTTCCACGCCCGCCCGGCCGCGACCATCACCAGCAAGGCATTCCGATGACATCGACGACGAAGACACTCCTCCTCGCCAGCCTGATGATCGGGTCCAGCCTGTCTGCGCCCGCTTTTGCCCAGGAAGCCGCCTCGCCAGCCGCCTCGCCAGCCATCTCTCAGGCCGCCGCCCGCACACCCGCCGCGTCCGACCGCGCCCTCTCCGCCTCCGCCCGCGCCGACGATCTGGTCGCCGCGATGACGCTGCAGGAGAAGCTGGCGATCATCCACGGCTATTTCCCGCCGATGGCCAAGCCCAATCCGCCCATCGCGATGATCCCCTCGGCTGGCCACATCCCCGGCGTCCCCCGCCTCGGCATCCCGACCCTGCGCGAGAGCGATGCCAGCCTCGGCGTCGCCAACCAGATCGAGCAGCGCAAGGGCGACACCGCCACCGCGCTCCCGGCCAGCATTCTCACCGCCGCCACCTTCAACCCCCGCCTCGCCTATGAGGGCGGCGCGATGATCGGGGCGGAGGCGCGCGCCAAGACCTTCAACATCCTGCTCGCGGGCGGCGTCAACCTGACCCGCGATCCGTGGAACGGCCGCAATTTCGAATATCTGGGCGAGGACCCGCTGCTCGCGGGCGTGATGGCGGGCGAGCATATCCGCGGCGTCCAGAGCAACCATATTGTCTCGACGGTCAAGCATCTCGCGCTCAACTCCCAAGAGACCGGCCGCCACGTCCTCGACGCCCGCATCGACAAGGCCGCGCTGCGGGAAAGCGACCTGCTCGCCTTCCAGATCGCCAATGAAATCGGCGATCCCGGCTCCGTCATGTGCGCCTATAACAAGGTCAATGGCGACTATGCCTGTGAGAATGACTGGCTCCTCAACACCGTGCTCAAGCAGGACTGGGCCTATAAGGGCTGGGTGATGTCCGACTGGGGCGCCGTCCATTCGACGGAGAAGGCGGCGATCACCGGCCTCGACCAGCAGTCGGGTCAGGAACTCGACATGGCCATCTATTTCGGCCAGCCGTTCGCGGACGCCGTGAAGGCCGGGCGCATTCCCATGTCCCGCCTCGACGATATGGTCCGCCGCATCCTCTACGGCGTCATTTCGACCGGCCTCATGGACAATCCCGTGCCGGACACGGCGCAGGTCATCGACTATGCCGCCCATGCCGATGTCGCCCAGCGCGCGGCGGAGGAGGGCATCGTCCTGCTCAAGAACAAGGGCGATCTGCTCCCGCTGGCCAAGACCGCGAAGAAGATCGTCCTTATCGGCGCGCATGCCGACGTTGGCGTGCTGTCGGGCGGCGGATCGTCACAGGTCCGGTCCGTCGGCGGCGCGCCGGTCGAAATCCCGCTGACGAAGGGGCAGGCCGCCTCCTTCGCCCGCATCACCTGGCACGCCTCCTCGCCGCTGAAGGCAATTCAGGCAATGGCACCGCAGGCGCAGGTCACCTATATCGACGGCTCCGACCCGAAGGCGGCGGCGGCCGCCGCGAAGGGCGCGGACATGGCGATCGTCTTTGCCTGGGCCTGGTTCACCGAGGCGCAGGACCCCGAAAGCATGGCCCTGCCGGACAATCAGGACGCGCTGATCGAAACCGTCGCCCGCGCCAACGCAAGGACGCTGGTGGTGATGGAAACCGGCGGTCCCGTGCTGATGCCCTGGGTGGACAAGGTCCCGGCGATCCTGCAAGCATGGTATCCGGGCCAGCGCGGGGGCGAGGCCATCGCAAATATCATTTTCGGGGAGGTCGCGCCGTCCGGCCGCCTTCCCATCACCTTCCCGACGCGCGCCGCACAGGCGCCGCGTCCGGAGCCGGTGGGTCTCGGCGAACTGCACGCCGCCGAGGCCCGCCGGGATGCTGGCGACACCACCAATTACGGCCAGAGCGCCGGGGTTAAGCCCTTCCCCGTCGACTATCAGGAAGGGGCCGAGGTCGGCTATCGCTGGTACGCGGCGAAGAAGCAGAAGCCGCTCTATCCCTTCGGCTACGGCCTCACCTACACCAGCTTCCGCTACGCCAATCTGTCGGTCTCCGGCGGCAAGGTCCTGCGCGTCAGCTTCGACGTCACCAATAGCGGCCAGCGCGCGGGCGCGGACGTTCCCCAGGTCTATGTGCAGGGCAGGAGCGCGGCGGGCGCATTGAGCTACCGCCTCGCCGGTTTCGACAAAGTGACCCTCGCGCCGGGCGAAACCGCCCGCGTTTCCGTCACCGTCGATCCGCGCGTCATTGCCCGTTTCGACGAGGCCGCGCCGGGGTGGAAGCTCGACGCAGGCACATATCCTGTTGCCGTCGGCCGCTTCGCAGGCGACACGGTGCTCAGCGGCACGGCACAACTCGACGCCCAGTCGATCAAGCCGTGACCTGAACCCTTATGCGGAGCGGAGCACAGACATGGCGATGACACCCGGCGCGGGCCACACCGGCGCAACCACCACCACCCAAGGCGCACAGGCGGCCGGCAGCCTCGCCGGTTTCGTCTTTGCGCTGTTCTTCGTGTTCGGCGGCATCACCAGCCTGAACGACGTGCTGATCCCGAAGCTCAAGGACCTGTTCACCCTCTCCAATGCGGAGGTGCTGCTGGTCCAGTCCGCCTTCTTCGCGGCCTATTTCCTGATCTCCATCCCCGCCTCCGCGATCGTCCACCGCATCGGCTATATGCGCGCGGCGGTCGTCGGCCTGCTGACGATGACGGCGGGCTGCCTGCTGTTCATCCCGGCCGCCTCGTCCAGCCTGTTCGTCGCCTTCCTCGCCGCCCTGTTCGTGCTGGCCAGCGGCATCACCATCGTCCAGGTCGTCGCCAATCCGCTCATCTCCATGCTGGGCAAGCCGGAAACCGCGTCCAGCCGCCTGACCTTCGCGCAGGCGTTCAACTCGCTCGGCACGGCACTCTTTCCCTATATCGGCTCCGCTCTGATCCTAGGCCAACTGGCCAGCGTTGATCCCCGAACGCTCAGCGGCGCAGCACTCGACGCCTTCCGTGCGACGGAGTCATGGGTGGTCGTCCACACCTATATCGGCATCTCCATCACTTTGCTGATCGTCGCAGCCGCCGTCTTTTCCCAGCGCAACAAGCTGAAGGAAGCACCCGCGGAGAAGATGAACGTCGCAGCCGCTTTCGGCTTGCTGAAGCGTCCGCGCTTCGGTTTTGGCACCTTGGGCATCTTCCTCTACGTCGGCGCGGAAGTGACGATTGGCAGCTTGCTCGTTCTATACCTAATCCAACAAGATACGCTGGCAATCTCACAACAAGCCGCTGGAAAGCTCCTGTTGTGGTATTGGGGCGGCGCGATGGTCGGCCGTTTCATTGGCGCGTTAATCCTGCGCATATTCTCGCCCGGCAAGGTGCTCGCCACCGTGGCGGGCGTCGCGATCCTGCTGCTCGCTGTGTCCGCCTCAACCACCGGCGCGGTTTCGGGCTGGGCGCTGATCGCCATCGGCCTGTTCAACTCGATCATGTTCCCGACCATCTTCACCCTGGCGTCGGAAGGGCTCGGCCGCCGCGCCGCGGACGGTTCCGGCGTCATCTGCATGGCCATCGTCGGCGGCGCGATCCTGCCGCCGCTCGCCGGCTGGGTGTCGGACATCTCCACCCTGCGCATCGCCCTGATCGTCCCGGCGATCGCCTATGCGCTGATCCTGATTTTCGGCCTGTTCGCGACAAAGCCGGTCGCGCCGATAGACGCCGCCGCCGGATCGGAAACAGGACCGGCCGTCCTGTAATGTCGACATGACCGCCTCGATCCATCAGACGGAGCAGCTCCTTTTCACGGTGCTGCTCCAGTTGATCGTGATGATCGGGGCGGCCCGGCTGATGCACAGCCTGTTCCGGCGCATGGGCCAGCCCGGCGTCGTGGGAGAAATCGTTGCGGGCCTGCTGCTCGGCCCTTCCCTGTTCGGGCATTTCTTCCCCGGCGCGTCGCTCGCCCTGTTCGGCGCAAGGCCGGAACCGGCTATCACGATCCTCAGCCAGATCGGCCTCATCCTGCTGATGTTCCAGATCGGCAGCGAGTTTGAATATGGCCGCCTGCGTCTCCCCCGCCTGCGGCAGACCACCCTGTTCGTTGCGGCCACCTCCATCCTCGCGCCCTTCGCGGTGGGTTTCGGCATCGGCCGCCTCTCCGCTGCAACCCTCGCGCCCGGCATCGACCCGCTCGTCTACAGCCTGTTCTGCGGCGTCGCCGTGGCGATCACCGCCGTCCCGATCCTTGGCCGGATCCTCAAGGAATATGGCCTGACGCAGACGGATGTGGGCATCATCGCCATATCCGCCGCCGCAGTGAACGATGTCGTCGGCTGGGTGCTGCTTGCCTGCATCTCCGCCTTCGCCACCGCGCAGTTGTCCGGCCAGTATCTGCTGATCCACCTCGGCGGCCTGCTGGTCTTTATCTTCGCCCTCCGCTTCCTCGCCGCGCCGCTCGCCGACCGCCTCGTCGCGCGCTTTCCGGTGCGGGACGGGCATATCCCGCCCAACCTCCTCGCCATCCTGCTCGCGATCATGTTCGCGCTTGCCATCTGCACCTACGCGCTCGGCATCTTCGCAATCTTCGGCGGGTTTGCGGCGGGCCTGCTGTTCCACCGCCACCGCGCGCTGGTGGAGGCATGGCAGGGTCAGGTCGGTCAGTTCGTGCTGGTGTTTTTCCTCCCCATCTTCTTCACCTTCACCGGCCTGCGTACCAACCTGCTTGGCCTCACCACCGGGCCGGAGCTGTTCTGGCTCGCCGCCGTCTGTCTGGCCGCCATCGCCGCCAAGGTCGTGCCCGTCTATCTCGCAGGCCGCGCCAATGGCCTGCCGCACCGCGACAGCATGATGCTCGGCACATTGATGAACACCCGCGCCCTCATGGAGCTGATCGTCCTCAATATCGGCTATGATCTCGGCTTCCTGCCCAAATCCATGTTCACGATCCTGGTCGTGATGGCGGTCGTCACCACGGTCATGACCGGCCCGATCCTGCGAGCCTTGCTCGCATCCGCCCCCAATCCCGCAACCAGACGCGCGCAGGCGTAAGACCCGCGCCCATAGGAGATGACATGACGCCACGCCTTTCGCGCGCCTCGCTGCTGACCCTCGCCACCGCCTTGATCGCCGGGAGTGCTATGGCTCAACAACCCGCCGCCTCCATCGCCAACCCCACCCTCTGGCCGCAGGTGAAGGCGCAGCCGAAGCGCGACCCGAAGGTTGAGAAGCGCATCGACGCGCTGCTCAAGGCGATGTCGGTCGAGGATAAGGTCGGCCAGATCATCCAGGTCGACATCGGATCGATCAAGCCCGCCGATGTCGAGACCTACAAGATCGGATCGATCCTCAACGGCGGCAATAGCGGCCCCTATGACGACGAATATGCCTCCCCCTCCAAATGGATGCAGTTGGCCGACGAATTTTACGACGCCTCCATGAAGCGTTCCGGCGCTCAGGCAGGGGGCCCCAAAATCCCGATCATCTGGGGCACCGATTCCGTCCACGGCAACAACAATATCGTCGGCGCGACCCTCTTCCCGCACAATATCGGCCTTGGCGCCGCGCGCGACCGCGACCTGATCCGCAAGATCGGCGAGATCACCGCGCTGGAGACCGCCGCCGCCGGGCTCGACTGGACCTTCGCGCCGACGCTGGCCGTGGTGCAGGACGACCGCTGGGGCCGCACCTATGAAAGCTATGGCGAGGAGCCGCAGATCGCCGCCGACTATGCCGGCGCGATGATCGAGGGCGTGCAGGGCAAGGTCGGCACGAAGGACTTCCTCTCCCCCACTCACCTCATCGCCACCACCAAGCATTTCCTGGGCGACGGCGGCACCGGCGGCCGGGACCAGGGCGACACCCGCGTCTCCGAGGAAATCCTGCGCGACGTGCATCTGGGCGGCTATCCCGCCGCGATCGAGGCGGGCACCCAGTCGGTTATGGCCAGCTTCTCAAGCTGGAACGGCGAGAAGATGAGCGGCAACAAGTCGCTGCTGACCGATGTCCTCAAGGATCGCATGGGTTTCGACGGCTTTGTCGTCGGCGACTGGAACAGTCACGGGCAGGTTGCGGGCTGCACCAATGAGGATTGCGCGCAGGCGGTCAACGCCGGCCTCGACATGTTCATGTATTCCGGCCCGAAGTGGAAGGAGCTGTACGACAACACGCTGCGCGAGGCGAAGGACGGCATCATCTCCGCCGCGCGTCTCGACGATGCCGTCCGCCGCATCCTGCGCGTCAAGTTCCGCGCGGGCACTTTCGACCGTGGCCGTCCCTCGTCGCGCGCGGCGGCGGGCAAGTTCGACGTCATCGGCTCCCCCGCCCACCGCGCCGTCGCGCGTCAGGCGGTGCGCGAATCCCTCGTCCTGCTGAAGAATGAGGGTGTCCTGCCCCTGAAACCCAGCGCCAACATCCTCGTTGCCGGACCCGCCGCGCAGAGCATCAGCCAGCAGGCGGGCGGCTGGTCGATCACCTGGCAGGGGGCGGACGTGCCCAACGCCGCCTTCCCCAATGCGCAGTCCATCTGGAGCGGCATCGAGGAAACCGTGAAGGCGGGCGGCGGCACCGCCAGCTACTCCGCCGATGGCAGTTTCACCAAGAAACCCGACGCCGCCATCGTCGTGTTCGGCGAGCAGCCCTATGCCGAGTTCAAGGGCGACCGCCCGAACCTGGAATATAGCCCCGGCGACACCACCGACCGCGACATGCTGCGCCGACTGAAGGCGGCGGGCATCCCCGTCGTCGCCATATTCCTGTCCGGCCGCCCGCTCTGGGTGAATGCCGAACTCAACGCCTCGGACGCGTTCGTCGCGGCCTTCCTGCCGGGCAGCGAGGGCGGCGGCATCGCCGATGTGCTGTTCACGAAACCGGATGGCAGCGTGAACCACGACTTCCGCGGCAAGCTCACTTTCTCCTGGCCCAAGCGCCCGGACCAATATGTCCTCAACCGCCGCGATCCGGGCTATGATCCGCTGTTCGCATACGACTATGGCCTCAGCTATGCCGCGCCCGGCAAGGTCGGCCAGCTTGACGAGACCCGCCCGGCGGGCATGGCGGAGGGCGTGCCCGGCATGTTCTTCGGCAAGGGCCGCCTGCCCACCGGCTGGACGCTGGACGCGGGCAAGGTCGCTCAGGCCAATGTCGATCGCCGCGCGCAGGAGGACTCCAAGCGCTTCACCTGGAACGCCCCCGGCGCCATCGCCATCACCGCGCCCAAGCCCATAGACCTCAGCCGCGAAAGCAATGGCGAGATCAGCCTGGTTATGGACTATCGCGTCGATGCAAAACCCACCGGCCCGGTGACCATCGGCGTCCGCAGCGGCAGCAAGACCGCCTCGGTCGCCATCACAAAGACTCTCGCCGCCGCCGCCCCCGGCGAATGGCAGACTCTCGCTGTCCCCCTCCAATGCTTCGCCACGCGCGGCGCGGACATGGCGGCCATCGCCTCGCCCTTCGTGCTGGAGGGCAGCGCGCCGCTTTCCATCGCAATCTCCGACGTGAAGCTCGATTATGTCAGCATGCCCATGAGCAAGTGCGGCGACTGACGGTCCCCGTCACCCCTGCGCAGGCAGGGGTCCCGCTTCCTTGCGGCACCGAAAGATAGCGGGGTCCCCGCCTGCGCGGGGACGACGGACAATGGAAGCTTATTGCGCCAAAGCTGATCTTGCGCGGATGCAACAGCGTGCTCCTGCGGACGCAGGAGCCCAGTCCAGACGTCAGAACTGGGTTCCTGCTTTCGCAGGAACACGCTTCCGCCAGAACCACACAAAGTCTAAACCCCGGCACATGGCAGCCCCTCTCCCCGTCCCCGACATCGGCATAGTCCTGGAGGCGCTGAGCCTGGTCGGCACCTTCGTATTCGCGGCGTCGGGCGCGCTGGCGGCGGCGCGGCTTCGCCTGACCCTGATCACCTTCGCCTTCTTCGCGCTGATCACCGGCGCGGGCGGCGGCACGGTGCGGGACCTGCTGATCGGCGCGCCGGTTTTCTGGGTGATCGATCCCGTGCCCGCGATGGTCTGCATGATCGCCGCGCTGCTGGTGTGGATCACGCCGCAGAAATGGTGGAGCGCCCGCGCGCTCGACTGGCTCGATGCGGTCGGCCTCGCCGCCTTCGCGGTGTTCGGCGCGGCCAAGGCATTATCCTTCGGCATCCACCCCTTTGTCGCGGCGATGATGGGCGTGGTCACGGGCTGCGTCGGCGGCATCATCCGCGATCTGCTGGCGGGGGAGCCGTCTATCCTGTTGCGGCCGGAACTCTATGTGACGGCCGCCACGCTGGCCGCCGGGCTGTTCGTGCTTCTGATCTGGGCGGGCATGGCCCTGCCGCTGGCCGCGGCGATAGCCTCTGTCGCGGGCTTCGCCCTGCGCGCCGCCGCGATAGCGCGCGGGTTGGCGCTGCCGCCTTATAGGGCAGGGTCGTAGGATAATAAACCGTTCGGGCTGAGCTTGTCGAAGCCCTGTCCTTTCCTGAAGTGAAGTGCAGCCCTTCGACAAGCTCAGGGCGAACGGACCGATGGAGTGATACGGACTAACCCAGCGCGCCCTAACCCGGAATCCCCCTCCACAATGGCACATCCCCCGGCGCCAAAGGCTCCGCAGGCGGATCGGCCAGCGGGTTGAGGCTTTTCTGGAACAGCCCGACGCTCGCCCATTGGCCAAGCTTGTATCCGACCTGTTCATAGACGCCCGTTTCGACGAACCCCATCCGCCGGTGCAGGGCGACGCTGCCCGGATTGGGCAATGTCAGCGCGCCGATGGCATGGACGAACCCCTGCGCCGCAAGGATGTCGAGCAGCAGGCCATAGAGCGCCGCGCCTGTGCCCCGCCCCTGCGCCGGCGGCGCGAGATAGATGCTGGTCTCGACCGCAAAGCGGTAGGCCGGCCTCTCCCGGAACGCCATCGCATAGGCGTAACCCGTCACCGCGCCGTCATCTCCCGTCGCGACCCAGGGATAGCGCCCCTCCACCTTCGCGATGCGCGCGGCGATGTCCTGCGCCGACGGCGGATCGATTTCGAACGTCGCCCGGCTTTCCAGCACATAGGGGCGGTAGATGCCGGCAATGGCCGCCGCATCCGCCGGGCGCACCCTGCGCATATGCCCCGCTGCCGTCACAGCCAGCTTAGCAGCATCGCCATGAAGGACCGCTGTTCCGCCCGGCTCGGAACCTTCGGCGGGCCATAGGCGGCGCATTCCAGGCAGGCCGCCCGCACCGCGCTGCCTTCGATCAGGCCGCGCACGTCGCGCACCGCCTGCATCGCCCACATCCGCTGCAGGAACGCCTGCCGCCCCAGCCAGTCGGCGGGAATCTTCACTTGCTCCTGGCCGCTGTCGTCGAGCAGGTTCTGAACGAACTGCGCCAGCATGTCCGGCTCCTTCTCGATATAATAGGGTCGCGCCTTGGCGGGATCGATCTTTGCGCGCTTCGCCGCATCGGCGATCGCATCCTCCAGCCCGCCGAACTGGTCGACCAGCCCGTTCTGCCGCGCCGTGCCGCCGTCCCACACCCGGCCCTGCGCAATGGCGTCTATCTCCTCCGGCGTGCGCTTGCGCGATTCCGCGACCAGGCCGACGAAGCGGGTATAGATCTGCGCGACGCCCGCCTGCGCGATGGTGTCGAACTCCGGGCTGAACCCGCCGAACATGTCCGGCTGGCCCGACAGCGGCGTGGTCCGCACGCCGTCGCTGGTGACGCCGATCTTGGCCAGCGCGCCCTCGAAACTGGGCAGCACGCCGAACACGCCGATCGATCCGGTGATCGTGCCCGGCTCCGCAAAGATGCGGTCGGCCGGGGTCGACACCCAATAGCCGCCGCTGGCCGCGACATTGGCCATCGACACGACGACCGGTAGCCCCCGCTTCTTCGCCTCCAGGATGGCGGACCGGATCTTCTCCGACGCCAGCACCGACCCGCCCGGCGAATCCACCCGCACGACCAGCGCCTTCAGGTCCTTTTCGGCCAGCGCGTCGAATATCAGGCCGGAAATCGTGTCGCCCGCCGCCGTGCCCGGTCCCGCCTCGCCGTCGATAATCTCACCCGCAATGGTAACAACGCCGATCTGGCCATTATTGGCGGGCCGGTGCGACTTGGCATAGGCGGCAAGGTCGATCGCCGCGAAACCGCCGGGCCTGCCGTCCGGCGCCTCGCCCGCAATCTGCGCGACGCGGGCGCCGAACGCCGCCTCATCGCCCAGCGTGTCGACAAGCCCCGCGTCCATCGCCGCCTTCGGCACGTCGCCGTCCACCGCCTGCACGACTTTCACCGGATCGTTGACATAGGGGGCCAGCTTCGCCGCCGGGCGCGCCTTTACCACCTCATCCTGCCAGTCCTGCCACAGCGCGTCGGCCAGCGCCTGATCGGCCTTCTTCGCCTCCGGCGACTGGTCGGTGCGGGTATAGGGTTCGACGAAGCTCTTATAGGTGCCGACGCGATAGACATGGGCGTTCACGCCCAGCTTGTCGATCAGCCCCTTATAATAGAGCTGCGACCCGCCGGGTCCGGGCAGGAACACCTGCCCATAGGGATTGAGCCACACCTCGCCCGCATGCGCGGCAAGCTGGTAACTGTCGCCGGTATAGGTGGTGGCATAGACCAGCACCGGCTTCTTCGCGGCGCGCAGCGCGTCCATCGCCGCGCCGACCCGCGACAGCGCGACCTGCCCGCCGCCCATGAAGCCGTCCAGGTTCAGCACCACGGCCTTCACCTTGCCGTCCGTCTTGGCCGCCTCCAGCGCCGCAACGATGTCGCGCAGGCGGAACTCCTTCATCTCCGGTCCGGCGCTGGTCAGGAAGGAGAGCGAGTCCGCCTCCTGCGGCTGCTCGACGATCACGCCCTTCAGGTCCAGAAGCAACGCGCCCTTGGACACGGTGGCGACCGGCTTGGGCGTGAAGGACAAAGCGGCGTAGAGCAGGCCAAAGAACAGCAGCATGAACAGCAGGACGAGCGCGTCCTTCACCCCGACCAAAATACGCCATGCTGATTTCAGGAATGCCAAGAAACGGTCTCCGCCGGGTGGATTTCGCTGAACAATTAGTGCGTGACCGGGACAACCGCAATGGAGCGCATTTTCATAGTAAATATTGAGTAAAAACGCAGGTTAATTAACAACAGCTAACAGTGGGTCCGGGCAGGACCAAATAGTCAGGAACATGTTTTCTTCTCCCTCGTCTGTGTTGCTGGAGCGGCGCAGCGATGAGCGAGGAAATTGTCATGATCATCCATTCGAAAATATTTGCGCCGTCCCTGATGGCGGTCGCATCCATGCTGAGCCTGAGCGCCTGCGAGTCCAGCGGATCGATGCGCGTAGGCAGCGTCGGGCAGCAGGGCGCGCCCGGACCGGCAGGACCGGCAGGACCGCAGGGACCGCAAGGGGAAACCGGAGCCACTGGCGCCACAGGAGCCACGGGTTCGGCCGGCGCATCCGGCGGTCTCAGCCTGGGTTCGGCCGGCGCTCTGGCGACGGGAGGACTTGTCGGGCCGGAGGGCGTGGCCGGAACCGGCCTGCTCGCCAACACCGGCGATCCGGCGAACACCCTGCCCGTCGCTTCGGGCGTGCTGGTCAGCGCCGGGGAAACGGTCAGTTCACTGGGCGGCGTGACGGCCAAGCTCGTCGATGTCGTCGATGCCTCGACACCCGGCGCGATCCCTCTCGCCGGGACCGTCGCCAAGGTGATCGACAATACCGGGCAAGCGCTGGTCAGGACCGGCACGGGTGAAGCCTATCTGGTCGACGGCCTGACGGCGGCGCCCGGCGATCTGGTCAACCTCACCGTCGGCAATGCGCGCGTCCTGGGCACTTCGGCGCAATCGCCGCTGATCGGCGTCAGCGCCTTGTCGGCCAATCAGCAGGCGGGAAGCCTGTTGACGGTCGGCGCAGCCAGCGGCGGACAACTCGTCACCCTGCAACCTGGCTCCACCGGCGGGGGAACCCCTGCAAGCGGCGCGGTCGCGGCGGTCGGCAATGTCGTGAATGGCGTGACCGGCGCCCTGACGCCGGGGACCGGGGGCAGTGCGCCTCTGGGCGTCGTGCAGAATGTGCTCGGCGGCGTGACAGGCGGCGGCACCGCGCCCGGAACGCCTGCGCCCCCCGCCACTCCGCCCGCCAACCCGCTGGGCGCGGTCGGCGGCGTGGTCAATGGCGTAACCGGCGCGCTTGGCAATGTATCGGCCGGGCTGACGGGCAATCTGACGGGTAGCCTGACCGGTAATCTCAATACGGGCCATTAAGGGCTTTTGGGGCTGCGCGGGCGCCGCCATCCGACGGACGGCGCCCGCGCAGATGAACGCGCAGACCGGCTTTGCAGGGAAAGGGGTAATTATGCGTCACGCCGTCATGGCTGCGGCATTTCTATGGTCGTGGACGGCGTTTGCACAGACCAGCACGCCGATCGACCGCAACCGGCTGGACCGCGACCAGCCGGTCACTGCGCCGGACGACAACAGACAGCCGCCGGCCACCCTGCCCAATTCAGCCACCCGCATCGATGCCGCCGCCACGGGCGTTCCCATCCGGTCCATCCGGTTCGAAGGCACGCAGGTTCCGGAGATCGTGGCGGCCGCGGCAGGCAAATTCATCGGCGTCCCCGCCGACCGCCCGGCCCTGCAGCGCCTGGTGAATGCGATGACCGCCGCCTATGGCCGGTCGTCCGTGGCATTGTTCACGATCGTCGTGCCCGATCAGGATCTGTCGTCCGGCGACCTGCGCGTGGCCGTGGCGGAGGGGCATGTGGAGGCCGTGATCCTGACCGGAGAGGTGGAGGGCAGGCCGCTGACGCTGGTGAGGGCCTATGCCGACCGGCTGACGCGGGAAAGGCCCACCAGCCGCCGGACACTCGAACGCTATCTCTCGCTGATCCGCGACATTCCGGGGCTGAAGGTCGACGCCTCGCTGCAATCCGGACAGGGGAAGGGCGGCGTGCGGCTGATCCTGAAACTCGACTATGGCAAGCCCACCCTGACCTTCGGCTTCGACAACCGCACGACCACGCTGGTCAAGGACGGACAGGTACAGGCGACCGCGCGCCTCTATGGCGGCCTGCGCGACGGCGACTCGACCGAACTTGCGGTCGCCTCCGCCGTCGACCTGCGGGATTACCGCTATGTCGGCCTCACCCATTCAACGCCGGTCGGCACGGACGGGATGCGGCTTTCCCTGTCCGGCGGCTATCTGGAGACCCGGCCGGAAAACAGCCTGATCCGGGGCAAGGCCAAGACGGCGGGCATCACCCTCTCCTGGCCGGTCATCCGCGCCTATAAGCGCAACCTGACCCTCAGCGCCGCGATCGACGGCATCGATAGCGACAATGCCGCATTGGGATCGCTGATCGCATCGGAGCGGACACGCGCGGCGCGGGTTGCCGCTGGCTATGGCCAGTCGACCGGCCGCCTCAGCCTGTCCGGCAGCGCGAGCATCAGCAAGGGCCTCGATATAGTGGGCGCGCGGGTCGATGCGCCTTTCGCGGAAACGGACTTCCTGAAGGTCAACCTGCGCGCCGGGGCCGATCGCGCCATCGGCAGGCGCGCCGCCATTCGCCTGCGCGGAAGCGGGCAATGGAGCCGCGACCGCCTGCCCGCGGCCGAACGCTTTTCCGTCGGCGGACCCGACTTCGGCCGGGGCTTCGAAAATGCCCTGATCAATGCCGACCGGGGCATGGCCGGCCTTGCGGAGCTTGCCTGGCGGCCTTTGCCCAAGGGCAATCTGGCCGGGACCGAACTGTACGGCTTCGCGGATATGGCGAAGGTGACGATCCTTCAGCGCGGCCCTTTCCCCCGGACCGGTTTCACGCTGGGATCGGCCGGTGGCGGCATCCGCTTCGCCCTGAAGGACAAGGTGAGGCTGGATCTGGAGGCCGCCCGGCCCTTCAACGATCCCTATCCCGGCTATGACCGCCGCTGGCGATTCTCGATCGGCTGGAAACTCTCCCTGCGATCGTGAGGGCCGGTCATCATCTGGTAACGACCTGTCCCTATTCCGGGCACGGACACCGCATCCGGGTGGACTTGGAGGATTTTTTCCGCTCCCCGCCCTTGACCGCCTCCGCCGATGGGCCATATGAGGCGCGCTGGCACTCTCGACCGGGGAGTGCTAACAAAACAGAGTTCATTGGGAGCAGGGGAAAGCCGGGAGAGTTGCGGGGCACGGTCTCCGTCAATCTCGTCCGCCGATAACCGCTCCCTCATCGAAGGGAAAGGCAATCCATATGGCATTCCGTCCGCTGCATGACCGTGTTCTGGTCCGCCGCATCGAAGCCGAGGCAAAGACCGCCGGCGGCATCATCATCCCCGACACCGCCAAGGAAAAGCCGCAGGAAGGCGAGATCGTCTCCGTCGGTTCCGGCGCCAAGAGCGAAGACGGCAAGGTGACGCCGCTGGACGTCAAGGCTGGCGACAAGATCCTGTTCGGCAAGTGGTCCGGCACCGAGGTCAAGGTCGACGGCGAAGACCTGATCATCATGAAGGAATCCGACATTCTGGGTATCGTCGGTTAATTCACCGCGCTGCCTTCCCCCCGTTCGCCCTGAGCCTGTCGAAGGGCTGCCCTTCTTAAGAAGGACAAGGCTTCGACAAGCTCAGCCTGAACGGATTGAGGACATTTCCAAGTCTCACATTCAAGCAGAGGTATTATCTCATGGCTGCAAAAGACGTAAAATTCTCCCGCGACGCGCGTGAGCGCATCCTGCGCGGCGTCGACATCCTGGCCGACGCGGTCAAGGTGACGCTGGGTCCCAAGGGCCGCAACGTCGTCATCGACAAGAGCTTCGGCGCCCCCCGCATCACCAAGGACGGCGTCACCGTCGCCAAGGAAATCGAACTGAAGGACAAGTTCGAGAATATGGGCGCGCAGATGGTCCGCGAAGTCGCTTCCAAGACCAACGACATCGCCGGTGACGGCACCACCACCGCGACCGTCCTGGCTCAGGCGATCGTCCGCGAGGGCATGAAGTCGGTTGCCGCCGGCATCAACCCGATGGATCTGAAGCGCGGCATCGACCTCGCCGTCACCAAGGTGACCGAGAATCTGAAGTCGCGTTCGAAGCCGGTTGCCGGTTCGTCCGAAGTCGCACAGGTTGGCATCATCTCCGCGAACGGCGACACCGTCGTTGGCGAGAAGATCGCCGAAGCGATGGAGAAGGTCGGCAAGGAAGGCGTGATCACCGTGGAAGAGGCCAAGGGCCTCGACTTCGAGCTGGACGTCGTTGAGGGCATGCAGTTCGACCGCGGCTACCTCTCGCCCTACTTCATCACCAACCCGGAAAAGATGCTCGTCGAGCTTCAGGACCCCTATATCCTGATCCACGAGAAGAAGCTGTCGAACCTGCAGGCGATCCTTCCGATCCTGGAAGCCGTCGTTCAGTCGGGCCGTCCGCTCCTCATCATCGCCGAGGATATCGAGGGTGAGGCTCTGGCCACGCTCGTCGTCAACAAGCTGCGTGGTGGCCTGAAGGTCGCTGCCGTCAAGGCTCCCGGCTTCGGCGATCGCCGCAAGGCGATGCTTGAGGACATCGCGATCCTGACCCAGGGCGAGATGATCTCCGAGGACCTCGGCATCAAGCTCGAGAACGTCACCATCGGCATGCTGGGCACCGCCAAGCGCGTTTCGATCGACAAGGACAACACCACCATCGTCGACGGTGCGGGTGATGCCGGCGCGATCAAGGGCCGCGTCGAAGCGATCCGTGCGCAGATCGAGAACACCACCAGCGATTACGACCGTGAGAAGCTCCAGGAGCGTCTCGCCAAGCTCGCCGGCGGCGTTGCCGTGATCAAGGTCGGCGGTTCGACCGAAGTGGAAGTCAAGGAGCGCAAGGATCGCGTCGACGACGCCCTGCACGCCACCCGCGCAGCGGTTGAGGAAGGCATCGTCCCCGGCGGCGGCACGGCTCTCCTTTACGCCACCAAGGCTCTCGACGGCCTGAAGGGCGCGAATGACGACCAGACCCGCGGCATCGACATCATCCGCAAGGCGATCACCGCGCCGGTCAAGCAGATCGCCCAGAACGCAGGCGTCGACGGCGCCGTCGTTGCAGGCAACCTGCTGCGCGAGAATGACGAGACCAAGGGCTATAACGCGTCGACCGACACCTATGAGAACCTGGTCACCGCTGGCGTGATCGACCCGACCAAGGTCGTTCGCACCGCCCTGCAGGACGCGGCCTCGGTCGCCGGTCTGCTGATCACCACCGAAGCGGCTATCTCGGACACGCCCGAAGACAAGCCGGCCATGGGCGGCATGCCCGGCGGCATGGGTGGAATGGGCGGCATGGGCGGCATGGACTTCTAAGTCCTGCGCTCTGCAGCTTAAGGCACGCAAAGAAGGGGCCGGTGGGGAAACTCACCGGCCCTTTTCTGTTGGGGCTGAGTCGCGTCAAAGTAGGGAGCGGTCACTGCTCATCCCCTCTCCCGCCTGCGGGAGAGGGAGGGGCCTATCGCGAAGCGATGGGAGGGTGAGGGTCTTGTATCTTCGTAAGAAGATGCGCGAGCCTGCGGCTCGCTTGCCCTCATCCAACTGCGCCTAGCTCGCTACGCTCCCAAGGCTACGTATCCTTCTCCCGCCTGCGGGAGAAGGCTTGTACGTCCGCGCTCAATCTTTCATCCAAACAACATCTTTGGCGGTTCATCATCCGCCGTTCAGGATCGCTCCTGCAACACGGCGCGGAAACGCCCCCTATCCTCGAAATATCGTTGCGCGGAACTTGAGCGGGAGGGGGCCGCCTCTATCTAGCGGGCAGGGTCTCCGCGAAGGACATAAGAATGCCATTGTACGCCGCCGTCACAGGCATGATGATCATCACGCCTCCGTCTCTTGGCGCGCCTGTTTCCCCTTCCCCGATCACACCGTTTATGCAGGCGAACGCGAGCGATCAGGCGGCAACCGAAGATCCGGCCGGTCAAATCCCCACGGTTCAGACCCCCAGCGTCGGGACAGCGCCTCCGCCACCAACATCGCCCGGCCCGTCGCCGGAGGCTCCGCCTGCGCAATTGGCCGACGCGCCGCAGAACGATATCGTCGTGACGGGACGGGACGGCCCGCCGCCGAGCGACCCGCTCGAACGGGTGAATGAAAAGAGCTTTCAGGCGGTCCAGTCGGTCGACAAGGCCGTCGTCGAGCCGATCGCCAAGGGCTATAACAAGGGCCTGCCGAGGCCGGTCCGCAAGGGGCTGCGCAACTTCTTCAACAATCTGGGGGAGCCGGTCGTGGCGGTCGCCTATCTGGCGCAGTTCAAGCCCGGAAAAGCGTTTGAAACCGTCGGCCGCTTCGGCCTGAACACCACCCTCGGCATGGCGGGCCTGTTCGACGTCGCCAAGCGCAAGCCCTTCCACCTGCCCTACCGGCCCAACGGCCTTGCCAACACATTGGGCTATTATGGCGTCGGCCCCGGCCCCTATATGTATCTGCCGATCATCGGGCCGACCACGCTGCGCGATGTCATCGGCGACACCGTGGACAATATGATCGTGCCGCTGGCCGTCGGAAAGCCGTTCAACCGGCCCGCCTATGTCATTCCCTCGATGATCCTGCAGCAGGTGGGCGAGCGCGCGGCGTTCGACGAGCGGATTCAGGAAATCCGCGCCGAGGACCGCCCCTATGCCGCCTATCGGGAGCTGTACCTCAACCAGCGGAAGGCGGAGATTGAGGCATTGCACGGCCGCGTGACGCCGGACGTCGTGCCGGTCTACGGTCCGGGGCTGCGCGTGCCCGATGGCAAGGAGGACGCGACGAAGGTGCCGGAAGTTCAGTGAATAAAAAGCGGCTTGAGGCATAGAGTCCTTCCTCCGTCATCCCGGCGAAAGCCGGGACCCATCTCGCCTTCGGCACAGCTTTGAAATGGGGCGCTTTGGGTTCCGGCTTTCGCCGGGATGACGGCATGGCTTCGCTGGAGATCTGCGCCGCAAACCCGTTTACCCCGCCACCGCCACGGCTCACCCCAAGTCAGAAACCGTTCAGATTACGGCTCATTCTGTTCAGGCAAGTATGAAAGCCATGACAGTGAACGCCGCCGCAACCCTGCCGCTCCCCTATGCCGCCATGACGGCACGCCCAGCGCCAGCGGCCGAGCGCCTGTCCGACAGCATCGCCATTGCGCGGGTCATCTGCATATTGGGCGTGGTCTATGTCCACGCCTGGACCGGCGTCGACGCGCAGGCGCTCTATGCGATGCATGGCAGCGGGCAGGACATGCTGCGCTGGATATTGATGGAGGGGCTGGGCCGCAGCGCGGTGCCCCTGCTCGGCCTTATCTCCGGCTGGCTGGTCATGGCGTCCTCCAAGAGCCGCAACTGGTGGCCGCATGTCCGGCACAAGGCCCGGACGATCCTGCTGCCGATGGTGCTGTGGAACGCGCTCGCGATCCTGATCGTCAGCGGAACGGCGATCCTGTTCACCCTGCCCGCCCCCGTTCCGCACACGTTTGAATGGGTCATGCAGGAGCTTTTCATACTCACCCGCAATCCCGACATCAGCGTGCAGATGCCGTTCCTGCGCGACCTGTTCCTGTGCATGCTCGTCGCGCCGCTGCTGGTGCGCGCGCCGACCTGGGCGCTGGGTGTCCTGTCCGCCGCCGCCGCGATCTGCTGGGTCGCGGGCATTGGCCAGCCGGTGCTGATGCGCACCTCCATCCTCGCCTTCTTCACGCTGGGCATGATCGTGCGCCGGATCAGGCTGGAGCAGAAGGTCGCGAACATGTCCTTCGGTCTCGCCTTGCTGCCCTTCCTGCTGCTGCTGCCGGTCAAGGTCGCCCTGTCGCTCTATGACGTGCCCTTCTGGGATAATCAGGGGCATCCTATGGCCGCCGTCGATCTGGTGACGCGGGTGGCGGCGGCCGTGCTGTTCTGGCGGGTGGCCTGGGGGCTGGCGGATTCCTTCGCCGCCGCGACGCTCAAGCGGATCGAGCCGTACATGTTCCTGATGTTCTGCGGCCACCTGATCCTGATCTGGACGCTGGCCCCGGTCATCGGCCGCCTGACGGGGCCGCTCGGCTCGCCGGCCTATCCCGCCTTCCTGCTGTTGCAGCCCTTCCTGACCCTCGCTTTCGCCATCGCCTTCGCCAAGCTGCTCAGCGCGGTGTCGCCGGGCGCAGCCCGCATCCTGAGCGGCGGACGGCTAGGCCGCGACCTGCGCGCCGTTGATCGCGCGGGCAGCGTCCATGGCGATGGCAAGCGACCGCTTCCGCGCGTCATGGTCGAACATACTGCTTGAAACGATCACTTCGTCCACGCCGGTACGGTTGATGAAGGCGGACAGGTCGCGCGCGACATCCGCCTGCGTGCCGATGCTCGACGCCTTGAACACGCCGTTCAGCATCATCCGCGCCTGCGGCGGCAGGGTCGCGCGATAGCCCGGCACCGGCGGCGGCAGCTTGCCCGGCGTGCCGGTGCGCAGCGCGACGAACATCTGCATCATCGATGTCGCCAGCGTCTCCGCCTCCTCCGCAGTATCCGCGGCGAAGATGTTGAACCCCGCCATCGCATAGGGCTGGGACAATTGCGCCGAAGGGCGGAAGTCGCGACGGTAGATGGCAAGCGCCTCGTCCAGCGCATCGGGCGCGAAATGGGAGGCGAAGGCGTAGGGCAGGCCAAGCGCGGCGGCGAGTTGCGCGCCATAGAGGCTGGACCCCAATATCCAGAGCGGCACCTCCGCCCCTGCGCCCGGCGTCGCCTGGAAGCCGGGGCTGTCGTCGCCCACGAAATAGGCCTGCAGCTCCATCACGTCGCGGGGGAACTGGTTGGCGTCGCTGGCGAGGGTCCGGCGCATCGCCATCATCACTCGCTGGTCGGACCCCGGCGCGCGGCCCAGCCCCAGATCGACCCGGCCGGGGAACAGCGCGGCGAGCGTCCCGAACTGCTCGGCAATGGTCAACGGCGCATGGTTGGGCAACATGATGCCGCCCGCCCCAATCCTGATCGTCGATGTCGCCGCGCCGACATGGGCAAGCACCACCGCCGTCGCCGCGCTGCCAACGCCCGGCATGCCATGATGCTCCGCCGCCCAATAGCGGTGGAAGCCCAAAGCCTCGGCATGGACGGCGAGGTCCGCGGCGCGGATCAGGGCGGTGGACACATCGCTACCCTCGGTAACGGGCACGAGGTCGAGCAGGGAGAATTTCGTCATGGGGGCAATATAAGGTGTCAGTTTCAAATCGCTACCCTTGCTTGGGCTTCAGGGATTTGTTGTGATGAACCTTTCGTGCTCCCGCGAAGGCAGGAGCACGCAGTGGAGCGCTATCCCGCCTTCAAATCCCCCAGCACGGTCGGGATCAATTCCGACACGGTGGGATGGATCGGCACCGCCCATTGCAGGGTAGATACTGGCTGATCGGCGTTCATCATGTCCAGGATGCCGTGGATCGCTTCATCGCCATTTGTGCCCAGGATCGCCGCGCCCAATATGCGCTTGCTGGCCGCATCAGCGACAACCTTCATGAAACCCTTTGTCTCCCCCTTCTCGACGGCGCGGCCGACGCGGGTCATGGGGCGTTTCGATACGAGTATGTCGTGACCGGCCCTGCGCGCCTCCGCCTCGCTCATGCCGACGCGGCCGAGCGGCGGATCGATATAGAGCGCATAGCCCGTCAGGCGATCGCTGACCTTGCGCGCATCCCCGTCGAGCAGGTTGGCGGCGACGATCTCGAAATCATTATAGGCGGTGTGGGTGAAGGCCCCGCGCCCGTTGCAGTCGCCCAGCGCCCATATCCCCGGCACGCTGCTCTGCAGGCCATCGTCGACGGTGATATAGCCCCGCGCGTCGAGCGCCACCCCCGCCTTGTCGATGCCAAGATCGTCGGTATTCGGGCGGCGGCCGATGGCGAGCAGGACATGGGTGCCGGTGATGGTCGCGCCATTGACGGTCACCTCCGCGCCATCGGCATGCGGCGCAAAGGCGATGTCCGCCGCATCGGTCAGGACGCTGATCCCCTCCGCCTCCAATATCTCGCGGACCGCCTGGCTGACATCCTCATCCTCGCGCGTGATGAGGCGGGGGCCGCGCTCGATGACAGTCACCTCCGCGCCGAAGCGGCGGAACATCTGCGCAAATTCCAGGCCGATATAGCTGCCGCCGATAATGATCAGATGCCCAGGAACCTGATCCAGCGCCAATATGCCGCTGTTGGTCATGTAAGATATGTCCGCCAGCCCCGGCATGTCGGGAATGACCGCGCGGCCGCCGACATTGAGGAAAATCTGCGGCGCGGTCAGCATCCGCTCGCCGACCTGCAGGACATGCGGAGCCGTGAAGCGCGCATGGCCGCGCAGGAAGGTCAGGCCCTCCATCCCCTCCAGCCATCTCTCATTATTATGGCGGGCGTTGAGCGTGACCTGATGCGACCTTTTGTGGACGGCGGCCATGTCGATCCGCACCGGCCCGTCGATCATCACGCCATAATCGC
>NZ_MINO01000064.1 GCF_001757355.1 Sphingobium phenoxybenzoativorans
CCACACGATCTTGCCGTCCGACGCATTCATCGCGACCACATCGCCTACGCCGGTGCTGGCATAGAGGCGGTCGCCGAGCACGCTCACGCCGCCGCCGAACAGCGACCGGCCATTGCCTTCGGAGGGCAGCGCCGTCTGCCAGATCTTAGAACCCGTGGCCGCGTTCATCGCGATCACGCGCGCCGACGCATCGATGACATACAGCTTGCCGTCCGCCACGACCGGGGCGGAGGCAAGGCGCGCCTTCGGCGTGCTGCCCTCTATCGACACGCTCCACGCCTGGCGCGGCGCGTCGGACAGCGCCAGATGGCCCATCGTCTTGTAGGGGTTGCCGCCCGGCTGCGACCATTGGTCGTTCACCGCCTGCTCCGGCAGGACCACGGCGACATCGGCAATCGTCGGCTCGACCGCCACGCCCTGCTCGCTCGTCAGGATCGATGTGCGCTTGCCGACGACCGGCGTTTTCTTGCCGCCATTGCCCTTGCCGCCGCCCAGCACGGCGCAGCCCGAAAGCATCGCGACGCAGCCGAGCAGCGCGCCCAGCCGCATCATCCGTTTCTTACCCACCCGAAGTTGCATTCGCACCGCCATCCTCGCCAATCCCCACCGTCGCGTCTACCGCATCGACTCCCAATAGCCCCGCCATCTGTCGCGCACGTGAACGGACAGTTTCCGGCACCTGCGCATCCTTTGCCAGCGCCGCGAACAGCGGCCCCGCAAGGTCGGGCTTGCGCATCTTCATATAGGCGACCGCCGTCATTTCCCCGGCGCTGCCGAACCAGGGGTCGCCCGCGGCCGCGAAGGGCTTCAACCGATCGACCACATCCTGCGGCTTCATGCTGTCGAACTCCAGCGCCGTCTGGCGGATCAGGCCCAGGTCGCGATAGGGCTTGGCCAGGCTGCTGTCCGCCGCCATGCCCTTGAAGATCGCGATCGCGCCCTTCGTGTCATTCTTCTTCACCGCCACGGCGGCCTTCGCCAGCATCGCGGTCGCGCGATAACCCGGCTGGCCATCCTTGGCGAGCGCATCCAGCTTCTTCATGTCGGGCGCGCCGCCCGCGGCGACCACTTCCAGCAGGCCCTGCATTTCCTCGGCCGTTTCGCCCGACTTGCCGGCGCTGTGGTGGTTCCAGTAGAGCCAGCCGCCAAACGCGGCCAGACCCGCCACCACCAGGATCGCGATCCACCGGCCATAGCGTTTCCAGAACCCCAGAAGCTGGTCCTGCCGCACGGCGTCATCGACCTCGCGCAGGAAGGCTTCGTTGGATTGCGGCGTCAATGCCAAGGTCATTCTCCGGGAAACACAGGGAAACGGGGCGGATAGAGAGAGGCGCCGGACATTAGCGGCGCGGCGGGCAAGAGCAAATTACTTTTTCGGCCGGTAAACCTGCTCGTCGGTCGGAAATGTCCGGGCGCGGACATCGGCGGCATAACGCTCCGCCGCGCCGGAAATCATCGTCGCCATGTCCTCATAGCGTTTCACGAACTTGGCGGTGCGCTCGAACATGCCCAGCATGTCCTCAGTCACCAGCACCTGCCCGTCGCAACGCGCGGACGCGCCGATGCCGATGACGGGGATGTCGACGCTTTCCGTGACGGCATCGGCCAGCGTTTCCATCACGCCCTCCAGCACCACCGCGAACGCTCCGGCGTCGGCGACGGCGCGGGCGTCGGCCATGATCTTGGCATGCTCCTCCTGGCTCTTGCCCCGCGCGGCATAGCCGCCCAGCGCATTCACCGCCTGGGGCGTCAGGCCGACATGGGCCATGACCGGGATGCCCCGCTGGCTGAGGAACGCAATGGTCGGCGCCATCGCCTGCCCGCCTTCCAGCTTGACCGCCGCGCAACCGGTTTCGGCCATGACTCGGCTGGCGCTGGCGAACGCCGCCTCTGGCGAGCTTTCATAGCTGCCGAACGGCATGTCGACGATGACCAGGCTGTGATAGCTGCCGCGCACCACCGCCGCGCCATGCGCGATCATCATGTCGAGCGTGACGGCCAGCGTGGACGGCAGGCCATAAATGACTTGCCCCAGGGAGTCGCCGATCAGCAACATGTCGCAATGCGGGTCGAGAAGCTGCGCCTGCCGCGCGGTATAGGCGGTCAGCATGACCAGCGGCTCTGCGGTCTTGCCTTCAAACTTCCGCCGCTGGATCGCCGGCACGGTCAGCCGCTTCATCGGCGCAGGCGTCGGATTGGCGCGGCTGGTGGAGGTGTCGAGGGTGAAGGTCGTGGACATGGCGGCGCTTTACCCCGGATCGACGGGAAGCGCGAGTCCGCCTTTCATAGCCCTCTCCGACCTTTTCCTTAGCCCTCTCCCGCCTTCGCGGGAGAGGGTTGGGTGAGGGTCTTTACCTAAGAAAAACAGGGACGGCGCTGAGGGGCACCGCCGTCCCTGCCATTTACTGACCGCCGAATTACCGGTCAGAACTTACGCATCAGAAGCTGCCCTTGATGGTCATGCCCCATGTGCGGGGATCGCCGGGCTGGCCCGCGATCAGGCCGACATTGCCCGGCGCGACCTGCAGCAGATCGATATAATTGACGTCGAAGGCGTTGCGGACCCAGCCGAACACATCGAACCCGTCACCCCGGAAGCCCGCGCGGAAATTGGTCAGCGCATAACCCTTGACCTCGGTATAGATGGACGGCGAGGCGTTCGAATTCCATTCCGACCGGTAGTTGCCGTCGACGCCCAGATAGGCCTGGCCTTCCTTCGCCAGCAGCGTAACCGGCGCATTGACCTCCACGCCATAGGAGAAGGCCCATTTGGACACGCCGGGCAGGGCCTGGCCGGAAATGTCGCACTGGCGCGGGCTGAGCGCACCGGGCACGCCCGGCTGCGAATAGTCCGGCGTGGCGTTGGCCCCCTGCAGCGTGCCGCCCGAAAGCTCCGGCGGGCAAGGCGCGTTGGTGAACTTCTTATATTTCGCGTCGGTATAGGCGGCGTTGGCATAGGCGCTGATCCGCTCGTTCGGCGTCACCTTGAAATCGGCCTCGATACCCTGCGAGCGCACCTTCTCCGCATTGGCCAGATAGCCGCGCACCGTGCCGAACTGGCCTCCATTCACCGTCGCCTGGAAATTCTTGATCTCCGTGCGGAAGGCGGAAAGGTTGAAGGTCGCCCGGCGATCCAGGAACTGGGTTTTCAGGCCGATTTCGAAATGGTTGACCGATTCCGGCTTCACCGTGCCCGCGTCATAATTGACCGTATTGTCGGCGTTGAGCGGCAGGCCATTCTGGTTGATGCCCAGCGTCTTGAAGCTCTTGGCGTAGGTTGCGTAACCCAATATGTCGCGCGCGAACTTGTAGTTGACGTTGAAATCATAGGTGAAGTTCCACGCACTGTCGGACGACGAACTGACCTGCGGCTGGTAGACGCCGCACTGCGCCGCGAGGACCGAACCGGCGGTCGGCGTGGGCGTGCAACTGATCACTTGCCCAGCGCCGTTGGTCACGATGCGCTCGTAGAAGCCGGACTTCTTGTCATAATTGACGCGCGCGCCGGGCTGGATGGTCAGCGCGTCGGTCACTTTCCAGCTCACCTGGCCGAACAGCGCGGCGCTGGTGCTCTTGAGATATTGGGTGTTGCTGGCGGTCAGGCCGTTGAGGATGGCGGCGTTGGCGGCCTGCGCACCCGTCAGGCTCCACCGGCTGGCGTCGGAACCCTGCTGCTCGGTGCCCTGCGTGTCGATCCGCTGCTTGAAGCCGAAGGCGCCGAGAACGAAGTCGAACTGGTCGCTGGTGTAATTGTAGCGGAATTCCTGGCTATACTGGTCCTGCTGCGACGGGTTCTGCGACAGCGAGACGATCGACAGGCCGGTGAAGTCGCGGTCATTCTCCGGCTTCCAGTCCCAGAAACGCCAGGCGGTGACGGACGTCAGCGTGCCGGAACCCAAGTCCCACTTCACCTTGGCGGACGCGCCGCCGATCTTGTTGCCCGCGTTCAGGCTGGAGTCGAGATCGGTCAACCGGTCATAGGGATTGCGGCTCGGCACCGCATAGTTGCGGCCGGGATTGGCGGCGTTGATCGACGCGACCAGCGCATCATATTGCCGGGCCAGAGCGCGCTGGGTGCGGCCGACGCGGACGAACACGGTGCCGCAGCATTCCGGGTCCTGCTTGCTGTAGTCGCCCGACAGCGTGATGCTCAGGTCCTCGGTCGGCTGGAACAATATCTGGCCGCGCAGGCCCAGATTGTCCTGCTCGTTGATCCACTGGCCGCTGGCGACATTATAGATCGTGCCACGGCGGCTGGTGGAGGCGATGGCGAGACGGGCGGCGATCTTGTCGGTCAGCGGACCGGAGATGGCGGCCTTCGCCTGCTTGTAATTCAGATTGCCGACCGTCAGCTCCGCGCGGCCTTCAAAATCGAAGGTCGGCTGGTTGGTCGTGATGTTGATCGCGCCGGCGGTGGTGTTCTTGCCATACAGCGTACCCTGCGGTCCGCGCAGCACTTCCACCTGCGCGACGTCGAGGAAGTCGAAGGTCGCGGAGGCGACGCGCGAGTTATAGACGTCATCGACATAGATGCCGACGCCCTGCTCGAAACCGTCGCTGGTCAGGCCGAACGGCACGCCGAGACCGCGGATGTTGACCGAGGTGTTGCGCGGGTTCGACGTGTAGACCTGCAGCGTCGGGGCAAGCTGCTGCAGCTTGACGATGTTGAAATTGCCGGTGGATTCGATGCTGTCGCCACGGATGACGGAAATCGCCAGCGGCACTTCCTGCGCGGCTTCCTGGCGGCGGCGCGCGGTGACGATGATCACTTCGCCACGGCTCGGCTCACCCTGATCGGCCTGTTCCGCCGCCTCGGCCGGCGCCGTCGACGCATCCTGGGCGAAAGCCGCAGGCGCAAGAATGGATGCGCTCGCCGCGGTGGCGAGCAACAATGAACGCACGATCATAAAATTCCCCTTCCGGATGTCCGGTTGTCTGTGTGTCAACTTGGCGTCTCCGGCGACCCGGCGGATGCCTGTTTTTTCTGTTCTTTCCCTACTGGGCTGATCTCAATCCTTGCCGGCCGCGCCGTTGAACCGGCGCTTTTCGGTGACGTCGAGTTGCACGACGCGCGCATCATGGACGGTCAGGGTGATCGACCCGAACCGCAGCGACTCCAGCGCGGAACGCACGGCGTCGATGCTGCTGATAATGTCCGGCCGCACTGGCTGCGCCCAACGCTCGACTTCTTCAATGTTCATTCGCTTACCTCGTGCCGCACTCATATCTCAACTTTTTCGATAGACAAAAAAGCAATGCTCTACCCCCTGATAGTTTCTCTATCCCTTGAGTAGATTTATGCTTTGTAGATTTATGCCCGGTAGCTGTGCGCTTGTTACTTCAAGCCCTGCGGATGCGCGCCGGGCCGGTTACGCCTGGCCCAGCAGCGGCGCCTGACGGTCGCCCGTCACCATCGCGGCGGGCCGCAACTGCCGGGCCAGCGCCGTCTGGTCGGCGGCAAGGCCGATCAGCTTGTCCAGCAGCGATTGCCCGAACCGCCATTCGCCCAGGCCCGACTCCGCATTGATATGGCCGCTATGGCCAGCGTCGATGATCTGGCTGCCCCAATATTTGCCGATGCTGTGGGCGCGCTCGTAGAAGATGTACGGATCGTTCCGGCTGGCGACCATGATCGACGGGAAGGGCAGCGTCGCTTTCGGCACCGGGCCAAAACCGCCGATCGTTTCTGGCGTTTCCATCCGGTCGCAGTCGGGCGGCGCGACCAGCAGCGCGCCGACCACCGGCCAGCCATAGGCCTGGCTCTGCAGCGCGCCCCACCAGGCGACGGCAAGGCAACCCAGGCTGTGCGCCGCCAGCACGATCGGGCCGTTGACCGCGCGGATCGCAGAGTCCAGCCGGTTGACCCATACATTGCGGTTGGGGCTGGCCCAGCTACCCAGGTCAACCCGTTCGCAATCGCCGCGCTTCTGCTCCCAGATGGTCTGCCAATGGCCGGGGCCGCTATTGTTGAGGCCGGGAATGGTCAGCACCACCGGCTGGCGCGCGTCGCTCGCATGTCCGAATCGATCCATGTCCTGCTCCTCAAAAGCTTTGGCGGGAGCCTTCGATATAATTCTATTATTTTAATAGACAATAGGCAGGCGACGAAATGTGGCAAAATATGGGCAGCCGGAATGGTCCCGCTTACATCGTTGAATTCGGGTTAATATTCGCCGTTTCGCAAAGCGATATACCGTCGCATTCCCCGTTGCATTTATACGGCGAACTGCTCCGCCAGGCTGATGCTGTCCAGCACGCCCGCCATCTCGTCCCGCACGCGCAGCATGACGCGATGCAGGCGGCATTCCTCTTCAGGCAGGCAATTTTTGCACTGTTCGTGGGCGAACCGGCTGGCGCACGGCACCAGCGCCAGCGACCCGCGCGTCAGCCGCACGATATCGCCATAGCTGATGTCGATCGGCGACAGCGCCAGCCAATATCCCCCGTCCCTGCCGCGCTGCGTGGCGACCAGCCCCTCGCGCGACAGCTCGGACAGGATAACCGTCAGGAATTTGGACGGGATATTCTGCTTTTCGGCGATATCGGTCAGCGGGACCGGACCCTGCGCATAATGATCGGCCAGATGCTGGAGAGCGCGGATGGCGTAACGGGTCTTTTGCGACAACATCGCCGGACATTCGGCGCAACCGCGACGAAATTCAAGCGGGTTGGTTTGGAAATATCAGGGTTGGAGGGCCGCCCGCGCGAGTCCCGGAAAATCGCTGAACAATCCGTCCACGCCCGTCGCCGCCACGGCCCGCACCGCGCCGGTGAAATCGCCATGCGCGGCGGGGTCGTCACCCTTCTGGAACGCCTTGGGCAGGAACATGTTTTCCGCCCGCAATGTCCAGGGATGCACCTGCAGCCCGGCCGCATGCGCCGACGCCACCAGCCCGCTGTCCGCCCCGTCCGGCCCGATCACCATGTCGAAGCTTGGCCCGATGCCGTCGGCATAGCCGGCAACCGCCTTCAGCCCCTCCGGCGTCATCATGTCGGCATAGGCGATGCCCGCCATGTCCGGCGGCCCGCCCTGCGACGCGACAAGCTGGATCAGGCGCAACCGGGTCTTGCCACGCAGCAGCTTCAGATTGCCGACCTCGAACGACTGGATGAACACCGGATCGTCCGGCGCGCCATAGCCATATTTCTCCAGCATCGCGAGCAGCGGCGCTTCATGCGGCAGGCCGATGGAGGCGAAATAGGTCGGGTGCTTCGTTTCCGGGTAGATGCCGATCCGGCGGCCGGTTTCCGCTTCCCGCGCCTTGGCCAGCTTGATCACCTCCTCAAAGGTCGGGATCTGGTACAGCCCGTCGAACCGCTTGTTCGCCGTCCGCACCTGCGCCAGCCGCTCCTTCGCGCGCAGCGTCCGCAGTTCGGCCAGGGTAAAATCCTCGGTGAACCAGCCGGTGGTGGCCTCGCCGTCGATCGTCTTGGTCGTCCTGCGGCTGGCGAACTCGGGATGCTCGGCGACATCGGTCGTGCCGGAAATCTCATTCTCATGCCGCACGACCAGCACGCCGTCCTTCGTCAGGACCAGATCAGGCTCGATGAAGTCCGCGCCTTGATCAATGGCCCGGTCATAGGAGGCAAGCGTATGCTCCGGCCGCTCGCCGCTGTCCCCGCGATGGGCGATGATGATCGGATCGGCCATGGCGGCTCCCGAAAGGGCAAGGATGGCGGCGGCGAAAAGGGCTTTGATCATCGGTCCTCCTGCCCCGGTCGCTAGTCGCGCCAAGTGACGGCAATATTACTGCCCGAATTACTGCTTGGCGAACGCCTCAATATAGACGTCCGGCTTGAACCCGACGATCCGCTTTTCGCCAAGGTCGAGCACCGGCCGCTTGATCATCGACGGATTGGCCAGCATCAGCGCCACCGCCTTGTCCGCATCGATCCCCTGCTTGTCCGCATCCGGCAGCGCCCGGAACGTCGTGCCCGCCCGGTTCAGGATCGTCTCCCATCCATGCTCGGCCACCCATGCGCGCAGCTTCCCCTCATCCGCGCCGGAAGCCTTATAGTCATGGAAGGCATATTCGACCCCGTGCGTCTCCAGCCAGGTCCGCGCCTTCTTGATCGTGTCGCAGTTTTTGATGCCGTACATGGTGATGGGCATGATCAATCCTTCCGCAGCGCGGTCACCTCTATCTCTATCTTCATTTCGGGTTTGATGAGGCCGGACACAAGGCAGGTCGCCGCAGGGCGGATGCCGCCGAACGTGCCGCCCAGCACCGGGCCGATCTGATCCCAATAGGCCGGGTCGGTGATATAATAGGTCGCGCGCACCACGTCCTCGAAGGAAAAGCCCGCCTGCTCCAGCGCCTTGCCGATCACCTTGAGCGCATTGGCCGCCTGGTCCGCGACGCTGTCCGGCATCGCCTTGGTTTCCGGGTCATAGCCGGTGGTGCCTGCGACGAAGCACCAGTCGCCCTGGACGACGGCGCGGGAATAACCGACCTGCGCCTCGAACGGAGAGCCGGAAGAAATCAGCGTGCGGGTCAAAATCGCTATCCTTGAAAGAGGGTGTCCTGCTGCCGGTTCGGGAGCGTCTGGTTCGTGATTCGGCAGATGCCGGGCGGCCATAGCATGGCTGCGCGGGCAGCCAAGACGCTATCGCCCGGACGCCATGGCCTGCCTGCATCACGCGCCCGCCCGCATCACATGCCCGCACGCATCACGCATCTGGCCTCCGCATCGGCCGGGCGCTATGCCCGCGCGATGACGCGCTTCGCCAATCAGTCCGCGCTTGTCACTGGCGCAGCATCGGGCATCGGCCTTGCCTGCGCGCACCGGCTGGCCGGAGACGGCGTGTCGCGCCTGGTGCTGGCGGACATTGACGCCGCCGGGCTGGACGCCGCCTGCGCCGCGCTAGACCGGCCGGGCCTCGCCCTCGAAACGCTGTGCGGGGATGCAGGCGACCCTGCATATTGGGAAGGGACCGGCGCGGCGCTGCAGGGCGTCACCCTTGGCGTCGTAAACGCCGGGATCGCCGACAATGGCGCGATAGCCGACATGCCGTTCGACCGCTGGCGCAGGGTAATGGCGGTCAATCTGGACGGCGCATTCCTGACGCTGCAGGCGCTGATGGCGTCGATGACCGCTGCGGGCGAAGGCGGCGCGATCGTCCTCACCGCATCGGTATCGGGGATCAAGGCGGAACCCGGCACGGCGGCCTATGGCGCATCGAAGGCCGCCATGCTGCAATTGATGCGCGTCGCCGCGAAGGAGGGCGCGCCGCATCGCATCCGCGTGAACGCCATCGCGCCCGGCGGCGTCGAAACGCCGATCTGGGGCAAGACGCCCTTCTTCGCCGATCTTGTGCAACAGACGGGCAGCGAGACCGCAGCCTATGCGGCGCTGGGCGAGGGCACGCCGCTCGGCCGGTTCGGCACGGCGGATGAGGCGGCGGCGCAGATCGCTTTCCTGCTGTCGGCCGACGCCGCCATGATAACCGGCGCGGCGCTGGTCAGCGACGGCGGCTACAGCCTTTGATACGCACCGGCTTTGGCGTGCGGCGGGCGTGGTTGAAATCTGGTGCCGCCTATGCTTTGCATCATCGCATGACCCGCTCTCCTTCCATCCGCCTGACCATTCCACACCGCCTGACCCTGCCGCTGGCGCTTTCCTTCTCCTTGATGATCGCCGCCTGCGGCCGTCAGGAACCCGTGGGCGACCTGCCCTCGTCGGAAGAACTGGCGGAAGCGGCCAACGCCGCGGCGGCCGAGGCAGCGCAGAATGTCAGCCGGGACGAGACCGAGGCGGAGGAGAACCGCAACTATGTGAACAATGCACGCGGCTTCTCCATCACCTTGCCCGAAGGCTGGGTCCGCGACGCCGCCGCCAGCAACGAGAATGGCGTGGTCTCCGAAGATCCGGGCGCTGGCGCAGACATTCGCATATTCTGGTCGCAGAATGCCGGCGACAAGGATTTGCAGCAAGTCGTCGAGGGCATGACGCAGGGATCGGAAGCCGTCGACGGCGATTTCATCGGAACCAACGAATATCGCGGCACCGCCAATGACGGGGAAGGCAACAGCGTCGCCGTCCGCCTGGTCCGCAAGCCTGACGGATCGCTGATCACCGCGACCTTCGTATTCCCCGAAATGTTGAGCGAACAATATCTCGCCATCGGCCAGAGGACGCTCGACAGCCTGCGCGTTTTCACAGCTTCGCCCCCGGCCGGGGCAGCCCCGGCGGACAACGCCACGGAAGGCTGATCGCAAATAGTTGACAGAATCAACTAATTTGCCCTAGCCGGTGTGGCATGGCCGACACCGTTGCATTCCTTCGCGCATTCAATCGCTTTCACACCCGCTTTTCCGGCGCTCTGCAGCCCAGTTATATGGAAAGCGGCATGGGCCTGACGGCGGCCCGCATGCTGTATGAAATCGCCCAGGGCGGCACGGCGGACGATGGCGGCGTTCTGGCGATGGAGTTGCAGAACCGGCTGGATATCGATTCCGGTTACGCCAGCCGGATATTGCGCGGTTTCGAAAAACAGGGATGGATCGTGCGCGGGCGGGGCGCCGATGCCCGCCGCCGCCCGATCCGGCTGACCGAGGAAGGCCAAGCCGCTTTCGACGCGCTGGATGTGCGGACGCGGGCGCACACCGAAGCGCGCATCGCGGGCCTGGACGACGCCGCGCGGAAGCGCCTGGCGGACGCGCTCGCGACCGCGCGCCAATTGCTCGGCGATCCGGTCGACGACCCCTGGCATATCCGCACGGCGGAGCCGGGCGATCTGGCGCTGATCGCATCGCGGCAGACCGTCCTTTACGACCGCGATTATGGCTGGGGACGGCCGATGGAGGTGCTGCAGAGCGAAGTCACCACCGCCTTCCTCAGCGCGTTCAAGCCGGGGCGGGAGCAATGCTGGGTGGCGGACCGGCATGGCCGGATGCTGGGCGCGGTGATGATCGTCGACGCTGGCGACGGCGTGGCGCAACTGCGCCTGCTGCATGTCGAGCCTGACGCGCGCGGCATGGGCATTGGCGGCGCGCTGGTCGACCAGTGCATCGCCTTCGCGCGGGAGAAGGGCTATTCCCGGATGCGGCTATGGACGCACACCATATTGGAAGGCGCGCGCCGCATCTATCAGCGGGCCGGTTTTTCGATCGTCAGCGTGGAATATCACGATCATTTCGGCGAACCCATTCAGGGGGAAATTTGGGAAAGGGCCCTCTGACCGATATTCTCTCACTATCTCATCGGCTTACTGACTTTCCGGCATAGAACCGAATTGGGTCGAATTGGTCGCGCCGGACGCCGGAAAGCGACGATCTATTAACCAGATGAAAAGACGCGCTGGGGCATGACCGGTCAAACGGCGGAGGCAGCCCGGTTGCGGGACTTTTTGAAAGATTTCTGGAAAAGATTGGCGGGACAGGGGCAGCCGGATCGCGGCGCCGGCTGGAATCCCGTCGATACCTATCGCCCGGCCGCCCTGCTCATGTCCGCCAGCACGCTTGCGGCCGCCGGTCTGTGCATCGGCATCGCCCTGCTTGCGGCGGACATGCCGATCGCCATTCTGGCGTCGCTTGCCGCGCTGGTCGCCTGCACCCGGCTGATGGCCGCCACATTGTTCCACAGGCGGCTGGGCACCGACGAGACCGAGAGTTCCCGGAAATGGGAGCAGATGCATGAGGCGGGGTCATGGTCCTGCGCCGTGCTGGCCGGACTTCTCGCCTGCACGACCCTTCTGCGTTCGCCGGATACCGTCCTCCATTTGCTCTCCATCGCGCTGGCGACAAGCTATGCTGGCGGCATTTCCGGCCGCAATGCGGGCCGCGTATCGACCACAATCGGCCAGTCGGTGCTGGTCCTCGCCCCCACCGCCGCCGGCCTGTGGCTGACCGGAGAGACGGGCTATCGCCTGCTCGCCATCGTGTTTGCGGTGATGATGTTCGGCGTTGCGGAGATCAGCGCCACCACGCAGCGCCTGATCGTCGAGTCACTGCGCGGGCAGCGGGACAAGGCGCAACTCGCGGTCAAATATGAACGGCTTGCGCGTTATGACAGCCTGACCGGCGTCGAGAACCGGATGGCGATGCAGATGCGGCTGCGCGACATCTTCGAACGCAACCGGAAACCGCAGGATGCCGTCGCGATCCTGTGGATGGACCTCGACCGGTTCAAGGAGATCAACGATACGCTGGGGCATATGGTCGGCGACCAGTTGCTTTGCGCCGTGTCGGAAAAACTGGCCGAGGCGCTGGACGGGCGCGGTCATGTCGCGCGCTTCGGCGGCGATGAGTTCGTCCTGATCTGCCCGGAGACCGGCCGCGAAACCGCCCGCGCCATTGCCGCCGACGTGATGGATCATTTCCAGCACAGCTTTGAGGTATCCGGCCATAATCTGAATATCACCGCCTCCATCGGCATCGCCATCGGCCCGCAGGACGGGCGCGACATGGACGAGCTGATGCAGCATGCGGACGTCGCCCTCTATGAAGCCAAGCGCGACGGCCGCAACCGCGCGGTCATCTTCACCTGGTCGATGAAGGAAGTGTTCAACCGCATCCATGAGGTGGAGAACGGCCTGCGCCAGGCGATCGAGAAAGGCGAACTGGCGCTGCATTTCCAGCCGATCTTCGATCTGGCGACCGGCAATATCGTGACCTGCGAGGCGCTGATGCGCTGGGAGCATCCGCGCCTGGGCCGGGTGCCGCCTTCCGAATTCATCCCGGCGGCGGAACGCATCGGCATCATCGAACAGCTCAGCATATGGGCGCTGCGCGAAGCCTGCACAGCCGCCGCCGAGTGGCCGAGCGATGTGCGCGTCGCGGTCAATATCTCGCCTGCATCGCTGACCTCCGGCGAGCTGCCCCGCACCGTCATCGCCACGCTGCTGGAGACCGGCCTGCCTGCGCGGCGGCTGGAACTGGAAGTCACGGAATCGCTGTTCCTAGAGGATAACCGGCACACCAGCCAGATGCTCCGGGAACTCCAGCTTATCGGCCTGAAGCTCGTCCTCGACGATTTCGGCACCGGCTATTCCTCGCTCAGCTATCTTCGCTCCTACAGCTTCGATACGATCAAGGTCGACCAGAGCTTCATGGCGGCCATCGGCAACAGCCGCGAGGATCAGGCGATCATCCAGGCCGTCAGCCATATCGCCAAGACGCTGGATATGGAGACGGTCGCCGAGGGGATCGAGACCGAGGATCAGCTCCGCCATGCGCGGGAGGCCGGTTTCAACAGCGGTCAGGGTTTCCTGCTCTGCCCGCCGCAGCCGCGCGACCGCATGTCGGAAGTGCTGGCCGCCGGGACCGGCATGCCGGACGCCCTGGCGCCCGCGCGCCCCGCCGCGCGCCGCCGCCGCGCATAAGTCCCATCAATTTTTCAGACATCGCGGCGCTGCCCGGCTATGCAGAGCCTCGCCTTTGCGTCCGGGGAATTTGCCGAACATGCGTTATCCGATCATCCTGCTCCTGATGCTCAATCTGGCTTCGGCCGGTCTCGCCAAAAAACCCGCGCCCGCGCCGCCGCCGACCCGCCCGACAATCACCACCTCTCCCGTCGCGCTGATGATCGCGGCGCTCGACAGCGATGGCGACCTGCGCGTGACGCAGGCGGAATTTGACGCGGGGGTGAAGCGGTCCTTCGATGACGCAGCCAAGGGCAAGGGCGAAATCTCCCCTATCGATCTGGATCTCTGGGGCGCCCGATGGCTCGGCAGCAGCGGCGCTCTGCCCGGCCTGCTCGATTTCGATACGGACGGCGACAACCGGATAAGCCGGGACGAATTCACTGCCCGCTTCGCCATGATCTTCGCCGGGTTCGACAAGAATCAGGACGGCGTGCTGGACCGTTCCGAACTCATCAACATCGGCAGGCCCCCGTCCGAACCGGGCGGCAGGCCCGGCGCGCGGCCGGGCGGCAACGGCCCGCCCCCACGCTGACCAGCCCCGGCTAGGCATGGCGGGAGAAAGCCAGTAAGGGCCGCGCCATGACTGAACGTCCCCGTTTTTCCTTCACCATCGCCGCCACGGACGGCAAGGCGCGCACCGGCACCATCGCCATGAAGCGCGGCGACATCCGCACGCCCGCCTTCATGCCGGTCGGCACCGCCGCCACCGTCAAGGCGATGCGCCCGGCGGAGGTTCGCGCGGCGGGCGCGGACATCATCCTGGGCAACACCTATCATCTGATGCTGCGGCCCGGCGCGGAGCGGATCGACCGGCTGGGCGGGCTGCATGGCTTCATGGGCTGGGACCGGCCCATACTGACCGACAGCGGCGGCTATCAGGTGATGAGCCTGTCCGCCCTCACCAAGATGAGCGAGGAGGGCGTCGCCTTCGCCAGCCATATCGACGGGTCGCGCCATATGCTGACGCCGGAACGGTCGATGGAAATCCAGCGCCTGCTCGGCTCCGACATTGTGATGGCCTTCGACGAATGCACGAAGAACGGCGCGACGCGCGACGAGGCGGCAACATCGATGGAACGCTCGATGCGCTGGGCGAAGCGGTCGCGCGACGGCTTCGACGCCGGGCATGCCCATGCCGCCCGCTCCGCGCTGTTCGGCATCCAGCAGGGATCGCTGGACGAGGAACTGCGGCGGCAATCAGCGCAGCAGCTTATCGACATCGGCTTTGACGGCTATGCGGTCGGCGGCCTCGCGGTCGGTGAAGGGCAGGAGGCGATGTTCGCCACGCTGGACTTCGCGCCCGGTCAGCTTCCCGCCGACAAGCCCCGCTATCTGATGGGCGTGGGCAAGCCCGACGATATTGTCGGCGCGGTCGAGCGCGGCATCGACATGTTCGACTGCGTGCTGCCCACCCGTTCAGGCCGCAACGGGCAGGCCTTCACCTGGAACGGTCCGATCAACATCCGCAACGCGAAATTTGCCGAGGACCCGGCGCCCATCGATGCGGCCTGCGGCTGCCCCGCCTGCACGACATGGAGCCGGGCCTATCTCCACCATCTCGTCAAGGCGGGGGAGATATTGGGCGCGATGCTGATGACGGAACATAATATCCATTTCTACCAGCAGTTGATGCAGCGGCTGCGCGACGCCATCGCTGCCGGTACGCTCACCGCCTTCGCGAACCAGTTCCGGGCGGATTATTATCGCAAGGGCTGATGGGTTCAGCCGTTGACCATGATGTCGATGGCGTAGCTTCCCTCATTCTCATCATAGAGCAGCGGCGCGCGAAGCTGCCGCGACAGGCCGGTCAGAATACGGCCGAAGCGCGCCTCCAGATAGGCATGCATGCGGGGAGAGGCGCGATATGCCGCCGATGCGATGAGCAGCGTCGCATGCCCCGCCTCCTCTGCCGAATGCACTGATATCCGCACGGTCGATCCGGGATCGGTCAGCATCGCCAGTTCGACCAGCTCGGTAATCAGGAAGGCGACGGGAACGGCGACGTCCTGCGTGACATAAAGCTGATCGCTGTCCACCAGCAGGGAGGCGTTGCCCGCCCCGGACGGAGCGGTCGCGCGCAGGCTGGCGCACAGTTCGCTCACCAGCGCGCGGACGCCAACGCCCTTATTCTCCTCCAGCTCCGCATAATGGTTGCGATGAACGACTGACAGCGCATCGACCCGGCGCTGGATGGAGGCATAGGCGTCGACCGCTTCCGGTGCCTCGGCAGAGCGCGAATGGAGGTTGATGAGGCTGGCGATGATCTGCAGGTTGTTCTTCACCCGATGATGGACTTCGCGGGTCAGGCGGCGCTGGCGTTCCAGGCTGTCGGCCATCTCCGCCTCATGGGTGGCGACATCCTCGCTGATTTCCCGGAAGGTATTGCCAAGATCGGCGATCTCCTGCGCAGGGGTCCGCATGCGCCGCATCGGCTCCATGACTTCGCCGGGGCGATAGGCGGCCACCGCGCGGCGCAATGTGACCAGCGGCCGGATGAGCAGCCGGTTCACCACGAACCAGCCGATCGCCGCCGCCGCAAACCACATGACCAGCGGCAGGAACAACGAAAGCGCGCGCGCCAGCGTCACCGGCGGATCGCGCACGACCATGGTGAGGGTGATGTCGGTGGGCGGCAGCGGCGCAGACACGCTGTCTACGGAACGCCCCTGCACGGCCAGCACGCCGCCAATGTCCATCCGCTTGTTTCCCTGCTGCAGCAAGGTATGGCGATTCTGCAGGGAGGAGGCCGGATCGGTCACCTGATCCAGATAGGCCCGGTCATAGAAGGTCAGAGCGACGAGGCGCTTGTCGTTGCTGAGCGTGCGGATCATCAGCAGGCCGCGATGCGGGATCAGTTCCGCCGCCGCCGGATCGAACCGGCGCTCCGGGGGGATGCCGTCCCGCCATCCGTCATAGGAGCCGCATATCCGCCTGCCGTCGCGCATATAGATGGCAAAGCGGGTGTCGGACGACGCGCGGGACCGCAGGAAGGAATCCGCCCTGTGGCACATGTCCGGATCACCCCTGCCGAGGGCGAAGGTGTTGATCGCAAGCTTGAGCGCGGTCTGGTCCGACATGAGTTCCGCGCCCAGTTTGCGCGCGCTCTGCGTCGCCGCGATCCGCAGCAGCGCTTTCTTCTCCACATCCGCCGCCCGGATCGACTGCAGCGACGCGACCAGCGCCACGACGCCCAGCGGCAGCAGGGCCAGCGTCAGCAGCACAAACATCTTGAAACCGGTGGATCGGAAAAAATCGAAGCTGGAGCCTCGCAGGGGCGTGTCCGCTTGAGGCATTACGCCTATGTCCCGCCCGTCAATCGAGTTTGCTCAGAAGATCGAGCATCTCGGCTGGAATCGCCTCGTCCACTGCCTTTTGATATACAGACCGCAGGACATTGCCGACGGCGCTATCGCTATTGGAAGCTTCGGTTTTGGGAGAAGGGGTTTTCGGAGCGGGCTTGGCGCTTTTGGGGGCGTTTTTCGGACGCGCGGATTTGGCCGGCGCAGCGCCGGATACAGCGTTTCCGTCCCGGCCGCCGGGTGCGCCCTCCTCGACGATATTGTCCGGCCGCATATCAGAAACCAAAATTTGCCCCTCTTGCCGTCCCGCTACATTCGTACACGGTCTAATTGCCGTAACGCACCAAGACGTCAATCCGTCGTCCCGTGCATCATTCCATGCCCAGTAAAAAAACCGAACGACCGTGAAACAATTTTCTTCCTCGATGGTTCCATTGTCGTTCGAATTTTCCTTGTCTTGCTGACGGCTAGGGAAAGGGGCGAACATCGGGGTCGCGGGTTGGGCTTGCCAAGAGGGGTGTTCACCCTTCATCCTGCATCCGGTTCTGAACCCGGCGGCAATCCAATGCCGCCGGAAAGCATTATTCGGCCCGCCGTTGCGCGGGTCAGGGAGAAGTACCGCTTTATGTCGCTCGGCCAGCAGTTGCACCCGCACCTCCCCTTCCTCCGGCGTTATGCCCGCGCGCTGACCGGTAGTCAGGCGCATGGCGACACCTATGTCCGCGCCACGCTGGAAGCCATTGTCGCCGCGCCCGATGAATTTCCCCGCGATGTCGATCCCCGGCTCGGCCTTTACCGGACCTTCCACGCCATATGGTCATCCTCGCACCTTGAGGATTCGCCGGGCGCGGTATCCACCGGTTCGCGGGAAACGATCGCCAACGCCAGGCTGTCGCGCATCACGCCGCTGTCGCGTCAGGCGCTGCTGCTGACCGCGATGGAGGGGTTCAGCGACGAGGACGCCGCCTATCTGGTGGATGTCGGTCCGGCCGATATCGAATCCCTGGTCAACGAAGCGCTGAAGGCGATCGAGGAACAGACCCGCGCCAAGGTCCTGATCATCGAGGATGAGCCGATCATCGCGATGGACATCGAAACCATCGTGCGCGACCTGGGCCATGACGTCACAGCCATCGCCGTGACCCGCGACGAGGCCGTAAGGGAGGCCAGGGCCGAACGCCCCGGCCTGGTTCTGGCCGATATCCAGCTTGCCGACGATTCCAGCGGCATCGACGCGGTGAAGGACATTCTTTCCGAATTTTCGGTGCCGGTGATCTTCATCACCGCCTTCCCGGAACGGCTGCTGACCGGCGAGCGGCCCGAACCGACCTTCCTGATCACCAAGCCGTTCCAGCGGTCCACGGTGAAGGCCGCCATTTCCCAGGCGCTGTTCTTCGACGAGGCCACCGCCCCTGCGTGATCGCGATAAAAGGCGGAACCACGCCCGACTCCCTGCGTTATCCTTGCGTAACGATAGGGAGACGACCGTTGCAGGAAAAAGAACAGCATATCGACACGGAAGCGGTTCGCGCCGGGAGCACGCCGCACATAGTGCGCTATGTGTTGGTCATATCCCTTGCCCTGGCAATTATAGCGATGGCTTTCGTCCTTGCAGTCTGACGATATACCCGCATCGTCCAAGCATCTTACTGGAGCTGACCTTTCCATTTATGCCAGATACAGCGTCATATCGCCGGGCAGTCACACCACGCTCCCCAGGATGCACGGCAATGCCAGCATGCGCAGCAATGTTTAGCGCGGTCCTGTCATGAGTGATGAAACCGCCATCGCGGATGCCCCGCGCGAAACGCTGTCGGACGCCGATTTCAAGCGCGAACTGGCGGCGGTCATTCCGCACCTGCGCGCCTTTGGCCGGTCGCTGTCGGGCAATCGCGACCTGGCCGACGATCTGGTGCAGGAAACGCTGCTGAAGGCATGGGCCGCGCGCCAGCGTTTCCAGGCCGGAACGAATATGCGGGCATGGACCTTCATCATCCTGCGCAACCATTATCTGTCGCAGATGCGCCGTGCGCGCTTCCGCGGCGAATGGGACGACCTGACCGCCGACCGCCTGCTCGCAGCGCCCGCCGGGCAGGACAAGCATATTGAACTCAGCGACATGCAGCGCGCCTTGCTGCAACTGCCCCAGCCCCAGCGCGAGGCGCTGATCCTGGTTGGCGCGGGCGGTTTCGCCTATGAAGAAGCCGCGGAAATCTGCGGCGTGGCGGTGGGCACCATCAAAAGCCGGGTGGCGCGCGGACGCGCCGCGCTAGAACAGATACTGGATGGCGGCGATCTGCCGTCCCGCCGCCTGCAGAAAACATCGGAAGCCGGTGCGCTGAGCGAAATCATGGATGATGTGGACAAGCTGAGCCGAGGCAATTGAGCGGCCCGCCTTGATGGAGGACCGCCCTCTATTTACAGCTTGTCCAGCCGTTGCAGCAGACGCGCCATTTCGTTAGGCAAATCATCGCCCTTCGCAATATAGGCCGCACGCAACGCCCGGCCCACGCCCTCGTGCGCCATCGGCGGTTGCACGGCGACATAGCGAGCGGATTCCATGCCTGCTTCCTTTCCCTGCGCTGTTCCGTTTGGGTGGACCATAACCTATTGAACGAAGCCATGCGGCAAAAGTTTCTGGTTTTTTGGCAACTATTGCCGCCAAAATGTCCCAAAAATGGCGGAGTGGAGGCCTGATGTCCTGCGAGTGGCGGAACGCATTGGAGAGAGCGGAAAACGGCTCCTCCTTCCTTGCCCGCCTGATGTCCGTGCATGAACCGATCACGCAGGCGCTGCGATCCGCCGATGGGGAAAGCGCGTGGGCGCTGGCCCGCGCGGCGGGTCAGGCGGGCGCCAATACTGGGCAGGCCCTGCGGCTGCAGCGCGGCGCCGTCGCGCTTGTCACCGCCATTGCCGATCTGGCCGGCGCGTGGGATCTGGATCTGGTCACGCGCCGCCTGTCCGGCTTTGCCGACGAAGCGCTGGACACCGCCCTCGCCGCCGCCTTCGCCGAACGCTATCCGGGCGAGGAGCCGCGCGGTTTCGCCGTGATCGCGCTGGGCAAGCATGGCAGCCGGGAACTGAACTACAGCTCCGATATCGATCCCATCCTGATCTACGACCCCCGGACCCTTCCGGTGCGGGAGCGGGAGGAACCGGCGGAGGCGGCCGTCCGCCTTGCCCGGCGGATGACCGAATTGCTGACCACCCGCGACGGCGACGGTTACGTCTTTCGCGTCGACCTGCGCCTGCGCCCCTCGCCGGAAGTCACGCCGATCGCGCTGCCGGTGGAGGCGGCGATCAGCTATTATGAGACGATGGCGCTCGGCTGGGAGCAGGCGGCCTTCATCCGCGCCCGCGCCGCCGCCGGCGACCGGCCGCTGGGCGAATATTTCCTACGGCAGATACGCCCCTTCATCTGGCGGCGGTCGCTGGATTTCGGGGCGATCGACGCCATCCTCGATATCTCCCGGCGCATCCGCGACCATTATGCGCAGGGCCAGGCGTTCGGTCCGGGATATGATCTGAAGCGTGGACGCGGCGGCATAAGGGAGGTGGAATTTTTCGCGCAGGTCCACCAGCTCATCCATGGCGGCCGCAATCCCCATCTGCGCGCCGGGGCAACGCGCGAGGCGCTGGCCGCCCTGTCGGACGCGGGCATTATCGAGGCCGATGTCGCGCGTCATCTGGACGACGCCTATGTCATGCTGCGCACGGTGGAGCACCGGCTGCAGATGGTCGACGACCTCCAGACCCATGAACTGCCCGCCAATCCCGGAAGCATGGACAATGTGGCGCGCCTTCATGGCCTGCCCGATGGCGCGGCGCTGCTCGATCGTCTCCGCCCGCATGTCGAATGGGTAGGCGCGAATTATGACCGACTGACCCGCGAGGATGGGGAGGACCGGCTGCCGCACGACGGCGAGGGGCTGAAGGCGGCGCTATCCGCCATGGGCTTTGCGGAG
>NZ_MINO01000065.1 GCF_001757355.1 Sphingobium phenoxybenzoativorans
GATCGTTCGGCAGGCTCCGGTCCGATCCGCGCGGCGGCGCGCGATCCGCCTGACCCTGCGTCGACGACCGGCGGGCCGGCGCGGGGTCTCTGCTCTCGGCGGCATCCCGCGACGTTATCGGCGCGATGCTGTTCTTGCTCGCCTCGCCGCGCACGCGATCAAGCTCCTGCAGGTCGCGCTCATTGGGCTTATAGCCCCGGACTTCGAGGCCGTTTCGCGAAGCCTCGAGCCAGGCCGCCCGACGAAAGGTCTCGGATCCGGTGATATGGATGCGGTCCCATCCACGATGCTGCGCGATCGCCACCATGTCCTTGACGACTTCCTGGCTCTCATTGGCCGTCAGCAGCCGCCGTCCCTGATCGCGAAACGCGGGATCCTTCGCGTCGGCCGAGGTGAAATAGGCCGGATCGCCCGACCATTTCGCCTTGTCGGCATAATAGCGTTTGCGCACTGCCTCGGGCAGATCGCCCGCTACGACCGACGGGGCCGTAGGCGCCTGCCTGGCATCCGCCTTGACGGGAGGTGTCGGGGCAATCGCAATCTCGGGTTCGACAGGGTCCGACCGATCTTTGGTGCCGACCGCCTTGCTCACCGTCTTGTCGTCGATCGCGATGCCGTTTGTTCGGCGCCGCGGCGCGCTCGCCTTGCTCTCAGCGGCCATGATGCTGCCTGCCGTCTGCTAATGTATCCGCCATCTCCTGATCCTCCTCGGGTTCGACCGCCGCGCGCGCCGCCATCGCCATGACGAAGGCCAGCGCGGCTTCTTCGTCGCCCGGCGCCGGCAATTCCTCCAATTCGCCAAGCACGAGCATGTCGTCGGTTATCTCGACCGTGCCCGACAGTTCGTCGGCGCTCAACATTCTGGTCACGACAGGCTCCTTTTCAGCAGGCGGGGCAGATGGGTGCAGAGCGGCGCGCTTGGCTTCGATCGCTTGGGCGAGCACATCCGAGCCCGCGCCGATGATCGCCGCCGCCACGGGTTTGGGCGTCGGCAGGCGAACGAGGCGGGGCGCAACCTTTGGCGGGTCGCAAATCCGATCGGTGAACCGGCGCGACCGGAAAAATTCGATCTTGCGGCCGCGGACTGGCGGAATGCCGCCCCGCAGAAGCAGCAGATCGCCCTTGGGCATCTGCATCAGTTCCTGCGGCATCATCAGCGCGCGGCGCTGGTCGCTCTCCGAAATGCTGCGATTGGCGAGCATCCCGTGGATCGTGCGGCTCTTCGATTTCACGTTCATCGTGAAAAAACCGAGCCGCTCGGACAGTTCATTGGCGACCTTCAGCTCCTTTGGCGTGAAGACCACTTCAAGGCCGCAGTTTGCGATGATCTCATCGGTGACGTCTGGGCCGTAGAGCGCGCGTGGCTGCGAACGGCTCTGGATCACGGGCAGCAGGCGCAGGCCATAGCCTGCCACATAGGAGAAAGCCGACGCTATGACGGGGGCCTTGCCGAGCCGGGCGAACTCATCGAGCAAGACCAGCACTGGCACGTTCCCGCCCGTCGCCGGCAACTCTCGCGTGTTGAGGTCGATCAGCTGCTGGAGGAAGAGATTATAGACCGGCGCGATGCGGTCGATATTGTCCGGCGACACCCCAAGATAGATCGACATGCGCTCCCGGCGAACCTGCCGCAGATCAAAATCGGTCTCCGAGGTCGCGGCATCGACGAACGGGTTGAGCCACAGGTTCAGTTTGGACGTGATCGTCTGCTTGATCCCGGAAAAAGTATTGTCGGACGCGGAGGTGAAATCGCTCAGGGCCGACACACAGGCCTGGCTCAGCCGCTGCCCGCGCTGCTGCGCCTCTTCGACCACCTTGGGCAATTCGACCTTCGGGTCGCCAGTCGTCATGCGGCGGTAGATCTCGCCGATCGTGAAGGGCAAGGCAGGATTGGCGGCGACAAGCGCCCCGACGCCGACAAAGGCGGCGCGCGCTGCCTCGGCCCAGAACGGATCCGCCTTCTCAGGCGACGGGAACAGCATCCCGCCGATCTTCTGGAGTTCGTTGACGACGTCTATGTCGTCGAGCCGATCAATATAGCTCAGCGGATTGTAGCGCGCGGTGCGGCCTTCGGGGTCGAGAGGATCGAACAGGTGGACCGTCTGACCGTGCCGCGCCCGAAAGCCGGCGGTGATCTCCCAATTCTCGCGCTTCACATCGAGCACGACCACGGAGTCTGCCCAGCTGAGCAGATTGGGAATGACGACACCGACACCCTTGCCGGCCCGGGTCGGGGCTTCGAGCAGGACATGCTCGGTCCCGCCGAACACCAGATAGCGACCGCCTTTCTGGCCGACGATGATGCCCGACTTTGCGCGGAGCTGCTCGCGCCTGATCTCGCTTTCGCGCGCAAAGCGCGCCTCACCGTGCAGGGATCGACCGCGCTTGAGAATGACGAGCAGGATGATGAAGGCGATCGCACCGCTCACCATCGCGCCGCGCTGCAGCCAAAGATGGAGAAGCGGGTCGGCGCGATAATACCACAGCCACGACGGCAGTGCCGTCACCTGCATGTTCGGTCCGATCTGCTTCAGCCCGATCAGCGCCACCAATATCGCGCAAAGCGCGCATGCGAGCGCCGCTCCCAACAGAGCGCCGCCGACAAGCGCGACCTTAGTGAGAGGACTGGCTTGCGACAGCCGGGTCAAAATGCACCTCCTCGACTTCGAATTTTCCGTCTCGCTTGCGGGTCTGGACGACGACATCGACCAGCATGCGCAGCAGCCCGCGAATGTCGTCGCGCGCCAGATCGCGGCCGCCTTCGGATTCCTTGACGAGCAGGGTCAGCTGCTCGAACGCGCCCATCGCGGACCCAGCGTGGACCGTCGTGATCGAACCTGGGTGACCTGAGTTGACATTGCGCAGGTAGAAGAAGGCGGTGCCGTCACGCAGTTCCTGCAGCAGGATGCGATCGGGGCGCATGCGCAATGCGCTCTCGAGAAGCTGCTTGGGTCCGACCTTGGCCAGCCCCTGTCGCTCGCTCGAATAGACCATGTGGACGACATTGCGGTGGTCGACGACAAGCTCGCGTGTGTCCTCGATCGTCAGCAGACGCTCGTCGCGCGGGATGAGCTGGATCAGCGCCTTGGCAAAGGTGGTCTTCCCCGATCCGGTCGCGCCGCTCACCAGGATATTCTTGCGCGCCGCCACCGCGGTTCTGAAGAAAGCCGGCCAGTCGCCGGCGTCCCGCATCGCGACCATCTTCGCGTCGACGTCGGTCAGACCCCGCGCTGCGGCGCGCGTGCCGGCGAACAGGCCGGCCTGGGCAAGCTGGTCGACTGCAAGGTTCACCCGCGATGGCTTGCGGATGGTGAAGGAGGGCGATCCCGTTGGAGTGACCGAGGGGATCACGATCTGGCAGCGTTCGCCGCCGGGCAGGATCGTCGAGCAGATCGGCGTCTCGGCATTGATGTCCTGGCGCGTGAAGCTGGCCGCCGCGACAGCCAGCGTCGCCAGCCACTCGCTGTCGAGTTCGGCGACATCATGCCAATGCCAGCCGCGATGATCCTCGATGCCGACCTCACCCGGCCGGTTGATGACGAGCTCGGTCACCTCGGCAGGCTCCAGCAGCGGCATGATCGGATTGAGAAAATGCCGGAGGACCGCCGTGTCGCTCATTTCTCGCGCCGCAGCTCGAGATTGTAGACGTCCGCGAAATTGAAATCCTTGGCGACGAAGATGCCGACTTCCTCGCCCTGGTTCTTCTTGAGCACGGGTCGGATGTTGATGCTGTTCTGAAGGGCGATGCTCGCGCCTTCGCTCGGCGCCCGCGTGGTGTTGTTGAAATTATTGTTGCCATTGGCGACCGCCTGGCCGGCGATATAGGCGCCATCGTCGACCAGCGAGAGCAGGAGCGCGCTGCCGAACCGTGCCCAGAAGAAGGTATCGACCGAGCCTGCGATCCCGGCCCGGCCCAATGCGTCCGAACCTGGCGATGCGAGGTCGATGCGCACCCCTTGCGGTGTGACCGCGCGGGTCCACAGCACGAACAGGCGGTTCTGACCTTGCTGGATCCCGCCATGATATTCGCCGACGACCTTGGTGCCCTTTTCCATGAGGACGACGCGCCCATTCTCGGAATAGACATCGCGCGGGATAAGGCACGATGTGTAGCCGGGCTGGGCGGAATTCATCGCTGTCTGAAGAACGCACGGGATCAAGGTGCCGGCGGTGACGAGATAGTTGCGATTAGGCAGCATCGAGGCGCGTGCCTCGCCGATTGGCGAACTTTGCCGAAGCGCATCCAGTGCATTGGGCGCGCCGCGCTGTGGCTGGCCGTCGACATCCTCCCCGGGCGCCATAAGAGAACCCGGCCTGCCACTGCCAGTACCGTCCGGTGCCGACGTCGCGAGCCCCTGGGATCGCCCGCCATAGGCAATCAGTGTCGAGCGCCGGGCCTGTTCGGCGATGTTCTGACGATTGTTCTGCGCCGAAGGCGCAGGCGTAGCGCCAGGCTGCATCGCCGGCACGATCTGCCCGTCGGATCCGACCACCTGGCCATCCGGCCCGGGGTTGAGGACCGGCGCATTGGGATCGGACTGCGGGGCGCCAAGAGGCTTGGGTCGCGCCGCGACCGCGTCATAGGCGACAGTTTCGCGTGCCGACAGGTCCGTGCGCTTGGCGGTGGCTTCGGGCTTCGCCATCAGGTTGGCCGCCGGTTTCCCGCTCGGGCCTGAATTGACCCACAAGATACCGAGCACCATCGCGGTGCCGGCGAAGATTAGCGCGGTGTTGCGCTTCGCCGGCGTCATGCCGCCGATGGGATCGATACCCCGGTCGCGCAGGATCTCGTCGCGCTCGGGCGTAGGATCTCCAGTGATCGGGCGGCGATCGTCCGACGCGGTTTCGTCCATCGCGCTCACTCCTTCGGGTCCTGTACGGTGCGGTCGACATGCGACGATGCCGTGTTGGTGCCGGCGTCGAGACCATAGGGTGTCGGCGCCTGGTTATAGATGCACAGCACCTCGCGATTGCGCCGCAGCCGGAGCTGGGTCGCCACGAGGTGAACGACCACGAATTCATCGCGGACGTCGAACGGGACGAGCGTTTCCGACCCATCCGGGCGCACCATGTAGATGGCGGGAATTTCATGATTGCCCGGGAAGCGGAGCACCGTGAACTTGCCGTTGTCCGAGATCTCGGAGGGCTGCAGCGCGCTTGAGCCCTGGACCTTGTAGTTGAGATTGCGCGGACCTTCGATGACGCCGTGGTCGAGTGCGCCGCGCACTGCGCTTGCCTGCATCGCAGCGACGCGCTGGGCTTCCTGCGCGGCTTGCATCCGGGCTGCGCGTTCCGCCTCATCGCGGGGATAGCGGAAGCGCACCTGGAAGAAGGCATCCGAACTTGCGCTGCTGATCGCGCCGCGCCGGGTGGTCAGCTCGAACGCATAGTTGCGCAGTTCTCCGCCGTGGTTGGTGGTGACGATGAGGTTGGTGGGGCCAGCGCGCTCGCGCGGCTTGAGAAAGAGGATATGTCCGGCAACGGCCACTTCCCATGACACGGTGTCGCCAAGGGCCACATGCTCGATCGTCTCGCCGTCGCCGAGCACGATCTGGGTCGCCGTGCGGAAGGTGCCGACAATCCGGTAGACCTGCGTCTCCTGATAATCGACGAATTTGACCCGCGGGTCGGCCGGTCCGCCGCGAGGTGTGTCCTCGGCCAGAGCGGGCTGGGCACCGAGGAGGCACATTGCTGCAAGGGTCAGGAGCCGCTTCACCGGACCACCTCCGGATCGGCTCGATAATTCTCGACCTGGAAGCCGAGCGGATTGCGATAGCGATCGCCCTCCGCCATCGGGGCATTGGTGTAGCGAAAGGTGATGGTCGCGATCCAGTCGCTGTTCTGGATGTTCGTGTCGGTCTGGACCGTGCGGGTGAACCGGACATTGGCGACGCGGTCGTTGATGAAGCTGATGTTGCGAACACGGGCCTGGACCGTCGCTCCCTTGCCCCATGTCACCTGCGGACTCGACGGGTTGTCGTCGTTGAAAAACCGGCCCCAGCGCTGCTGTTCACCCGGCTCGGACAGGATCGCCACCGCCCGGAAATTCTCTTCGGCCGCCGCCGGCAGCCAGCTCTCGCGTGCCCGGACATATTGTGCGAGGAAGAATTTAGTGACGGCTTCGTCGTAGCGCATCGGCTGCTGGGTGAGGGCCGTCTGCACATCGACCGCGCCCGTCGTCTGGTTGACCCGGATGATATAGGGCATGACCGTCTTGAGCGGCGCGAGGCCTGCCAGCGCCAGTGCCTCGGCCGTGCATGCCAGCAATGCGAGGACGGCGACGCCCCAGGCGATCCGTTCCGAGCGCAGCGACTTGCGCTGACGATCCTGGTCCCATGAGCGTGCATGGCCGAAATAGAGTTCGGCGTCGCTTGCTGGCACGCCCTCGCTTTGACGCCGCATGATCAACAGCTCCCATAAGTGGTGGTCTGATCTCGCGACGAAATCTTGTCGGGCGGCGGCGCGGAGGCTGGGACCGGCGGTGGCGGCGATCCACCGGCCGGCGGTTTGACCTGCGGCACCGGGGGCGGGGCAGGGGGCGCGACGACCGCTGGGACAGGCGAGCCGGGCAGCACGCTGCCGTAGACATTGGCGTCGCGTAGATGCCTGCCGTTGCAGATTGGCAGCTTCTTGGGTCCCGACGCGCCATGTGTGGCCATCGGTGCGACAGCGGCGAGGAGCGCGACGCCCTGGAGGATGCGTGTCGTCAGCGGTTTGGACATTGGCGTATTCCTCATGATCATCATGCGCGGCTCACCGTGCCGCCGCGTTGCGCGGCACGTTCGAGATTGCGGCTGTTTCGGGAGATTCGGCGCTGCTGGAAGGGCGCGGCCATGGTGCTCCACGCCGAACCCGCGAATGCGCCGACACCTGCGGCCGCGCCGCCGGCTATGCCGGTCGCGATCGACGGCGCCTGGAAAAAGAAGATCGTGCCGAGGAAGATATAGACGGCGAACATGATTGCGCCGAGTGCCGCATCGGCCACACCTTCTGAGGAGGTTATGGCGAGTGCGCCGAGATCGGTAATCAGCGCCGTAATTGCGATGATCACTGCCATCAGAACGATGTAGTTAAAAGCCTGCCCCAGCCATCCATGGAAGAAGCGGCGTGTTGTTTCGAATAGAGATAGGGCGATAAATATCGGCCCAAGCGCAACGATGATCGCAAGCGCAACCTTGGCGAATACGGTGATGGAAAACCCAATCGCAGCCGATAGACCGGCCAAAGCCTTCAGGCCTAGACTTAGGGTATAGAGTACAAGTTTATATGGATTAATGTCACTGTATGTCGCGGCTTCGGTCTCAATCCGCGCAATGATCGCATCAGCCTGACCATAATAATCATCAAAGACGTTTCCGACACTGGTCACTGTACGCCCCGCGAGGGCTTGCGAAATAGCGTCGGGCATCCCGTGGAAGAGGGGGTTTGTAATCCATTCCGAATACGCCACGGTCGTGGCCGCGAGGTATAGCAGGCAGAGCTTCACCATTCGGTAGAAGAGTTCGCCCCATGGCTCGCTCACGATCCCGCGCATGACCATGTAGCCGAACAGGGCGATATAGATGACTAGCCCGAGCGCCAGCGGGCCGCGCACGACCTCGATGACGTTGGTCAGGCGCTCGTTGAGGAACAGATCGAGCTTGCCGTCGATGCTAACATAGAGCGTCGTGAAGAGACCGTCCTCCATTACCGAACGTCCGATTTTCCTGGACGAGGCGATAGCGAACGTAGCTTCAAGTCCAAGGTTCTCACGCTTTGAGCGTTCGAGCACTCCTGAGGGTCGGGATGGGTCCCATCTGCGCAACTTTTCAGCACTTCGGCGAGTTCTTCAGGATGCGACTTCAAATATTCCTTTCCCCTTGGAGGCTGCTGGCACGCGAGGAGCAGCATAGGCAGCGACAAGACTACCAAGACGGATGCAAGGGGCTTCATGGCTTGAGGCTCCCGAGCTTTGACGCCAGAATTCTTTCGCTTTCCTGTTGCGACCGAATGTCTTGTTCGGCTCGCTGTCGCATCGCTAGCGCTTGAAGCTGGACGGAATCATTCTGGATATGCGCATTCTCGACACCGACGCGGGCCTGGATATCCATCACATCCTTGGCGTCGGACGCTGAATCGAGCGAAGTGCGCAGCTCCTCCAGACCGGCCGTACGCTGAGCGGTCACACCATAGGCTGCCTCGGCAATAGCCGCATCCCGCGATGCCAGATCCCCATTGCGCAAAATGGTGTCACGGCCGGAGCGCTCGTAAGCGGTCGCATCCGGCCGTAAATCGGGGAGATCGACCCGGTTGGCCGAACGGATGCGGTTGGCCGAGCTGGCAAGACTGCCCAAGCCGCTCATATCCGACGACATCAATCGCTGAATGTCGCGAGCCTCGCTCGGCAGAAGATGCCGGACAGCGTCGGTGCTGAGCGAACTGGCAATCTTGTTGACGTTGGTCAGCTTGTTGACGCTGTCGAACATATCGGTCGCCTGCGCGATCTGCGCCTTGCCCTGCTCGATCATCGCGAGCGTGTTCTTCACGGTCGAAAGGGTCTGGAGGAAGGTGTTGGAATCGTAGACGGGGATGCCCTGAGCGCTGGCCGGGGTGCTCAGCGCCAGCAAACCGCCAATCGCGAGGATCGAAAAAGCTCTCATCTTTCTATCCTTTCCTTCTGTTCGCGGTCGCCCGCTGCTCGTGAAAAATGGGCAACCAACGCGCCGGATCGTCACCATGTTCGCGGCGCACTGCGTCAAGAATTCCAACCGTCGCCGTGGTGCCGGAGAGCACCGCAAGCTCGTCACCAAGACCGGCGAGATCAAGCTCGACGACGATCGAGTCATGGCCTTGTTTGATGAGGAAGCGCCGGCTCTCGGGGATCAGATCGCTGCGGATCAGCTTGAACTCGGCGCGGGTGAGGCCGAGGCCATCGATATAGTCGGACTCCCGGCCATAGGGGTTGGGCAGCAGGATCTTGGTCGCGACCTGTTCCATGATGCTGTGGGAAATGTCGGAGCGCAGCGCGTCGGCCGGGCTTTGCGTGCCGAACACCAGAAAGGCGTTCTGCTTACGGTAGGTTTTCAGACCATCCTGCGCGAACGCGCGGAAGGCTTCATCGCCGAGCGCTTTCCAGAATTCGTCGATGTCGATCACCAGTCTGCGGCCGTCGAGCAGCGCGTCGATGCGGTGGAACATATACATCATGAGCGGCGTGCGGATCTCGGCATTGTCGAGGAAATCAGTCATGTCGAAGCCGATGAACCGCGCTTCGAGCGTCAGTTCGTCTGCGTTATTGTCGAACACCCAGCCCAACGCGCCGCCGCGCGCCCATTTCTCGAGACGCGCGCCGATGCCCTCGGGATCGCGCTGCCCCAGCAATTGCCGCAAGGCGAGGATCGATCGCTCTTCGGGGGGCAATCGGCCGATCGATAGGATGCCATCGTCGATCATGCGCTCCTGCATGACACCGAGCTGGCCACCAACGGGCGTGACCAGTTGGCGTATCAGTCGACCAAGGAACGTGATGTTGCCCGGTGACTGATCGAGCGCACGCAGGGGCGCGAAGCCGGTCGGCACGCCATTGCGCAGGGCAAGATAGGTGCCGCCCGATGCGCGTACATAGATTTCCGCGCCCCGGTCCTTGTCGATAAAGATCTGCTGGGCGCCGGTCTTCTCGAGCTGCGCCATCAGGAAATTCTGCACCACGGTCTTACCGCCACCCGACGGGCCGATGATCAGCGTGTGGCCGAGATCGTTGACGTGGAAATTGAAATAATAGGGCGACTGGGCTGCGGTCTTCATCAGTGCGATCGCAGCGCCCCAATGATTGCCATCGGCCCGACCGGCAGGGAAGGTGTGGAAGGGTGACAGGGCGGCGAAGTTGCGCGACGTGATGGCGGCAGGTCGGGCGCGCCAGGCAAAATTTCCCGGCAACTGCGACCAGAAGGCGGCCTCCAGCGCTGGTCCCTCGCGTGCTGAAACCAGGCCGGCATCGGCCAGCGCGGCGCGCGCCGTCGAGAGATTTTCGGCGAGCCGCTTCTGGTCTTCGCTGAACACGGCGAGCGAGAAGTGATGCTCGCCCAGCACGAACCGATTGCTCTGCAGATCATCGGCGGCATCGGCGAGCTCGAGCGCCTGGCTCGCTGCCGCATCTTCGGTCGATGCCATCTGGTTCTGGCGCCTGCGCAGTCGCTCGGACGCACGCGCCTTGCCCATGAACGCGAAGGACTGGGTGACGACGAACGCGAAATCCTGCGAGAGAAGCGCGTTGACCTGCCCCGGTCGCGTCATGGCCGGATATTCGCGGATACCGAACAGGCCGACGAAGCGGCTATCGGCATGGGCGCGAACCTCGACCGTCTCGCGGCCGAAGATCACCCTTTCGCCGTAGATCGCCGATCCCAGATGACCACGAACAAGCGGGACGCGCGTCGCGCGCCCCATCATGACGAGTTCCAGCACCTCGAGCGGCTGCGAGAACATGAGGCCGCGATGTTCGTACAAACCCAGTCGCTGTGGCCTGCAACGCGCGAGCAGCTTCTCTATATCGCGCGCCTTGTCCTCGAAACGAACGAGCTCGTCCTCGTCGACCTCGGTTCCCTCTTTGCGGGCACTGGACAGGCGACGCAGCAAGACCCCTGTGCGGTCGGCCGAGCCAACGGACGGGCGCATCACCAGCGTCAGATAGAGCTCGTTGACGAACATGCGCTTAGCGGTGACCCGCGCGCGATATTTGGCATCGAGATCGGCGGCGAACGTAGAGCGAAACTCGCCCTCGGGATAGTCGGTGACCGGGCGGCGCACGATATGCGTCCAGATCGCGAGACGATCGTCGGCGATGTTGCGCAACGTCCCGTTGAGCTTCTCATGCCAGTCGTTCAGCTGAGCGGGATCGGCTGTCTCGAACGCGATGCCGTCCAGCCTGAACATCATCATCAGGTCGCGCCCGTCGAGCGCGATCACCTGCGCATCGACGTGCCGCGCATAAGGCAGATAGCGCGCAGGATCCGCCTCGTTCTTGAGGATGCGCCACGGAGTACGCGCCGCATCGCGCGAGAAGGCACGACTAGCCATGCAGAAAGCCCTTTCGGCGTGCGCCCTGAGTGGGGAGGGGAGAGTAGGAACTGCCACCCCACCAACCGCGGTTGCGGCATCGCGCCTTCGTCATCGTCCAAAGCCACAGCAGCCGGAAGGCATTGGCGTCGTGGCGGACGATCAGGCGGGCGATCGCAAGAAACGCGCCTGCGAGTGCCAAAGCGTAGAGCGGATTGCCGCTTATGATGAGGGTCAGGCAGGATGCGAGTGCGATAGGCAGCGACGCTTCGATCGGAACGCCCATCCACATCGTCGGCCGCGTCACTGCCAGGAAGAGCGTTTCTTCACGCAGCTTGTCGTCGTTGACCATGATGGCCTCACGCACCGCCGGTGATGGTGTCGACGATCCACTGCGCGCTGAACACGATGAAGATGCCGACGATGACGGTGACGAGAAGACCGAGGCTGGCGCGGCCAGTGAAGAACATGAAGCCCACGATGACCACCGCGATCACCGCGATCGTCTTCGCAAACGTGCCGGTCAGCCAGGTCTTGATGTTGTCCGCCATGGAGGTGATGCCGTCGGCGGCCTGCGCATAGGCCGGGTCTGTCAGCACAAGCGAGACGAGAACCGCCGCTAAAAGCAGCGTGAAATACTGGGAGAATGATCGCGCAGACGCGGAGTGCGCAGCAGCAGGCAAGGGCGGTGTGGCGATCATTCGGGCTGTCCTTTCAATGGGGCGGTTTGAGACGAGCCGAACACCATCAGCGTCGCAGTTTGCGCGACGGCCGAGGTGTTCCAGCTTTGATCGGGTGGATCCGCTACTGGCGAGGGGGTAGGAGCCGGGCTCTGTGCCGCTTTCGCTATCGGCGCGTCTGCCATGGCAATGCCTGCACGTTGCCGGATTTGCGGTATGATGCTGCTCGACGAGGCGTAGACCTTGCCGACATAGCCATTGGCAAAACCCTTCCAGCGGTTGCCGGTATTATACATGGACATGGCCGTGGCGATCGCATCCTCGGTGGAGCGGCTGGACTTCGCCACACTGGTGTAATTCTCGGCGAGCACGCGTGCCGATGCGGCGAGGTTTCGGCACGGTTCGAAAGCGTCCTCGATCGACAGGTTCAACGGCTTGAGATTCGCGCTGTTGATCTGGCCAAGGCCGAGATCGATATTGTAGCCGCGCGCGATCAGCGACCGGGCGGACGCGATGGCCGACGCGCGATCGGACACCTTCGGCGCCGCGACGCCCTTGGCGTTCACGCCGATGGCATAGGGATCGAAATGACTTTCGGTGTAAACCAGCGAGACGAGAGTTTCTGCCGCGACCGTGGGCGCGCATTGCCGCGCGAGCGCGACCACGGCTGCAAGCTCGAGCATCATCGGGGCGTCGTTCCCGGTTCGATGGCGGCTTGGGGCAAGCGCTCTATATTGGCGAGCGAGTAGGTCGTCTGGCGGCCGTCGGCGAAGGTCATGACCACGCGGCGTCGCGTCGCCGAGTTGCGATCATAGACCTTGGTCTTGGCAACGCCCCCGCCAGAGCAGCCGGGGAATGAACCGCCCAGGGCAAGTCGTTCCCAGAGCTTCACCATTGGCGGGACGCAAGCACCATATTGCGTCGCCCCGCCGGGGTTTGAGAGGCAAAGCAACACCTGGCAGCCCAGATCATTGGCCTGCGCTGGTGTTGCGGGCATGCACAGTGCCATGGCGGATGCGATGATGGCGTGACGCCTATGCAGCATGCTTGCCTCCATGCCGCTGTCAGTGCAGGGCAAGGACAGCGGCTTATTTGAATGAAAGTCGCGCTACTTTTGAGCCGTTTAGCGCCGTTTGACGCAATCCCCCCACTTAGGGGGAACGAGGTGGCACCTGGCTCTGGTTCATCCGACGGACTGTAGGAAAGCCACAAGGCCGCGCACGACGCATGCCCAGTTGGACCTGACTTTATCGACAGCAGAATTGAGCATTCCGACGAGGGTGAGGGGCCTTCGTCGGCGTAATCATTCAGATGTGGGGGACGCGATGATAGAGGACAGTTACTGCTCGATCAGTCGAGCATCGCTCGCGGCTTCTCGGTGATGACGAGGGGGTAGTGTTCGGGTTGCGACGCTACTGGTTACAGCATTGCGTCGATATTGAGATGCCCGTCTCGCACCGCGCGCAGCACAAGCTGGGTCCGCCGCCGCACACCATAGCGCCGCCGTGCGCCCTCGACATATTCATGCACAGTGTCGCGGCTGAGCCCGAGTATCTGGGCTGCCTCCCAATCGCTTTTACCCTGTCCGACGAGCGCGATGCAGTCGATCTGTCGGGGGCTGAGCGGCACCGGTTCATAGCTCAGACGCTCCTCTCCGAGGATCGCGCGACCGCGATCAAAAGCGATCGTGCCGATCAAGCGGGCGGCAAGAGCATCCTCTCCCGAAATTTCGTCATCGTTTGCGCGTGCAACAGAGAAAAGCGCGTCGGGCTCATCAGCCATGCGGATCGGCATAGTGAAGCCCTGGCGCAGCCCGTGATCGCGCCCCTTTGCCAATGTAGCAATCTGGCGGGTGCTGGGATCGATGAATTCCCCGATCTGGTTCCAGTTCAGCCCGGACGGCGTTTTGCCCACGGCAGCGTGGACCGGATCATCGAGGTAGAGCCTGGTCTCGATCACTTCGTCGAGCCATTTGACAGGATATGTCGTCAGCATCAGCGCATTCTTGCTGCGTTGTACCAGATCGACATTATGCAGGAGGGCAAACCAGCGGAAACCAAAGTCCCTGACAATTGCGTCCACGAGGTTTGAAAGTTGGTCGAGCGTTGTCGCCAGTTTTGAACTCTGCTCGAAGGCGCCGATAGTCGCCAAGCGGCCGATGTCGCGCGTGCCCTGCATGAATTCAGGCTCGACGGACGGATAGACGACGTCTAGCCCAAAATCGGTGAGTTTACTGATATTTGCGATCAGATGCGTGCTGCCTGAGATATTGTGGTGTCAGTCAGGCGATCCGGAAATAGGCTCTCCCTTTCTGAAACAAACAAGCAACACGCGGCGTATTTTTCTGCTGGCTCAGCCACCGCGCTGGAAGCCTGCGTTGGGCCACCAGCCTTGGAGATCCCGGCAGGTTTCACCATCCCCAGCCGTTGACCCTCAACCGGTTCGATAATAAGAATTATGTTAAATAAATCAATATGTTAGGTCTGCGGCGGCAATGGCTTTTGCCGCCGCAGACCTTCAAGTGCCTCAGTCCGGCAGCTTGTAGGCGATGACAAGGTCACCGCGGTCAAGCGATTGCCGCGCGCCGCCCGCCGTCACAACGACATATTGCTTCTTCGTCTTTGGAGAGACGAAGGTCATCGGCGTTGCCTGTCCACCAACGGGCATCCGCTTCGCCAGCAGCTCCTTGCCGGTGCGCACGTCGATCGCCCGCAGGTAATAGTCGGTGGTCCCGGTGTAGAAGATCAGGCCCGATCCGGTGGTCAGTGCGCCCGACAGCGTCGGCGTTCCGATCGGGATACGCAGATGCGTCTTGATGCCAAGCGGACCTGTGTCCTGGGTCGTGCCCAAGGGCTTTTGCCAGACGATCGCGCGCGTCTTGAGATCGATCGCGGTCATGGTCCCGAACGGAGGATTCTGACACGGCACGCCAAGCGGCGACATAAACCCGGTGAGAAGCGCACCGTAGGGCGCACCGGCTTGCGGGTTGATCCCGTCGTGTCCCGCACCACCTTCGACCTTCGGCTCACCCAGGATGCGGTCGGTTTCCGCTCTGGGAACAAGACGCAGGATTTGCGCAAGGCGGATGTCATTCACGATCAGATAGTCGTTGGTGCGATTGACGCTGGCCGACCCCCAATTCATGCCGCCGTAGAAGCCCGGCCACTGCAGCGTGCCTTCGAGCGACGGCGGTGTCATGTCACCTTCATAGCGCAGCTTGCGGAAAGCAACGCGACACCAGAGCTGGTCGAACATGCTCACGCCCCACATCCGGCGCTCGCTCAGAGGATCAGCACCAATGACAGGCATGCCAGTCGAATAAGGCTGGGTCGGCGAATAGCGCTCGCCGGGGATCGAACCCTTGGGCACGCGACGCTCCTCGACCGGCGCTACCGGTCGGCCGGTACGCCGATCGAGGACGAAGATCTGGCCGCGCTTGGTGACCTGGATCAGCGCAGGCGTGGTGCCGCCCTTTCCGTTCGGAATATCGTAAAGCGTAGGCTGAGCGGGGACGTCATAGTCCCAAAGATCATGATGCGTGGTCTGGAAGGCCCACCGTTCACGACCCGTCTTGAGATCGAGAGCAACGACGGAGGACGAACGCGCGTCCTCGATCGCAGTCCGCTCGCCACCCCAGAAGTCCGGCGTGCTGTTGCCCGTCGGCAGGTAGATCAGCCCGAGCTGTTCATCGACCGCTGGTGAGGCCCAGACGTTCGGCGTGCCGCGAGTGTAGGTCTGTCCTTCGGGCGGCTCGCCAGTAATGTTGGGATTGCCAATGTCCGAACGGCAGACTTCGGCTCGTCGCCTAGGATGTTCTCAGTATTTCCAGCTTAGCGTTGTCTGGCGAACAAATCTTGAGGTGAGGCCTCGTAGGCTTCTGCCAGGATCGAGCGATCGGCGGCCGTCAGAGAGATGATCGACTGAACCGCCGACCAGGCAAAGCCCACATTGGTGCGATGGCTGGCGCGGTGGATCGGGTCGCTCGCATAGAGGCGTCTCGCCTGGAAGCGCTCCACCCAGTCTTGCGGATAGTCGACGATGTGGACCGAGCGAACCGCAGGCTTCAGGTCGACATGATGGACCAGGGCATAGTGCCGAAAGCCCATGGCCTTCGTGATTTCGGCCATCAGGTCAGACAAGGCCGTAGCGTCCTTGATCGCGCCAGCGACAGCGCAGAAATCCTGAACTTGCCCAAGCCCGATCATCATATGGCCGGCGAGATCAGAGCAGCGCTTCCATGTTGAGATGACCATCGCGAACCGCGCGCAGCACCAGCTGCGTGCGTCGTCGCACGCCATAACGCCTGCGGGCCGATTCAACATATTCGTGCACGGTGTCGCGGCTGAGGCCGAGGATCTGGCCGATCTCCCAGTCGCTTTTGCCTTGCGCGACGAGCGCGATGCATTCGACCTGGCGAGGGCTGAGAGGGACGCAGGCCAATGGCCCTGCCCTTTCGCCAAGCAGCTCGCGCGCCCGATCATAAGCGACCGAGCCGAGCAGACGGGCGGTCAGAACCTCCTCTGCGCTGAGCGGCTCGTCGCGCGATCGGGCGGCGGTAAAGATCGCCTCGGGTTCCCCCGGGGTCCGGATTGGCAAACTGTAGCCGGACGCAAGGTCATGGTCCCTGGCGCGGTCGAGGATGCTTCGCTGGCGCGGCGTGAGCTCCAGCACGTCGCCGATCCGGTCCCAGGCGAGCCCTGACGGGGTGCGAGCGCAGGCCGCATGGAACGGATCTTCGAGATAATGGCGTTCTTCGAGAACTTCCTCGAGCCAGGCCGATGGATAGGTTGTGAGGAACAGGCTTTGCTCGCCTCCGCGCCGAAGGTCGATATTGTGAAGCAGCGTGAACCAGCGGAAGCCAAGATCGCGCACGGCGGCATCGATCGTGCCATGTAAATCGCCAAGGGTTTCAGCACGCTGACAGTCCGCCGCAAAGCGCGTGAGATCATCAAGGCGGCCGCAGTCTTTTATCCTGTTCGCCATAGGCGACGGAAGCTCGTCCGCGAGGAGACGGCTCGTCCAGACCTAAGCGGCGAGCGCCATGATTATCAGGATGAGTTGAGAACGATTCGCAACAATCTACGATTAGAATGGATCGCCTATGACACTTTATCCGCCGGCAAAGTGTCATAGCTGACAACCCGTCTGCGGCCGCCGATTTGGGATTCACATTGATCCTGCTTTGTGCTTGATTCCATCATGTTATGTTTCATGCAGGCAAGCCTCTTGAACCCTCCATTGGCTGTGATGTCGCGGCCGTGCTCGAGACGCTGGCGACCGTATCGAGCCGGCCCCGTTATGCCTTCATGCTGCTCAACCTGATCGCCCAGGTGGCGGGGCCAGATGGAAGCGCCGGTCCCTGGGTCAGGCGGAACGATGGGCTCGTTTCCCTGCGCGATTGGCTATGCGACGCATTGACCCCGATGGCCCAGCGTGGTCCGCGCAGCATTACGCTGGCCGAGCGGGTCGAGAGCGACCTCGCTAGAAACGGACTGCTCCCCGGCGATCTGGAGAAAAGGCGCGGCGTGATCGCGGAGGAAATGCGGGCACGCATTCGCACAGCCGGCAAGAGTAATCTCAGTCGCGCCGTTTCCGAACTGGTGAATGCAGGCCTGCTCCGCCGACATTATCAGGGCTATCGCGTCGACCATCGGAACCGTGGCGGCCAGCGCCACGCCGTCTATACCTTGATCGGCGATGCTCTGCGTCTAGTGCCGGGCATCAGCTCCACACCGAATCTGCCCGTGCAAGGCGAACTTGCCCTCCCAAGATGATTGCGCAGTCGAACCGGGGTTGCTGCAGTAGTGTGCTGTGAGGTCGGGTAACGATGTCCGAATAATAAGGCCAGTCAGAACGTCAGCATTGACCTTGCCGGCAATTAGGCGTCACCTCAAGCTTTGTACGCTGAACAACGATTTTCCGGACATAATGTGAACATTGGTGTCAGGCAGCGGCGCGAAGGTACTGGTAGAGGGTTTCGCGGCTGATGCCCATGTCGCGCGCGATGGTCGCCTTGCGTTCACCGGCGGCAACGCGGCGGTGCAGATCGGCAATCATCTCATCCGAGAGCGACCGTTTCCGCCCCCGATAGGCGCCGCGCTGCCGAGCGATCGCAATGCCTTCGCGTTGCCGTTCGCGGATCAGGGCGCGCTCGAACTCAGCAAACGCACCCATGACCGAGAGCATCAGATTGGCCATCGGGGAGTCCTCCCCCGAGAAGGACAGGCTTTCCTTCTCAAACTCGATCCGGATACCTCGCTTGGTGAGGCCCTGGACCAGCTTGCGCAGGTCATCCAGATTGCGGGCCAACCGATCCATGCTGTGGACGACGACGGTATCGCCTTCGCGGGCGAAAGTGAGCAGAGCCTCAAGCTGGGGGCGGTTGACGTCCTTGCCCGATGCCTTGTCGGTGAAGGTCCGATCGAGCGACTGACCTTCCAATTGGCGATCCACATTCTGATCGAACGTGCTGACCCGGACATAGCCGATCCGTTGCCCCTTCACTGCGCACTCTCTCCATCAAAATGTCAGGTTGAAATCTATGATACGCAACGACATTCGTCAACAAATTCCGTTTAGTACCCTAATCTGACAGAAACCGCGGTAGCGCCCTGACGTCCGGTTAGGCTATACTCCAAGCTGACATCACAAAATCAAATTCCTCAAAGATGGCGTCAATTGCCTTGATGGGGTAAAAACTGGAGTGCTTCCAGGATGGGACATTCGGCAACGTCATCTCCAGTGCATCTGGCTAACGTGGTCGCCAGCGTCACCTCTATCTTCTGCAAATCTGCAATGCGGCGGCGGACATCTTCAAGGTGGAGTTCGGTTCTCGCCATAACCTCCGCGCAGGTTTGTGCACCGGTATCGGTGAGCGACAACAATGACCGTATCTCATCCATTGCATAGCCAAGGTCGCGCGCGCGCAGGATGAACTGCAACCTTTGCACCAGTTCCGGCGAATAGACGCGGTAGCCGTTGGAACTGCGAGGCGGCCCCGGCAGCAATCCCACCTTCTCGTAATAGCGGATGGTTTCGAGATTGCAGCCTGTTTTCCGGGCAAGCTGGGCACGCAAGATGCCGACCTGTTGCTCCATGAAAATACCTCTTGAGTCTGTAGTGGCTACAGAGCCTACACTGCGAATCACTCAGTTGGAACAAGGGATTCAAGCCATGGTCTCAACGCCGGAAGCGGGACAGCCAGCCCTCACCGAAAACCACGAGCCGAAGCAGGCAAACTGGGTTGCGGCGGGCGCATTGATCGGCGCGGGGCTCGCCTCGGCTTGCTGCGTCGTCCCGCTACTGTTGGTTATGCTCGGAATTTCCGGCGCGTGGATCGCCAACCTGACGGCGCTCGAACCTTACAAGCCCTATGTCGCAGGCGTAACGCTCGCGCTGCTCGGCTACGGCTTCTGGCATGTCTATTTCAAGCCGAAACCGCCCTGTGAAGACGGTTCCTACTGCGCTCGTCCACAATCGGCTTGGACCACCAAGGCGGTGCTGTGGCTGGGCCTTGCCGTCGCCATCCTGGCGCTCACCATCGACTGGTGGGCACCCTGGTTCTATTGAAAGGAAATACCCATGAAAAAGACAGTATGTATCGCTATGGCCGTGCTGGCTATGGCTGGCGGCGGGGTCGCCTATGCAGTTAGTGGCACGGCGCAAGATCGCCCCGCGGCTACCGCAACCGCTCAGAAGCAAACCACCTTTGCCATAGAGAACATGACCTGCGCCACCTGCCCGATCACCGTGAAGAAGGCGATGGAAGGCGTCGCCGGGGTAACGGCGGTCACGGTCGATTTCGCAGCCAAGACCGCGCGCGCAACCTATAACCCGCGCCGCACCAATGCTGCTGCGATTGCCGCTGCATCAACCAACGCGGGTTATCCGGCGCGCGCTATTCAAAACTGAGCGGGGCGCCGCCAGCGCCTCAAGAAAGCGATAAGCAATGAACGACTGTTGCAACCGCCCCGGGCAGGAAGGATTTGACGTGGCCGTCATCGGCGCGGGTTCTGCCGGGTTCTCCGCCGCGATCGCCGCTGCCGATCTGGGCGCGAAAGTGGCGCTCGTCGGTCACGGCACGATTGGCGGCACCTGTGTCAATGTTGGCTGCGTTCCTTCCAAGACGCTGATCCGCGCCGCCGAAGCGGTGCATGGTGGGCTTGCCGCCGCGCGCTTTCCCGGCCTTGGGGGCGCTGTCCAGATGGATGACTGGTCCGTATTGGCGGCGTCGAAGGACGATCTTGTCACGACGCTGCGCCAAAAAAAATATGTCGATCTGCTGCCCGCCTATGACGGTGTGAGCTATATCGAGGGCAAGGCACGCTTTGCCGATGGTGCGCTGATTGTCGGCGATGCGCCCATGAAG
>NZ_MINO01000066.1 GCF_001757355.1 Sphingobium phenoxybenzoativorans
TCCGCCGTGGTCGCCGCATTCGACCCGTTCATGCTGGCCGGGCTGTCGACGGTGGTGAGCATTGGCGGGTCGCTGATCTGCGGCCTGGCGCTGGTCGAGGGCGGGCTTGACCGGGACCGGATCTGGGCCGCGACGGAACTGGACGAGCTGTGGCAGGCCGAACAATGGGGCGAAGACGCCGACGCCGTTCAGCATCGTGAAAGGCGGCGCGCGGAATTTGATGCAGCCGCCGGTTTCTGCAGACTGGCGGCCGGGTGAAACGGAACCGTTATGAATGGTATCCGTTCGTCCGGAGAGTGTGACGCCTGCAAGGAGACCCTGACGTTGAAATCACCCGTCCTTTCCGCCCTTTTCATCATGGTATCGCCGCTGGCCCTGACCGCGCCCGCACATGCGCAGGACGCAGCGCCCGCCCCGGCCGCCGCTGCGCCCGCCGCGACGCCGATAACGCCGGAACAGGTCGCCGCGTTCAACAAGGCGGTTACGGATTTCACCGCGGGGCAGCAGGCGCAGCAGACCGGCGACAATGCCGGGGCAGCCGCCAAATATGACGCCGCCCTGCCCGCCATCCGCGCCGCCGTGCAGGCGCAGCCCGGCAATATCGACAATGTGAACTTCCTCGCCAACGCCCTCTACGCCAACGCCGCCGCCAAGAGCGCGCTGAACAAGCCCGATGAAGTCGTTGCGCTGTTCGAGGAATCCGCGCCGCACTGGCGCAAGGTGGTGGAAGCCAAGCCCGCCGACGCCGCAAGCCGCAACATCCTGGCCGGCATTCTGGTCCAGATGGGCAATGGCAAGCTGTCCAAGCAGGACAAGGCGGGCGCCGATCCGCTCTATGCCGAGGCGATCGCCCTCGCCCGCAAGTCGGTCGCGGAAAATGCCGCCGACCCGGCCGCGAACAACCTGCTGCTTTCCGGCCTGATCGGGGCGAGCCAGACCAGCACCGACGCGAAGCTGAAGGAAGAAGCCGTCGCGATGAGCAAGAAGATGCTGGCCGATGGATCGGTGGACGCGGTCAACAAGCCGTCGGCACAGGCGCTTACGGGCACGAAATAGAAATTCCCGTTCGCTCTGAGCGAAGTCGAAGAGTTCCACCGAACGCAGTGAGGTGTCTTCGCCTTCGCTCAGACGGAGGCTTCGACTTCGCTCAGCCCGAACGGAGGTTGGGTGCTTGGCCTGAATAATTTTGAAGCGTGCTCCTGCGAAAGCAGGAGTCCAGTCCCGCCGTCTGAACTGGGCTCTCACGAACCACTCGTTTCGTTCGAGTGCTTTCGCAGGAGCACTTTGTTAAAAAAGCCCAACTCAAGACTTGCTTAAGACACCCCCTCAGGACGGCGGCGCGGCCTCGCCCTTGGCCATGAACCATCGGGCGGCGATGACGCCCGCGACCACCAGCCCCACAAAATCGCTGAACGCAAGATAGAGGAAATAGCGCCACGGCGCATGGTTGAAGATCGGCTGGCCGATGTGCAGCCACAGCACCGCCGCGCCGCTGAACAGGAACGTCAGCTTCACCCGCGCGGCGAAATCATGGGCGACCATGCGTAGCGCGACCGCGATCAGCACGCCAACCACCAGCGACAGGATGAACCCGGCGATCAGCGCGCCATTGTCCATCACCGGAAAGCCGCCGGTGTTGAAAAAGACCTGCGCCACCGGGCCCTTGCCATACAGCACCGTGCCCGCGCTCGTCGCGGGCGAGGGGATGATATAGACGCCGGTGCCCGTAGGCGTCAGCGCCTGCGCCATCGCCGCCTGCAGATTGGCGCTGGCCTGCTCCTCCGCCGTCGAGAAGGCGAGACCGGACAGCGGCGTGCCCCAGAAGATGAAGCCGGTAAGGAATAGAGCAAGGCCGCCGAAAAGGCCGCCTATCGTGGCGCGTATCATTGCAACCCTCCCGCTTTCGGAGTCGGTCATGCAGGCTGATCCCACAACAGCGGAACGTCAATCACTATCGGGAACGGCCTTGCCCAGCTTGCGGATGAAACCGATCAGGCCGGTCTGGCGGCTGCGCTTCATCCGTTCGGACTGGAGGATGGTGTGCACCTTTTCAAAGCAGCTTTCCGCGTCGTCATTGCACAGCACATAGTCATAACCGTCCCAGTGGGCGATCTCGCCCGCCGCGCGCGACATGCGGCCCTGAATCACTTCCTCGCTGTCGGTGGCGCGGCCGCGCAGGCGGCTTTCCAGCTCCTCCAGCGAGGGCGGCAGGATGAACACGCGCACCACGTCGCCGCCGGCAATCTGGTAAAGCTGCTGCGCGCCCTGCCAGTCGATGTCGAACAGGACATCGCGCCCGGATTTCAGCATCGCCTCCACCGGGGCGCGCGGCGTGCCGTAGCGATGGCCGAACACATGCGCCCATTCGAGGAACTCATTGTCCGCGACCATCGCGCGAAACCGCTCCAGATCGACGAAATGATAATCCTTGCCGTCCACCTCGCCCGGACGAATCGGCCGGGTGGTCGCGGAAACCGACATTTGCAGCGTCGGATCGGCGGCGAGCAGCTTGCGCGCGATGGTGGATTTGCCCGCGCCCGAAGGGGAGGAGAGCACGAAAAGAACGCCGCGCCGCTTGAAACCGTGGGGGTCCGACTGGATGCTGTCTGCCATGCCTGCTAGTGGCTGCGTAAGGGCGCTTTGGCAAGAGGGGACGCGATGATGGGAAGCCGCCGGGTGGCATGGATCGCCATTCCCGTCCTCATCGCGATCACCGTCACGATCTTGCTGGCGATGGGCCGCCCGCCCATCTGCACCTGCGGCACGATCAGCCTGTGGCATGGGGCGATCAACAGCAGCGAGGACAGCCAGCAGCTAAGCGACTGGTACAGTTTCAGCCATGTCATCCACGGCTTCCTGTTCTTTGGCGGCGGCTGGTTGCTGCTCCGCCGCTATGCCGTGCCGATCCGGCTGATCCTGGCCGTGGCGCTGGAAAGCGGCTGGGAGATATTGGAGAACTCGCCCGTCATCATCGACCGCTATCGCACGGCGACGATCGCGCTCGGCTATAATGGCGACAGCGTGCTCAATTCGGTGAGCGACATCGGCATGATGATGCTGGGTTTCCTGTTCGCGGCGCGCATGCCGGTGAAGGTCACTATCCTGACGGCCATCGCCTTCGAACTGTTCACGCTGTGGATGATCCGCGACAATCTGACGCTCAACATCCTGATGCTGGCCGCGCCGGTCGACGCGGTCAGGGTGTGGCAGGCGGGTGCGTAACCGGCTCGTCCGGATTGATCGGGCGCGCCTTGCGATAGGCGACGCGGGCCTTTAGCGGCGCGCGGGGCTGACGCCCATTCTTCCGCTTGCCGCCCTTCGGGACCAGGCCGTCATCGACCGCCGCCTCATGCGGGCCTTTCTTGTCGATGTCCTTCTTCTTCTGCCACAGCTTGTGCGCCACATAAGCGCCGCCAATGGCGATCGCGCCCAACGGAGAGCGGGTCAGGACGCGCGTCGCCAGCATGCCGGCCGCCGCGCCCATCAGCCCCGCCTTGCCGGTTTCGGCCGCAATGCGGGTCCCGATAATGGTGGTCGCAATCTTGCCAAGCATCCGCATCTTCGTCCGTCCCTGTTCGATGTCGTCTGCCATGAAGAATGTATAGGGCGATGAAACGGTTCCGGGAAGCGGTGGATTCAGACCATTAGATTATGCCCAAACTCCGTTCGTCCTGAGTAGCCATTGAGCGAAGCCGAAATGGCGTATCGAAGGATCAGCGCTTGGCGCGGATGCTTCGATACGGGCCTTCGCCAAGCTCAGTCCCTACTCAGCACGAACGGGGAAGGTCCACCTAGGTCTCACCGCCCCACCATATCCTCCGGCTTCACCAGGCGGTCGAACGTCACTTCGTCCACCAGCCCCAGCGCGAGGCCCGCCTGGCGCAGCGTCTGCCCCTCCGCATGGGCGTGCTTGGCGATCTTCGCGGCATTGTCATAGCCGATCTCCGGCGCCAGCGCCGTCACCAGCATCAGCGAGCGGTCGACCAGTTCGGCGATCCGCGTCTCATTCGCCTCCAGCCCCTCGATGCAGCGTTCCGCGAAGCTGTCCATGCCGACGGCGAGCAGATGGATGGAGCGCAGCACCGCCGCGCCGATCACCGGCTTGAACACATTCAGCTCCAGATGCCCCTGCAGCCCGCCGATCGTCACGGCCTGATGGTTGCCGATCACTTGGGCTGCGACCATCGTCATCATCTCGCACTGGGTCGGGTTGACCTTGCCCGGCATGATCGAGCTGCCCGGTTCGTTGGCGGGCAGGTCAAGCTCGCCAAGGCCGGAGCGCGGGCCGGAGCCGAGCAGGCGCACGTCATTGGCGATCTTGGTCAGCGCCACCGCCAGCGCGTTCAGCGTGCCGGACAAATGGACGAGCGGATCGTTCGACGCCAGCGCCTCAAACTTGTTCTCGGCGGTGCGGAAGGGCAGGCCGGTGATCGCCGCAATCTCCTGCGCCACCGCCACGTCGAAGCCGTGCGGCGCGTTGAGGCCGGTGCCGACCGCCGTGCCGCCCTGCGCCAGCGCCATCATGCCATGCATCGCCGCCGGTTCGATGCGCTTGCGGCTGCGATAGATTTGATGCGCATAGCCGGAAAATTCCTGGCCCAGCGTCAGCGGCGTCGCGTCCTGCAAATGGGTGCGGCCGATCTTGACGATATGGTCCCACGCCTTCGCCTTCGCGTCGAGCGCCGCGAACAGCCGGTCGAGCGCGGGAAACAGCTTCTCCGTCACCGCAATGGCGGCTGCGATGTGCAGGGCGGTCGGGAAGCTGTCGTTGGACGACTGGCCCATATTCACATGATCATTGGGGTGCACCGGCGACTTGCCACCGCGCTTGCCCGCCAGCATTTCATTGGCGCGGCCCGCAATCACCTCATTGACGTTCATGTTGGACTGGGTGCCGCTGCCGGTCTGCCAGATGACCAGCGGGAACTGATCGTCATGCGCGCCGGAGATGACCTCTATCGCCGCCTTCTCGATCGCGTCGGCCAGATCACCCGCCAGGTCATGCCCCCGGTTCACCCGCGCCGCCGCCTGCTTCACGATGGCGAGCGCATGGACGATGCCGATCGGCATCCGCTCCGTATCGCCAAAGGGGAAATTCTCGATGCTGCGCTGCGTCTGCGCTCCCCAATAGGCGGCGGCGGGAACCTCTATCGCGCCAATGCTGTCGGTTTCGGTGCGGGTGTCGGCCATCGAGCAAATCCCTTCCTGAGAATCATTCGCAATTCAGGAAGTTCATGTGGGGCAGCGGAAAGCCGAATGCCAGCCTTTATTTCTTCTTGCCGAAATCCACCGTGACGACGTTGGAGCCGTCCTCGCTGCTGGCCAGCGGGGCGTCATTCTCCGCCTCATGCGGTTCCGGCCCGTCGCCTGCATCCTGCACCTGGAACTGCAGCGCGAAATTCACCGCGGGATCGACGAAGGCGGTGATCGCCGCGAAGGGGATGTTGAGGTGGGCGGGCACCTGATTGAAGGTCAGGCTGACCTCGAACGCCTGGGCGCCGACCTTCAGGTCCCAATATTTATTCTGCAGGACGATGGTCATCTCGTCCGGGAAGCGCTCGGTCAGCGATTTGGGGATTTCCACGCCCGCCGCATGCGTCTTGAACGTGATGTAGAAGTGATGGCCGCCCGGCAGGCCGCCCGAACGCTCCACCTCTCCCAGCACGCGGCCGACAACGGCGCGCAGGGCTTCCTGCACGATTTCATCGTACGGAATCAGGCTATCTGGAAGGTCGTCGCTCATTCGGGCATCTTACCTAACGATGAAGCACAGGCGGTCAAGGGCCTGAAATGGGGCGGCTATGCCCGGCGGGCAAGGGCAATCCCGGATTGCGCGCGTGCGAATCCCCGTTATAGGGCTGCGCATGCGCATAGCGGAAATCCACAGAAAGACCGCGGAAACGTCCATCGACGTGGTGGTCAACCTTGACGGCACGGGCCTCTATACCGTGTCGACGGGCATCGGTTTTCTCGACCATATGCTGGAGCAGCTTTCGCGCCATTCGCTGATCGACCTTCAGGTGAAAACGGTGGGCGACCTGCATGTCGACCAGCATCACACGACCGAGGATACGGGCATCGCCATCGGCGAGGCGATCGCCAAGGCGCTGGGCGACAAGCGCGGCATCGCGCGGTACGGCACCGCCTATTCGCCGATGGACGAGACGCTGACCCGCGTGGCGCTGGACATTTCCGGCCGCCCCTGGCTGGTGTGGAAGGCCGCGTTCAACGTGCAGCGCCTGGGCGAATGGGACACGGAACTGATCGAGCACTGGTTCCACAGCTTCGCCCAGTCGGCCGGCATCACCCTGCATGTCGAAAATCTGTACGGCAGCAACAACCATCATATCGTCGAAAGCTGCTACAAGGGCCTGGCCAGCGCGCTGCGGCAGGCGGTCGAGATCGATCCGCGCAAGGCGGACAGCATTCCATCGACCAAGGGCATGCTGGGCGGGGCCTGATTCCCTTCCGCCCCTTACCGAAGGAGCCACGCCATGTTCGTCATCACGCTCACCTACAAGGTAGATCTGGACGTGGTGGACAGCCATATGGACGCGCATGTCGCCTGGATCAAAACCGGGCTGGCCGACGGGTGGCTGCTGATCGCCGGGCGGCAGGTGCCCCGCGTGGGCGGCATATTGATCGCGCGCGGCATCCGCGAGGATATTGAGGCGAAGGCGGCGACCGATCCCTTCGTGATCAACGGCGCGGCCGATTTCACCGTGACCGAATTCCTGCCGCGCTTCGTGGCGGCCGGGCTGGAGAGCCTGCAGCCGTGATCGCCCTGATCGATTATGGCGCGGGCAATCTGCATTCCGTCCACAATGCATTGAAGAAGGCGGGCGCAGCGGACGCAGTGATCACCGCCGACCCGGACGCCGTGGCGAAGGCCGACCGCATCGTCCTGCCCGGCGTCGGCGCGTTCCGCGCATGCCGCGACGCGCTGGTCGGGATCGACGGCATGGTGGACGCGATGCGCGCGGCGGTGCTGGACAGGGGCGCGCCCTTCCTGGGCGTGTGCGTCGGCATGCAGTTGCTGGCCGATGCGGGCGAGGAATTCGGGCGGCATGAGGGGCTTGGCTGGATCGGCGGCACCGTCCGCATGATCGAACCGGCCGACCCGGCGGTGAAGGTGCCGCATATGGGCTGGAACGATGTGGTCCTCGCCGGATCGCCTCCGTTGCTGGAAGCGGGCGAAGCCTATTTCCTGCACAGCTATCATTTCGACGCGACCGACCCGGCCGATGTCGCCGCGACCACCGATCATGGCGGGCCTCTGGTCGCCGCCGTCGCGCGCGGCAACATCATGGGCGCGCAGTTCCACCCGGAAAAGAGCCAGCGTTACGGGCTTTCCTTCCTCTCCCGTTTTCTGGAGTGGCGGCCGTGAGGGCATACTCCAACCGCCGTTCGTGTCGAGCGAAGTCGAGACACATCGCGCTAGGCCCCTGTCCCTCGCCTTCGCTCGGGACGAACGGAAGTATTGTCATATGTCCCTGATCGTTTTTCCCGCCATCGACCTGAAAGGGGGACAGGTCGTCCGCCTTGCCGAAGGCGATATGGACCGCGCCACCGTCTATGGCGACGACCCCGCCGCGCAGGCGATGCTGTTTGCGGAGGCAGGCGCGATGCACCTGCATGTCGTCGATCTGGACGGCGCGTTCGCAGGCCATGCAGTGAATGCGGCGGCGGTCGAGAAGATCGTCGAAACCTTCCCCGGCCATGTCCAGCTTGGCGGCGGCATCCGGTCTATGGAGTCGGTGGAGCGCTGGTTCGACCTGGGCGTCTCCCGTATCGTCATCGGCACGGCGGCGCTGAAGGACCCGGATTTCGTGAAGCGTGCGGCGCGGGAATTTCCCGGCGGCATCGTCGTCGCCGTCGATGCGCGGGACGGCTTCGTCGCGACCGAGGGCTGGGCGGAGAAGTCCGACATGCCCATCGCCGACATGGCCCGCCGCTTCGAGGATGCGGGCGTCGCCGCGCTGCTGTTCACTGATGTCGGCCGCGACGGGTTGCTGAAAGGCTGCAATATAGACGCGACCGTCGACCTCGCCCGCGCGACCGATATTCCGGTGATCGCCAGCGGCGGCGTGGCGGGAATAGCGGACATCCGCATCCTGAGCCTCCACGCCGACGAAGGCATTGAAGGCGTCATCACCGGCCGCGCGCTCTATGACGGGCGGCTGGATTTGAAAGCGGCGCTGGCCGTGGCGCAGGCGGCGGCGTGACCGTACGCATTCTTTCCACCGTTCGGGCTGAGCCTGTCGAAGCCCTGCCCTTCATCTCAAGAAAGGACAGTCCTTCGACAAGCTCAGGACGAACGGAGATAGTGGATATCGGGCTAGGGGAAAGGCGCTTACGCCCATGACCGTCCGCACCCGCGTCATTCCCTGCCTGGACGTCGCCAATGGGCGCGTGGTGAAGGGCGTCAATTTCGTCGATCTGCGCGATGCGGGCGATCCGGTGGAGCAGGCGAAGGTCTATGACGCGGCGGGCGCGGACGAGCTGTGCTTCCTGGACATCACCGCCAGCCATGAGGCGCGGGGGACGATCCTGGACGTCGTGCGGCGCACCGCCGAAGTCTGCTTCATGCCGGTGACGGTCGGCGGCGGCGTGCGATCGCCGGAGGATGCGCGCGCGCTGCTGCTTGCAGGCGCGGACAAGGTGGCGGTGAACAGCGCCGCGGTCGCCCGGCCGGAAGTGGTCGCCGACATCGCCGACCGCTTCGGCAGCCAGTGCATCGTCGCCTCCGTCGATGCGCGGCGGGTGGGCGACGGCCGGTGGGAAATCTTCACCCATGGCGGACGCCGCGCGACCGGGATCGACGCAGTGGCGCATGCCGTTCGCCTGGCGGAGCTGGGCGCGGGCGAACTGCTCGTCACGTCGATGGATGGCGACGGCACCAAGGCGGGATATGACCTTGCCCTCACCCGCACCATCGCCGACGCCGTGTCCGTGCCGGTGATCGCCAGCGGCGGCGTCGGCACGCTCGATCATCTGGTGGAGGGCGTGACGCAGGGCCATGCCAGCGCGGTGCTGGCCGCATCCATATTCCATTTCGGGCAGCATACGATCGCGCAGGCGCATGCGGCGCTGGCGGCGGCGGGCATTCCGACGCGACGTCCGCTCGCCGCCTGAGGCCACTTTCCCATTGACGCCCCGGCCAAGCCCGGCTCAATGGCCGCCATGCGTGACAGCCTAGACAAATTGGAAGCGACCATCCGGGAACGGCGCGCCGCCGACCCCGATACATCCTATGTCGCCAAGCTGACGGCGAAGGGCCGCGCCAAGATCGCGCAGAAGCTGGGCGAGGAAGCGGTGGAGACCGTGATCGCCGCCATGGCGGACGACCGGGCGGGCGTGGTGTCGGAAAGCGCCGACCTGCTGTTCCACCTCACCGTCCTGCTGGCCGATATGGGCCTGTCCCTGGACGATGTTTGCGCGGAACTGAACCGGCGGGAGGGCGTATCGGGCCTGACCGAAAAGGCCGCCCGCCCCAAGGAGTGAATGATGGCCGTCGACGCGACCCTGCCCTATGATGACAGCAATATCTTCGCGAAGATCCTGCGCGGGGAGATTCCGTGCACGAAGGTCTATGAGGATGACCACGCCCTCGCCTTCAACGATATCAGTCCGCAGGCGCCGACCCATATATTGGTGATCCCCAAGGGCGCCTATGTGAGCTGGGATGATTTTTCGGCGCGCGGGAGCGACGCGGAAATCGCCGGGTTCGTCCGGGCGGTCGGCGCGGTCGCACGGGACGCGGGGCTAGTGGCGCCGGGATATCGCCTGCTGGCCAATGCCGGGACGCATTCCCTGCAGGAAGTGCCCCATCTGCACGTCCATATCGTCGCCGGGCGTCCGCTGGGACCGTTGCTGGTGCGCTAAATCCTGGTCGTCATTCCGGCGAAGGCAGGGAACCCGCTTGTTCTTCCACGGCGCGAGGAAGCGGGATCCCCACCTTCGCGGGGATGACGGCGCGTGAGACTTCAAGGACTTAGGGTTTCGACAGGCGCATTTCCGTTCCATCGGGACAGAAGCCAGGCCGCCTCCCCCCGCCCACGCAAAAACTTTCACGCGGCAGCAACATGCTTGCGCGCGCCGATTTTGGCGATAGTCTCCTGCCCTTCAATAAAAGGCGTGCGGTCTGCGATGCGCCATAGGGAAAGAGACAATCATTCATGATTTTCGGGCGCATCAAGTCTCTCGACGCCATTTTGGCGACCGCTGAAAAGAAATCGCTGCACCGTTCGCTCGGCGCTTTCCAGCTTACCATGCTGGGCATCGGCGCGGTCATCGGCACCGGCATCTTCGTGCTGACGGCGGAGGCCGCGCAGAAGGCCGGGCCGGGCATGATGCTGTCCTTCGTCATCGCCGGCTTCGTCTGCGCGGTCGCCGCGCTCTGCTACGCGGAAATGGCCTCGATGGTGCCGGTTTCCGGCTCCGCCTACACCTACAGCTACGCCGTGATGGGCGAACTGATCGCCTGGATGGTCGGCTGGGCGCTGATCCTGGAATATGCGGTGGCGGCGGGCGCGGTGTCCGTGGGCTGGTCCGGCTATGTAGTCGGCCTGCTGGAACATACATTCCATATCGACATACCCGACCTGCTGACGCGCGGGCCGTTCGACGGCGGCATGGTCAACCTGCCCGCCATGTTCATCGCCTCGCTCGTCACCTGGCTGCTGGTGATCGGCACCAAGGAAAGCGCCGCGGTGAACGCAGTGCTGGTGGCGATCAAGGTGTCGGCGCTGACCCTGTTCGTGGTCCTTGCCCTGCCCGTCATCAAGATGGAGCAGTTCACGCCGTTCGCGCCGCTGGGCTTTAGCGGCATATCGGCGGCGGCGGCCTCCATCTTCTTCGCCTATGTCGGTTTCGACGCCGTTTCCACGGCGGCCGAGGAAACCAAGAATCCCCAGCGGAACATGCCCATCGGCCTGATCGGTTCGCTGGGCATCTGCACCATTTTCTACATGCTGGTGGCCGCGGGCGTCATCGGCACCGTGGGCGCGCAGCCGGTCTATGGTCCGGCCGGCGAGATTCTGGCGCCGGGCAGCACGGCCCTGTCGCAGCAATGCGCCGCGCTGGCCGCCTCCGGAAGCGAAGCCGTCACCTGCTCGAAGGAGGCGCTGGCCTGGACCCTGCGCGAAATCGGCTGGCCGCAGATCGGCAACCTGCTCGGCCTTGCCGCCGGTCTCGCTTTGCCGTCGGTCATCCTGATGATGATGTTCGGCCAGACCCGCATCTTCTTCGTCATGAGCCGCGACGGCCTGCTGCCCGCCATGTTCTCGAAGGTCCATCCGACCTACAAGACGCCGCATGTCATCACGATCCTGACCGGCATTTTCGTCGCGCTGTTCGCGGCCTTCTTCCCGGTCGGCATTCTGGCCGACATCTCCAATTCCGGCACGCTGTTCGCCTTCGCCGCCGTCTCCATCGCGGTGATGGTGCTGCGCCGGACCGATCCGAACCGCGTCCGGCCGTTCCGCACGCCCGGCATCATGGTGACCGCGCCGATCGCGATCGCGGGCTGCCTCTATCTGTTCTTCAGCCTGGGCATGGAAACCAAGCTGATGTTCGTCGGCTGGGCCGCGGTCGGCCTGCTGGTCTATTTCGGCTACAGCTATCGCCGCAGCCATGTCGGCCAGGGCTTCAGCGAGACGCATGAGGATGATGAGGGCATTCCGCCCCTGCCGGTGCCGCCGGTCAACTGACAGCGACGGCGCAGTCCATCAGACAAAAGGCCCGCCGGCGACACCCGGCGGGCCTTTTTCTATCCGCTTGTCCTGACGGGCTGAAAAGCTGTGCGCCCCTGCGCGGGCAGGCGCAAATTCCGCTCAGCAGGAAAACAGCCTAATGCGCGGCGTTGCGCAGGGCGCCATGATGGGGCCGGGTGAACAATTTCCAGCGTTCGGCCCAGGCCACCAGCAACAGCGCCAGGCTGCCATAGCCCAGAAAGCCCAGCGCCATCGGCAGGGTCGTGCCGTTGAACTGCGCGCCGATGAACGCGCCAAGCCCGGCGGACACGATGGTCGTCACAAACGCCTGAAAGGATGAGGCAAGCCCCGCCCCGCGCGCGAACGGCTCCATGGAGATCGCGCCGAAATTGGACCCGGTGAGCGAGATGACCAGCATGGTGAGCACCTGGAAAATGATGAAGCTGATCATCGTTTCCATGCCCAGCCAGGCGGTCACCGTGTGAATGGCACCGAGCATGATCAACACGATCAGGGCGCTCTGGCTCACCCGGCGCGCGCCGATCCGCTCCACCAACTGGCTGTTGAAGAAGCTGCCCACGGCCATGCCGCCCGCGATGCTGGCAAAGGCGATGGGGAAGATGCCCGGCGCGTGGAAAATGTCGAAGAAAATCTGCTGCGCCGATGTCAGGAAGCCGATCATGCCGCCCATCGCCACGCCCGTCGCCAGCATATAGCCGATGGAGGTGCGATGACTGACCACCGTCCACAGCATGCGGCCAATGTCCCCGGCATGGATTTCCACCCTGTGCGCCGGGTCAAGCGTTTCGGGCAAACGGATCGCCGTCCAGATCAGGATGACGCAGGACAGGACCAGCAGAACCCCGAAGATCCAGCGCCAGGGCGCGAAGAACAGGATGATCTGCCCGAATGTCGGCGCAAGGATCGGCACAAGCATGAACACGACGAAGACCAGCGACATGACCCGCGCCATCGCATCGCCCTGAAACCTGTCGCGCACGATGCTGACGGCGATCACGCGCATCGCGGCCGCGAAAAAGCCGGAAAAGGCCCGCGCGACCAGCATCACGGCAAAGCTGGGCGCAAGCGCGCAAACCATCGTCGTGACCAGCATCAGGCCAAGGCAGATGAGCAGCACGGGCCTGCGCCCGTAGCGGTCGGACAGGGAGCCGTAGAACAGCGCGCCGACGCCAAGGCCCATGAAATAGGCGGTGATGATCCATTGCCGGTCATTGGGATTGTGGATGCCCAGACTCTCGCCAATGGCGGGAAGCGCAGGCAGCATCGGGTCGATCGACAACGCATTCATCGCCATCAGGCCGGCGATCAGCGCAACAAACTCCTTGAAGCCCAGCGGAAAATCTTTCGCGCCGGCTGCGGGAGGGGATGGCCGCTCATTTTGCATGCGAGCGCTATGGCGGGAAAGCCGCCCGCCCGCTACCCCCCGGCCAGCGATTATTTGATGCTGGACCCGGCGATCCCGCATCCCTTGAGCACGGCGTCGGCAAGGGACACCTGCACGCGCTGGCCATAATCGCGGTCGCTCATGCCATCATCGCAGCCGCCGGGCGTCGCGCTGAGTTGCACGCCATCGCCGGTCAGGCGCAGCGTGCCGCCAGCGGTCGAACGGGATACCGCGAAATAGCGCGAAGCCTTGCCCGGCATGTCGAGGACCAGCGTGCCGCCAACCAGCGTCGCCGACCAGAACGGCTCGGTTCCCGTGGCGCGGAACGCCGCCGGATCGTCATTGGGCAATGTCCGCACATGCGGCGCGCTGCTGCTGTTGGATACCGCCGCCGCTGTCTGATTGGCGGGCGCTTCGGCGGCGTTGGCGGCCGTTTCCACAGCGTTCAGGGCGTTATCCGCATCCGCTTCGGCCGGGAGCGGCCATTTCGCGCGGGACTTGGCGGCGTTCGCCGCATCGGACCCAAGCGGGTCCGCGCCGGAGGAACATGCGGCAAGGGACGATGCCAGCAAAGCGATCAGGGCGAGGGCGAATGCCGGTCTGGATGCCATAGGAGGCGCACCATGCCCGCGTTCGCGCGGATCGGCAAGATTGAACGGATAGATCAGTATTGGAAACGATGAAGTGAAATCGTTGCTATATATGAGCGTCCGGTTCCAACCTATACGGGACCGCACAGCCCGCCATGATGGCGCGGCGCAGGAGTGACCCTCATGCACAATATCGCTGCCCCCGCCCCCACCCTCGCTGTCGCTCTCCGCCCTCGCCGGCCGCGGATGTCCATTCCGTTCCGCGCCGTCATCACCCTGGCCGCCATGTCGGCCCTGCTTTCGTCGATCACCCTGATCGTCGCGGCGGCCGTCGGCGACATATTGGTCGGGATGATGGCCTCGCTGGTCGCCTTCACCGCCTCCGCCCCCGTGCTTGGCCCCGTGCTGGGCGCGGACAGCCGGGGAGCGCGCTCATGACCGGTATGTTCATCGAACAGCGCGACGCCGCCATCGCGCGCCGCTTCGCCACCTTCCCCGCGCCCTCCCCGGTCGAGGCTGCCGCCGCCGCAATCGGCCGTCAGGACGCGGCAAGGCCCGGCGCACGGCTGCGCCTGATCCTTTCCCGCCATCCGCGCGTGCTGACATGGGCGCGCATCCTGTTCGGGTTCCGCACGGAAAACGGCTTGGCCGACGACCGGCTGGAGGCGATCCGGGCGGAAGCCTTCTCGCGGGCCTTGCTGTCAGGACGGGGTTTGTCCTAGTCCGGGGACATGGCGACCACCCGCGAAGAGCTGCACAGCAGCGCATTGTCCATCCTGGCCGATCTGGTCGCGTTCGACACGACATCGCGCGATTCCAACCTGGCCCTCATCGCCTATGTGGAGCAGCGCCTGTCCGCGATCGGCGTGACCGCGCGGCGGGTCATGAGCGCGGACGGGCGCAAGGCCAATCTCTACGCGACGATCGGCCCTGTACGCGAACAGGGCATCGTCCTGTCCGGCCATACCGATGTGGTGCCGGTGGATGGTCAGCCCTGGACCAGCGATCCCTTCACCCTGACCCGGCGCGGCGACAGGCTCTATGGCCGGGGCACCTGCGACATGAAGGGGTTTCTGGCGCTGGCGCTTGCCGCCGCCCCCCACCTTGCCGCGCCGGAGCGGGCCGGGCGTCCGGCGCACATCGCTTTCTCCTATGACGAGGAGATCGGATGCCTGGGCGCGCCGCACATGATCCGCGAGATCGTGGCGAACCTGCCCCGCCCCGCCGCCGTCATCGTTGGCGAACCGACGAATATGGAGGTTGTGAGCGGGCATAAGGGCATCACCTCCCATGTCGTCACGGTGACGGGGCATGAGGCGCATTCCAGCCTGACCCATCTGGGCATTTCCGCCAATATGGTCGCCATCCGCCTGATGGCGATGCTGAGCGATCTGGCGGAGACGCTGAAAAGCGGCGCGGACCCCGCCTCCCCCTTCGTCCCGCCGCATGCGACGCTGACCATCGGCCAGATCAACGGCGGCACCGCCGTCAACATATTGGCGCGCGAATGCCGTTTCGCCTTCGACTTCCGCGCGCCGCCCGGCACAGATGTCGATGCGCTGCTTGCCCCCTTCAAGGCGGAGGCGGCGCGCATCGACGCGGAGATGAAGGCGCTATGGCCCGAAACCGGCGTGGAGGTGGTCCGCCATTCCGCCGCGCCGCCCTTCGCCCCCGAACCGGACGGCGTGGCGGAACGGGTGGCGCGCATCCTGTCCGGCGATAATGGCCAGCCGCGCGTCGTATCCTATGCGGCGGAGGCCGGGCAGTTTCAGCAGGCGGGCTTTTCCACCGTGATCTGCGGCCCCGGCTCCATCGAGCAGGCGCACCAGCCGGACGAATATGTCGAAATCGGCCAGATGGAGAGAGGAGCGGCCTTCATGGAGCGGCTGATAGCCATGCTCCATGGCGATCATTCCCCTACATCGCCCCAGATAGCGGAGGCCAGATAATGGCGCAGGACAGCGGCCCCACATCCCATATCTACATGTCGCAGCGGTTGCGGCTGCACTATGTCGACTGGGGCAATCCCGATGCGCCGCCGCTCCTGCTGCTGCATGGCGGGCGCGACCATTGCCGCAACTGGGACTGGATCGCGCGCGAGTTGCGCCATGACTGGCACATCATCGCGCCCGACCTGCGCGGGCATGGCGACAGCGCCCATTCCGCCGAAGGCTATTATGGCATGGAGGCGATGGTCTATGACCTGGCGCAGTTGATCCACCAGCAATCGCTGGCGCCGCTGTCCATCGTCGCCCATTCGCTCGGCGGCAATATCGCGCTGCGCTATACGGGCCTGTTTCCGGACAAGGTGCGCAAGCTGGTCGCGATCGAGGGGCTGGGTCCGCCCGCCGCGATGGAGGCGGAATGGGCGAGCAAGCCCATGCATCAGCGCGTGATCGACTGGATCGGCGACAAGCGCGCGCTCAGCGGCCGCCAGCCCAAACGCTACGCCTCTATCGACGAAGCGCTGGCGCGGATGATGGCGGAGAACACGCATCTGACCGCCGAACGCGCCCGGCACCTGACCATCCACGGCATCAGCCAGAATGAGGACGGCAGCTATAGCTGGAAGTTCGACAATTATCTGCGCATCTTCCCGCCCGTGGACCTGACGCCGGAGCAGAAACAGGCGCTGTGGGGCCGCATCACCTGCGACACGCTGCTGGTCTATGGCAAGCAGAGCTGGGCGACCAACCCGGCAGACGACGGGCGGCTGAACTGGTTCAACAATGCCCGCGTGTCGCTATACGACAATGCCGGCCATTGGGTGCATCATGACCGGCATGACGCCTTCGTCGCGGAGATCAGGGCGTTTCTTGCCTGACGGCCTTCATGATGGCGCGCCGGGCCACGGCTCGGTCCCCATTTTCAGGCATGCGGCAGCCGCGTGAAGCTGCCCTCACGCTGCGGCGGCAGAACCCTCCCGCCGCGCGAAGCCAGGTTGGTGCGGATGCCCGTATGACCGCGCAGCGATTCGTCCTGCTGCCATTGCTGCTCATCCGGACTCGCCGGTTCCATGACGGAGATATAGACGGCGCAACCCAGCAGCCCCAATAGTATGACGGATATGAATCCGGCGACGATCACCGCGACAATGAACATCTTATGCTTCCCGATAAGCGCTTATAAATGCGCCATTTTTCCTGAGAAGCAGTTGGAACCAATTTAGTTAACAAATAGTTAACGACCGATCCGATCCGGGCATGATTCGTCGCGCGGCGACAGCCGCCGGGCGCGATCCGGTATCATGGTGCGGCAGGATGAGCCGGGAGCCGGCTCATGCCGAAAAAGGGGCGGGATGCTCCAGAGAAAACAAGAGCATAGTCCCGCCGCCTGACCTCCCTAAACGTCCAGATTGGCGACGTTCAGCGCATTGTCCTGAATGAACTCGCGGCGCGGCTCGACGACATCGCCCATCAGGCGGGTGAAGATCTCGTCCGCGACGTCCGCCTGGTCCACCTCGACCCGCAGCATCGAGCGGTTGTTGGGATCGAGCGTGGTTTCCCAGAGCTGCTCGGCGTTCATCTCGCCAAGACCTTTATAGCGCTGGATCGCCAGCCCCTTGCGCCCCGCCGCGAGAATCGCGTCCAGCAGGTCGCTGGGCCGCGACACCGCAATGCCCTTGGCTGGGATCGCCGCTTCCTCGCCCTCGGCGGTTTCTTCCGACGCCTGCGCCGCCGCCTTCGCCGTCACCAGACGGCTGGCGTGGCGATAGGCGTCCTTCTGCTCGGTCGCCAGTGCGTGCAGCTTGCGCGCCTCGGCGGAACCCAGAAATGCCGCCTCGATCACATGATGATCCGTGACGCCGCGCCACAGACGCCGGAAATGATAACCGCCCTCGGCGGAAATCTCGCCGCTCCACGATCCTTCGGGGTCATGGCCGCCCATCCAGACCGTCGCCTCCGCCAGCCGCGCGGCGCGGTCGGCGGCCGACAGGTCCACGTCCAGCGCGCCGGAAATGGCCAGCGCCTCAATGATCCGCGAGTCGTAGCGGCGCGGCACATAGCGCATCAGCGTGCGCATACGCCGCGCATGGTCGATCAACTCGCGCAGGCCGTCATTGAAGATCGTGCCCTCGCTGGTTTCCAGCGCCATGGTATCGACGCCATTGTCGACCAGATACTGATCCAGCGCCGCTTCGTTCTTCAGATACACCTCGGACCGTCCGCGCGTCGCCTTGTAGAGCGGCGGCTGGGCGATATAGAGATGCCCATTCTCGATGATCTGCGGCATTTGCCGGTAGAAGAAGGTCAGCAGCAGCGTGCGGATATGCGCGCCGTCGACGTCCGCGTCGGTCATGATGACGATCTTATGGTAACGCAGCTTCTCGATATTGAAATCGTCGCGGATGCCGGTGCCCATCGCCTGGATCAGCGTGCCGACTTCCTTGGACGACAGCATCCGGTCGAACCGGGCGCGCTCCACGTTTAAAATCTTGCCTTTCAGCGGCAGGATCGCCTGATAATGGCGGTCGCGGCCCTGCTTGGCGGAGCCGCCCGCCGAATCGCCTTCGACCAGGAACAGTTCGGACTTGGCCGGGTCGCGCTCCTGACAGTCGGCCAGCTTGCCGGGCAGCGAGGCGATGTCCATCACGCCCTTGCGCCGGGTCAGTTCGCGCGCCTTCTTCGCGGCTTCGCGCGCGGCGGCGGCGTCGATCACCTTCTGGATGATCATCTTCGCATTGGCGGGATTTTCCTCCAGCCATTCGGCCATCTTGTCGGCCATCAGGCTTTCCAGCGGCTGGCGCACTTCGGACGAAACCAGCTTGTCCTTGGTCTGCGACGAGAATTTGGGATCGGGCAGCTTGACCGAGACAATGGCGGTCAGCCCCTCGCGCATATCCTCGCCGGTCAGCGAGACCTTCTCCTTCTTCAGCATGCCGGACTTGTCGGCATAGCTGTTGAGGGTGCGGGTCAGCGCCGCGCGGAACGCCGCGATATGCGTGCCGCCGTCGCGCTGCGGAATGTTGTTGGTGAAGGCGAGGACATTTTCATAATAGCTGTCGTTCCATTCCAGCGCGACGTCGATGGTCACATCGTCCCGCGTGCCGGAAATTGCGATCGGGTCGGGCATCAGCGACTGCTTGTTGCGGTCCAGCCATTTGACGAAGGCCGCGATGCCGCCCTCATAATAGAGTTCGATCGTCTTGCTTTCCTCATGCCGCGCGTCGGTCAGGAACAGGCGCACGCCGCTGTTGAGGAAGGCCAGCTCGCGATAGCGATGCTCCAGCTTGTCGAAATCATATTCGGTGACGTTCTTGAACGTCTCGGTCGAGAACATGAAGGTGACTTTCGTGCCCTTCTTCCCCTCCGGCGCGGGGCCGAGCACCTTGAGCGGCGCTTCGGCGTCGCCGTTGCGGAACCGCATCCAATGTTCCTGCCCGTCGCGCCAGATGTTCAGCTCCAGCCAGTCGGACAGCGCATTCACGACCGACACGCCGACGCCGTGCAGACCGCCCGACACCTTATAGGCATTGTCGTCCGAGGTGTTCTCAAACTTACCGCCCGCATGAAGCTGCGTCATGATGACTTCGGCCGCCGAAACGCCCTCCTCGGCATGGATGCCGGTCGGAATGCCGCGGCCATTGTCCATCACGCTGACGGAGCCGTCGGGGTTGAGCGTGATGTCGATCCGGTCGCAATGCCCGGCCAAGGCTTCGTCAATGGCGTTGTCCGACACCTCGAACACCATGTGATGCAGGCCGGAGCCGTCATCGGTGTCGCCGATATACATGCCGGGGCGCTTGCGGACCGCATCCAGCCCTTTCAGGACCTTGATGGAATCCGCGCCATATTCGTTGCTGTTGGGGGAGCTTTTGCTGTCTTCGTTCATCGTTGCCATATAGGGATGCGACACGCGAAACTAAAGCAAAAAGGGGCATGGCCAGGCGCGGCCGGACACCCCGCCAAGAGGACCTTTTTCATGCGCTTTTCCGCCATTCCCCTGCTGCTGATGGCGTTGGCGGCCTGTTCCGACAGCCAGTCCGTCATGGATGAGTTGCCCAACAGCTCGATCGCCGGCGCAGAGCGGGAGGATATGCCCGAAACGCGGCTGGAAAGCGCGATCGCCCGGCCGGTCACGATCGGCGAGGACGGCCCGCGCCTCGACGCCTGCGGCGCGACAGGCGTGGTGCGCGGCCCCGGCGCGGACGGGGCGCTGGACCTGCGCGCCGCGCCCTTTGCCGGGGCGGAGCGGATCGCCACGCT
>NZ_MINO01000067.1 GCF_001757355.1 Sphingobium phenoxybenzoativorans
GAGCGGCGCCGCCGGCCTGTTCGCGTTCATCAGCGGCGGTACCGACGTCAAGCGCCTGCACGCCGGTCATGCCGCGCGGGAAGGCCTGCAGGCGGCGCTTCTGGCCCGGCAGGGGATCGCCGGCCCGCCGAACATTCTCGAGGGGCGCGACGGCTTCATGCAGGCGCTACCCGGCCTCGCGGGGGACGACTTGGCCGCGTTCGCACTGCCCCCGGCCAAGGATTGGGAACTGCTGGACTGCTACATCAAGCCTTATGCATGCTGCCGCCATCTGCAGACCGCGCTCCAAGTGCTCATCGCCATTCTCGAGGAGGAGAAGATCGCCGCGGACGAGATAGCCGGCGTTTCGGTTGCGACTTATCGCATATCGGCCGCGCATGGCGCCACGGGGTGGTCCGAATTCGCCAGCGCGCAGCTCAGCTTCCCTTACATTCTTGCGCTCGGCATGTGCTTTCGCAAGGTGGAGGTCGCGCATTTCGACCCCGTGCTTCGCGAGTGCGATGAGATGGCAAGACTATGCTCGCTGGTCGAGGTCGCGGCCGACGACGAGCTCGACGCGCTCTATCCGGAATTTCGGCCCTCCCGGGTGACGGTAAGGACCGTCGATGGACGCAGCTTCACGCGTCAGGGGATGGAATCGCTCGGCTCGCGCCAATTTCCCGTCGATGACGATCGGCTTGGGGCGAAGTTCGTCGATCTGGCATCGCCGGTTCTCGGGACTGGTCCGACGACGAGCCTGCTCAACGATCTGTGGGGGATCGAAGCGGCAGCGGATGTCGATGTGTTTGTCGAGCGGCTCGCGGTCGGGGACTAGTCCGCAGGTCGAAGGCGGTCGGCGGCGAGGACGCCCTTGGTGCGTGGACAGCCAGGTCCGCAGCGTCGGCAGGCAAGCGATCGAGGCGGTTCGCTGGTCAGAGACGGGTCGCGGGTTCTGCCTTAGACGCCAGCCGCGATGCCTCTGCGATCAACAGCCGCCATGGACCAGCGGGACATCGTCCGTGCCGTGCTTCGCGTCCCTCAGTCTGCGCCTGCCGAAGCTATATTCAGGATAGCTGGGGGCGGTCGTTCCAGAGCGACTGCGACAGGTGGCTGGTAATGACCCAGCGCCCGTCGATCCGCGCATAGCGCTGCGAACACCGGGCGCCCGCGCAGAAGATGGCACCGTCTTTCGGACCGTGAGTGGCGGTGAGCAGATAATGGCCGCGCGCCGTGTCGCCGTCGATCTCGATTTCTTCGTTCGAGACCAGGTGGTGGGTGAATTCAAAGCCGCCCAGTATCTCGTTCAGCGTCTGAATAATCGCATCGGCGCCTTCGCGGCGCCCGAAGCCATATTCGATGGTGGCGTCCGGCGCGAGGATCGCCCTTAGCTGCGATGCTCGGCTGACGGGATCGCCCAGGTCGGCAGCGCCGCCATAGGCGAACATCAACTGCCTGATCTCTCGCCGCGCGAGGAGATCGCTCAGCGCGGATTCGACTGGCAGCGCCGATTCTCGTTCCATCGATCCTGAACCTTTCGCTTGCCGGCGCGCACAGTCGCCGTGGCCGGCGCCGGGCACGAACCCGGCCGCCGGACCATTCCCGTCACTGGCTCGATTGCAGAGCGCCGCGTTCCTTGATGCGGTCGGTCGTCCCCGTCGCGCGCATCACCTCTACCTGGTCGATATAGTCGAGCCAGTACTTGATCTTGCGATTCTCGAGCCGGATAAACGATGCGTAACAGTTGTTGTACGGATTGCCCGTCTTCACGCCTTTGCCGTGCGAGGTGTATTCCAGGATCACTTCATTCGGATCTCGGCCGTAATGGACCTTGAGGTCGCTCATGCTGTCCAGCCACAGGATATCGCCATAGCGCTGAAAGCTGGCCAAGATCTTGTCGCGGCCCTCGGTACGGAAGACGCCGCTCATCGCATATTTCGCCTCGAGAACGCCGTCCTTGGCAAAATAGTCGAAGAAATGGTCGCCATCGACCAGATCGCCGATCGCCTCTTCGATCAGGTCGAAGAAGGGGCGGAGCGATTCGACCTTCTCATATTTGCTATGGTCCATGATGATCTCCTTCAGGATGAGAAATGAGCCGCGCCGAGGCTCTGGCCGCCATCGACCACGAGCGTCTGGCCGGTGATATGAGCCGCAGCGGGGGTTGCCAGGAAGAGCAGGGCCGCGGCGATATCTTCGGGAGTCGCCCCCCGACCGCGCGGTATCCGCGCTTCGATCGCCTTGAGAGCCTCGCTGGACATTGCATCGGACATACGATCGGTACGGGTGAAGCCGGGTTCGACCCCATTGACGGTGATCGCATCGCGGGCGAGTTCGTAGCCCGCCTGCCGAATGAAGCCGCCCAGAGCCGCCTTGGACGCGCCGTAGGCGCTAAACCCCGGAAGCGATTGGCGAATTCCGATGATCGACGACGTCATCAGCAAGCGTCCCGCTCCCGACGCACGAAGATGGGGAAGCGCTGCCGCCGTGTACCAGAAAGCGGGCTTGAGGTTGACGTCGAAGACCGCGTCGAGCGCGGCATCGTCAAGGTCGCCAAGGCTTGCCGGTGCCATGGCTGCAGCGTTGTGCACGATGATATCGAGCCGGCCGTATTGCTCGATCGCCCGCGCTACGGTGGCCTCGACGACAGTGCGGCTGGAAACATCCGCTTCCATATAATCGGCGACATCTCCCGCATCGCGGATGCGCTCGGCCTCCAGGCGCACTGGTCCTTCCGTGCGGGAAACGAGGAGCAGGCGGCCTCCGGCGCGCGCGAATTGAGCGGCGACCGCAGCACCAATCCCAGCGCCGGCGCCCGTAACGAGCGCGACCAGGCCATCGAGCGGCCGCGCCGCCGAGGCGCACGCTTCGCTCTTGACCGCGCGCGTCATACGTCGGGGACGTCGCCGGACTTCTCCGGAAGAACGCCGCTCTCGTCTCTCCAGCCCGCCACGCATTTATGCTTCACAAGCCGCCAGCCCTCTGCCGTGCGGACAAGATCATGCGTGTAGCGCGCGCCCGCCCAAAACACGCGGCCATCGTGACCATGGGCGCCCGTGACCATATAACGGGCAACTGCGGTATCGCCGGCAATCTCGATCTCATCATTGCTGATGATGTGATGGGTGAACGAATAGGGGCGTGTCATCCGTGACAGCGCGCCAATCACCTCGCTCACCCCGGTCCAGGTTCCAAATCCATATTCGATCGTGCCGTCGAGGACGAAAATACCCGAAAGTATCTTCGCCCTCACGGCCTCATCCTTGGTGTCCGCCGCCCGGCTATACGCGTACATGATCTGCCGGATGGCTTCGCGATCGCTCAGGTTTTGAACCTGCCGCTCGTCGACCATGGTCTTGGAATTGCTCACGACTAATCTCCGCTAGAACTTGACCGTGGCGCGGACACCGTAGGTGCGGGGCCGGCCATCGATGACGAGATTGAACAGGCCACCATTTGCATCGCCATAGGCCTTGTAATATTTATCTGTCAGGTTCTGACCGAATAGCGAGAGTGTCACCCGATCGTCCGGTAGGTGCCAGGCGATCTCCGCATCGACCAGTGCATATGCTTTTTGCATCGCGACATCTGTCGGCACGTCGTTGAGCTGGGTCAGCGACCGGTAGTTCAGACTTCCGTTGAGGACGAGCTTGTTGTCACCGATCGGGATCGAATATTGCGCTTGAACCATCCCCGTGATCTTGGGAGCATATTGACGTTTCGCATCGGCAAGATCGATGTTGCCGAAGCCCAGGTTGAGAATTTGACTGCGATACTTGGTGTGCAGATATGACAGGTTGCCCGTCAGCGTGAAATTATCGGTCACCGAGAAGCTGGTCTCGAACTCGATCCCGCTCGCTCGCAGCCCTTTCGCGTTTATTACGCGCTGGATAAGGCCGATGCCCGGCGCCTGATCAATCGCGATCAGCTGCAAATCCCGATAATCATAGTAGAAGCCCGTGAGGTTGAGCTTGAGCCGCCGATCGAGCCAGCTCGACTTCAAGCCGATTTCATAGGCATCGTTTTTCTCCGGCTCGAAGGAGTTGATGCCCGCGAGGGTGGTGGCGGCGCCGTTGAAACCACCACTCCGGTAACCTTGTGCAAAGCGCAGGTAGACGAGTGTGTCCGGGGTGAAGCGGTAGCGCGTCGTGGCTTCCATCGTGAAAGCGTTAAAGTCACGCTTGAAAACGCCGGTCCCGCTCGTTGCAGTGGGGGTCGATACAAGCGACTTCTTGTCCCAACTCTGACGACCTCCGACGGAAATGTCCCACTGGTCAGTGATCTGGTAGCTCAGCTGGCCGAAAAGCGCATAGCTGTCGGTATCCGGGCTGCGGAACTGGGTACCCGTTGAGGTCACGCCGACTGGCTGTCCGAAGAGCGGCCCGCCAAGTACCGACGTGCGTTCAAGGTCGATCCTTGAGCGCAGATAATAACCGCCTACGAGCCAGGAAAAGGGACCATCACCGTTCGAGGCGAGCCGGGTTTCCTGGCTGAACGCCCGTATTCTCACGTTTCGGGGTTGAAGGTTGAAGATCATGGACGGCGTCGCGTCGAGATCTATATTGGTCATTTGATTGACCGCGCGGTAGCCCGTCACAGAACTCAGGGTAATCCCGCCGATATCCCAGTCGAGATTGAGAGCCAGCCCGCGGTTTTTCGAGTGGTTCGGCCCCGTGAGCGAGAATGCGTTGGTATAGGGGGCGTATGTCGAGCATTCCTGGAACAGCGCACAGACACGAGGCTGGGGCTGCGCATAGGCCCCGTTATACGGGGCGGCAATCGATCCGCTATGGTTGGCAGCGCGCACCGCAGGCGGAGGAGAACTATCCTTGGAATAGTCCGCGGTCAGGTACGCGGTGAAGTCGCTCGAGGGCGTGAACAGCAGCCCGATGCGCCCCCCCGCCGCACGTATTCCGCCAGTGTCGCGCTCTCCAGTGATGACGTTGCGACTGTAGTTGCCGCCGGTCGTGCGGAACGCGGAGAGCTTGACCGCGAGCACATCCTGCGCGAGCGGCGCCTCGACGTATCCCTTGAGTTGGAGGGCATCGAAACGCTCGTAGCTGACCATCGCGCGCGCATGCAACTCGCCGCTCGGTCGCTTGGTACGGATGTTGACGGCGCCGCCCGTCGAGTTTCGCCCCTGGAGCACGCCCTGGGGGCCGCGCAGGACCTCGATCTGTTCGACATCGAACGTGTCGACGTTGGAGCCGGCGATGTTCACGAGATAGACGCCGTCGATGCTGATCGCATTCGAGAGGTCCTGGCTAGGTTCCGAGCTTCGGTCGCCGATGCTTCGGATGAAGGGCTGCACCTCGGTGGGAATAGACGCCGCAGTCTTGAAAGTCGCATTGGGAACCACCGCGCTCATCTGGTCGAGACGGACGATGTTGCGCTGTTCGAGCGAGGAGGCCGTCACGGCGGAGACTGCGATCGGCACCGCTTGCAGGCCTTCCGAGCGCTTACGGGCGGTCACGATGATCTCGTCGTCCGCCGGTGCCGCCGCCTCTTGCGCCGGCATGACATCCTCCGCGCCGGCACTCGGTGGAGCGGATCCTCCCGACTGGGCGAGCGCAGGGCTCGACACGGCGAGGAGCGCTATGGCGCTCACGGCGATGGTGTTGGTCGTTTTCATCTTGATCCCCTCCAGATTATTTTTGTTTGAAGTCCAATAGATAGAAGCGGCGGTCGCCACGCGTTTGCGCGTGGGTTCAAAGATTGCGTGAGGCCTCCTGAACCGCCGTCAGCAGTCTGTGGCGCTTCAACGCATGCGCGAAATCAGGTACGATCTGCGTCCCATCGCGGATGTCCGCGGCGATCGCCTCGTAGAGCCGGTAGACATTGCCGCCCGGGAATTCCTGAACACCCTCGGGCAGCGGCTCCGAGATGACTTCGATCGGAGCCAGGTCGGTGTCGCTGCCACGCCCGCCACGCAGCGAGAGCGGTGAAATATGGAGCTTGCCCGACGCGCCGCTGATCACGAGGTCACCCTCGGTGCCATTGATCTCCCAATGGAGGTTCTGGCCGCGCGATGTTCCGCCGCGAAAGAACACCGATGCGGTCGCACCGCTTTCGAGCCGCCCTGCGATCGCCGCATGATCGGGCGACGTCACCGCAATTTCGCGGTTCCCCTCGTCCGTAAGGCGCACCGTACGCCGGCCCACGCCCAGCGCACCTGTGACCGCCACAAATTCCCCGAGCAGGAAATTCAGCGCGTCGAGCACATGCGACATCGTGATATTCAGCATGGTGGCGCCGCGGCTTTCATCGAATACATAAGCGCGCGACGCAATCGTCTCCGCTCCCCATGTCTCGGCCGATCCGACAAGCGTCGTCCCGAGCACCTGTCCGACATAACCCTCGTCGAGCAGCTGCCTGACCCGCGCGACGACGGGCGAGAAACGAGCCTGCATGCCGATGAACGATCGCGTGCCCGACTGCGCGGCCATTTCGGAAAGGCGCGACGACTGCTCGATATCAGCGCCCAACGGCCACTCGCTCAAAACCATCTTACCCGCGTCGAGAGCCGCTTTGAGCAGGCGATCGTGGTCCGTGACCTTGACCGCGACGACGACCAGATCGACATCGGGTCGCGCGATCAGTTCATCGGGATCGGCGGTGCCGAAGACGCCGTAGGCGCTAGTGGCAGCGGTCGCCGAGGCAGGATTGCTGGTGGCGACGGCTGCGAGCTCGAAATCGGGCAAAGCCCGGATCGCGGGCAGATGTGAAGTGACCGCCCAGCCAGGATTGAGAGGGCTTGCGCCAATAACACCGACGCCGATTTGCTTCATAACCCTCTCCACTCCCTTTCGTCCGAGACTCTGCCGGTCTCTCGGGCCGCTTCCTGCGATCCGAGCTTTGCGACGGACGGATCAGCGGCTCGACAGAGGGGTAACCATATCATTTCACGACATGCCGTCAACTGAAAAGTAAAATAGATGTTCGCACTGCGGAATTGTGCGATGCTGCGAATGCGCACGTCATCCGTGAGTGAATGCCAGCCAAAGATTTTGCCCAGCAAAATCTAGTTTCAGAAATTGACGACTCCAACGGTTTATGCCATCGCTCTGGTTTCAGTAAAAGGCCCGGTCCGCGTTGAGCCGGCGATTTCTTTCGGGCATGTGTGGAGAGCGATGCAATGAAGACGGCGAATGATTTTTCCGCGGCGATTCGTCATCCCGACAAGCTTTATATCGGCGGGTCCTGGGTTAACGCTACCGGGGCGCCGATAGGCCTCGTGTCTCCATCCACCGAGGAAAGCTTCTACAAAGTCGCTGGCGCTTCGCCCGCGGACGTGGATTGCGCGATCGGCGCGGCGCGGCGCGCGTTCGACGATGGAGCGTGGTCACGCAAGGCTCCCGAAGAGCGCGCCGGCTATCTGCGCCGGATCGCCGCGATCCTGCGCAATCGCGCTCCCGAGCTGGCGGGCTTGTCCGCCGGCGAGATGGGATCGTTATATGCGGCCAATCAGCGCAACATCCCGTTCTTTACCTCGCTGCTCGATTATTATGCCGACCAGGCGGCAAGCTTTCCCTTCGTTGAACAGCATACTCCGTCGGCGGGTGGGGCCGGCTATCTTGTGCGGGAGCCAGTCGGGGTCGTCGCCGCGATCGTGCCTTGGAACGGCCCCCTTATGTTAGGTGCGCTGAAGATCGCGCCTGCCCTGCTGGCCGGTTGCACGGTCATCCTGAAGGCGGCACCGGAGGCGCCTGGACTGCTCTACGCGCTGGCGGAGGCGGCCGAGGAAGCGGATCTGCCGAAGGGCGTGCTTAACCTGATCACCGCCGAGCGAGATGTCTCCGAACTGCTGGTGCGCGACCCGCGCGTGGATAAGGTCAGCTTTACCGGATCGACCGCGGCGGGAAGCCGGATCGGCGCTCTGTGCGGCGAGCGGATCGCGCGCTGCACGCTCGAGCTTGGGGGCAAGTCGCCGGCCGTTCTCATGGACGATTTCGATATCGACGAATTTGCGAAGACCATCGCGGCGGCATCCACGATCCTTGCCGGCCAGGTGTGCGCATCGCTCTCGCGCGTCATCGTAAGCCGTTCGCGGCACGACGCGTTGGCCGAGGCGCTCGGCGCGCAGTTGGAACTGATCGCGACCGGTGATCCCTATGACCCGGCGTCGCAAATGGGACCGCTGGCGATGGCGCGGCAGCGCGACAAGGTGGTGGGCTATATCGATATCGGTCAGGCCGAGGGCGCTCGTCTAGTCACGGGGGGCGCGCGGCCCACCCATCTTGATCGCGGATATTATATCGCTCCGACGCTTTTCGCGAACGTCCGCAACGACGCCACCATCGCGAGAGAGGAAATCTTCGGCCCGGTTGTGTCGCTCATTCCCTCGGACGATGAGGCGCATTCCGTCCGGCTCGCTAACGATACCGACTACGGCTTGAACGCCTCCGTCTTCACCAACGATCCCGAGCGGGCTTATACCGCCGCGCGGGAGATCCGCTCGGGCACGGTTGCCCACAACGCTTTCCGCAACGATTTCTCCATCGCCTTCGGCGGCTTCAAACGGTCGGGCATCGGGCGCGAGGGCGGGATCGAGGGATTGCTTCCTTATCTTGAGGCCAAGACCATCCTGCTCCAGGCGCCGGTGAAGGAGCCCGTGGCCGCCGCGCCGGGCTTCGCCTGAGAACGGCGGCTTCGGAGGCGTTCGGATGTGGGACTATGTGATCATCGGCGGGGGTAGCGCGGGCTGCGTCTTGGCGAACCGCCTGTCTGAGGACCCGCGCGCAAAAGTGCTGCTCCTCGAAGCGGGCGGGAAGGGGAATGCGCTTCGCTTCAGGGTGCCCGCGCTCGGCCCGCTGGCGGCGATTGGGCGTCCGGATTCGGACTGGATGCTGTTCACCGAGCCCGACCCGAGCCGCGCGAATCGCGTCGACCGCATGCCACGCGGCAAGGCGCTGGGCGGCTCGTCCGCCGTCAATGGAACGATCTACGTGCGCGGGAATCGCGGCGACTATGACCATTGGGCCCAGCTTGGATGTACCGGATGGGACTACGATTCGCTGCTAGCCTATTTTCGCGGGATTGAGAGGGCCGATGCGAGCCTTCCCGCCGGATATGGGCACGAGGGGGCTCTGCCCATCTCAGCCACACGCGGCGCGCATCCGCTGACGCGGACGTTCATCGCGGCGTTGGCGGAACTTGGCGTCCCAGAGAACAACGGCTACAACGGGGAAGATCAGGAGGGATCTTCGCTGACTCATGTGAACCAGCGGCGGGGATGGCGGTGGAGCGCGTCGCGAGCATTTCTCGACCCGGTTCGCGGCCGTGCCAATCTGGAAATACTGACCGGCTGCCTCGTCAGCCGTATTCTGTTCGAGGATCGCCGCGCGGTCGGGGTCGAATTTACGCGCGGGGATAACACCGAGGTCGCGCTGGCCAGCCGCGAGATCATCCTCAGCGCCAGCGCCTACAACACGCCCAAGCTGCTGATGCTTTCCGGGGTCGGGAGCCCCGAGAGCCTTGCGCAGCACGGCATTCCTGTCGTGTCGGCGCTCGAGGGCGTCGGTCGCAACCTTCAGGAACATCCCAATTTTGCGATTAAGGCCTATGTGTCGACGCGCACCCACAATGTCGAGATGGGCCGGCTTTCGATGCTTCGCAACGCCATCCGTTTCGGGCTGAGCGGCTCGGGGCCGGCGTCGCATATCTTCTCCGCCGTGTCGTTCGTGCGCCTGCGCGAAGGGTCGGAATATCCGGATATCCAATTCCACTTCGGCGCCTTCGGGATGCAGCCATCGCCGTCTGGGCCGAAGATGCTTGAGCGGCCGGCTATCACGATCCAGCCGAACGTCAATCGCAGCCGCAGTCGCGGGTATGTCGAGCTGCGCTCGGCCAATCCGATCGATCCTCCGATCATCCAGCACAACATGCTGGAAAGCAGCTACGACTTCGAGACGCTAATGGACGGCGTCCGCGTTGGCCGCCGCTTGCTGCGCACGCGGGCCTTCGCACCCTATTTCGTCGAGGAACATTCGCCCGGTCCCGATATCAGCGACGATGTGGCGCTGGAGGCGTTCGTGAGGGCCAATACCAGCCCATGCTATCATGCCTGTGGGTCGGCCAAGATGGGTATCGACGCCGGCGCTGTCGTCGATACGCGGCTGCGCGTGCGGGGCGTGCAAGGCCTTCGTGTCGTCGATTCCTCGATCATCCCGCAGGTGCCGTCGGGTAATATCAATGCGATATCGATGGTGATTGGCGCGAAAGGAGCTGCGATGATCAGCGAGGACAATCGGGGCTGAACGCGCAAGATCCGGTTTTCCGCGGCCGTCTTCCGTCCCAATTTGCGCCGCGCGCGAAAACGGTCCAGCGCGGTGAGGGGTAGATGTGCTTTGTCCATTCGACTACTGACTATGCCTTTCTAGGGGCTAGTATGCTGGGCAGTTCGTTAGTAGGAGGCATTGCCATATGAAGCGCCGGGTCCGTAGCCAGGCCGTAGCCGGTCAAGAGGAGGACACGGGCGGTCGCCAGTTCATTACCGCGCTGTCGCGCGGGCTCGATGTCCTGCGCTGCTTCAGATATGGCGAAGAACCGCTGACTAACCAGGAGATCGCGCGGAGAACCGGTCTTCCTCGCCCAACGATTTCCCGGATCGTCTACACGCTGAGGGAACTTGGCTATCTGGCCTATTTCCCAAATTCACGCACATACGGCCTGGGGGGCTCGACCTATATCCTGGGGGAGGTGGCCGATCATAATTTCGATCCGGTCGGCACCATGAAGCCGATAATGCAGCGCTATGCGGAAAGCAGCAAAACCAACATCGGGCTGAGCACGCGTGATCGTTTGAGCATGGTGTATGTCGAGGCGCGCGAAGGGGCATCGCTCGTCGGCCTTCAGCTACGGGCCGGCGATAAGATCTCGCTGACGCAGAGCGCGATCGGTCTTGCCTATCTTGCGGGGGTCAACGACAAGGAATATTCCTCGATCCTGCGTCAACTGAAGTCGGAGGGGTCGGTCGACATGGCCGAGCTTCAGAATGATGTCGCATCGGCTAAGGATCAGCTCGACCGCTATGGCTTCATACTCTCGCTAGGGAAGTGGCGCGCAGAGATCCACGGGGCGACGGTGCCGGTGTTCTTATCCAAGCTGCGGGTTCTTTACGTTTTGAGTTCTGGCGGGCCCGCCTACATGCTTCCCGAAGACCGGCTCCGTAATGAGGTCGGGCCGCTGCTGCTCGAGGCCGCGCGCGACCTCAAAGCCTGCACCGGAACCTGACCCGGCCCGGCGGCTCTAGTGCCGTTATAGTGGTCACAATTACCTTGCGATATGTCCAGTGGCCGTTATCGCGACCGCTGTCGACCGCCGCTCAGGCGTGGCTGAACGGGTCATCGGCGTGCCGGATAACGGCTCGGTCGTAGCCCGGCGGGCGCGGCTCTTACCTTCCCGTGCGCTAGGACATCAAAGGACGGCGGGAGACAGCATGAAACACGCAACTTTCGCGGAAAGCGGCGGCCCCGGAGTCCTGAAGGTCGCGCCCATCAATCTGCCGGCGCCCGGTGCCGGAGAGGTCCGGGTGGCGATCGAGGCCATCGGCCTGAACCGCTTCGAGGCGCTCTATCGGAAATTTCTATATCATACCCGCTGCATTGCCATCGGTCATGGGCGTCGAGGGTGCCGGCACGATCACTGAGACTGGCGAAGGGGTAAATGGATTTGCGATCGGCAACCGAGTCTCGGTCGTGCCGGTGCAATCGCCTCTCGTCGGCTCGGGCACTTATGCGACCCACGCGAACATACCGGCTTCGGCGCTGGTGAAGTCGCTCGACGGAACGAGTGCGGCCAAGGAGGCATCGATCTGGATGGCGGCGCTTCAGGCCTACAATCTCCTTTGCAAAGTGTCGGTTGGAGCGGGCGACGCCGTCGTGGTGACGGCGGGAACCTCTCCCGTCGGCAGCGCGCTCATCCAGTTCGCCCGCGAAATGGGCGCGACGGTCTTTGCGACGACGCGTACCAGCGAGCGACAGCAGGAATTGCTGGCTGTCGGCGCCCATCATGCGATTGCGACCGACGAAGAAGTCCTGAGCGAGGCCGTGCGGGGCGAGACCGCCGGCAGCGGCGTCGAGATAGTTTTCGACACCGTGGACGGCGCTGTGCTGACACAGTCCATACTCAGCCTGGCCGAAAGGGGGCAACGTGTTCAGCTACGGCGCGCAGTCGACGCCGGACATAAATGCCGCGCGCGTGGATGTGCCGCTCGTGGCTCTCGACCGCCGGAACCTGTCGTTCGTCGATCTCTCGAATTGACCCAGGCGCCGGAGCGCTTCGAAGCGGCCAAGGCGTATATCCGCAAGGTGGTCGCCTCGGGTCCGTACCAGCCTCTGATCGACAGCGTCTTCAAGCTCGACGAGGTGGAGCAGGCGCATCGCCGCCTGGACGGGGGCCGCCTCAACGGCAAGATTGTTCTCGTTACAAGCTGAACTATTCTGCTAGCGACGGACCCGGCCGGACTGAGGTGCCCGCAAGCTGAGCAGAGTCATTCCCGCAAACGCGGGAATGACGAGGTCTTGTGCCGGCAGCACGAGCTGCGCTCGAGAGAGTGCAGACCTTCGACACCCAGCGCCTGGTCGGTCGAACCGGAAGCCGCTACGCGCCGGTGCTGGGCCGCGCCTGACCTTACGAGAAGGATCGAGATCGGTTCGATTCTTCTTGGATCTCCAGGCCAATCCTGCCACAGTGCGAACTATAATTCCGTCTGGCGGGAATATGCTCTGAGGCGTTGTGGCGTCGCCTTCAGCGGAGCTTGGAGTGCCGCGCGTGCGGCACTGCAGGCGGCGGTCATGGGCTATTGAAAAGAGAGGGATTGATATGTTCAGCCATGTGATGCTCGGCGCCAACGATCTCGCAGCGGCGCGGCAGTTCTACGATGCCACTTTCGCGGCTCTCGGCGGACCGGCGGGCCGGTACGACGCCAAGGGCCGTATCCTTTACATGCATGACGGCGGCCTCTTCATGCTTTCGAAGCCGATCGACGGCGAGCCGGCGTGTCCGGCCAATGGGGGGACCCTCGGATTCAAGGCCGGCAGCCCCGAAAAGGTGGAAGCGTGGCACAGCGCCGGCGTCGCAAATGGCGGGGTCTCCATCGAGGATGCCGCCGGACCCAGGGAAAGCGGTATCGGCACCATTTTCCTAGCCTATCTTCGCGATCCGACCGGGAACAAGATCTGCGCGATGCATATGATGAATTCCTGACTTGGGACCGGACAGATCGGTCGTCCGCGATGGCGCTGCGCCGAGATCCACGCAAGCGTTCGGCGGAGTCGTCCCTCGCGGCCTGGCTGTGCTCGAAATATGTGGGATAGGAGGGGCTCGATCCCGGCACTCGTTGGATCGATGAGCCCGCGTCGGAATATCAAGCTGCAGCTGGCTTCGTCCTCCGCTGCCACCGGTCCAATCCGGGGGCACGATCCCCTAATCTTTCGCCGAGTTTCAACTATCCACTCGCAGCCACATTGTTTTGGAGACCGTTGATGAAGACCCGCGCCGCCGTCGCGTTCGAAGCCAAGAAACCGCTGGAGATCGTCGAGCTCGATCTGGAGGGGCCGAAGGCGGGCGAAGTGCTGATCGAGATCATGGCGACCGGCATCTGCCACACCGATGCCTACACGCTCGACGGCTTCGATAGTGAGGGGATTTTCCCGTCGGTGCTGGGGCATGAGGGCGCCGGCATCGTGCGCGAGGTCGGAGCCGGCGTCACCAGCGTGAAGCCTGGCGATCACGTCATCCCGCTCTACACTCCCGAATGCGGCCAGTGCAAAAGCTGCCTTTCGGGCAAGACCAACCTGTGCACCGCGATCCGCGCGACGCAGGGCAAGGGCCTGATGCCCGACGGCACGTCGCGGTTCAGCTACAAGGGCCAGACGATCTTCCACTATATGGGCTGCTCGACCTTCTCGAATTTCACCGTCCTGCCCGAGATCGCGGTGGCGAAGATCCGCGAGGACGCGCCGTTCAAGACCAGCTGCTATATCGGCTGCGGCGTCACCACGGGCGTCGGCGCGGTGGTCAACACCGCCAAGGTGCAGGTGGGCGACAATGTCGTGGTGTTCGGCTTGGGCGGTATCGGCCTCAACGTGCTGCAGGGCGCACGGCTTGCCGGAGCGAACAAGATCATCGGGGTCGATATCAATCCCGATCGCGAGGAATGGGGCCGCAACTTCGGCATGACCGACTTCCTCAACAGCAAGGGCATGAGCCGCGAGGAGGTCGTGGCGAAGATCATGCTGCTGACCGACGGCGGCGCCGACTACACCTTCGATGCGACCGGCAATACCGAAGTGATGCGGACCGCGCTGGAGGCCTGCCATCGCGGTTGGGGCACCTCGATCATCATTGGCGTGGCGGAAGCGGGCAAGGAAATCTCTACCCGCCCGTTCCAGCTCGTCACCGGCCGCAACTGGCGTGGCACGGCGTTCGGCGGGGCCAAGGGCCGTACCGATGTGCCGAAGATCGTCGACATGTACATGACCGGCAAGATCGAGATCGACCCGATGATCACCCACGTCCTGGGTCTCGAAGAGATCAACATGGGGTTCGACCTGATGCACGCCGGCGAGAGCATCCGTTCGGTCGTGGTATTCTGAGCCGGAACATGGAACAGATTAGCGCGAACAAGGCCTTCGGCGGAGTCCAGGGCGTCTACAAGCACGCTTCGGCTTCGACCGGCACCGACATGACCTTCTCGGTCTTCGTCCCGCCGCATGACCAGGGGGCGAGGCTGCCGGTGGTGTGGTACCTCTCGGGCCTCACCTGCACTCACGCCAATGTGACGGAGAAGGGTGAATTTCGCCGCAAATGCGCCGAACTCGGCCTGATCCTCGTGGCACCGGATACGAGCCCGCGCGGCGAAGGCGTACCGGACGGCCCCGAGGGCGCCTATGACTTCGGTCTCGGCGCGGGATTCTACGTCGATGCGACCGTGGCCCCCTTCGCCGAGCATTATCGCATGTGGAGCTATGTCACGGCCGAGCTCCCCGAGCTGGTCGGCGTGCACTTCCCGGTCGATCTGGACCGGCAGGGGATCATGGGCCACTCAATGGGTGGGCATGGCGCCTTGACGGTCGCGCTGACTTGCCCAGAGCGCTTTCGCTCGGTGTCGGCCTTCGCGCCCATCGTGGCGCCATCGCAAGTTCCGTGGGGAATAAAGGCGCTGAAGGGATACCTCGGGCCCGATCGGACCGCCTGGCGCAAACACGACGCCGTGGCGCTGATCGAGGATGGCGCCTTTATCGCCGAGATATTGGTCGACCAAGGAGAGGCCGACGATTTTCTGGCCGGGCAGCTCCGCCCCGACCTGTTGGACAAGGCGTGCCGCGCCGCCGGCATCGATCTTACCCTTCGGTTGCAGCCGGGGTACGATCACAGCTACTATTTTATCTCGACCTTCATGAACGCCCACCTCGGCTGGCACGGCGAGCGCCTGGCAGGGCCGCGCAGCCGGTAGGAAAGAATGACCGGCGCTGGCTTTCCATTCGATCGTGGCGCATCGCGGGATCGCAAGCAACTCGCCGGCCCCGAAAGCGACCGGAGCGCCGTTTCGGGATGCCCGAATGAGCGCCGCAGGGCGGTTCGTCTGCCATTGTTGGCAGTCGGGTTTGCTGGCACAATGGCAGTCTCCAGTACTTACCTTTGGTTCGTGAGGAAACTGAGCTTGCGTAAGCGGAGGAAGACTTACACCTGCGGCCTGGAGGCGGCGCTGGCAGGGACCGGCGGGCCATGGAATTTGTTATCCTCCGGTGCCGTCGCATCAGGGCACCGAGCGCTTTAGCGAACTGAGACGCGCGGTGGGCGGGATCAGCGAGAAGATGCTGATCGGGGAAGCGAAGGAACTGCGGTCGACGGCATCGTCGCGCGCCATAACCTCAAAGATGTCCCGCCGCGCGTCGAGTACAGCTGACCGTGTTTGGCATCGAACTCGGCAAATCCATGCAACCCCTGTGCGACTGGGGCACCAAGCACATCGAACGCATCGGTGCCGCGCCCGCCCAGTTCACCACCATCGCTGAGTTTCCGAGATGCGCGCCTAGCGCCGCAGTTGGAGGCCGTTGCGCGCCGCTGACCATTGTCTTGCCGCCGTTGCGGCATCTTCGGCCGCGCGCGCCAGGAATGCCACTGTTACGGGTGACGGCGCGGACCGTCCGGCGTTCCGATCCGGGATGTCAAGTACATGGCGCGCGGCCGTGAGCAATGTTGGGGCGGGGGCGCCCGGCAACCGGAGGCCATTTCATTCCGCTTTGGGGGCGAGGCCGCGCACATACTCGGGGTTGGGCCACAAGGCGCAGAACTTGTTGCCTTCCGGGTCGCGCATGTAGGCGACATAATTGCGAAAGGGCGAACCGGGTCGGACGCCCGGGGGGCCTTCGCAAGTGCCGCCGTTGGCCATCCCACCGGCATAGAAGGCGTCGACCGCCTCGGGGGTGGCCGCGCGTAGACCGATTGTCACCCCATTGCCGAACGTCGCTGGCTCGCCGTTGCTGGGGGTGAGGACGACGAGAACCGTCCCGTCGCCGGCATAGCGCAGACGGCTTTCGGAGGGCGTGCAATCCATTCCAAGCGGCGCGAGCGCAGCATCGAAGAAGGCGCGGGATTTTGCGAGATCGTTCGATCCGACCGTGACATGGTTATACATTAATGTTCTTTCTGGATATCTTCTACGTTGGCCGCGAATGGCCTTCAGACGTCGTCGATGCGTCTCGCCAAGCGAACTATAATTTCACAAATAGATTTAATTTGCAAGCATCAGCCCGCCGATTGCAAGCCGTCAAGACCAATTCGGCGCTAAAGCCTGTACTTGGCTGGGGTCGCGAACGTGGAGCGCTCGCGTCGGTTCTACGAAGCTTTTTCCTTGCCGCTGGGATTGTCGTTCGTCAGCAGCATCGAGCCAAGCCGTACGCCTCATGGCGGCGCGCTGCACGGTTTTGGCAAGAATGGCTATCCGAGCCTGTGGTATCACGAGGGGGGAGGAGAAAAGCTCCCGATCCATTTGGGGTTCACAGCCTCTGACAGGGAGACCGTGAGGGCGTTCCATGCGGCTGCACTCCGTAACGGCGGGACGGACAATGGTGCTCCCGGCATTCGCGAGCGCTATCATACGAATTATTACGCCGCCTATGTTCTGGATCCCGACGGCAACAATATCGAGGCCGTCTGCCAGACGGAGTAGCTCACGAGGCTGTGCGCCGGATTCGCACGCAGGTTACCGGGGGCGACCTTTCAAAGGACCGCCCCCGGTAATTCACCAAGGCTGTACGGACCCGTCCACGCCGTAGAAGCCCGCCGTGGGACCGTCCTTAGCAATGGTCGCTAGACGGATGGCGCTCACCGCACCCTCTGCCGGTGTCAGCGCACCGTTGTTTCCATTGAGGTCGGTCGCCACATTGCCCGGCTCGACGGCGTTGACTCGGATGCCCAGAGGTTCGAGTTCCTTCGCGAAGGCGACGGTGACAGCGTTCAACGCGGTCTTCGATGAGCTATAGGCCATCAGGTTGACGGTCGAGTAGATCGACGCGGGATCGGTGATAAGGCCGATGGAGCCAAGTCCGCTGCTCATCATGACGACCTTGGCCCCGTTTGCGGCTTTCAGCAGAGGCAGGAACGCCTGCGTGACCAGTATCGGCCCGAAGACATTCGTCTCATAGGTGGTCCTGATATCTTCGATCGATTGCACGCTCGGCAGGTCCGACGGTGACACAATGATGCCGGCGTTGTTCACCAAAACATCCAGATGTGAGACCGCCTCGGCAAGTGTAGCGGCAGCCAGCTTGATGCTTTCGGGATCGGCAACATCGAGGACGAGAAGGCGCGCATCGATGCTCTCGGCGATCAGCGCGTCGACCGCCGACTTCCCTCGTTCAGCATCGCGCGAGCCGACCCAAACCTGGTAGCCGAGTTCACCAAGGCCCCTTGCGATTGCAAGGCCGATCCCCTTGTTCGCGCCCGTTACGAGCGCGATCTGGGCGGGCGTCGAGTTCTCTTTGGTCATGCAGCGTTATCGCCCTTCACATGATGCTGGAGGTCACCGATGGAGTGGGCTGTCAGGGCGCGATGGACAAACCGCCATTCGCCATCATGGCGTTCGAACTGATCCAGATACTTTCCCGTGACGATCGGCTGAAGGGGAAAGCCGTCGAGCTGCTGGTGGACGGTGTAGTAGCTTGCCGATGTCGCCTTGTCGCCGGCCGGATCAACGTCGATCAGGATGTTTGCCAGCGTGTGCCAGGTGCGCGGGGTGCCATCAGCATGGACCTGGACCCCGGCGTGGAGGAACGCTTCGATTTCGGTCTGGCCGGAGGCAATCTTGCCGAGAATGTCGAACTTGGCGTGCTGGAGCAACGCCGCGATCTCGGCGAACTTCCCTTCATCGAGAAAGTGCACATAGCTGGCGAGGAGGCGATGGATTGCGCTTTCAGCATCCAGGCGCGCGATGATGCTGGGCGTGTTCGTGTCGGACATGGCTGGTCTCTCAGGTTAGGTTTCGGGATGCCGAGCCGCAGGCTCAAAACGGCATATAGCGGTCGCTATATAGCGTGTGCTATATGGCCAACTGATCCTTGGCAAGCGGTTTATAGTGATCGATATAATCTCATCGACTTCAAGGCAGTTTTGATGTATCGGTGTGATTAAGTGTGGCTGGATTGATTGTCTGGATGAACGAGCAAATCCGAAAGAGGCGACCTGCCTTTGATCGTGAGAAGGGGGTCGAGATTGCCCAGCGTCTCTTTCACGAGCGGGGCTACGATGCCGTCCGCGTGGCGGACCTAACGGCGGCGCTCGGCATCGTGCCGCCGAGCCTCTACGCGGCTTACGGCAGCAAGGCGGAACTCTTCGAGCGAGCCATGCAAAGATATGCCGCCGAGCAGGCGCTTCCCCTCGACGAGATTTTCGTGCCGGGGAAGGCGCCGGCGGAGGCCCTGACGGATCTACTGGTCGAGGCTGCCCGCTATTACACCGCCGACGACACAAGCCGGGGATGCATGATCACCGAGGGCATGCGGGCCGATGACCCGGTCGCCCGCGAGACGGCAACCAGGATGGCTGAGCCAGGCAGCGACGGGATCCGCAACTATGTGGCGCAGCATAACCCGGAAAGAGCGACGGAGATCACCGACTACATCCTGCTCACCCTTCGCGGACTTTCGTCCTACGCGTGCCTTGGGCGCTCCAGGGAGAAGTTGGTAGAGTGCGCGAGGATTGCCGGGAAATCGCTCGAACAGGAATTCGCCGCATAGCCCGCCGGGACATCGCGGCTGCTCGACGCTGAGTCCCGACAGCGGGTTTCTTGCCGCCCTAACCGAAGCACTTACTGCATTCATATAGCGATCGCTATTTATAGGTTGCGCGACGCGCCAATCACATATATTGGACTTTATAGTAGTCACTATATATAGCGGAGAAATCGCCGGGGAAGCGGCGATATCATTTGAGCAAGGGTGGTCTGACGCCCGCCGACTGAGCGTGGCTCGGCGAAATTCTCACAGCAACGTAACGGCGAAAGGTGGCGCGTCATGGCGACCAGCAATGGAGGACGCGTGTCCTCGAATCTCTCACGTTTCCGGCCTGTACTGGCGCTAGCGACGATCCTGGGCGGGCAGCTCATGCTGACAATGGACTTTCTGATCGTCCTCGTCGCGCTCCCCAAGATACAGGGAGAACTCGGGTTTAGTGCGGCGGGGCTTTCCTGGGTGCCGAACGCCTTTGCCTTGGCGTTTGGCGGCCTTCTCCTTCTCGGTGGTCGCCTCGGCGACATGCATGGCCAAGTAAAGAGCTTCAAAGTCGGTATCGCGATCTTCGTGGCAGCATCTCTCCTGGGAGGCATGGCAGGTACGCCGCTCGTCCTCATTGTGGCTCGTGTCTTTCAAGGTGTTGGCGGGGCCCTCGCGGGTCCGAGCGTCGTCGCTCTGATTACGTCGATTGGACTTGTAAC
>NZ_MINO01000068.1 GCF_001757355.1 Sphingobium phenoxybenzoativorans
ATCGCGCAGGTCGCGGCGGCGGCGCGCGCGCTCCACGGCGTGACGCAGCCGGTCGAACCGGACGGGTTTCAGCAGATAGTCGGCGGCGTCCACTTCAAACGCATCGGGCGCATAATGTTCATGGGCAGTGACGAACACCACCTCCGGCCGCGGCTCCAGCGTAATGTCGCCGGCAATGCGCAGGCCGTTGCGGCCCGGCATCTGCACGTCCAGGATCACCAGGTCGGGCCGCAATTCGCCCATCATCTCCAGGGCGGTCGCCCCGTCGCGCGCCTGGCCGACGACTTCCACGCCCTCGATGTCCGCGAACAATGTCCGCAGCCTGTCGAGCGCAAGGCTCTCATCATCCACCAGAAAAACGCGCATGTCCCCAACTCCGGCGGGCGGCGTGAGAGCGAGTCTCTACGCGGCCCAACAGAAATGGTTACTCCATAACAATGAACGCGCCAATGGCCTGCGCCAATGGCCTATCAGATGGGGATATGGATCGCTGCGAGGAAACCGCGGTCCAGCGCGCGCGCGGTGAGGGAGGAGCGCTTGCCATATACCGCCTCAAGCCGGTGGCGGACATTGTTCAGGCCCACGCTGGCGCCGACGGTCGGCCCGCCATCGCCGGAAAAGCGCCCGTCATCCTCCACCGTGATGACAAGCTGATCATTCACGATCCGTCCGTCGATCTTCACTGTCACCGGTTCGCAAGACCGACCGACGCCATATTTCACGGCATTCTCGACAAGCGGCTGCAGGAGGAAGCTGGGCACCCAGATGGCCGCCGCCTCATCCGTGCAGGCGATGTCGATCATCAGCCGCTCCTCGAACCGGACCTTTTCGATGTCCAGATAGTCTTCGATCAAGGAAAATTCATCCTCTAGCGGGATCAACTCGGTCGGGTCGGAGGCCAGCGAGGCGCGCAGGAAGCCCGAAAGCTTCTCCGTCATCTTCTCCGCTTCCGCATTGCGGTTGGTCACGATCATGGAGGAGATGGCGTTGAGCGTATTGAACAGGAAGTGGGGATTGAGCTGGAAGCGGAGCGCCGCAAGCTGCGCCTGCTGGGCGGCGAACTGGGCGTCCACCAGCTTCCGGGACTGGCTGAACTCGCGGCGGCGGGCGAAGGAAAGCTGGAACAGCGCCAGATTGACCGAGAATACGCAGATATAGTTGAACGCGGCGCCATAGGCGCGGCTGAGGTTGCGGGGCAGGGCATACCAGGCGCGCTCGACATTATTGGCCACCCAGCCGGTGAACATGATGTCGAAGGCGGTCTGCACGATCGCGGTCAGCACGACCATCCCGCCCAGGATCAGCGCGCGATACGGCAGGCTCAGGCCAATGGTGTTGCGGAACACCAGAAACAGGGGCGTCGCAAAGATCATGGAGACGAACACGGTCGATGCGTCGAGGCCGATGCTCAGCCAGCCCTCGCCATTATGACGGTCGATCAGGACGGGCAGATAGATCACGGCGACGAACAGCCACAGCGCCACTGTGAGCTGGGCTGCCTCCAACGGGCGCGCATCTTCTCTGGAGCCGGACATGTCGGCAATGTTTCCCGCTCCGTCCAATGCGTCAAGCAGGCGAAATGGCCTGCCCTTGACGGTCAGCGGTATATTTTCAGTCATCCGGTCGCGTCCCGATATTCTTGGCTTACCCTCTTTTTACCCAGATGGGCGGGACGGGACAGGCGCAAGGGATCAACATGCCATCCAGTGCGACCAAGTTACGGAAAAATGGCGGATAACAGCCAGTATCGGATTGGCCCGCGCGGGCGCGGCAAATCTCTGCGACGAACATGTCGGACCTATCGACGAAAACGCATCGCGGCCCTTCCGATGAGGCGTCATGTGGCCTAGCTAGGGCGTGCGACCCGAAGGGCTCTGGTTTTCCAGGCTCTTTCACTTTACGGCCTGGCCAGCATCCGCTGACCAGGCCGTTTTTTCATATTCCGGGCTTTAATCAGCACCTTGCCGGAAGGCGGCAGTCCGCCGCCGCCAGCCGGGCATAGTGGCGCGCAAGCATGCGGTGCGCCATTTCAGTGACATGATCGACGGCCGCCTCGGCCGCTTTCAGTTCCGCCTTCCACAAGGCGATGAACCTGCTCGGTTTGCGCATGGTCATGTGACACCCTCCTGTTTGGGCCTCCTGTTCGGGCTGATGCAGCATCTTAAGAATCGGGTCCGGTGGCAAGCCGGTCAGCTTCTGTTAATCGTGATCTCCATGGCGTCCGGCACATCTTGCCCAAAAGTCGCGGCGGACGGAAAGCGGCCCGCATAATCCTTCCATTTTCGATCAAACACCGGACGCGCGGCTAATCTTTTCATAATCATGGTCCAGCTAAGGGGGCGGGGCCGCGATATGGGCGGGGGTTATGGGCGGCAGGGCGACGGAAGCTCCGGCCGCTGGCTTGGGCGGGCATGTCTTTGATGGTTCAGAAAGTCTGGTGTGTCGCGTTTCTCTTGCTGAGCGCTTGCGGAGCGGCGGATAATGGCGGGCCTGCGCCGGCGCCGTGCATGAAGCGCGGCGAATTTGGCACGGTGACGTCTGTGCAATCCGTGCCGCGCCGCTATCATCCGCCCGGCGATAGCGCTGGCGATATCCACGTTACCATACGAACCTATGTCAATTTCCGGATGGGGAACGGCGCGAGCCGCATATGCGAATCTTCCGAAGGCGCAACGGCGCTGTCCCAGGGCGACAGGCTATCGGCGACGGAAATGGCGTTGACGAATCTGTCCGTATCCGAAAGCGAACCGACGATAGAATGAAGCCAGCTTCACCGGAATCCGCGTGCGGGAATAGTGGTGAGCCCTGCTGGATTCGAACCAGCGACCTACTGATTAAAAGTCAGTTGCTCTACCGACTGAGCTAAGGGCCCACGTGCGCCGGGTTGCGCCGGGCGATGCGGTAATGGGCACCTAGAGACGCTTGCCGGTGCGGTCAACCGGCTTTGACCGGCTTGTGCGCGCAAGAATGTGCCGGATCGTAAGGCCGGTGGCCGGATCGCGCCATGCCGGAGCGATTTGGGCGAGGGGGGCGAGGACGAAGCGCCGTTCCCGAAAGGCGCGGTGGGGCACCTGAAGCGTCCGGCTCGCCCACGCGCCGCCGGACCACAGAATGATGTCGAGATCGAGCGTGCGCGCGCCCCAGCGGCGTCCCCCGCGGCGGCCGAAACGCCGCTCGAGCACCTTGAGATGGGCCAGCAGCGCAGGCGGCGGAAGGTCCGCCTCCACGATCGCCGCGGCGTTGATATAGAGACGCTGGGAAGGCCCCAGCGGCCGGGAGGTCATGAGCGGGGAGATCGCAATCAGGCGCAGCGGCGGCTGGCCGAGCGCCTGCGCCGCCGCCGCCGCCAGCGCGCGGGGCGGCAGGCTGGCCGACAGGGGGCGATTGGAGCCGAGGGCGAGGGCGTATCTTGCGCGGGTCACGTCCGAGCGCCTATCGCCTCGCCATGCTTATGGAAAGTCCGTTGCCGACCACTGAACCGCCGCATGACTGCCCGCGATGCGAACGGCTGGTCGCCTATCGCCATGCGTGCCGGGCCGAGTTTCCCGATTGGTGGAATGCGCCTGTCCCGGCCTTTGGCGACCCGGAGGCGCGGATCGCCATCGTTGGCCTTGCGCCGGGCAAGCATGGCGCGAACCGGACCGGACGGCCCTTCACCGGGGATTATGCGGGCGACCTGCTGTTCGCGACCCTGTCGAAATACGGGCTGTCCAGCGGCAGCTATGACGCGCGGGTGGATGATGGCCTGGCCCTGCGGGACATCATCATCGTCAATTCGGTGAAATGCCTCCCGCCGCAGAACAAACCGACGCCGGAGGAGGTGCGCAATTGCCGCCCGTTCCTGAACGACGCCGTGAAGGCGCTGCCCAATGCGCGGATATTTATCGCGCTGGGCCAGATCGCGCATCAGTCCGCGGTGAAGGTGCTGGGTGGGCGGCTGCCCAAATGCCGCTTCGCGCATCTGGCCGAACATCGCATGCCGGACGGGCGGATGCTGATCGATAGCTATCACTGCTCGCGCTACAATACGAACACAGGGCGACTGACCGCGCCGATGTTCGAGGCGGTGTTCGCGCGGGCGCTGGAGTTGGTGGGGTAGGATTGTTCTGATCGGCTGGAGAAACAGCGTGCTCCTGCGAAAGCAGGAGCCCAGTTCGGAGGTCAGGTCTGGGCTCCTGCTTTCGCAGGAGCACGCCTCCGCCCGAACAGGAAATTCTTTCCAGACCCGATCGCCGGGGCGCGACAGGCGTCAAATATCCTGCGCAATCCGGCCGTACAGTTCCGGCCGCCGGTCGCGGAAGAAGCCCATGCCCGCGCGGTGCTTGCGGGCGCGTTCCAAGTCCAGCGTCGCGATCAGCGCGCCATGATCCTTCGCATCCGCCTCGCTGACGAAATCGCCCCATTCGTCGGTGATGAAGCTGTGGCCGTAGAAGCGCTGCGGTCCCTGCGGCCCATCCTCCTCGCCGATGCGGTTGGCGGCGATCACCGGCATGCAGTTGCTGACGGCATGGCCGATCATCGCCCGCCGCCACATGCGGCTGGTGTCGAGGTCCGCATCATAAGGCTCTGACCCGATGGCGGTGGGATAGAACAGCATCTCCGCCCCCATCAGGGCCATGACGCGGGCGGTTTCCGGATACCATTGGTCCCAGCAGATGCCGACGCCGATCGTGCCGTAGCGCGTCTCCCACACCTTGAACCCCGTATTGCCGGGGCGGAAATAATATTTCTCCTCATATCCCGGCCCATCGGGAATGTGGCTCTTGCGGTAGACCCCCATAATCTCGCCCTGGTCGTCGATCATGGCGAGGGAGTTGTAATAATGCTGGCCGTCGCGCTCGAAAAAGCTGGTCGGGATATAGACGCCCAGATCCTTGGCCGCGGCCCGCATGGCGGTAACGGCCGGATGGCTCTCCAGCGGATGGGCGGTGGCGAACAAAGCCTCATCCTCGACCTTGCAGAAATAAGGCCCCTCGAACAGTTCGGGCGGCAGGATGATCTTTGCCCCCCGCGCCGCCGCCTTGCGGACATGGGAGTCGACAAGCGCGATATTATCGGCGGCGTCGTCCGAGAAAGGAAGCTGGAGGGCGGCGACAGTTACCTTGGTCATGGCGTTCCTGCTGATGGCATTTGCTGGCTGGAGCAGTGGAAGCTGCCGCCGCCGGTCAATATGGCGTCGCTGCGCAGCCCGACAATATCCCGGCCGGGGAAGAAGGGGCGGAGCGCGTCGAGCGCAGCCTGATCGTTCGGGCGGCCATAGATGGGGACGATGACGGCGGCGTTGCCGACATAGAAATTCATATAGCTGGCGGGAATAGCCTCTCCGTCCATCTCGACCCGGCCGGGGGAGGGGATGGAGGCGACCTCCACGCCATGCGCCTTCGCCCGGTCGCGCGCGTCGGCATAGATGGCGGCATTGGGGTCATCGGCGGTGGTTGCTTCCGGAATGCCAAGCACGCCGGGCGCCACGAAGCGGGCGAGATTGTCGACATGACCATCGGTATGGTCGTTCATCAGGCCCTCGCCCAGCCAGAGCATGTCGGACAGGCCAAGGCTGCCCGCGAGCAGCGTCTCGATCTTGCACCGGTCCAGCGCGGGGTTCCGGTTCGGGTTGAGCAGGCATTGCTCGGTCGTCACGAACAGGCCAGTGCCGTCCGTATCGACCGCGCCGCCCTCGAATATCCATTCCTGCCGCAAGACGGAAAGGTCGGACTGGGCGGCCAGGCGCGCGCCGATATCCTCATCCCCCGGCATCTCATATTTGCCGCCCCAGCCGTTGAAATCGAAATCGACCAGCGCTCGCGCCGCGCCATTGGCGACGCAGATCGGCCCGGTGTCGCGCAGCCAGATGTCGCCATGCTTTTCGGTCTGGACGACGATGCTTGGGCCGACCAGCGACTTGGCGATATCGGCATTGGCTTCATCCGCCGCGACAAGGCGCACCTGCTCCCCCCGGCCGTCGGCATGGACGGCATCGGCGAAGGCGGCGATTTCCCGCTGCGCCCCGGCAAAGCCGTCCGGCCATTCGGCGGCGTTGCTGGGAAAGCCGATCCATACCCAGTCATGGAGTGCCCATTCGGCGGGCATGCGGAAAGTCATGAGCAACTCCGGTCGTTCGCGATGGTCCGGCCGTTCGCCATAGGCGGGGAACGCGGCCGCTCTCTACACGATCCGCGCTTGCGGGACAGCCGGAAAAGCGGGAAACTCCCTGATCGATATTTCAGGGGAGGGGTGCGCATGCGCTTTGCCGGACGGATCGCTGGAGGGGCAATCCTGCCCGCCCTGCTGGTAATCTCCAGCGCTGGCGCGCAGGAAACGGCGAGCGCGCTTCCTGCCTGGATCGCCGGGGGATGGACCGGTGCGCAGGGCGACGAATGGGTCGAGGAATATTGGACGCCGCCGCGCGCGGGCCTGATGCTGGGCGGCGGACGGGCGGGGAAGGGCGAAACGCTTTCCTCCTGGGAGGCGATGCGCATTGTGCGCGGCGCGAACGGCATGTTGACCTTCTACGCCATGCCGGAGGGGAAGGCGGCGGTCGCCTTCCCCATGGTCGATCAGGACGAGCGGTCGATCATCTTCCAGAACAGCCGCCACGATTATCCACAGCGCATCCGTTACTGGCGGGAGGGCGACAGGCTGATGGCGGAAATCTCTCTCGCTGACGGCAGTCAGGTCAAGAACTGGAGCTATACCCGCGCCGGGGAATGACCCCCCGGCCACGGGCATGGCGCATGTGCCGCTATTGCGCGGCCGCCCTGCTCTTGTCGCGAATGCCGCGGAATTCGTCGCCTTCCTTCCAGTTCGGCCAGTCCGCCGTATTCGCCAGGTCCCGCCCGACGGTATAATAGAGCTTCAGGTCGGCGGCGACGCCGGTCCAGTCCCAGGCCGGATCATATTCGTCCTTCGGCCCGTGATAGCGATGTTCCTCATAATCCTTCGCGGCGGCTTCCCCCGCCGCTTTGCCGCCCGTCACCAGATCGTCGCCGCCCTCGAAATAGAGCATCGGCACGCCCTGCTTGGCCAGGCTGAAATGGTCGGAGCGGTAATAGAAGCCTTTTTCCGGGGTCGGCTCCATCGTCGCCACGCGGCCCTGCGCGGTCAGCGCGCGGTCGAGATAGGCGTCCAGGTCTGACTTGCCCTTGCCCACGACGATCACATTATGCGCCGGGCCAGCCATGCTGAGCGCGTCCATATTGACGCCGCCGACCGTCTTGCCGAGCGGAAAGACCGGATGCTCGCCATAATATTGCGAACCAAGCAGGCCGGATTCCTCGCCCGTCACCGCCACGAATATCTGGCTGCGATCGGTCGGTCCCGCCTTCACATTGGCCTCCGCCAGCGCGACGAGGGCTGCGGTGCCGGTCGCATTGTCGACCGCCCCGTTGCAGATATCGTCGCCGTCCGGGGCCTTCTCGCAATGGCCCAGATGGTCCCAATGGCCGGTATAGAGCACATATTCGTCCGGCCGCGTCTTGCCGGGCAGCAGGGCGACGACATTCTTCGACATATGCTTGCGCAGGGCGTTTTCGAAGGAGAGCGACGCCTTCAGGCCTTTCAGCGGCACGGCCTTGAAGCCCGGTTGCTTGGCGGCGGCGGTCAGGGCGGTGAGGTCAAGCCCGCCGCTTTTCAGCAAGGCGGCCGCCTTGTCCTTCTGTATCCAGCCGACGGCCGACGCCTGGTCCATATTGCCGTTGGGATTGTCGGCCACCTGCTGCGATCCGGTCCAGCTCGACTGGACGACATTCCATCCATAGGCGGCGGGCACGGTGTCATGGACGATGATCGCGGCTGCTGCGCCCTGCCGCGCGGCTTCCTCAAACTTGTAGGTCCAGCGGCCATAATAGGTCATTGCCCGGCCGTTGAAGGGGCCGTCCAGCGTCGGATTCTCATAATCCGGGTCGTTCACCAGAATGATGACCGTCTTTCCCTTCACATCGAGACCGGCATAGTCGTTCCACCCCTTTTCGGGCGCATTGATGCCGTAACCCACGAAAATGACGGGGCTGTCCTTGATGTCGACCTTGGGCGTCACGCGATAGGTGCCGACGACCATCTCCGGGCCATAGGCGGCGCTGACCTTGCCCTTGCCGCCGGTGAAGGTCAGCGGAGAGACATTCTTGGCGGTGATCTCGACCAAGGGCACGTCCTGGAACCAGCTTCCCCTGTTGCCGGGCTTCAGGCCAAGCTTGCCGAACTCGTCAGAGAGCAAGGCAAGGGTCTTTTCCTCGCCCGGCGTGCCCGGCGCGCGGCCTTCAAAGGCGTCGGACGAGAGCGCCTGCACCAGACGCTTCATCGTGTCGATGGAGGGCGCGATGTCGGCGGGGGCTGGCGCGGGCGCTGCGGGGGCTGCCGATGCCGAAGCCGCCGAGCCGCTGCCCTGCGTCGTGGCGCAAGCGGAAAGGGCGAGGAGCGACGCGGCGGAAGCCAGCACCAGAGAGGAAATACGCATGTCGGGGAGGATCCTCTTTTGATTTTTGGATGGCGCAGGAATGCCACCGGCGGCGAAGCAGGGCAAGGAGGGGCGGACCTGCGCCGGAACAGGATCGATATATCCAATAAGGGTTCGTTTGTCCTTGTAAGGATACAAGCCGCGATGCAGCCAATTTCGATATTGAGAGGGGGACACCATGCGACTTTGGTTGGCAGGCTGCGCGGCCTTGGGGGTACTGGGGCAGTCAGGGGTCTTGGCGCAGGAAAATACAGCGCCGCAGGGGGACGATGCCGCCCTGTTCGGCGCCCGTGAAAATATCGAACAGATCAGCCTTTCGCCCGACGGCGCGAAAGTCGCCTTCATTTCGCCCGCAGCAGGGCAGGGGGCCTCCCTGTTTGTCGCCAATGTCTTGGGTGGCGCGCAGCCCTTTCGCGTTACCGGCACGGACGGCAATCCCGAAAAACTGTCACGGTGCGACTGGGTGTCCAACAGCCGTTTGCTCTGCAATGTCAGGATGCTGGTCGATTCCGAGGCTGGAATCCTGGGCTATTCCCGCCTTTTCGCCATCGATGACAATGGCGGCAATATGAAGGTCGTGAGCAATCGCAGCAACATGCGAACGACGGGATATGCGCAATATGGCGGGCAAGTGATCGACCTGAGCGGACAGGATGGCGCCGTCTTTGTTTCGCGCGTTTATGTCCCGGAGGTGCAGATCGGCACAAAGCTCGCCAATTCCAAGGACGGTCTTGGCGTCGATCTGGTCAATACGCTGAACCTGACCGTACGCCATGCCGAGTCCCCCAAGAGGACAGCGGTTGAATATATCTCCGATGGCCGCGGTAAAATCCGGATCATGGGGATCATGCCCCCCGCCTCCGGATATGGATATGCGGGAAATATCATCAAATATTCCTACCGTACGAAGGGGTCAGAGGTCTGGCAGGATTTGTCCAGTCGGGACGTGTCGACAGAGCGTGGGTTTGATCCTGTTGCAGTCGATCCGGACTTGGACGTCGTATACGGCTTTGATGACGCGAATGGACGCCAGGGCGCGTACCGCATAGCGCTTGATGGATCGGCCAAGAAGGAGCTGGTATTCGCCCACCCCCAGGTTGATGTGGACGGCTTCATCCGCATTGGCCGGGAACGCCGGGTCGTTGGCGCGACATTTGCTACCGAAAAGCGGATGGCCATCTATTTTGATCCCGCGCTCAAGAGCCTTTCCGCGTCCCTGTCAAAAGCCCTGCCTCATACGCCGCTCGTCAATTTCGTGGATTCGAGTGTGGATGAGCGCAAGCTGCTGCTGTGGGCAGGCAGCGATGTCGACCCAGGCAGATATTATGTGTTCGATCGCGACAAGAAAACGCTGTCCGAGATATTGCTGGCGCGTCCGCAGCTTGAAAATAAGCCGCTCGCGGTCATGAAGCCGGTCAGTTACCGGGCGGCTGACGGCACACAAATTCCTGGCTATCTCTCGATGCCGCCGGGATCGGAAGGCAAACGGATTCCCGCGATCGTTATGCCGCATGGCGGCCCCGGCGCCCGCGATGAATGGGGCTTCGACTGGCTGGTGCAATTTTTTGTCGCGCGCGGCTATGCGGTTCTTCAGCCCAATTTTCGCGGTTCGGCCGGCTATGGCGAGGCATGGTTCGAGAAGAATGGGTTTCAATCCTGGCGGACCGCGATCAGCGATGTCAATGACGGGGGCCGCTGGCTGGTATCCCAGGGGATAGCCGATCCGGCAAAGCTGGCGATTATAGGCTGGTCTTATGGCGGCTATGCCGCGCTTCAATCGGCGGTGCTCGATCCTGATCTGTTCAAGGCGATCGTCGCCATTGCGCCAGTCACCGACCTTCCCGGATTGAGAGACCAGTCGAGATATTTCTCGAATTTTCTGCAGGTCGATCAATTCATCGGCAATGGCCCGCATGTCCGCGAAGGGTCCCCCGCGCTGAACGCCAGCAAGATCAAGGCGCCCGTCCTGATGTTTCATGGGGATCAGGACATCAACGTCAACATCGCCCAGTCGCGCCTGATGGCGGATCGTTTGCGCGATGCGGGGAAAACAGGCCGCCTGGTCGTCTATTCCAAACGCGACCATCAGCTTTTCGACTCTGCCGCCAGAACCGACATGCTCAGGCAGAGCGACGAATTTCTGAGGGCGTCGCTGGGTCTGGGCAAATAAATGTCCAAAGAAAAGGACGACTGCCGGAAGGAGCGGACCCGCGCCGGAACGGGGTCGATATATCCAATAAGGGTTCATCTCCACTTGCCTGCCAGCCGGGGCTGACCCATCCAAAATCGGGGTTATTTGGGGGATGAACGGCGTGGGGGTCTGGCGATATGAGCGGCGCGCGATCGCGCGGATGATGCTGGCCGCGATTTTCATGCTGGCTTCGGCAATCATGGCCCTGCCGGCGAAAGCGGAGCTTGGTCCGGCTGCCCGGTTTGGCGCGCGACAGGCGGTACTGGATGCCAGCATCTCGCCCGATGGCGGCTGGCTTGCCATCGTCGGTCCGCTTGGCCCACGCGGGTCTGCCGTTTTCGTGGCCGACCTCAATACCGGCAAGCAACTTGATCTCAAGCGCATATTGGCCTCCGAAGGCAAGCCGGAGAGGATCGTTAGCTGCGCCTGGTCCAGCAATCAGCGGCTGCTCTGCAAAGTCTACGCCGTAATGATGCTCGACGTAGGGGAACTGGCGACCGCATCCCGCTATATCGCCATCGACCGGGACGGCGCGAACATGAAGATGATCGAGACGCCGCGCGGATTTGGCGATGCGCTCAACTATTCGCTCTTTGGCGGCGACGTCATTGATATGTCGCCGGGACAGGATGGCCATGTGCTGATGATGCGACGCTACGTGCCTGAGTCATCGCTGGGCACGCGGGGCGCACAGACCCGCGACGGCCTGGGCGTTGACAATCTTGATACGGCAACGGGTAATGCGCGCATCGTCGAGACCCCCCGGACTACCGGCAGAATTTACCTGGCTGACGGTGCCGGCTCCGTTCGGATCATGGCGGTGGCCAAAGAACAGCAAACGGACGATGGATCTTTGCGCTATCTCTTTAGGCGAAAGGGCAGCCGCAACTGGGAACCGCTGGGCGAGGTTGACGCCGACCAGAATGGATTTACGCCGCATTTCGTCGATCCGAAGGCCGATCTCGCCTATGGCTTGCGGCGGAAGGACGGGCGGTTTGCCGCCTGGACGAAAACGCTGGACGGCGCGGGTGTGGAACAACTGATCTTCGCGCATCCCGGTGTGGATGTGGACGGTTTCGTGACGGTAGGGCGGGAACGGCGCGTTGTGGGCGTCCGCTTCGTCACGGACCGGAGCGAAGCCTATTATTTTGATCCCGCTCTGGAAAAACTGGCGAAAGGTCTCGCCAAGGCGTTGCCGAACCAGCCGCTCATCCGTTTTCTTGACGCCAGTCAGGATGAAAAGCGCCTGCTCATATGGGCAGGCAGCGATATCGATCCGGGACAATATTATCTGTTCGACAAGGCGACGGGCACGCTCGACCTCCTCATGCCTGAGCGGGGCGACCTGTCAGGCATTCCCTTGGCCACGGTCCGGGCGATTACATATAAAGCCGCGGACGGGACCATGGTGCCGGCATATCTGACCCTGCCCGCCGCTGGCGCGCAGAAGGGGCTGCCCGCCATAGTGCTGCCTCATGGCGGCCCCAGCGCCCGCGACGAATGGGGGTTTGACTGGCTGACCCAATATCTTGTGAGCCAGGGCTACGCCGTCCTGCAACCCAATTTCCGCGGGTCGGCCGGCTATGGCGACGCCTGGTTCCAGCAGAATGGCATCCGGGGATGGAGAACGGCCATCGGTGATGTGAGCGATGCGGGCCGGTGGCTGATTTCCGAGGGGATAGCCGACCCGGCGAAACTATCTGTGCTTGGCTGGTCCTATGGCGGCTATGCCGCTCTGCAATCGGCGGTGACCTACCCGGACTTGTTCAAGGCAGTGATCGCAATCGCTCCGGTGACGGATTTCAACAGGTTGAAGGAAGAATGGCGGAACTGGACCAATTTCCGCAGCGTCAGCCGCTTCATCGGCGATGGCCCCCATATCGACGAGGGATCGCCGGCGCGCCATGCCGAGCGGATCAAGGCTCCCGTCCTGATCTTTCACGGGACGATGGATCGCAACGTCGGCATCGGCCAGTCGCGACTGATGGAGGAGAGGTTGAAAAAGGCGGGCAAGCCGGTGACGCTGATCACCTATGACGGCCTTGACCATGCCCTGGGCGACAGCATCGCGCGGGCGGACATGCTTGGCAAGATAAGCGCTTTCCTCGCTGCCGCCACGCCGGGGAAATGAAAAAGGGCGGCCCGGTGGACCGCCCTTTCGAATGTTTGCCCTCGGTTTGGACCGATCAGCGCGAATAGAATTCGACGACCAGGTTCGGTTCCATCTTCACCGGATAGGGCACCTCGTCCAGCGTCGGAACGCGGGTATAGGTGATCTTGGCGTTGCCGTCCGGCGCCACATAGTCGGGGATGTCGCGCTCGGCGAGGCCCTGGGCTTCCATGACCAGCGCCATTTCCTGCGCCTTCTTGCCCAGCGTGATTTCGTCACCCGGCTTCACCAGGCGGCTGGCGATGTTGCACTTCACGCCGTTCACATAGATGTGGCCGTGCGATACGATCTGACGGGCGGAGAAGATGGTCGGCGCGAACTTGGCGCGATAGACGACCGCATCCAGGCGGCGCTCCAGCAGGCCGATCATGTTCTGGCCGGTGTCGCCCTTCATGCGCGACGCCTCGACATAGGACTTCTTGAACTGCTTCTCGGTGATGTCGCCGTAATAGCCCTTCAGCTTCTGCTTGGCGCGGAGCTGGATGCCATAGTCGGACATCTTGCCCTTGCGGCGCTGACCGTGCTGGCCGGGGCCATATTCGCGCTTGTTGACGGGCGATTTGGGGCGGCCCCAGATATTCTCGCCCATGCGGCGGTCGAGTTTATACTTGGCGCTCTGGCGCTTCGACATGTCTATAGTCCTTACAATTGCTACAACGTCATCCGCCCCATGAAAGAGGCGGTATCGATCCCGGTATTTCGCTCTTGTCCGGGCCATGCCGGAAAGGGCCACCGCTTCACCGGGGTGCGGGGCCAATTGCGAAGGCGGGCCTATGGCGGGGACGGGCGGGCATGTCAAGTCCGGGGTCGAGTCTGGCCGGGCCCTCTCGACAGCGGGCGGGCAAGGCCATAGGAGCGGGCGCATGAGCGATATTCCCGGTTCTGAAGTCCCCGGCCCTGACGCCTGCCAGACGATGCGCGATGTCCGCGCCGGCGTGGACAGCGTAGATATGCGGCTGGTCGCGCTGTTTGCCGAGCGCTTCGCCTATATGCGCGCCGCCGCCCGCATCAAACCCGAACGCGGCCATGTGCGCGACGAACCGCGCAAGGCGCAGGTGATCGCCAATGCCGGGGCGGAGGCGGAGCGGCTGGCGCTGCCCGCGGACGCGATCCGCGACATATGGGACCGGCTGGTCGAGGCGTCGATCGCCTATGAGATGGCGGAGTTCGACCGGCTGAAGGGGTGATGTCGGCGGGAAGCCTTCCATCCTCCGTTCGGTTCTCGACAAGCTCGAAGCGAACGGGCGGGGAGTGATCCAGGCGGGATGGACGCCTGCGCTCCCTACCGCTCCCGCGGGTTCGCCAGGGTGGACCAAACGCCGCGCAGGGTCCGCACCTCCAGGCTGTTCCAGCCCGGCTTGGTCAATACGCCGCGCAAGGTGCGCTTCGTGGCGGGCGTGCGGTCCGGCGGATAGAAATAGCCGGCCTTGTCCAGCATCGCCTCAAGCTGGGCGATCATGCCGTCCAGTTCCTCCTGCGGCGCGGGAACGCCAAGGTCGCTGATCGTGGGCGAGGCAAGGGTTTGCCCCTTCGACCATTCATAGGCGCACAGGATCACCGCCTGGGCCAGATTGAGCGATCCGAATTCCGGGTTGATCGGCACCGTCAGTATCTTGCGGGCAAGGGCCACATCGTCGGTCTCCAGCCCCGACCGCTCCGGGCCAAAGACGATGGCGCTGCGGCCCTGCGCGCTGTGGATCTCGCGCGCGGCTTCCTCCGGCGTCACGACCGGCTTGGTCACGCCCCGCTTGCGTACGGTGGTGGCATAGACATGCGGGCAATCGGCGACCGCCTCCGCCAGTGAGGCAAAGACCTGCGCCTTTTCCAGCACGACGTCCGCGCCCGATGCGGCGGGACCAGCGTCGGGATTGGGCCATCCGTCACGCGGGGAAACGAGCCGCATTTCGGTAAGCCCGAAGTTCAGCATCGCCCGCGCGGCCTTGCCGATATTCTCGCCAAGCTGGGGGCGGACGAGGACGATGATGGGGGAGGGGGCGGCTGTAGGCAAAGCTATTTCCGCATCTTCGTCAAAACCGTTCGTCCTGAGTAGGGACTGAGCTTGGCGAAGGCCCGTATCGAAGGATTTGCGCGCCAATGATTTTACGGCGTCCCAATCGCCCGCAATCAAAGCCTCTTTCTTTTTACGCGACCAGCCTTTTATCTGGCGTTCAGCCGAGAGCGCTTCGTCCCTCGAACTAAAATCCTGTGACCAAGCCAGCTTCACGGGAAGGCGGGTGGCGGTGTAACCCTCGATCTCACCACGCTCGTGCTGCGCAATGCGGCTTTCCAATGCGTCGGTATGCCCCGCATAATAGCTGCCGTCCGAGCAATGTAGAATATAGGCGTGAAAGCTCACCTGGGGTCCTTCGATACGCGTCTTCGGCTTCGCTCAGCCGCTACTCAGGACGAACGGAGGTTGGAAGAACCGAATTGGACCCTACCTGAATCACTCACCCCCAACCTCCTTCACCGTGCTGGCGAAGTCCTCAAAATCCTTCGCTTCCCCGAAGTCTTTGTAAACACTAGCAAATCTTATATAGGCAACGCTGTCCAGGCCCTTCAGGCCCTCCATCACCATTTCGCCGATGCGCTGGGCGGGGACTTCATTGTCGCCGCTGGTTTCCAGGCGGCGCTGGATGCCGGAGATCAGCTTTTCCATGCGCTGCGGGTCGATCGGCCGCTTGCGGCAGGCGATGCCGATGGAGCGGGCAAGCTTGTCCCGGTCGAAGGATTCTCGCCGCCCTTCGCTTTTCACCACCCACATGTCGCGGAGCTGGATGCGTTCGAAGGTGGTGAAGCGCGCGCCGCACGCCTCGCACTGACGGCGGCGTCGGATGGCCGCGCCATCGTCGGTGGGACGGCTGTCCTTCACCTGGCTGTCTTCATGGGCGCAGAAGGGGCAACGCATCGTTGTTCCAATACCGTTCGCCCTGAGTAGGGGCTGAGCTTGTCGAAGACCCGTATCGAAGGGTCCTTCGATACGCCATTTCGTCTTCGCTCAATGGCTACTCTGGACGAACGGGGAAAGAGAAAACTGGTCGGCTCTCTTGTTTTACCCCTCGTAAATCGGGAAGCGGGCGCAAAGCGCCGCCACGCGCTCGCGCACATTGGCCTCAACCGCCGGATCGCCCGCCTCGCCCTTGTCGCGCAGGGCGGCGAGGACGTCGGCGATCATGTCGCCGATCGCCTGGAACTCCGCGATGCCGAAGCCGCGCGTGGTGCCCGCCGGAGAGCCGACGCGGATGCCGCTGGTCTTGGTCGGGGGCAGGGGGTCGCCCGGCACGCCATTCTTGTTGCAGGTGATGAAGCTGCGCTCCAGCGCCTCGTCCGCATCCTTTCCGCTGATGCCATAGGGGCGCAGGTCGATGAGGGCGAGGTGGGTGTCCGTCCCGCCGGAAACCACGGCAAGCCCGCGCTCCTCCAGCTTGCTGGCCAGCGCCTTCGCATTGGCGACGATGGCATGGGCGTAGGTCTTGAACTCAGGGCGCAGCGCCTCGCCGAAGGCCACGGCCTTGGCGGCGATGACATGCATCAGCGGGCCGCCCTGAAGGCCGGGGAAGATGGCCGAGTTGATCTTCTTCGCGATCGCCTCGTCATCGGTCATGATCATGCCGCCGCGCGGGCCGCGCAGCGTCTTGTGCGTGGTGGTGGTGACGACATGGGCGTGGCCGAAGGGCGTCGGGTGCGCGCCGCCCGCGACCAGACCCGCGAAATGCGCCATGTCGACCATCAGCAGCGCGCCGACCTTGTCCGCAATGGCGCGGAAGCGGGCGAAGTCGATGTGGCGCGGATAGGCGGAACCGCCCGCGATGATCAGCTTGGGCTGGCTGTCGACGGCGATCTTCTCGACCTCGTCATAATCGATGACATGCGTGTCCTCGCGCACGCCATATTGCACGGCGTTGAACCATTTGCCGGACATGCTGGGCTTCGACCCGTGGGTCAGGTGGCCGCCTGCGTCCAGGCTGAGGCCCATGATCGTCTCGCCGGGCTTCACCAGCGCCAGCATGACGCCGCCATTCGCCTGCGCGCCCGAATGCGGCTGGACGTTGACGAAGCCGCAGTTGAACAACTGCTTGGCGCGGTCGATGGCGAGCTGCTCCACCTCGTCGGAGGGGGCGCAGCCCTGATAGTAGCGCTTGCCCGGATAGCCTTCCGCATATTTGTTGGTAAAGACGCTGCCCTGCGCCTCCAGCACCGCCTTCGACACGATATTCTCCGACGCGATCAGCTCGATCTGCGTCTTTTCGCGCTTCAGCTCATGGGCGACGCCGGCGGCGACGGCGGGATCGACCTCCGCAAGCGAGCGGGTGAAGAAGCCGTCGGGACGGATGTCATTGGCGGCGGAAAGGGCTGGGCTGCTGCTCATGGAGTGGATCCTTTCAAAGCGCTGGCTGGGAGAGTTTGTCGACGCGGCCCTCATGGCGCCCGCCGGCGAAATCGGTGGTGAGGAATGCAGAGACGCAGGCTTTCGCCATGTCCGGCCCGGTCAGGCGGGCGCCCATGGCGATCACGTTGGCGTTGTTATGTTCGCGCGCAAGGGCGGCGGAGAGCGGCTCGGAGACCAGCGCCGCGCGGCAGGCTGGATTGCGGTTGACCGCGATGGAAATGCCAATGCCGGACCCGCACAGCGCAATGCCGCGCTCGGCCGCGCCGCTCGCGACCGCCTGGGCCAGCTTGTAGCCGAAATCGGGATAGTCGACCCGCGCGTCGGTGGCGGGGCCAAGGTCGTCGACCTCATGCCCTTCCTCCCGCAACCAGCCGGTCAGCAGGGCTTTCAGCTCGATGGCTGCATGATCGGAGGCGATGGCGATTTTCACCCTGTTGCGGACCCTTCAACGATGCGGTGATTCGAATGGCGCCTATCTAGGCGCGCTGTCACACAATTGCCACCGGACAAAGCCCGCCCTATGGCGAGGCCATGTCTGGAACCATCCTGTCCCTTCTGATGCTGGCCGGCGTGGCGCTGACCGGCGGCGGCACCTATCTTCTGGTAAAGAAGATCGACCGCAAGCGCGGCATATTGATGGTGATCGCGGGCCTGGTGATGTTCGGCAATGTCGCCATCTGGGCCGTGCCGATGGGCTGAGGCGGCATATATATACCGTTCGTCCTGAGCTTGTCGAAGGGCTGCGCTTCTCTCCTTCGGAAAAGGAAAGGACAGTGCTTCGACAGGCTCAGCACGAACGGATGTTGTGGCCAGCTCAGCGAATGGGCGAATCCGGCGACAGGCGCATGTCGAGATAATTGTCGACCGACTTCATGAGCTGATCCAGCTCATGCTCGAAAAAGTGATTCGCGCCGCGAATCTCGTCATGATGGATGGTGATGCCTTTCTGCGTGCGCAGCTTGTCGACCAGCTTCTGCACCGCGCCAGCCGTCACCACCTCGTCCGACGTCCCCTGCACGATGATGCCAGACGCCGGGCAGGGCGCGAGGAAGGAGAAATCATACATGTTGGCAGGCGGCGCGACGGAGATGAAGCCGCGCACTTCCGGGCGGCGCATCAATAGCTGCATGCCGATCCACGCGCCGAAGGAGAAGCCGGCGATCCATGTCGTCTGCGCCTCCGGGTGGAAGCTCTGCACCCAGTCAAGCGCGGACGCCGCATCGCTGAGTTCGCCAATGCCATTGTCGAACGTGCCCTGGCTGCGGCCGACGCCGCGGAAGTTGAAGCGCAGGACGCCGAAGCCGCGCTTCACGAACGTCTTGTAGAGCGCCTGGGTGATGCGGTCGTTCATCGTGCCGCCGCCCTGCGGGTGCGGGTGCAGGATCATGGCGATGGGCGCGCGGGGGCGCGGCGGAGGGCTGAAGCGCCCCTCCAGTCGACCTTCGGGACCGGGGAAAATAACGTCTGGCATGGCACCTGGCTGGCAACGGTGGATGCGACCCCCATAGTTTCGATGGTGGCGCTGGATTGGTGGCCTATATAGAAGTGAGCATCCAATTAGCAATAAAATGAGTAGCACGCCCCTTGGACGACCGGCTTTACCTTGATCACGCCGCGACAACGCCTGTTTCCAAAGCCGCGATAACCGCCATGTCGGACGCCTTCGGGCGCTGGGCCAATCCCTCCTCTCCCCATGCCGACGGGCGGGCGGCGCGGGCCGCGCTGGAGGATGCGCGCAAGAGGATATGCGCTGCGCTGGACTGGGACGGCGGCCTGATCTTCACCTCCGGCGCCAGCGAAGCGATTGCGATCGCGCTGGGCAGGAGCAATGCGGAGCGCATCCTGACCTCCCCCATAGAGCATGACGCGGTGTTGCGGGTGACGCCGGGGCGCGAAAGGCTGGCGCTGGACGGACGGGGCAAGCCGCTATTGCCAGAGGAGGATATGGCCGGCGCGCTTGTCGCGATCCAGCATGTCAACAATGAGACTGGCGTTATCCTGCCGCTGGAGCGGATCGCCGCGGCTGTCCGCACGGCGGGCGGATATCTGTTCGCCGACTGCGCGCAGAGCGCGGGCAAGCTGCCCTTGCCGGATGCGGACATGATCGCCATCAGCGCGCATAAATTCGGCGGGCCGCCGGGCATTGGCGCATTGCTGATCCGCAATCTGGCGCGGATACATCCGTCCGGCGGGCAGGAGCAGGGCTATCGGGCGGGCACCGAGAATCTTCCCGCCGCGCTGGCCATGGCCGCCGCTCTGGAGGAGCCGTTCGAGTGGATGGAGGATGCGGCAGACCTGCGGCAAACTCTCGATGCGGCGATTGCCGAGGCAGGCGGCGAGGTGGTCGCGGCGGCCAGCCCGCGCATCGCCACCATTGCGAGTTACCGCATGCCGGGCGTGTCGGCGCGGGCGCAG
>NZ_MINO01000069.1 GCF_001757355.1 Sphingobium phenoxybenzoativorans
GTCCATCTCGACCAGCCATTCGACCGGCAGGTAACAGCGCCCGGCCGCATCATCCTCGCTGACGTCGCGGGCGATATTGGCGAGCTGAAAGGCGAGGCCCAGGTCGCATGCCCGGTCCAGCGTCGCCTCGTCCGCCGGATCGACGCCCATCACCACCGCCATCATCAGGCCGACCGCCCCCGCGACATGATAGCAATATTGCAGCAAGTCGTTCTGCGTGCGCGGCCGCCATTCTCGCGCGTCGAGTGCGAAGCCTTCGATCAGGTCATGGGCGAAGCGATGCGGGATGCGGCATTCGGCCGCGACCACGCCGAAGCCGTCAAATGCCGGATTGCCGGTCGCTTCCCCGCGCAGGGCTGCATCGGTCAGGGTGCGGATGGTCGACAGCCGCACCTGTGCGTCCGCGACCGCGCGCATCGCCCCGCCATGATCCTGGCCATCGGCGAGATCGTCGCAGGCGCGGCACCAGCCATAGAGCAGCCACGCCCGCTCCCGCGTCACGGGGTCGAACAGCTTCGACGCCATGGCGAAGGATTTCGATCCGCGCGCGATGCTGCCGCGGGCATGGGCTACTAAAGCCCCCCTCCCGCTTGCGGGAGGGGTTGGGGGAGGGACTGAAATCTTGCTCACTCTGCCGACATGCCCTCCCCTGACCCCTCCCGCAAGCGGGAGGGGGATTACAGGTTTGCTGCCTTCATGCGGAAGATGGTGTCATGCGGCTCATAGGCCGCCATCCGCTCCAGCAGCGTGTCGAAATTGTCGGCGTGGATCAAAATCCCGGCATGCTGCGCCCGGATGAAGCCGGTTTCGATCATGTGCCGGTTGAACGCGATCAGATGGTCGTAATATCCCCCGGCATTCAGCAGCCCCACCGGCTTGTCATGATAGCCAAGCTGCGACCAGCTCACGGCTTCCCACAGTTCGTCCATCGTGCCGACGCCGCCCGGAATGGTGACGAACCCGTCCGACAGGTCGGTGAAAAGCTGTTTGCGCTGGTGCATGTTCGCCACGACATGCAGTTCCGTGCAGCCGCGATGCGCGACCTCGGCGTTGACCAGCGCCTCTGGGATCACGCCGATCACCTCACCGCCCGCCTCCAGCGCCGCGTCGGCCACCGCGCCCATCAGGCCCAGCCGCCCGCCGCCATAGACAAGCCCGATGCCGCGCCCGGCCAGCGTCCGCCCGACCATCCGCGCGCAGTCGATATAGATGGGATCGGCCGGGGTCGCCGACCCGCAATAGACAGCCAGGCGTTTCATATTCTGCGCCCCTCCCTTTCAAGGGAGGGGTTGGGGGTGGGTGGCGAGCGGAGCGAGCCCAGCAACGATTGCGAAAATGGCTGCGCCAGCGATTGCTGCGCAATCGCACCCACCCCTTCCCCCTCCCTTCCAGGGAGGGGCTTTCTCATGGATCTCGTCATCGGCTCAGATCCTCCATCATCAGCGTCGCCGTCGCCTTCGCGCTGCCCACCACGCCCGGAATGCCCGCGCCCGGATGCGTGCCTGCGCCCACCACATAGAGGTTGGGGATCACATCGTCGCGATTATGCGCTCGGAAAAAGGCGCTCTGGGTCAGCAGCGGCTCCAGGCTGAAGGCGTTGCCCATATGCGCGCCCAGATCACTGGCGAAGTCCGGCGGGGCATAGTGGAACTGGGTGACGATGCGGTCGCGAATGTCGGGGATCAGTCGCCGCTCGATCTCCGACAATATACGCTCGGCATAGCCCGGACCGACCCGGTCCCAGTCGATCGGCAGCTTGCCCATATGCGGCACCGGCGCCAGCGCATAGAATGTCGAGCAGCCCTCCGGCGCCATCGCTGGATCGGTGACGGTCGGATGATGCAGATAGAGCGAGAAATCCCCGGCCAGCACGCCATGCTGATAGATGTCGGTCAGCAACCCTTCATAGCGCGGGCCGAACAGGATCATATGGTGGGGGATGCCCGGCCAGCTTCCCTTGATGCCGAAATGCACGACGAACAGGCTGGGCGACCAGCGCTTGCGGCTGAGGCTGTCGGCATATTTCTGCCCGCGCGGATGATGGCTGAGCAGCTTGCCATAGCTGTGCATCAGGTCGGCATTGCTGGCGACGGCGTCCGCCTCGCCGCGCCAACCCGCCTTGGTCCGCACCGCCGTCGCGCGGTCGCCGATCGTCTCGATCTCCTCGACCGGATCGCCCAGCCGCAATGTGCCGCCGATCCGCTCGAAATGCGTAGCCATCGCCGCGACCAGCCGGTTGGTGCCGCCCTGCGCGAACCAGACGCCGCCCTCCTTCTCCAGCGTGTGGATAAGGGCGTAGATCGAACTGGTGCTCATCGGGTTGCCGCCGACCAGCAGCGTGTGGAAGGATAGCGCCTCGCGCAGCTTCTCATTCTTCACGAAGCTGGAGACCATCGAATAGACCGACCGCCACGCCTGATATTTGGCCAGGGCCGGTCCCGCCTTCACCATCGCCGCAAAGTCGAGGAAGGGCACGGAGCCGAGCTTGCGATAACCCTCCTCGCACACGCCCTTGCTGTAATCGATGAACCGCTCATATCCGGCGATGTCGGCGGGATCGAGCTTGCCGATCTCCCGGCGCAGGCCCACTTCGTCATTGGAATAGTCGAAATTCGTGCCGTCCGGCCAGTTGAGCCGGTAGAAGGGCGACACCGGGATCAGCTTCACATCGTCGGCCATGTCATGCCCGGTCAGCCGCCACAGCTCGGCAAGGCAGGGCGGATCGGTGATGACGGTGGGGCCAGCGTCGAACGTGAACCCGTCCCTGTGCCAGACATAGGCGCGCCCGCCCGGCCGGTCGCGCGCCTCGACCAGCGTGGTTTCGACGCCCGCCGCCTGCAGGCGGATGGCCAGGGCAAGGCCGCCAAAGCCCGCGCCGATGACGATCGCCTTTTTGGTCAAGACCTTGTTCCGCCGGTAATCGACTTATCTGTCAGCGCGCGCATGGCGCTCCTTATGGGCACCGGGGGGCGTCCGCACAAGATGCGCAGCCGGTCATATACGGTCGAGCGCCCGGCATAGAAGCGCCCGATCAGCGGTTCGGACAGGCCATAGAAGCGGGCGAAGATGCGCCACCGCTCTCTTGGCACCGCAGCGCGGAACAGCATCCGGTCGAGCAGGCGATAATATCCGCCCCTCGCCCAATGCGCCTTTGCGCGGGCGCGGCTTGCCGTGGCGAGGGCGGCGCCATCCATCGGCCACGCCTCCGTCAGCCAGGTGGCGAAGGCGACGGCATCGGGCAGGGAATAGCCGGTGGTCGGGTGGAACAGTCCGGCCCGGACCCCGGCGCGCGCGGCTATCGCGTCCGTTGGCCAGAAACGGCCGAAATCGCCGCCCATCACCACCGGCAGCACGCCCGTCTCCTCGCGCTCCACCGCCTCGACCCGCCAGCCCTTTGTCTTGGCATAGGCGGCGATCCGGGCGCGAATGGCTTCGGCATCCAGCACGGCATCATCGCTATAATAGGTGTCCTCGACAAAGATCGTGTCCGGCCCGGTCGGCAACACATAGACGAAGCGGTATCCGTCAATCTGCTCCACCGTGGCGTCCATAATGATCGGGCGGATCAGGCCATGCGGCACAGCGAGGCGCAGTTCCTGCCCCACGAATTTCTGCCAGCCGCAGGACAGCGCCGACAAATCCCCGCCACCCCGCGCATCGACAACGGCCTTGGCGACAACCATCCGCCCATCGGACAGCAGGGCGTTGCCCGGCCCGACATCGCTCACCGTCATGCCCCGCATGATCCGGTCGCCCAGCGCTGCGGTCAGTTGCGCGTCGAACCGTTCGGATGTGATGCTGTTATAAGGGGCGGTCAGCGTCCGCGCCATGCCGGGGAAGCGCACATCATGCCCGGCGGGCCAGCGATGCGCGACCAGCGGATCGACCAGCCAGCGGTCAGACGTCGCGACGTCGCCGTCAAAGAAGGACCAGACATGATTGCCGCCCACCGTCTGCCCGGCCTCGATCAGCAGGACATGCGCCTCCGGCCTGCGCGCAGCGAAGGCGAGGGCGATCAGGCCGCCGGCCAGTCCGCCGCCGACAATGGCGAGATCGCAGGGAATGGTGTTGCTCACGCCCCCTCGTTAGCCGCGCAGGCCCGGCGGGGATAGAGGCTTGAGCAATGCGCTCATATAGGGTAGGGGGGTATGCTATGGCGCATATCGTTGCAGACCGGCAGAAGTTGCTGGACCGGGTTCGCCGCATCGCGGGGCAGGTCGCCGCCGTCGAGCGGCAGTTGCAGGGGGATGCCGACTGTTCGGCGACCCTGCAACTGGTCGCGTCGGTGCGCGGCGCGGTCGGCGGCCTGATGGAGGAACTGATCGAAAGCCATGTGCGCGAGCATGTGGCCCCGCCGGGCATACCGGATGGCGAACGGGCGGCGGCGTCCGAGGAATTATTGGCCCTCATCCGGCGGTACGGGAAATAATATGGCGCAGCAGGGCAAGGGCCATCCCCGGCACTATTATGAGCATGCCTATCTGGGTTCGGCGCATGACCGGAACGCCCGGCGCACCTGGATCGTGATGATCCTGAATGCGCTGGCGATGGTTGTGGAGATCGCCACCGGATGGATCACCGGGTCGATGGCGCTGCTGGCTGACGGCTTCCACATGGCGACTGACGCGGGCGCGCTGGCGGTGGCCGCCATCGCCTATGCCTATGCGCGGCGGCACGTCCATAATGCGCGCTTCACCTTCGGCACCGGCAAGGTCGGGGATCTGGCGGCCTTCGCCTCGGCGATCATCCTTGGCCTCGCCGCCATCGGCATCGCGGTGGAGGCGGTCCTGCGCCTGATCTATCCGCTGACCGTGCGCTATGATGAGGCGATCATCGTCGCCATCCTGGGCCTGGTCGTGAATGTCGGCAGCGCCATGCTGCTGATGAAGGATGGCGGCCATGTGCACGGGCCGGGGCATGGTCACAGCCACAGCCACGCGCATCACGATCATGATCACGGGAACGGGCATGACCATAATCATGCCCACAACCATGATCATGCCCCCGGCGTCGCGGGTCAGGACAATAATCTGCGCGCCGCCTATCTGCATCTGGTGGCCGACGCCGTGACATCGGCGATGGCGATCATCGCGCTGGTGGCGGCGCGGATGACGGGTTGGGTCTGGCTGGACGCGGTGACCGGCCTTGCGGGCGCTATCCTGATCGCGCGCTGGTCCGTGATGCTGATGCGCGATTCGGCGGCGGTGCTGCTCGACACGGCGGATGACGCGCTGTTGGAGGCGATCCGCGCCAAGGCGGAGCGCACCGGCGCGACCATCGCGGACCTGCACGTCTGGCGCATCGGCCCCGAAGCGCATGCCGCGATCCTCAGCGTTCCCGGCGGCGACGCACAGGCCGTCCGCACGGCGCTGTCCGACATTTCCGGGCTTGAGCATGTGACGGTGGAGTGCCGTTAGGGCGACAGATGTCACCTTCTTCCGTTCGCCCTGAGCTTGTCGAAGAGCTGTCCTTTCTTGAAGAGAAGTGCAGGGCTTCGACAGGCTCAGCCCGAACGGCTCTGTCTTAAAGAAACGACTGCGCGTGCTGCAGCACGACATCGCATACCTTCGCCTTCGCCTTCGCTTTCAGGCTCCCCAGGGAGAGCGAGGAGCCGCCGTCCATCTGCAACAGGCCGTTCTGCCCATTGGCATAGCCGTCCGAAGATTTGACGCCGCCCTGGCCGGTCAGCTTGCCGAGCACGGACTTGGCATTGGTGCCGCCCAGAAATTTATTCTTCAGGCAATAGCCGATCACGCCGGCGGCATTGCTCGCGCCCACCGACGCGACATTGGGCAGGATCGCGCCCAGCAGGCCCGACTGCCCCAGGCCGGAAAGCTGCGCGGGCGCGGCGCTTGCGGTGGTCAGCAACAGGGCGATCGTTGCGGTGCGGATGAAAGCATGGGGCATGGGCATATCCTCCGGGGGCGGCCGGCTATGATCGCCGGCCTGCCTGCGCGTGGATATTGCGCCCAACTTGCCCGGACGGCAATGGGACTATCGCCAATGGGACCTCTTGATGAGCGGTCAGCCCGTTGGCTTGGCGGCCTGCGCTTCCGCTTCCCACCGCGCCTTGCAACTGGACAGCAGAAGGTCGCCCTTCTTCTTGTTCACTTTCCAGCATTTGTCGTCGAGCGGCGGCAGGCTGGCGCGGAAGCTGTATCCCGGCGTGCCGAAATATTGCTCGCCCGACAGGATCAGCGACTTTTTCAGCTCGCCCATGCGCTTCTGCGCGACCTCATAAAGATGCCCGCGATTCGCGAAGATCGCATCCCGGCCGATCGACCCGGCGATCTGGCAGAAGCCGCGTTGCGCCTGCACCGTGGAATAGGTGGAATAAATGCGCGTGCCATATTGGTCGGACGCGGCCTGACCGGCCTTGCCCTTGCCCACGGTCCGCTGGAAATAGCCGTTGAGCGTCTCCAGCGCGCTGGCCAGTTCGCTGTCATGATGCGCGATCATGGCATTGTAATTCGTGCGGGTCAGCAGCGTCGGCTCGAACTCGCATTGCAGGGCCGCCACGTTGAGCGCGGCGCGCAGGTTCCACACCAGCCCGGCGCGCAGCTCCTCCGGCGTCGCGCCCGGCAGGCCCAGCTTCAGGTCAGGCTCCGCACCCGTCACCGGCGGCGTCGAAAGATCGGGCGGATTCCAGAAAAGCTGGGCGTTCGCGGGCGCTGCGAACATGGTTAATGGCAGGACGGTCAGGGCGACCCGGCAGAGGGCGGAACGGATCACGATGCGCGTTTCCTTAAACAAGGCAGAGCGGCCGCACCCGGTGAGGCGGCTGCCCTTCGGGTAGCGGGTTGTGCGGCTTAGCATGGGCGTTTGATGCCGCCCCCGCTTGTCGATGAACCGCGCTGTATGAGAGATGAACCGGGGGTCGTTATTGGTCTGAAACGACTTCCGCGCTCTGCTCCGCCGGGGCGGCGCTGTTGGCGTCGCTATCGGACGCTGCTCGCGGCGCTGTCGCGTTGCTTGCTGCGACCGGGGCCATCGCCGTCCCCTCGGTGCGTACACCGTCCAGGTCGGTCATGGCGTCGCTCGTGGTGCCGTCCACCACTTCCATATCCTTCATCGCAATCGTGGCGTTGCCGCCCTCATTGCCCTTGCTGCATGCCGCCAGCGAAAGCGTCATCGCGGCTGCCAGGCACAGGGCGCTGGTCATGCGGCGGGTGGCGGTGGAGGATGAACGCATCCTGATCTCCAAATATGACGGACCCGATTATGCGCTTGTCATGCGCTTTTGACTGAAACCCAGATGCGGGAAAGGTTAACCGGACGCAAGCCTTCGCTCACGCCGCACGCACGCATCGGCCCAGCCGTGCGAGGAACGCGGGGAAATGTCGTTCCAGAGCCGTATCGAATTCGCGCATCCCTATATCCTTGCCCAGAGCCTGCATGCTCGTGACGGGATATTCGGCGATTCCGCAGGGAATAATGCCTCCAAAATGTGTGAGGTCCGGCGCGACATTCACTGAGAATCCATGCAGCGTCACCCATTTGCGTACGCGCACGCCGATCGCCCCGATCTTCGCCTCGCGCCCCTGCAGGTCATCGGTCCATATGCCGATCCGCCCTTCCGCCCGGCGCGCGGGGATGTCGAAATCGGCCAGGCTGTCGATCACCCAGCCTTCCAGATTATGCACGAAATTGCGGATGTCCTTGCCGCGCGTGGCGAGGTTCATGCTCAGATAGCCGACCCGCTGGCCCGGCCCATGATAGGTGTAGCGGCCGCCGCGCCCGGCGTCATAGACGGGAAAGCGCCTGTCCAGCATCTCGGCCGGATCGGCGCTTGTCCCGGCGGTGTAGAGCGGGGGATGCTCCAGCAGCCATATCCGTTCGGAAGCCTCGCCCGCGGCGATGGTGGCGGCGCGCGCCTCCATGTCCGCCAGCGCCTCCGGATAGGGCACCTGCGCTTCGTCCCGCCGCCATTCGAAACCGTCTATGCTGTTCATGGCGTTTCCTTGACTTGGGAAAGGCGAGCGATCAAGTCTGCCGCTTCACGCCGCCCGTGACTACGACGGGACGGCAAAAGGGTCTGGAAGGAAGATATGGCTGCGCTCTCGATCGGCAAGGCGTGGGAGGAAAGCACCGCCTTCGTCAAGCGGGAAGGGCAGTTGCTCTTTCCCGTGGCGCTGCTGTTCCTCGCGGTGCCGGTCGCCATCCTGTTCCAGATGATGCCGCCCGAATTTCTTCAGATGACGCCGGGGCAGAAGATGCCGCCGCTGCCCGGAACCGTGAAACTCGGCATGATGATCACCGCGGTCATCACCCTTGCCGGGTCGCTGACCATCTTCGCCCTGGCGCTCAAGCCGGGAATCAGCGTCGGCGAAGCGATCAGGCTGGGCGTTCAACGCCTGCCGGTGCTGCTGGGTGCGATGCTCATCGTCGGAACCGCCTCCCTGCTTGGCATCTCGCTGATCGCCGGCCTGCTGGCGGCGGTGATCGGCCTGGCTGGCGCGATGCGCCTGGCGACGGTCGCCACCTTGCTGGGCATGCTGTATCTGGCGACGCGGCTGTTGCTGCTCAACGCCGTGGTGATCGACCGGCCGGGCGGCATTGTGCAGAGCCTGAAAGCGGCCTGGGCGTTGACCTCCGGCCATTTCTGGCGGCTGGCCGCGTTTCTCGCCGTGCTTCTGATCATCTCGTCCGTCATTCAGATGGCGGTGCAGGCTGTATTCGGCGTGATCGCCGGTCTTGCCGGAGGACCGGCCGCCGCGCAGGCGGCGGGCGATGTGGCGGGCGCCGCCTGTTCGGCCGTGATCCAGGTCTATCTGCAGGTCATGCTAGCCCGCATCTACCGGCAACTGCACGGCTGATCGCCGCCCCTTTCACGCCAATATCGGGATATGCGCTGCCGCCTCGCGCGGCATCAGGCCCGAAACGCGCGGGTCGTCGAATATCTCGACTTCCCGGTGGAAGGGCGTGAAGCCCGACTTGATATAGAAGCCGAGCGCCCTGGGATCGTCCAGCGTGCAGGTATGCACCCAGAAACGCTCGACGCCCTTGCGCCACGCCAGCGACCTTGTCTGCGCCATCATCCAGCGCCCGAATCCCTTTCCGGCAAGTTCCGGGATCAGGCCGAAGAAGGACAGTTCGCAGTCCGGCATCTGGCGGAAATCCAGCTCGATGATGCCGACCTCTATCCCCTTGGGGTCGCACACCGCATATATCTCGACCGCCGGGTCGTGGATGATGTCCGTCACCCGCGCGTCCGGCATGACCAGCCGGGAAAACCACATCCACGGTTCCCCGACGCGGCGGAACAGGGCGCGATATTTCTCCAGCGCCGGTTCCTGCCATCGCACCAGCCGCAGGGCGGACGTGGCCATCGGCGCGGGCCTTGGCCTCTCGCGCATTTCCAGATGGGTGACGATTGTCGCGATCTGGCGCGCATCGACAGGGGTCAGCGACATGGGCGATCAGCTCCAGCTCGCCATCGGCGGCAGGCTCATCAGGATCGCCTCGATATTGCCGCCGGTCTTGAGGCCGAACAGCGTGCCCCGGTCATGGACCAGGTTGAACTCCGCATAACGCCCGCGCCATTCGAACATCTGGGCCTTGTCGGCTTCGGTCCATGGGCTGTTCATCCGGCGGCGGACGATCGGCGGGAAGGCGGCCAGGAATGCCTCGCCCACGCTTTTCGTGAAGGCGAAGTTCGCGTCGAAATCGCCGGTCAGATGATCGTAGAATATGCCGCCGACGCCGCGATGCACCTTGCGATGCGGGATGTAGAAATAGTCGTCGGCCCACGCCTTGAACTTGTCATAATAGGACGGGTCGTGGGCGTCGCAGGCGGATTTGAACGCCGCGTGAAAATCCGCCGTGTCCTCGGCATAGGGAATCGGCGGGTTCAGGTCCGCGCCGCCGCCGAACCAGCGCTTCTCCGTCACCAGAAAGCGCGTGTTCATATGGACGGCGGGCACATGCGGGTTGGCCATATGGGCGACCAGGCTGATTCCGGTGGCGAAGAAGCGCGGATCATTCTCCGCGCCGTGGATCGTCTTGGCGAATTCCGGGGCAAAGACGCCGCCGACGGTGGAGACGTTCACGCCGACCTTCTCGAACACCTTGCCCTTCATCACGCCGCGCACGCCGCCGCCGCCCTCGCCGGGGGCGATGCCCTCCGCCTCGCGGTCCCAGGGGGTGAACAGGAAAGAGGCGTCGCTTCCCGCTTCCCGCTCAATCTCCTCGAAGGCGTTGCAGATTCGGGTGCGCAGCGATTCGAACCAGGCGCGCGCTTCGCTCTGTTCCCCGTCCAATGTGATCATTGCGGATATTGTCCCGTCTGTCTCAAAGCCTCGCTGAGCGCGATGCCCGCAGACACGGCGATGTTCAAGGACCGAAAACCCGCCGCCATGGGAATCCGCACGCGCAGGTCGGCGATATCGCGCACGTCGTCGGGCACGCCTGCCCCCTCCGACCCCATCAGGAGCACGTCGTCGTTCAGGAAGCGGGTGTCGGGCAGGGGGCTGGAGGCATGGCTGCTCAACAGCACGATGCGGCGGCCTTTTGCGACGCAATCCTCCCGGAAATCGCTGAAATTGGCGTGTTTTACGACATCCGCCGCCTTTCCATAATCCATCGCCGCCCGTTTCAAGCGCGCGTCGGAGAAGGCGAATCCGCAGGGCATGATGATATCCACCGGCGTCGCGAAGCATGCGGCGAGGCGCAGGATGGCTCCGACATTCCCGGCAATTTCGGGCTGGTAAAGGGCTAGTCGCATGCGCCGCCCATAGTGCAGTGCGGCAAATTGTCATAGCCAACACAAATAGCTGTTGGCAAAACCTATATTGGAACGCTACAGCCGCCCCAACCGCGCCTGGGGGATGGGGGTGTGCCGTGTTTTCGGCTGCCCGAATCTCTTGAAAATCATGGCCGATCAAGGCAAGGCGGCGGTTACAGGGACGACTAAGAGGGGTCATTGCATGGCGACGGCTGAACATACGGGAACCGAAGGTCTATCCGGGGGGGACGGTGTAAGGCGGCGCGACTTCATCAATATCGCGGCGGTCAGCTTCGCCGGAGTTGGCGCAGTTGCGGTAGTGCTTCCCCTCGTCAACCAGATGAATCCCAGCGCGGACGTGCTGGCTCTGGCGTCGAGCGAAGTCGACCTGTCCGCCATTCAGCCTGGTCAGGCGATCAAGACCACCTTCCGCAGCCAGCCGCTGTTCGTCCGTCACCTGACGCCGAAGGAAATTGCGGAGGCCGATGCGGTCGACGCATCCACCCTGCGCGATCCCCAGACGCTGGAGGAACGCACCGTCGACGGCAAGAAGCAGTGGCTCGTGACCATGGGCGTCTGCACCCACCTGGGCTGCGTGCCGCTGGGCGCGGGCGAGGGTGAGGTTCGCGGCGAATATGGCGGCTATTTCTGCCCCTGCCACGGATCGAGCTACGATACGGCGGCGCGTATCCGCAAGGGACCTGCTCCGCTGAACCTTGAGGTTCCGGAGTATAAGTTCACGTCCGACACCGCCATTCTCGTAGGCTGAGGTAAAGATCCATGAGTTTCCCCTGGGCAGCACATTACACCCCCAAGGCGCCGCTGATGAAGTGGATCGACGAGCGTTTGCCGCTCCCGCGCCTTGTCTATAACAGCATCGGCGCCGGGTATCCGGTTCCGCGCAACCTGAACTATATGTGGAACTTCGGCGTCCTGTCGGGTCTCGCACTGGTCATCCAGATCGTCTCCGGCATCATCATGGCGATGCATTACGCCGCCAATGATCTGGTCGCGTTCGGCACGGTCGAGCATGTGATGCGCGACGTGAACTCCGGCTGGCTGATCCGCTACGCCCACGCCAACGGCGCCAGCTTCTTCTTCATCGTGGTCTATCTCCACATCTTCCGCGGCCTTTTCTACGGATCGTACAAGGCGCCGCGCGAAATGGTGTGGCTGCTTGGCCTCGTCATCTACCTGCTGATGATGGCCACCGCCTTCATGGGCTATGTGCTTCCCTGGGGCCAGATGAGCTATTGGGGCGCGAAGGTGATCACCGGCCTGTTCGGCGCGATCCCCGTGGTCGGCGAGCCGATCCAGACCTGGCTTCTCGGCGGTTTCGCGCCGGGCAACGCCGCGCTCAACCGTTTCTTCTCGCTCCACTATCTGCTGCCGTTCGTGATTGCGGGCGTCATCATCCTGCACATCTGGGCGCTGCACATTCCGGGGTCCAACAACCCGACCGGCGTTGATGTGAAGGGTCCGCAGGACACCGTGCCTTTCCACCCCTATTATACGGCGAAGGACGGTTTCGGGGCGGGCGTGTTCCTGATCCTGTTCTCGATCCTGCTGTTCTTCGCGCCCAACTTCCTGGGCCACCCGGACAATTATATCGAGGCGAACCCGCTTTCGACGCCTGCGCACATCGTGCCGGAATGGTATTTCTGGCCCTTCTACGCGATCCTGCGCGCCTTCACCTTCGACTTCTTCTTCGTCCCGGCGAAGCTGCTCGGCGTGCTGGCGATGTTCGCGGCGATCCTGCTGCTGTTCTTCCTGCCCTGGCTGGACAATTCGCCGGTTCGTTCCGGCAAGTTCCGCCCGGTGTTCAAGCAGTTCTTCATCGTGCTGTGCATCGACGTGCTGATCCTGGGATGGTGCGGCGGCGCACCTGCGACCGCGGGCTATGTCATGATCTCCCAGATCGCGGCGGCCTATTATTTCGCCCACTTCCTGATCATCCTGCCGTTGATCGCGATGTTCGAAAAGCCGCTGCCGCTGCCCAACTCGATCACAGAGGCGGTGCTGGCCAAACATAATCTGCAGGGCGAAGAGCCCGCCGCCGTACCGGCCGAATAAGGGGACCCACCGGACATGCTTCGCGCCATCCTGATCGCCATCGGCGTATTCTTCTCCGGCATGATGCTCTACTCCTTCGGGGCGAGCACCTATGCCTATCTGACCGACCCGGCGGCGCCGACGGCGGAGGAGGAGTTCCACCTTCACCCCAAGGAAGTGCACTTCTCCTTCAACGGCTCGCTCGGCCATTATGACCGGCAGCAGCTTCAGCGCGGCTTCCAGGTGTTCAAGGAGGTCTGCTCGGCCTGCCACAGCCTGAAGTTCGTCGCCTTCCGCGATCTGGAGCAGCTTGGCTATTCCGAGGCAGAGGTGAAGGCGATCGCCAAGCAGTGGACGATCAAGGCGCCCGACGTCGATCCTAAGACCGGCGAGCCTTCGACCCGCGATCCGGTTCCGGCCGATCACTTCCCCAAGCCCTTCGCGAACAATGTCGCGGCGGCGGCGGCGAACAACAACGCCATTCCGCCAGACCTGTCGCTGATGGCGAAGGCGCGGCATGACGGCCCGGCCTATATCCATTCGCTGCTGACCGGCTTCCAGAGCCAGGAAGGCTTCAAGAATGCGAAGGGCAAGGAGCTGCTGAAGGAGTTCCCGGACTCCAAGACGCCTGAGGGCCTGCACTTCAACCCCTATTTCGCCAACCTCAACCTGGCGATGGCGCCGCCGCTGACGGCCGAGGGTCAGGTGAGCTATGGTGACGGCACCAAGGCGACCGTGGACCAGATGGCGACCGACGTGTCCGCATTCCTGATGTGGACCGCCGAACCGAAGCTGGAAAGCCGCAAGAGCACCGGCATGGCCGTGCTGTTCTTCCTGCTGATCGCGACGGGCCTGGCCTATCTGTCCTACCGGAACATCTGGGCCGACAAGAAACATTGATGCCGGCCGCCCGGCGACGAGCGGCATGTGACAAGTCGAGCGGCGCGGTTCCTTATGCGAACCGCGCCGTTTGTCTTTGAAGGGACTGGCGGATGACACCCGATGAACTGAAATCGCTGGTGCGGGCGATCCCCGACTTTCCAAAGCCGGGCATCCAGTTTCGCGATGTCACGACCCTGCTGGCCGATCCCGCCGGGCTGAAGGCGGTGATCGACGGCCTTGCCTCGATCGCCCGGCCTGTCGATGCGGACCTTGTCGTCGGGATAGAGGCGCGGGGTTTCATTCTGGGCGCGGCGCTCGCCGTCGCGCTGGGCACGGGCTTCGTCCCGGTGCGCAAGGCGGGCAAGCTCCCCGGCAAAACCGTGGGCATCGACTATGTGCTGGAATATGGCACTGACCGGCTGGAGATTCATGAGGGGCAGGTGCCCGTCGGCGCGCGCATCATTCTGGTCGACGATCTGATCGCCACGGGGGGCACGGCGCTGGCCGCTGCGCAGTTGCTGCGGGAGCAGGGCGCAAGCGTTGAAATGGCCCTGTTCGCGATCGATTTGCCGGAGCTTGGCGGCATGGCGGCGCTGAAGGCCGATGGCGTGGCGACCTCTGCTCTTATGGCTTTTGCCGGTCATTAATATAAGATAACCCCTCGGTCACAAATTTGTGACCACAGGCAGGGGAAAAAACATGCGTTGCATCTTGCAATCCTTATTGCGCCGCAACAAATAGCCGCCATGCGTTTCTCGATCCTCTCCGCGGCGATCGCCGCCACCCTCCTGGCCGCCTGCTCTGGAGGAAAGCCTCCCGCTCCGCCGCCACCCGGCGTGACGCTGGCTACGCCGCTGCAGCGCGATGTGACGGATTGGGATGAATATGTCGGCCGGTTTGAGGCTGTGCAGGGCGTCGAGGTGATGCCGCGCGTCTCCGGGCAGATCACCAGCATCAATTTCCGCGCGGGGCTGAGCGTGCCGTCCGGCCAATTGCTGTTCCAGATCGACCCGCGCCCGTACCGCGCCGCGCTGGAACAGGCGAAGGCGCAGGTGCTGCGGTCGCAGGCCGCGCTGGCCAATGCGCAGAGCGAGATGAAACGGTCGGAGGAGCTGCGCAAGTTTCAGGCCGTGAGCCAGGAGGAGAATGAGACCAAGCTGGCCACCCTGCGCTCCGCCCAGGCCGATCTCGCGGCTGCAAAGGCGGCGGCGGACGCCCGCGCGCTCGACCTCAGCTTTACCTCCGTCCGTGCGCCGATCAGCGGCCGTGTGTCCGACCGGCGCGTCGCCATTGGCGATTATGTGACGGCGGGCCAGACGCTGCTGACCACGGTCGTCACCGTCGACCCGATCTGGTTCAGCTTTGAGGGCGCGGAAAGCTTCTACCTCAAATATATACGTCAGGCGGCGAAGGGCGAACGCGCCTCGTCCCGCTACGCCGCCAATCCGGTGGACATCCAGCTCGCCGACGAAACCGGCTATAACTGGCATGGCCGGATGATCTTCGTCGATAACGCCATCGACAATAATAGCGGCACGATCCGCGCCCATGCCGAAGTACCTAATCCCAAGGGCTTTCTGGTGCCCGGCATGTTCGGCCGCGCCCGCCTTCTGGGGTCCGGCACCTATAAGGCGCTGCTGGTGCCCGACGAGGCGATCGTGACCGATCAGACCCGCAAGCTGGTCTATCTGGTCGGCAAGGATGGCAAGACCATTGCCCGCCCCGTGGAGACCGGTCCGATGGTGGAGGGCCTGCGCGTCATCCGCGAGGGGCTGAAACCCGGCGAGAAGATCGTGATCGACGGCCTTGCCCGTCTGCAGCCCGGCATGCCGGTGACGCCGCGTGAGGGCAAGATCGCGCCCCGCAATACTGACGCGCCGACATCCGAACCGTCGCAGGCGCCCAAGCCGGATGCCGCCACGCCCGCCGGAAACGCGCGCTGATGCGTCTGCCGCATTTCTTTATCGACCGGCCCATCTTTGCGGCGGTGCTTTCCATTCTGGTGATCATTGCCGGATTGGTCGCCTATCCCGGCCTGCCGATCGGCCAATATCCGGAAATTGCGCCGCCGACCATTGTCGTCAACGCCAGCTATCCGGGTGCTTCGGCGGAAACCCTGGCGGAAACCGTCGCCGCGCCGCTTGAGGAATCGATCAACGGCGTGGAGGACATGATCTACATGTCCTCCTCGTCCACGGCCTCCGGCGTGCTGGCGATCACCGTGACCTTCAAGCAGGGGACCAATGTCGATCAGGCGCAGGTCCTGGTGCAGAATCGCGTATCCTCCGCCGAACCCCGCCTGCCCGATCAGGTGCGGCAGATCGGCGTCACCGTGCGAAAGAACTCGCCGGACCTGTTGATGGTGGTGTCGCTCATCTCCCCCGACAAAAGCCTGTCGACCCAATATATCTCCAACTATGCCACGCTGCAGGTAAGGGATCGCCTGGTCCGCATTCAGGGCGTCGGCGGCGTGCAGGCGTTCGGTTCGCGCGACTATAATATGCGCATCTGGATCGACCCGGATCTTGCCGCCGCCCGCAATCTGACCGTGGATGAGATCACTGCGGCGATCCGCAGCCAGAATGCGCAGGTCGCGGCCGGGTCGGTCGGGCAGCCGCCATTCAATCAGGGCGGCACCGCGTTTCAGCTCAACATCCAGACCCAGGGCCGCCTGACCACGCCGGAGGAATTTGGCCAGATCATCATCAAGCGCGACGATCAGGGCCGCCTGACGCGCATACGCGATGTCGCGCGGGTGGAACTGGGCGCGCTCGACTATCTGACCAACGGCTATATTGACGGCAAGCCCGCCGTCTCCATGATCGTCAGCCAGTTGCCGGGGTCCAACGCGCTGGAAACGGCCGCCGCCGTGCGCAAGGAAATGGGGGAAATCGCCAAAAGCTTCCCGCCCGGCTTGATCTACAGCATTCCCTACAACCCCACCGAATATATCACGGCGTCGATCGACGCGGTGCAGCGGACGCTGATAGAGGCGCTGATCCTGGTGTCGCTGGTGGTGTTGCTGTTCCTGCAGAGCTGGCGCGCGGCGATCATCCCGATCATCGCCATCCCGGTGTCGCTGGTCGGCAGCCTGGCGCTGATGGCGGCATTCGGCTTCTCGCTGAACAATCCGTCGCTGTTCGGGCTGGTGCTGGCCATCGGCATCGTGGTCGATGACGCCATCGTCGTTGTCGAGAATATTGAGCGCCTGATGGATGAGGAGGGGCTGACGCCGCTCGCCGCCGCGCACAAGACGATGGATGAAGTGTCCGGCGCGCTGATCGCGATCGCGCTCGTCCTGTGCGGCGTGTTCATTCCGACCGCCTTCATTCCGGGCATCACCGGCGCATTCTATAAACAGTTCGCCCTGACCATCGTCGGCGCGACGGCCATCTCCGCCTTTGTGTCGCTGACGCTTTCGCCCGCGCTGGGCGCGCTGATCCTGAAGCCCAAGCATGAGCATGAACCGGCGGAGGGCTGGCGCGGATTGCCCGGCCGGTTCGCGCGCGGCTTCAATCGCGGCTTTGAAAAACTCAGCGAGCGATATGGCCGCATCACTGCCCGCGCCGTTCGCATGCTTGTGATCGTCGGCGTCGCCTATGCCCTGCTGCTGGTCCTCGCCGGCTGGCGCTTCACCCAGACGCCCAGCGGCTTCATCCCCGCGCAGGATCAGGGCTATCTGATCACGGTGGTTCAGATGCCACCCGGCTCCGCGCTTCAGCGCACGGATGAAACGCTGCGTTCGGTCGTTGCCGATGTGCAAAAGAACCCGGCCGTGGACGGCAGCGTTGCCTTCGCCGGTTTCGACGGCGCGACATTCAGCCAGACGCCCAGCGCCGCCACCATATTCGTGCGCCTGAAACCGCATGCCGATCGCAAGAAGGCCGATGCCGTCGCCGCCGAGCTGATGCCCACCCTGTCGAAGATCACGGCGGGCAGCGTGTTCGTCATCGCGCCTCCGCCCATTCGCGGCCTTGGCACCGGCGGCGGATACAAGATGATCATCGAGGATCGCGCCGGCGCGGGATATAAGGCGCTGGAGGCGGCGGCGTTCCAGATGATGGGCGCGGCGAACCAGACGGAGGGACTGACCTCCGTATTCACCGTGTTCAACACGCGCACGCCGCGCCTCTATGCGGACATTGACCGTCAGAAGGCCGAGCAGCTTGGCGTGCCCGTCGATAATATCTTCGCGACATTGGGCACCTATCTGGGTTCCGCCTATATCAACGACTTCAACTATCTGGGCCGCACCTTCCGCGTGACGGCGCAGGCGGATGCGCCGCACCGTGACGATGTTGACGATATCGGCAATCTCAAGACCCGCTCGGCCAGCGGCGCGATGGTGCCGATGGCGTCGATCATGACGCTGCGCAATGACAGCGGCCCCTATCGCGTGGTGCGCTATAATCTCTATCCGGCGGCCGAGCTGCAGGGCGAAACCGTGCGCGGCTATTCCAGCGGCCAGTCGCTCAAGGCGATGGAGGATCTGGCCCAGAAAGTCCTGCCGCCCGGCTTCGCCTATGAATGGACGGAAATCGCCTATGAACAGCAGCAGGCGGGCAATACCGGCATCATCGCCTTCGGCCTCGCCGTGGTGTTCGTGTTCCTCCTGCTCGCCGCGCAATATGAAAGCCTGATCCTGCCATTGGCGGTGATCCTGATCGTGCCGATGTGCCTTCTGGCGGCTATCCTTGGCGTCAACCTGATGGGCGGCGACAATAATATCCTGACGCAGATCGGCCTGGTCGTGCTGATCGGCCTTGCGGCGAAGAATGCGATCCTGATCGTGGAGTTCGCGCGCCAGGGCGAGGAGGAGGGGCTGGACATGCGCGAGGCGGCGGAACGCGCCGCGCATCAGCGCCTGCGCCCGATTCTGATGACCTCTATCGCCTTCATCCTTGGCGTGCTGCCGCTGGTCATCTCCACCGGGCCGGGCGCGGAAATGCGGCAGGCGCTGGGCATCGCCGTATTCTTCGGCATGATCGGCGTAACCTTCTTCGGCCTGCTGTTCACGCCCGCCTTCTACGTGATCAGCCGCAGCCTGGGCGAAAAGGTCAGCACATGGGTGCGGGAACGCCGCGGCAGGCGCGCGCCGGACGGGGAGGCAAGCGCATGAGGCGTCTCCTGCTTTCCGCCAGCGCCGTTCTGGCGCTCTCCGCCTGCGCCGTCGGGCCGGATTATCACGCGCCCAAGCCGCTCGCCCCCGCGCAGACGGACCTGAAGGAAGCGACGGCGGGGGCCACCCTCTCGGTCGACCCGCTGCCCGAAAAATGGTGGCGTTTGTTTGACGATCCTACGCTTGACGGGCTGGTCGAAAAGGCGCTGGCGCATAATACCGACCTGCGCGTCGCTGCCGCCAACCTCAAGCGCGCGCGGGCGGTGCTGGGCGAGGCGCGGGCCGCCCGTCTGCCGACCACCAATGTCAGCGCGCAGGGCACCTATCAGCAGATCGGCATCGGCAATCCGCAGATGCAGGGGCTGAGCGGGCCGATCCGCACCGATTTCTACACCGCCGGATTTGACGCTTCCTATGAGCTTGACCTGTTCGGCGGCGTCAGCCGGTCGATAGAGGCGGCGCGCGGCGATTATGGCGCGGCGCAGGCGGCGCTGGACGCGGCGCGGGTCTCTATCGCGGCGGAAACCGCCCGCACTTACGCCTCGGCCTGCGGTTTCGGCGCGCAAGCGGCGACAGCGCGGGAGACGGTGGAGCTGCAGGCCAAGACGCTTG
>NZ_MINO01000070.1 GCF_001757355.1 Sphingobium phenoxybenzoativorans
GATTGCGGCTCCAATGGCTGCCCATTTTCTAAAAGAACCTATCAAGGATTATTGGAAAAAGCGCGAACGCCAGGAAGTGGAGCGGCAAATCTGGCATCGCCAGGAAGAGGAGGCTCGAGAATGTCTCTCGCAAGCCACCCCAAAAAAGGCGCAAGCCGATGCCCTTCACGACATCCGGGCCGGTGACCGACGGCTCTACTTCTACGCTATATTTGGACCCGAATCTTCAAGCGCACATGTTCCAGGTGTTCTGTCCCGTATAAATGACCAGGAATTTCCTTGTGATGGAAAATTGCCTGCGGGGCTTGGAGCATGCCTTCCCCTGTCTGCGATGGTGGTGCTGACGGGGCATAAAACGATGCAGCGCGTCGAATTTGCCCGGTCACACATAATCGAACCCCCGCACTATTGGTGGGACGTTTATCAAACCACGGGTCTTATTGAGTCACCGTTGGTCTCTCAATGCTTCGATGCCCGCCGGAAATATATTACGACCTATAATGGGATGAAGATCGACCATTTCTATCCCGCCGCTGAGAGCGAATAACAGCTTTGACTTCACTCAGGGTAAACGGGGCAAATCCCAAACAAAAAAGGGCAGCCCTCCCGGACCGCCCTTTCCTTTATTCGCTGACCTTTACTTCCCGGCCTTCGCCGGGGCCGGTTTCTTCGGCGTGCCGCCACCCTTCTTGCTCTTCTTGGGAGCCGCCGGGATGATCTCGAAGGCCAGCGCGTCGTCCTTCAGGCGGACATGGACCTCGCCGCCGTGGACGAGCTTGCCGAACAGCAATTCCTCGGCCAGCGGCTGCTTGATCTTCTCCTGCATCAGGCGGCCCATCGGGCGCGCGCCATACAGCTTGTCGTAACCGCGCTTGGTCAGCCACGCCTTGGACTCATCGTCCAGCGTGATGTGCACGTCGCGGTCGGCAAGCTGCAGTTCGAGCTGGAGCACGAACTTGTCGATGACGCGGGCGACGATTTCCGGCGGCAGGTAGCCGAACGGCACGATCGCATCCAGGCGGTTGCGGAATTCCGGCGTGAACAGCTTCTTGACCGCTTCCTCGCCCACATCGTCGCGGGTCAGCGTGCCGAAGCCGATGCCTTCCTTCTCCATGTCCGACGCGCCTGCGTTGGTGGTCATGATCAGGATGACATTGCGGAAATCCACCGTCTTGCCGTGATGATCGGTCAGGCGGCCATTATCCATCACCTGCAACAATATGTTGAACAGGTCCGGATGCGCCTTCTCGATCTCGTCGAGCAGCAACACGCAATGCGGTTGCTGATCGATGGCGTCGGTCAGCAGGCCGCCCTGATCATAGCCGACATAGCCCGGAGGCGCGCCGATCAGGCGGCTGACCGAATGCCGCTCCATATATTCGGACATGTCGAACCGCTGCAGCGGAATGCCGAGCAGGGTGGCGAGTTGCCGCGCGACCTCCGTCTTGCCGACGCCGGTGGGGCCGGAGAACAGATAGTTGCCGATCGGCTTGTCCGGATCGCGCAGGCCCGCGCGCGACAGCTTGATCGCGCTGGACAGCACCTCGATCGCCTTGTCCTGGCCGAACACGACGCGCTTCAGGTCAGTGGAGAGCGTCTCCAGCACCGTCTTGTCGTCGCTCGACACGGTCTTCGGGGGGATGCGGGCCATGGTCGCGATGACCTGCTCGATCTCCTTGGGCGTGATCGTCTTTTTCCGCTTGGCGAGCGGCACCAGCATCTGCATCGCGCCGACCTCGTCGATCACGTCGATCGCCTTGTCCGGCAGCTTGCGGTCGTTGATGTAGCGCGCGCTAAGTTCCACGGCCGACTTGATCGCGTCCGGCGTATATTTGACGTGGTGATGATCCTCGAACGCGGAGCGCAGGCCGGTCAGGATCTTGATCGTATCCTCGACCGTCGGTTCGTTCACGTCGATCTTCTGGAAACGCCGGAGCAGCGCCCGGTCCTTCTCGAAATGATTGCGGAACTCCTTGTAGGTGGTCGATCCGATGCAACGGATCGTGCCGCCCGACAAAGCGGGCTTCAGCAGGTTGGACGCATCCATCGCGCCGCCGCTGGTCGCGCCAGCGCCGATGACGGTGTGGATTTCATCGATGAACAGCACCGCGTGCGGCATCTTTTCCAGCTCGTTGACGACCGCTTTCAGCCGCTCCTCGAAATCGCCGCGATAGCGAGTGCCGGCGAGCAGCGCGCCCATGTCGAGCGAGTAGATCACCGCTTCCTTGAGCACTTCGGGCACATCGCCTTCGACGATCTTGCGGGCCAGCCCTTCCGCGATGGCGGTCTTGCCGACGCCGGGATCGCCGACATAGAGCGGGTTGTTCTTCGACCGGCGGCACAGGATCTGGATCGTCCGGTCGACCTCCGGCCCGCGGCCGATCAGCGGATCGACCTTGCCCTTCTCCGCCTTCTCATTGAGGTTGACGGTGAACTGGTCGAGGGCGCTGTCCTTCTTGCCCTTGCTGTCCTGCTTCTTTTCTTCCTCCACGGCGCCCTTGACCTCGCGTTGCTCAGGGGCGGCGGTGCCTTTGCCGACGCCATGACTGAGATAGCTCACCGCATCCAGGCGGCTCATATCCTGCTGCTGCAGGAAATAGACGGCATAGCTCTCCCGTTCTGAGAACAGGGCGACCAGCACGTTCGCGCCAGTGACCTCATCCTTGCCGGAGGATTGCACGTGGAGGATGGCGCGTTGCACGACGCGCTGGAAACCGCTTGTCGGCGAGGGGTCGGTTTCGCCCTCCACCTTCAGGCTGTCGAGTTCGGTGTCGAGATATTGGGTGACCGCATCGCCCAGCTCGCCAATGTCGACGCCGCACGCCTGCATCACCTTGGACGCATGTTCGTCATCGATCAGGGCGAGGAGGAGGTGCTCCAGCGTCGCATATTCGTGACGCCGCTCGGAAGCGTGCGTCAGCGCATTGTGCAGCGTGGTTTCGAGAGCGGCGGCAAAAGACGGCATTTCTTTACTCCAATCCCCCATTGGTCGGGGGCATGTTGGACCATATGTCGGCATTGCGAACTGGCCAATCAAGACAATCGTATGACAGACCCGTAAAGCCAACCTTTCGCAGCGCCCCTTCGTTCCGTTGCGGACGCGAAAAGGGCGGATGCATGGTCATTTCCGGAACAGCGCCTCTGCGCTGGCTTTGTGCCGGACGGCATGGTCGATCTTGGCGCGGGTGCGGACGATCTCGCCCTCCAGCGCTGCGATGCGCGCCTCCAGTTCGGAAACGGACAGGGGATCAAGGTCCTGCTTTGTAAGCTGGGCCAGGGCATCGTCCGCCTTGCGCGGCAGATTATCCTCCATGTCCATGAACGCAATGTTGACCCTAAACCCCATCCTGTCAATAAGAGCGCGACCGCCGCGCCGTAAAAAATGTGGCGGTGCAACATAATGGGACTGGAATGGGTCGGAGAAGCCCGGACCAGCGCCAACCTCAGGATTCCTGTGGGGGAATGACGTGGATGTGACGACCGGGGCGCCAATGCCCACAGCGACCGTGCCCAAAGAGATGACGGCCATTGCGATCAGCGAACCGGGCGGCCCCGATGTCCTTGTTCCCACGACCCTGCCGGTGCCCTCCCCCGGCCCCGGAGAGGTGCTGATCCGCGTCGCCGCGGCGGGCGTGAACCGGCCGGACGTGCTGCAGCGGATGGGCAAATATCCCCCGCCGCCGGGCGCGCCGGATACGCCGGGGCTGGAGGTTTCAGGGACCGTCGCAGCGCTTGGCGAAGGCGTGGACGCGGCGCTGCTGGGCCAGCGGGTCTGCGCGCTGATCGCGGGCGGCGGCTATGCCGAATATGCGCTCGCGCCCGCCGTCCAGTGCCTGCCGGTGCCGGAAAGCTATGACATTATAGAGGCCGCCGCGCTGCCCGAAACGCTGTTCACCGTGTGGACCAACCTGTTCGAGCGCGCCTATGTGACGGAGGGTGAGGCCGCCCTGATCCATGGCGGCACCAGCGGCATCGGCACGATGGCGATCGCACTGTGCAAGTTGTTCGGCGTCACCAGCATCGTCACCTGCGGCTCGGACGAGAAATGCGCGGCGGCGCTGGCATGGGGCGCGGATCACGCGATCAACTATCGCACCGCCGATTATGTCGAGGAGGTCGCGCGGATCACCGGCGGCGCGGGCTGCAACGCGGTGCTCGACATGGTGGGCGGCGACTATCTGCCCCGCAACCTCAAATGCCTGGCGCCGGACGGGCGGCATGTGTCCATTTCCGTGCTCGGCGGCCCCAGGGCGGAAATCGTCATCCGCGACGTGATGGCCAAGCGCCTGACGATCACCGGATCAACCCTCCGCCCCCGCCCGATCGCCTTCAAGGGCCTGGTCGCGGAGGAATTGAAGCGCGTCGTCTGGCCCTTCGTCGAAAGCGGCGACCTGCGCCCCGCCATGGACCAGCGCTTCCCGCTGGCGGAAGCAAACAAGGCCCACGCCCGGATGGACGCGGGGGAGCATTTCGGGAAGATCGTTCTGGTGGTGGAGTGAGCCGAGGCGGAATGAGGAAGTGTAGCGGGACCCCTGCCTCCGCAGGGATGACGGTTCCTCTACACGTCACCCCTGCGAAGGCAGGGGTCCCGCTTTTCTTCAAACTCCCCCACACCTGACATGCGCGGCGGCTGGGTCTATATCCTCGCCAGCCGCTATCGGGGCACGCTCTACATCGGCGTCACCGCGAACATCGCCGCCAGAGCCTATCAACATAAAACCGGAATCGGCGCCGACTTCACCCGCAAATATGGCGTGACCCTGCTGGTTTATGCGGAGCAGCACGCCACCATCGAGGAGGCCATCGCCCGCGAGAAGGCGCTGAAGAAATGGAAGCGCGACTGGAAGTTCCGGTTGATCGAGGAGGGCAATCCCGATTGGATTGATCTCTACGACCGGATCAATGGTTGAAAGATAGCGGGACCCCTGCCTTCGCAGGGGTGACGCGGGTTTGGTTCATCACCCCTGCGAAGGCAGGGGTCCCGCTACACTTCGTCATCCTGTCCACCGTAGCAAATCCTTCATATTCCAAGTCAAAATGTAACAAGGCGCAGCTAATGGCGTGGTCCCGACAGCAATAGTTCCGGGGCATGTTCATGAATTTCGTCAGCCGCCTGCCTTTTGCCGCAGATGTCGACGACAATATTGCGGATCAGTTCGTGGTGCCGGAGCGGCAGGACGGTCCCCGCCGCAAATATCGCACCATCTGGATTTCGGACATCCATCTCGGCACCCGCGGATGCAATGCCGCGATGCTGATCGACTTTCTCGACAGCGTGGACAGCGAGACCATCTATCTGGTCGGCGACATCATCGACGGCTGGCGGCTGAAGAAGCGCTTCTACTGGCCCGCCACCCATAACGACATCGTGTGGCGGATCATGAAGCGCGCCCGGCGCGGCACTCGCGTCGTCTATATCCCCGGCAATCATGACGAGATGTTCCGCCAGTTCAGCGGCCTCAACTTCGGCGGCGTGGAGATCAAGCGCAAGGCGATCCACGAGACCGCCGACGGGCGCAAGCTGCTGGTGCTGCATGGCGACGAGTTCGACACGATCATGCTGGCGCACCGCTGGCTCGCCTTTGTCGGCGACGCCGCCTACACCGCGCTGATGGGCCTCAACCGCTGGGTCAACGCGGTGCGGCAATGGTTCGACCTGCCTTATTGGTCGCTGAGCAAGATGGCCAAGCACAAGGTCAAGAACGCCGTCGCCTTCATTTCCAAGTTCGAGGAAGTGGTGGCGCATGAGGCCGGCGCGCGGGGCGTGGACGGGGTCGTATGCGGCCACATCCACAATGCCGACATTCGCGAGATAGAGGGCATCGCCTATTATAATGACGGCGACTGGGTGGAGGGCTGCACCGCGTTGGTCGAGCATGCCGACGGCCACATGGAAGTGCTGCACTGGGCCGACGAGATGGCCAAGCGCGCGCAGGCGGAGGCGCAGGCCCTGCGCCTCGCCGCCGAACGGCTTGCCGCCTGAAGGGCCGGGCCATGCGCATCCTGATCGTCACCGACGCCTGGGAACCGCAGGTCAACGGCGTCGTCCGCACGCTCCGGTCGGTGCGCGCGGAGCTGGAGGCGGCGGGTCATGCCGTCCGCATCCTCTCGCCCGATCAATATGGGTCGCTGCCCTGCCCGACCTATCCGGAAATCCGGCTGGCGGTCGCCCGGTCGCGCACGATTGGGCGGGAGATCGACGCCTTCCTGCCCGACGCCATCCATCTGGCGACGGAAGGGCCGCTCTGCCTCGCCGCGCGCCGCTGGTGCCTGCGCACCGGCATCCCTTTCACCACCGCCTATCACACCCATTTCCCGGACTATGTGGCGCAGCGCACCGGCATCCCGGCGGCGTGGATCTGGCCCTATATCCGCTGGTTCCACGGGCCTGCGCAGGCGGTGCTGGTGTCCACCCGCTCCGTCCGCGAGCAGCTCCGCGCGCATGGCATCGCACAGGTCCGGCCCTGGGGCCGGGGCGTGGACCTCGCCAATTTCACCCCCAACGCGCCGTCGCCGGAGATGTTCGCGCACCTTCCCCGCCCTATTCAGCTCTATGTCGGCCGGGTCGCGGTGGAAAAGAATATCGAGGCGTTCCTGTCCTCCGGCCATCCGGGGTCGAAGGTGGTGGTGGGCGACGGCCCGGCGCGCGCGGCGCTGGAGCGCGCCTATCCCGAAGCGCATTTCCTGGGTCCGCTCTCCGGCCGCGCGCTTGCCGGGGCTTATGCGGGCGCGGATGTGTTCGTCTTTCCCAGCCGCACCGACACGTTCGGGCTGGTGATGATCGAGGCGCTGGCCTGCGGCGCGCCGGTCGCCGCCTATCCGGTGACTGGCCCGGTCGACATCGTGACCCCGGAGACCGGCGCGCTGGCCGAGACGCTGGAGGAGGCGATCGCCCAGGCCCTGAGCCGCGACCGCGGCCGGTGCGCGGATTATGGCGCCAGCTTCACCTGGGCCGCGAGCGCGCGGCAATTCCTTGAGGGGCTGTATCCGTTCAGCCCGGATGCCCTGCCGCTGGCGGCGTGAAAAAATCTCCGTTCGGGCTGAGCGAAGTCGAAGCCCTTCCCTGAACGCAGTGAAGGGCCTTCGCTACGCTCTGGCAAACCCTTCGACTTCGCTCAGGGCGAACGGGATATAATCTGGATGCCGGGGATACCCCCTCCCCACACGCTTTTTCTTGCCGTTCCCGCGCCGATGCACTACCATCGCCGCATGCAGAGGCCGCTCCGTGAGGGGCGGCCCTTATCGTTTTCAGTTCAGGAGAGGCTCCCCGTGTCCCAGCCGCTTATGCCCCACGCCACCGCAAGCTGGCTTGTCGACAATACCGCGCTCAGCTTTGATCAGATCGCGGAATTCTGCGGGCTTCACATCCTTGAGGTGCAGGCGATCGCCGACGACACCGCCGCGACCAAATATACCGGCCGCGATCCCGTCCGCGCGCATGAGCTGACCCAGGACGAGATTCACAAGGGCGAGGCGAATCCCGATTACCGCCTGAAGATCAGCAAGGGGCCGGAGCCGGTGCGCCGCACCAAGGGGCCGCGCTACACCCCCGTCTCCAAGCGTCAGGACAAGCCGGACGGCATCGCCTGGATCCTGCGCAACCATCCGGAAATTTCGGACGGCGCGATCAGCAAGCTGATCGGCACCACCCGCACCACCATTCAGGCGCTGCGAGACCGCAGCCACTGGAACATCGCCAACATCGTGCCGAAGGACCCGGTGACGCTGGGCCTGTGTTCGCAGCGGGAGCTTGACGCGCTGGTCGCCAAGGCCGCGAAGAAGGCGGGCATCGAGGCGCCGACCGACGAGCGTCTGGACGGCGACCGCGCCGCCCTGATCGAGGAGCTGCGCAAGGAGCGCGACGATGCGGCCCGCCGCGCCGAGGAAGCGATGCATGCCGAAGCGCAGGCGATCTCCGACGTCGCCACGATCCTCGACCCCTTCAGCAACAATGAAGGGCATGTGGGGTAAGGTTTCCCGGCCGCGCTCAACCCGTTCGGGCTGAGCGAAGTCGAAGCCTTCGCCCGAACGAAGTGAGGGGCGAACGGTTTTATGTATCGCAGGCCTAGATTCCGCCCACTCGTACCCCGCCGCAAAAAATTTTTCGCCATTCCAGGGGGCCAGTGCCGTTACGGCATCGCCCCCTCCTGATTGACGGGCGCGGAAACCGGCAAAATCGCGGCTCCACATGGATTGCGGGAAGCCATTTCCCCGCATACATTCGTTGATGTGGAGAGCGAAAAGATAATCTGGAAAGAGCGGTACAGCCATCCGGTTGCGTGGGATCAGCAGTTCCCGCCGCTGTCGCTGACGGACATGCTGATCAACAGCGCCACCGCCCATCCCCATGCCCATGCCATCGATTTCCTCGGCCGCCATTACAGCTATGCCGACATATTGGGCGGCGTGCGCAAGGTTGCGTGCGGGCTGCAGGCGATGGGCGTCGGCAAGGGCGACCGGGTCGGCCTGTTCCTGCCCAATGTGCCGCATTATGTCGCGGCCTATTATGGCGCGATGCTGGCCGGGGCGACGGTCGTCAACTTCTCGCCGCTCTACACCGCCGCGGAGCTTGAGCATCAGGTCGAGGACAGCGGCACGAAGATCCTCTTCACCCTGTCGGCCAAGGCGCTGCTGCCCACCGCGCTGGAGGTGCTGAACGAGTCCAGCCTGGAAAAGCTGGTCGTGGGGTCGATTGCGGGTGTCCTGCCCAAGACGAAATCGCTGCTCTATCGCCTGCTCAAGCGGTCCGAGACGGCGGAAACCCCGCACGATCCGCGCATCATCGCCTTCTCGAAGCTGATCGCGAACAAGGGCGATTGCGCCACTCCCGCCATCGACCCGGAAAATGACATCGCCCTGCTGCAATATACCGGCGGCACGACCGGACGGCCCAAGGGCGCGATGCTGACGCATCAGAACCTGACCGCCAATGCCCGCCAGGTCGAGATGATGGACCCGCATGCGGGCGAGGAGGACCGGATCATCGGCGTCCTCCCCTTCTTCCATGTGTTCGCCAACACCTGCATCCTCAACCGCACGATGCTGAACGGCGGCGAGATCGTGATGCTGCCCCGCTTCGACGCGACGCAGGTGCTGCAGGCGATCCACCGGACGAAGGCGACCTCGATCGCGGGCGTGCCCACACTGTATCAGGCGCTGCTCGATCACCCGGCCATCGCCAATGTCGACCTGTCCTCGCTGCGCGTCTGCAGCTCCGGCGGCGCGCCGCTGCCGCTGGAGGTGAAGCAGAAGTTTGAGGCTGTGACCGGCGCGAAGCTGGTCGAGGGCTATGGCCTCACCGAAACCAGCCCGGTGGTCTGCTCCAACCCCTATGAGGGGCTGAACAAGCCGGGCACCGTCGGCCAGCCGGTCGCCGCGACGCTGGTCAAGGTCGTCGATCGCGAGGACCCAAGCCGCCCCGCGCCGCCCGGCGAACCCGGCGAACTGCTCTTTTCCGGGCCGCAGGTGATGAAGGGCTATTGGCAGAAACCAGAGGCGGATGCCGAAGTGTTCATCGACGGCTGGCTGCGCACCGGCGACGTCGGCCTGATCGACGAGGACGGCTATGTGAAGATCGTCGACCGGCTGAAGGACATGATCGCTGTCGGCGGTTTCAAGGTGTTCCCCAGCCAGGTCGAGGCGGTGCTCTATCACCACCCGGCGGTGAAGGAGGCGCTGGTGATCGGCATCCCCGACGCCTATCGCGGCGAATGCCCCAAGGCGTTCGTGACGCTGCAGGACGGTGCGAAGGAAACCGGCGAGGCGCTGAAGGACTGGCTCAACGCCCAGCTCGGCAAGCATGAGCGCGTCTGCGCCGTGGAGGTCCGCCTGAACCTCCCCAAGACGCTGGTCGGGAAGCTGTCCCGCAAGGAACTGGTGGCGGAGGAACGCGCGAAGGCGGGGGAAGGCGTGGTTTAGAGGACAAGCCTCTCCTCCGTTCGCCCTGAGCTTGTCGAAGGGCTGTCCTTTCTTGAAGAAGAAGAACAGGGCTTCGACAGGCTCAGCCCGAACGGATGTGGAACCATTGCACTCCACCCGCCTGCTCTTATCTTATCCCCAACACTCACCGGGGAATGCAAACATGGCGCAGGAAGTCGCAACCATTGCAGGCGGATGCTTCTGGTGCACGGAGGCCGTGTATCAGAATCTCAAGGGCGTCCAGTCCGTCGAGAGCGGCTATATCGGCGGCGACAAGGCCGATCCGACCTATGAGGAGGTCTGCACCGGCCGCACCGGCCATGCCGAAGCGATCCGCATCACCTATGACGCGGACGTGATCAGCTATGCTGACCTGCTCGACATCCATTTCGCGACCCACGATCCGACGACGCTGAACCGGCAGGGCAATGATGTCGGCACTCAGTATCGCTCCGCCATCTTCCCGCACGACGCCGTGCAGGAGGCCGATGCGAAGGCCGCCATCGCCCGCGCGCAGGCGGACCAGTCCAATCCCATCGTCACCACGATCGAGCCGATGGCCCCCTGGTATCCGGCCGAGGATTATCACCAGAAATATTGGGAGCGCGTCGGCGACCGCAATCCCTACTGCATGGCGGTGATCCCGCCAAAGCTGCAGAAGCTGCAAAAGAAGTTTGCGGAGCGGATCGTCGCCTGATCGCCCCGTCTGATCCGGTTCCGCGCCCTCCTTATGCCGCGGTTCATGTGATCCGTGGCATGGCTGTCCGGCGCAATCGCAACGGAGCGGCGACATGATGACGAAGCGGATGATCTGGGTCCTGCCGGTGGCGGTTCTCGCGCAGGGCTGCGTTGCGCGCACCGCCGCCAATATCGTGACTTTTCCCGTCCGCGCCGGATCACAGGCCGTCGACTGGAGCACGACCAGCCAGGAGGAGGCCGACCGCAATCGCGGCCGCGAAATGCGCAAGCAGGAAAAGCGCGACGCAAAGGAACGCCGCCGCGCCTGCCGCGATGCGGGGTACCGGGACTGCGATTAGAGAGTGTGTGCTGATTAGATATAGGCGTGTGGCGCTCCTGCGACCCGAAGGGCGGCGAAGCCAACGCAGGAGCGCAGATCAGGCGGCGGGACTGGACTCCTGCTTTCGCAGGAGCACGCCTCCGGTTAGACGGGACGAAGTCTAGCGTGCCATTTCCCTGGCCCGTATCGGCCTATCTCGCATCTCCTTGCGCGGCCGGTTCGGCGGATAGCCAGCTTAGGCCCAGCCGCCCTCCCGCGCTTCCAGCCTCCGCCCGGCCGCCCCGCGCGATGATGCCCTCTACCACCGCCTCGCGCTGGGCCTGCGTGCCGCCCGTCACCACGATCGGCCGCCCCAGCCGCGCCGACGCCCAGCCGGCCAGATCCAGCGCCAGCCCATCGACAACGCCCTGCCGGATCGCGATTTCGGGCGGATCGATATCAAGCGGCGGGGCGAGACGGACGGTCCATCCGCGCAAGACGCCGCTGGCGCGCGCCTCAAGAGCGCGATAGCCCTCAAGCCCCAAACCGGGCAGCGGCGCCGCCGTCGCGGACAGGATGCGCGCTGCGTCGTCGGCGCGTATCGTGGACGGGTCCGCCCCCGCGATCAGCGCCAGTTCGGCGATGGCGCGGTCGCGGCTTCCCGTGGGGGACGGGCTGTTGGTCTCGGCCGCCCGCGCGATCTGCGCCGCTTCCGCCGCGCCGGTGTCGAGCGATATGTGAAGCTGATCGACATGGATATCGACCGGCTGCGCCAGCCGCGCCTTCAGGTCCATGCCAAGCGCTTCATCGGTCTGCGGCAGGATTTTGGGCGTCAGCATGACGGCGCGCACCTGAATCGGCGACCGGCTGAAATCTATCTCTATCTGGCTCAGGCGCGATCCTTCGGGGAAGCGCGCGCGCACCGTATCGCGGACCTGCCGCTGCGCCACCGCCTCGAACGCGATCCGTTTCAGCGCCGCGCCCAGCGGAACCGACAATATCCCCAGCGCCACGACGAACAGCACGAGTTGCCAGCCGGTATGGTGGGGCGAAAGATGGCTGCCGAAACCATAGACGCGGGCGACCAGCGCTGCCGTCAGCGCGATCGTCACGGCGTTGGTCATGAAGAGCAGCAGCGATCCGGAGAACACCGTCCAGTTCCATGTCGCGATGCCGAAACCGACCACCGCAAGCGGCGGCATCAGCGCGATGGCGATGGCGACGCCGACCACCGTGCCGCCCCGTCCGCGGATCAGGGCATAGGCCCCCGCTATCGCCGACAGCAGCGCCACCAGCAGGTCGAACAAGGTCGGCTGCGTGCGGCCCGCAATCTCGCTGGTGATCGTCTGCACGGGGGAGATGGACACGAATATCGTCGACAGCAGCACGGCGAGTGCCGACCCGGCGGCCAGCGCGATGGCGGCCCGGCGGATTTCGCTGAAATCCAGTGTGGCGATGCCGAAGCCCAAGCCGATGATCGGCATCATCAGCGGCGACAGCAGCATCCCGCCGATCAGCACGGCGACCGACGGTATCAGCAATCCCAGCAGGGAAATGCCCGCCGATATGACGATCAGAAACGCATAGCGGCCGGACCAGCCGGAATCCTCGGCGATTTGCCGCAGCACATCGGCATGATCGACGCCGCCGACGGCCCAGATCCTCCACCAGCGGCGCAGTTTGCCAACGCCTGTTCCGTTTCCGTTGGTCTGCAAAATACTGCGCTCCCGCTCCGGCTGGCCGACTTCCCTAGGACATAAGCGCAAGGGAGGCCAACAGGATGCATAGGCCCGGCCCGGAATCTTCCGGCCTTAGAACCACATGTCCCGCACGCATCGCCCGTCCGGCGGCAGATCGTCGAAACTGTCTAGACCGTCGAAATGGTCGATGGCCAGGTCCGCCACCGCTTCGGGATCAGCGAGGCGGACATTGACGGCGATGCGCCGCCGCCCATCCTCCTCCAGCCGCAGTCCGCGCCAGCAGATGACGCAGCCGCAGGTGGGACAGAACAGGATTTCCAGCGCCGGGTCCGCTTTCCCCGGCCGCCTGTAGGCGCTGACCGGCCCCGCAATCCCGATGCGCCCATCCTCATAATCATAGGCCCACAGCGCGCCATAGCGGCGGCACAATGTGCAGTTGCACGCCGTGATCGACCCCGGATCGCCCTCCAGCGTCCAATGCGCCCCGCCGCAATGGCATGATCCGGTGAGGGGGGTGGTCATCCCATCATCCTGTCACAGCATCAGCAGAGCGCGAATCTTGGCCTGCACCTCCGCCAGCACGGCCGATGACACCGCGCCTTTCCTGACGGCGCGCCGCGCACGCCAGTCGAGACTCTTTACCTGATCGGCCAGCACTGCGCTCGGCGGATCGACGCTCACCGGAACCTCGAAGGGATAACCCTTGATCTTCGATGTCATCGGGCAACAGATCATCATGCCGCGCGCGCCATTGTAGCGCGCCGGAGAAAGGACGAGCGCCGGACGATGTCCCGCCTGCTCATGTCCCGCCTGCGGATCGAAATGCAGCCAGACAATATCCCCGGCGTCCGGCACATCGCCGGGCATCACCAGATTTCCTTGCCCACCGGCGCGCCAAAGTCGGCATCGTCAGGAAAGGTGTCCGGGCGCATCGCATCCAGCAGGGTATCGAGGTCATAGGATGGCGCCACCACAGGCTCGATGACGATCCTGCCGCCTTCCTCCCGGACATCCACCTCCTGATCGACCCGCAAGGACGCAGCCGCCATAATCGAGGCGGGAATGCGCACCGAGGCGCTGTTTCCCCATTTCTTGACCAGCATCCGCATGGAACCATCCTCCAATGTATCGACATTGAAGATACATTAGCGCTGTCCTGTGTCAACAAATGTATCGACGTCCGGCCCTAAGCCGCCGCCCGCCGTAGCCGGTCGTTGATCGCGACGCCGATCCCTTCCTCCGGGATCGGCGCGATGGCGATGGCGCTGCTGCTGCTGGCGTCGGCCAGGTGCAGCGCCGCGAACAGGTTCTTCGCCGCTTCGCGCAGGTCCGCTTCCGGGCTGATATTATAGCTGCACGGCATCAGGCCGAAGCCGATCAGATATTCGTCCCGCTCCGCCCGCATGGCGTTGAGGCGCAGCGGCTTGCCCGGCGCGTAATGGCTCTCAAGCTGCCCCGGCGCCTCGATCTTCCCGCCTTTCGCGTCGCGCACCGGCGCGTCCGCCGCCTCTGCGATCATCGCGGCGGTGACGGGGCCGGGCCGCAGCAGGCGGACATGGTCCTCCTCCGGCGCGGCAATGGTCGATTCCAGCCCTTCGCTGGTCGGTCCGGCGTCCAGGATCATGCGGATGCGTCCACCCAGGCTCGACAGCACATGCTCCGCCCGCGTCGGGCTTACGCCGCCGCTGCGATTGGCCGATGGTGCGGCCAGCGGCTTCCCGCTTTCCCGGATCAGGCCCTGCATGGCGGGATGGGCGGGCATGCGCAGCGCCACGGTCGGCAGCCCCGCCGTCACCGCGGGCGCGATCCCCGCCCCGTCCCGCACCGGCAGCACCAGCGTCAGCGGGCCGGGCCAGAAGGCGTCGGCCAGCGCCCTTGCCACGGGGGAGAAGATCGCCAGCCGCTCCGCCATCTCCCGGTCGGCGACATGCACGATCAGCGGGTTGAAGCTTGGCCGTCCCTTCGCCGCATAGATGGCGGCCACGGCCTGCCCGTCCGTCGCATCGCCCGCCAGGCCATAGACCGTCTCGGTCGGCGCGGCGACCGGCTCGCCCGCCCGGATCAGCAACGCCGCCTCACGCAGCGCCGCCGTGTCATAGAGGGAAGTCTTTGTCGCTAATCCAGGATTGGGAATGGTCACGGCCCCGCATATATCTGTGCAGGTCCGGGCATAATAGCGCAAAAAGACAGTTGGATGACGCCCGCCGCGCGCATTTCCGGCTATCGCAGCCGAATTGGTGGCGATAGACGCAGGCGATGACCGATGCCCTCCTGACCCGCATTGCCGAGGCGCTTGAGCGTCTCGCTCCGCCGCTCCCACCCCAGGCGGACCTTGCCGCCTTCCCCGCCTATGTGTGGGATGGGGCAACGATCGCGGCGGTGGACGCCTTCGCCCCGGTGGAGTTCGCCCTGCTCTCCGGCATCGACGCGCAGAAGCAGGCGATGCTGGAAAACAGCCGCCGCCACGCCGCCGGGCACGCCGCGCATGATGTGCTGCTCTGGGGCGCGCGCGGCACCGGCAAGTCGGCCACCGTCGCCTCGGTCGTGGGCCAGTTGCAGGCGGACGGGGCGGACATTGCGCTCATCCAGTGCGCGGGCGACACGCTGCACACGCTCCCGGCGCTCTTCTCGCTGCTGCGGGGGACGAAGCGCCCCTTCATCCTGTTCATCGACGATCTGGGGTTCGACGAAGGCGCGGGCGACGCGCGCACGCTCCGTTCGCTGCTACAGGGCGGGGCGGCGGCGCGGCCCGCCAATGTCCGCCTCTATGTGACATCCAACCGCCGCCACATCGTTTCCCGCCACATGAGCGAGCAGGACGACCCGATCAACAAGCGCGACGTGGTGGACGACAAGCTGGCGCTGGCCGACCGCTTCGGCCTGAGCCTCGGTTTCCACAATATCGACCAGGACGCCTATGTGGAGATTGTGCGCGGCTATGCGGCGCATTTCGGCCTGAGCTTCGACCCGCTGGAGGCAATCCAGTGGGCCACCCAACGCGGCAGCCGCTCCGGGCGGGTGGCATGGCAATATGTGGTGGAACTGGCCGGACGGGCTGGGAAACGGGTTTAGAGCCTGCCACACTCCAGGACACCCACACCCGTTCGGGCTGAGCCTGTCGAAGCCCTGCACTTTCTTCCGAGGAAGGGCAGCCCCCTTCGACTGCCTGCCAAGGCAGGCGCTCAGGACAGGCTTGGACAGGCTCAGGGCGAACGGATTAAACCCCGCGCCCAAACAAAAAAGCCCGGCGGATCGCTCCGCCGGGCCTTCTTATTCCACACCCCGAAAGATCAGTTCCGGCTGGACCCCATGAAGCGCAGCAGGAACAGGAACATGTTGATGAAGTCGAGATAGAGGCTGAGCGCGCCCATCACCACCGTCTTGCCCATCATCTCCGTGCCCGCGACATAGGCGTAGATGCTCTTGATCTTCTGCGTGTCATAGGCGGTCAGGCCAGCGAACAGCAGCACGCCGATGGCGCTGATCGCCAGGTCCATCACCGTCGACTTCAGGAAGATGTTGATCAGCATCGCCACGAACAGGCCGACCACGCCCATGATCAGGAAGGTGCCGAAACCCGACAGGTCCTTCTTGGTCGTGTAGCCATAGAGGCTGAGGCCGGCGAAGGCCGCCGCCGTCGCGAAGAAGGTCTGCGCGATCGACGCCCCGGTATACATCAGGAAGATGGACGACAGGCTGAGGCCCATCGTCACCGCATAGGCCCAGAACAGCCCCTGCGCCTGCGCCGTGGACAGCCGGTTGATGCCGAAGCTCAGCACCATCACGAAGATCAGCGGCGCAAACATCACGACATAGCGCAGGATGCCGCCATTGATCAGTATCTTGGCCGCCATCGAATCGGCGCCGCCCCAGGCAAACGCCATCGCGACCAGGCCGGTCAGCAGCACGCCGCTCGCCATATAATTGTAGACCGACAGCATGTAGGACCGCAGCCCTGCATCGAAAGCGACGTCCTGCGCGCCTGCGGCCGCGCCGCCAAGGCCCGACGGAGTCGTGCGGGGATCAGACCAGTTAGCCATGAGAAATCTTCTCCAAATAAGGCATATCGTCCGGCGATCATGCCGGTTCACCGCTTAATATCGGCTGAATCCGCAAGGGTTTCAAGGGAAAGCGGGTTTCGGGAACAGATTCACCGCCGTCTCATTTTCCTCATTCCCATGCATGGTCGCCTGGCGCAGCATAACCCCTCTCGTCATCCCGGACCTGATCCGGGATCCCGCTTCTTCTATTTCCGTCGCGGCGCAAGATCAGCGGGACCCCGGATCAAGTCCGGGGTGACGATGGCAAAGAATAGTTCACGCCACGCTCTGCAGCCCCTACCATCCCCCCATGCACCGCCTGTTCGTCGCCTTGCGTCCGCCGGTCCCGGTTCGCGATCATCTGCTCGGCCTGATGCACGGGGTGGAGGGCGCGCGCTGGCAGAGTGACGATCAACTGCACCTCACCCTGCGCTTCATCGGGGAGGTGGACCGGCATCAGGCCAGCGACATCGCCGCCGCCCTCGCCCGCGTCACCGCGCCAGCCTTCGACCTTGCCTTGTCCAGCGTCGGCACCTTCGACCGGCGCGGGCGGATCGATACGCTCTGGGCCGGGGTGACGCCGCATGATCAGGTGGCGGCGCTGCATGCCCGCATCGATCGCGCCTGCGTCATGGCGGGCTGCGCGTCGGAGCATCGCGCCTATCTGCCGCATATCACGCTCGCCCGTCTCAACCGGTCGAGCGCGCCGTTGCATGATTTTCTGGCGGCCAATGCGGGCCTCTCCAGTGCGCCCTTTCCGGTGTCCGAGTTCGGCCTTTACGAAAGCATCCTCGGCCGCGAGGGGCCGGTCTACCATCTGGCCGAACGCTACCCGCTCGTGCCCCGCTGATCGCGCACGATCCGGTCGAGCAGGCCGTTCGCCGCGCCCATAATGTCGCGCCACACGCTATGGAAGCCATCATCGCCGCCATAATAGGGATCGGTCACGCCCTCCCCCTCCCGCCCTGGCAGATGGTCGAGCATCAGCAGCAATTGCGCCGTCCCGTCGCGCGGGCGCAGCCGTTCCAGATTGCGGTAATTGTCGCCATCCATCGCCACGACATAGTCGAAGGCGTGGAAATCCCCGGCCTTAACCTGCCGCGCGCGCAGTCCGCAGATATCGACGCCATAGGCCCCCGCCGTCGCCTGCGCTCGCCGGTCGGGCGGATGGCCGCGATGCCAGTTGCCGGTGCCCGCGGAATCGATCTCCAGCGCAATGCCCCGCTCCGCCGCCAGATGCCGCAACGCCCCCTCCGCCATGGGCGAGCGGCAGATATTGCCCAGGCATACGAACAGCACACGGGGGATGGGCTGTCCGCTCTGTTCCGTCATTGCAGAGCCTCTGGGGAGCGCTTCATCTGTGCGATCATCCTCCGTGCTCCTGCAAAAGCAGGAGCCTAGGGTTTAAGGCACAATTTTTGGGCGTGGCGCAAGCAAGGGAAGCCCCTTCCCCGCATATCTCCGTGCTCCTGCGAAGCAGGAGCCCAGTTCAGACGGCGGGACTGGGCTCCTGCTTTCGCAGGAGCACGCCCTTAATTGGAAAAGCGGAAGTCCTTCTCAAACCCCCGTCAACACCCCGCAGGCCAGCCGCCCGCCGGCATTGCCGGTCGGATCGGTTTTCATGTCGTCGGCCGCCGCGTGGATCACCACCGCCGCGCCGTCCGCATCGAGCAGCGGCGCGTCGCCGCTCGTCAGCTTCGCGCCGGGGATGGTATATTCCAGCGTGCCGGACCCGTCCGCGCCCAGCAGGATGTTGGGCATGTCGCCCATATGCATGCCCTGCGGATTGTCCTTGCCATGCTGATGCTTGGTCGGGTTCCAGTGGCCGCCCGCGCTGGCGAAGTCGGGCGCGGTGCAGACGCCAGTGGTGTGGACATGCGCGGCATGGGTGCCCGCGGGCAGGCCCATTACCTTGATGCTGACGGTCAGCCCGGCGGCGCTCTCAACGACCTCGGCGGTGCCCTTTTCGGAACCGTCGGCGGCCATCAGCACCGCCCTGGCAGTGGGTCCTGCGGGCGCGGCGGCGGAGGCGGCGCTCGCCGCGCCGTCATTGTCCGACGCGCACGCGCCCAGCATCAGCAGCGCGGTCATCATCGGCAGGGCGTAGGTCGCTTTGGTGGGGGCTGTCATGGGGGCACTCCTTGGCGGACGGGGGAAGCTTAACGGCGAACGCCGCACGGCCGCCTTTGTTGCGAATGAGTCTCTTTCTGTCACCCTTTTTCGACGCTATCCAGCGGCGGCATGTCCAGGGCCGCCAGCATGGCCCGCATTGCTGACGCCTCCGCCGCGCCATTCGCCGCCTCGAACGCCGCCTGCGCCTGCCGCCACCGGACGCTGGCCTCGGCAAGCCGCGCCTCGCCCGCCGGGGTCAGC
>NZ_MINO01000071.1 GCF_001757355.1 Sphingobium phenoxybenzoativorans
GTGCGCCCGCCCGTCGACCTGTCGCTGCGCGATCCCGCCGAAACGGCGCTCTGGGCGGAGCGCCTGTCCGGCGCATCCGTCGCGCCGGGGCATGTCCGACTGGGCGATCATGACGCGATCACTGGCCTGCCCGGCTTTGCCGAGGGGGCTTGGTGGGTGCAGGATCTCGCCGCCTCCATTCCCGCCCGCCTGCTGGGCGCGGGCGAGGGCCGGCAGGTGCTTGACCTCTGCGCCGCGCCGGGCGGCAAGACGATGCAGCTCGCCGCTACGGGCTGGCGCGTCACCGCCATCGACCAGTCGAAGAAGCGGCTGGAGCGGCTGTCGGAAAATCTTTCCCGCACCGGCCTTTCCGCAGAGGTTCTGGCCGCCGACATCCGCGCCTGGGCCCCGGAAAAGCCCGCCGATGCAGTGCTGCTGGATGCGCCCTGCACCGCGACCGGCATCTATCGCCGCCACCCGGACGTCCTGCACCGCATCGGCTCGCGCCAGATCGCGGAACTGGCGGAATTACAGGCGCAACTGATCGATCGCGCCGCCCAATGGGTCGCGCCCGGCGGCATGCTCGTTTATGCGACCTGCTCCCTCGAACAGGCCGAGGGCGAGGATCAGGCGCGCGGATTCCTGTCCAGAAACCCCGGATTTCAGGTCGTTCCGCCCGACGCCGCATCGCTGCCGCAGGGCAGCTCCGCCACGGATGACGGCTGGATTCGCACGCTTCCCGCGACCCTGGCGGAGCAGGGCGGCGTCGATGGATTCTTCATCGCGCGCTTTCGTCGGGTTTGAGGCGCGAATCGGCGCGGACAATGGTTGCGCCACCCGAATCGCGCGGCTAATGCCTGTCATCCATGTCGCCATCCGTCCGCATCGCCCCGTCCATCCTGTCCGCCGATTTCGCCCGGCTTGGCGAGGAGGTGCGCGCGATTGACGAGGCTGGCTGCGACTGGGTGCATGTCGATGTGATGGACGGGCATTTCGTGCCGAACATCACCATTGGCCCGATGGTGGTGAAGGCGCTGCGCCCGCACACGACCAAGCCGATGGACGTCCATCTGATGATTTCGCCGGTCGATACCTATCTGGACGCCTTCGCGGCGGCCGGGGCCGATATCCTGACCGTGCACCCGGAGGCGGGTCCGCACATCCACCGCACCGTCCAGCATATCAAGTCGCTGGGTAAGCAGGCCGGCGTGGTTCTGAACCCCGGCACGCCCGCCAAGATGCTCGACTATCTGATCGATGATGTTGATCTGGTGCTGGTGATGAGCGTCAATCCCGGTTTCGGCGGACAGAGCTTCATCACCAACCAGCTCCGCAAGATCGAGGCGATCCGCAAGATGATCGACAAGAGCGGCCGGGACATCCGGCTGCAGGTCGACGGCGGCATCGATTTCGAAACCGCGCCGCAGGCGATCGCGGCGGGCGCGGACGTACTGGTCGCGGGAACGGCGACCTTCAAGGGCGGCCCGTCCGCCTATGCCGACAATATCCGGAGGTTGCGGGGCGGGTGAACGACCAAAGCCGGCTTCCGCCCCATGCCGCGCCTCTTGCCGAGGATGACCGGATCGAGGAGGGCAAGAGGCTCATCCGGGTATCGGATGACAGGGGGCTTTCGCTGGCCGAACGAGTCGCGAACCGCTTCTACCGGCTGACCTGGCGCACCCCCATTCATGCGATGCGGCTGAAGGGGAAATATCCCCTGAAACTGCTGGCCGTGCCGGACGATGACATCCCCGGCGATCCGCGCGCGGGCAATGCGCTGCGCGCCGGATTCTTCCTGTTCCGCGGCATGAAGCAGTCGGTCGAGACGCTCGATTTCGCGGCGCTGGACGTGTCGCCCGCTTTCCGGGACTATATTCACAGCTTCCGCTGGCTGCGCGATCTCGCCACCGTGTCGACCCGCGATCAGGGCGCGCCGATTGCCGAAGCGATCATGCGCAAATGGCTGGCCGCCCATTCGGAAAAACCCAGCGAACCGGCGTGGCGCGCCGACAATGCGGGCTGGCGGCTGTTTTTCTGGACCAGTCAGGCGCCGTTGATCCTGTCGAGCAGCGATCTGGTCTATCGTTCGCTTGTCCTCAACTGCATCGCCCGCACCGCGCGTCATCTGGACCAGGGCGCGGACAAGGCCCCGGTCGGCATACAGCGCCTGGTCGCCTGGGGCGGCATTGTCGCCGCATCGCTGCTGATTCCCGGCGGCGGTCCACGCCGCATCTTTGGCGAGGCGGGCCTGCGCCGCGCGCTGGACAGCGCCTTCCATGGCGATGGCGGCACCATATCGCGCGCGCCGATGGCGCAGCTTGAGGGGATCACGCTCCTCGCCATGCTCCGCGCCGTCTACGACGCCCGGCGGGAGGAGCCGCCCGCATTTCTGGACGAAGCCTTGTCGCGCACCGTGCCAGCGCTGCTCGGCGTCACGCATGGCGATGGCGGCCTGGGAAGCTGGCAGGGCGGCGGCGCGACATCGCCCGAAGCCGTCAACGCAGTGATCGCCGCCACCGGCGTCCGCACCCGTCCGCTGCGCCAGGCGCGCGACTGGGGTTATCAGCGGCTGTCGGCGGGCGGCACTGTTGTCCTCGTCGATGCAGCCCCGCCGCCGGTTTCGCGGGTCGCCGATGCGGGCTGCGCCTCCACCGGCGCGCTGGAGATCAGCGACGGCGCGCACCGCCTGTTCGTCAATTGCGGCGGCGCGGCGCTCGCCGGCGCGCAATTGCCGGACTCGCTGGCGCAGGCGCTGCGCACCACCGCCGCGCACAGCACGCTCACCCTTGCGGATAGCAATTCGACGGCGATCCTGGCGGACGGCACGCTCGGCCGCGGCGTCACCGAAGTCGAACTGCACCGGCAGGAAACCGAAAGCGGCAGCCGCCTGGAACTCAGCCATGACGGCTATGTCCGTCGCCTCGGCTATGTCCACCGCCGCCTGCTGATCCTCTCGGCGGAGGGCAAGGAAATCCGGGGTGAGGACATGCTGCTCCCCGCGCCGCGCCGCCGCAAGCCTGCGGCCGTGCCCTATGTGCTTCGCTTCCACCTCGCGCCCGATGTGGAGCCGACGGTGACGGCGGACGGGCAGGGCGTGCTGCTCCGGCTGGAGGGCGGCACATTGTGGCAATTCCGGGCGGGCGCCGGGAAACTCGCCGTGGAGGAAAGCCTTTGGGTGGACGGCAATGGCCGCCCGGTCCAGAGCCAGCAACTCGTCATCAGCGCAGAGGCGGAGCCGGGCGGCAGCAGCATCGGCTGGCTGCTCAAGCGCATGAGCTAAATTGATAAGGTCCAGAACGTGAAGAATGTGAAGATTGCGCGGGCGCTGCTTTCGGTGTCCGACAAGACCGGTCTTGCCGAACTTGGCGCGGCGCTTGCCAGCCATGGCGTGGAACTGGTGTCGACCGGCGGCACGGCGAAGGCGCTGCGCGACGCCGGACTGGCGGTGAAGGATATTTCCGACCTCACCGGCTTCCCGGAGATGATGGACGGCCGGGTCAAGACCCTGCACCCGAAGGTGCATGGCGGTCTGCTCGCCGTGCGCGGCAATGCGGAGCATGTCGCCTCGATGGATGAGCATGAAATCGCCCCGATCGATCTGGTCGTCGTCAACCTCTATCCCTTCGCCCAGACCGTCGCGAAGGGCGCGGAGCGGGACGAGATTATCGAGAATATCGATATTGGCGGCCCGTCCATGGTGCGGTCAGCCGCGAAGAATCATGAAAGCGTCGCCATCCTGACCGATCCGGCCGACTATGCCCGGCTGATCGCGGAAATGGCGGAGCAGGGCGGCGCGACCAGCTATGATTTCCGCCGCATGCTGGCGGCGAAAGCCTATGCCGCGACGGCCGCCTATGATTCGATGATCGCAAGCTGGTTCGCCTTTGCCGATCAGGGCGTTGCCTTCCCGGAGACGCTGACCACCGGCGCAAAGCGCGCCTCGACCCTGCGCTATGGCGAGAACCCGCACCAGTCCGCCGCGCTCTACCTGCCGATCGGCCCCACTGCCAACGGCATTGCCCAGGCCAGCCAGATTCAGGGCAAGGAACTGAGCTACAATAATTATAATGACGCCGACGCCGCGCTCGAACTTGTCAGCGAATTTCGTGACGGCCCGCCGACCGTGGTCATCGTCAAGCATGCCAATCCCTGCGGCGTCGCCACCGGCGCGACCTTGATCGAGGCTTATGAGGCGGCGTTCGCCTGCGACACGGTGTCGGCGTTTGGCGGCATCATCGCCGTCAACCGCCCGCTCGATGGACCCACGGCGGAGGCAATCAGCGGCATCTTCACCGAAGTCGTCGCCGCGCCGGACGCCGACGATGCGGCGAAGGCGATCTTCGCGAAGAAGAAAAATCTCCGCCTGCTGCTGACCGGTGATTTGCCCGATCCCGCACGGCCGGGCTTGGCCATGAAAACGATCGCCGGCGGCCTGCTGGTCCAGAGCCGCGACAATGGCCGCGTCAGCCGCGATGAGCTGAAGGTCGTGACGAAGCGCCAGCCGACGCCGCAGGAACTGGACGACTGTCTTTTCGCCTGGACTGTCGCCAAGCATGTGAAGTCGAACGCCATTGTCTATGCCAAGGGCGGCAGCACCGCGGGCATCGGCGCGGGCCAGATGAACCGGCTTGAATCCGCGCGCATCGCCGCCTGGAAAGCGAAGGACGCGGCGGAAAAGGCAAGCTGGGCGGAACCGCGCACCATCGGTTCGGCGGTTGCCTCCGACGCTTTCTTCCCCTTCGCCGATGGCCTGCTCGCCGCTGTCGAAGCGGGCGCTACGGCGGTCATCCAGCCCGGCGGATCGATCCGCGACGAGGAAGTCATCGCCGCCGCCGATGAGGCGAATTTGGCGATGCTTTTCACCGGGATGCGCCACTTCCGCCATTGATCTGACCGGATACACAGCGTGCTCCTGCGCAGGCAGGAGCCCAGTTCAAACGGCGGGACTGGACTCCTGCTTTCGCAGGAGCACGCTGCCTTCCAGACAAGGCAAAATTTAGGGGCTGTTTTCAAGAAAATGGCGCTGTTGAGCCATTTTTTCGGAAACCTGTCTCCGCCTTGCACGTTCTTGGGTTCTGAGAGCGGGAGGCAAAGAGGAGACAGACCATGCACAGGAAGACGATCCTTGCGGCCGCTGCCGCCGCCCTTTTCATCCCCGCCGCCGCTTCGGCGCAGCAGGTGGAATCCGACGTTATCGTGACTGGCGACCGCACAGAGGAAGTGCGCTCGGTCGTCGTCTCGCTGCGCGATCTTGATCTGCGCGCAGATCGCGACGTGCGCGTGGCTGACGCCCGCATCCGCCGCGCGGCCAACAAGGTGTGCGACGACACGCCCGGCTCCAGCCTGATCGGCAATCAGGCGCGGTGCGTGAATGAGGCATTCGGCAATGCGCGCGTTGACCTGAACAGTGCGGTATACGCCGTGCGCGCGGGCTGATCCGGCCGGTTCTTAAGAAAAATTAACCGTTCCTTAGAAGATTTCCTTCATTCCCTCGGCAGAGCGTAATCTCCGGGGGATTTTTCTGTAATGGCGTCTGCCCAGCAGTCTGTCGACGTGGCCATCATCGGGGCCGGGCCGGCCGGTCTTACCGCCGCCTATCTTCTCACGAAAAAAGGTTACAGCGTCACGGTGATCGAGAAGGACCCCGTCTATGTCGGCGGGATCAGCCGCACCGTGGAGCATCAGGGGTTTCGCTTCGATATCGGCGGCCATCGCTTCTTTTCCAAATCGAAGGAGGTCGTCGATCTCTGGAACGAGATTCTGCCCGACGACTTCATCCAGCGCCCCCGGATGAGCCGCATCTATTATGAGGGCAAATTCTACAGCTATCCCCTGCGCGCGTTCGAAGCGCTGATGAACCTCGGCATCTGGCGCTCGACCCTGTGCATGGCGAGCTATGCCCGCTGGAAGCTCAGCCCGAAAAAGGATGTGAAAAGCTTTGAGGACTGGGTGGTCAACCAGTTCGGCCACAAGCTCTATTCCATCTTCTTCAAGACCTATACGGAGAAGGTGTGGGGCATGCCCTGCGACGAAATGTCCGCCGACTGGGCGGCGCAGCGCATCAAGGGGCTGAGCCTGGGCGCCGCCGTGCTCGATGGCCTGAAACGCTCGCTCGGCCTCAACAAGCGCCCCAATGACGGGATGCAGACCAAGACGCTGCTGGAAACCTTCCGTTATCCCCGGCTCGGCCCCGGCATGATGTGGGATGCCGCGCGCGATCATGTCGTCGCTGGCGGCAACCATGTGCTGATGGGCCATGCCCTGAAGCAGCTTGCGCAGGATCAAGTCACTGGCCGCTGGCGCGTCGCCGCGACCGGCCCGGATGGCGATATCACGATCAACGCCGCCCATGTCATCAGCTCCGCGCCGATGCGGGAGCTTGCCGGGCGCATCCACCCGATGCCCGCGACGATGGGCGAGGCGCTGGACCTTAAATATCGCGATTTCCTGACCGTTGCGCTGATGATCAAGTCGCCGGACCTGTTCCCGGACAACTGGATCTATATCCATGACAGCAAGGTGAAGGTCGGCCGCGTCCAGAATTTCCGCAGTTGGTCGCCGGAAATGGTGCCGGACAGCGACATCGCCTGCGTCGGCCTCGAATATTTCTGCTTCGAAGGCGACGGCCTCTGGTCGTCGAGCGACGAGGAGCTGGTCGAACTGGCGAAGAAGGAAATGGCGATCCTCGGCCTCTGCCGCCCGGAGGATGTGACCGGCGGCGCAGTCGTGCGTCAGGAAAAGGCTTATCCGGTTTATGACGATCATTATGCCGCCAATGTCGCGGCGATGCGCGCCGACCTGGAGGAGACATATCCGACCCTCCACATGGTCGGCCGCAACGGCATGCACCGCTATAATAATCAGGATCATGCGATGATGACCGCGATGCTGACGGTGCGGAACATAGAGGCCGGCGCGCGCATCCACGATATCTGGAGCGTCAATGAGGACGCCGAATATCATGAGGCGGGCGATGAGGGGCAGCAGGCCGCGCTCGCCAGCGAACGGCTGGTGCCAAGCCGTCTGAACAAGGCCGCGTGAACCGAATGATTGCCGCGCTCCTGGGCCGGCTTCCCGGCATCGTCCGCATTACCTATGTCCGCTATATCGCGGCCAGCATCGGCGCGCTGGCGGTCGATCTTGGCCTGTTCCTGACGCTGATGGCGTCCGGCGCGCCCGCGATGCAGGCGTCCGCGACAGGCTATACCGCCGGCATCCTGGCGCATTGGCTGTTGTCCAGCCGCACCGTATTCTCCGATTCCCTGGCCGTGCGCGGCCGCGCGCGGGGCAGGCAGCAGGCGCTGTTCCTGGCCTCCGCACTCCTTGGCCTTGCCCTTACCGCGCTGATCGTCGGCGGCGGCGACATGCTGGGCGTCGATCCGCACCTCGCCAAGCTGATTGCGGTCATCGTCTCCTTCCAGACGACCTATCTGCTCCGTAAGGCGGTGGTCTTTTCCCAATGACCGACCGCCGCTTCCTGCTGGCGGTCGGCGCCCTTGCCGCTCTGTGCTGCGGGATGATGCTACTCGTCGAATGGCGCAATGTGCTGACGCTCGGCTTCCGCGATCCCGACGATGCGCTGCGTTATGTGCAGGTGAAGGACTTCATCGCCGGGCAGAACTGGTTCGACGTGTCGCAGCATCGCGTGAACCCGCCCCAGGGCGGACCGATGCACTGGTCGCGCATCGTCGACCTGCCGATTGCCGCGCTGATGCTGCTGTTTCAGCCGGTCTTCGGCGCGGTTGTGGCAGACCGCATCGCCGTCACCGTCACGCCGATGCTGCTGACGGCCGCGCTGTTCTTCATGCTCGCCCTTGCCGTGCGCCGGATCGCCGGACCGGTCGTGGCTGTGGTCGCCACGGTGCTGCTCGCCATGTCGATCGGCATCCTCATCCAGTTCCACCCGACCCGCATAGACCATCATGACTGGCAGATCGTGCTGGCGGCGGTGACGCTGTGGGCGGCGTTCGACCCGGACAGGCGCCGGGGCGGGACGATCGCAGGGTTCAGCGTCGCGCTGTGGCTCCATATTTCGGCGGAGGCTTTGCCCTATGCCGTGATGTTCGGCGGCTTCTTCGCGCTGCATGTCATCCGTCTCGCGGCGGAATGGCCACGGCTGCGCGCCTATATGTGGGCGCTGATCGGCGGATCAGTGGCGCTTCTGATCGGCGTGCACAGCTGGTCGGCGGCCTTTGCGCCCTATTGCGACGCCATGTCCCCGGTCTATCTGACGCCGATGCTGGTGGTGGCCGTCGTCATGCCGCTCGCCTCCCATTATCTGGGCGAACATAGCGTCATCCGCCGCTTCCTCGTCATCGCCATCGCGGCGGTGCTGGGCGGCTTCGCTTTCCTGATCGATGGCGGGGCATGCCTGACCGGTCCGTTCGGCGGTCTCGATCCTGTGGTCTACACCCAATGGTATACGCAGGTGCTGGAGGGCCGCCCCCTCTGGGAGCAGACCGCCACCACCGCCGCAGTGGTCGCCGGGCCGGTCCCGCTCGGATTTATCGGCTATTATCTGGCCATAAAGGCCGCGCCCACCCCGGCGAAGCGTCTTGAATGGCTGGGCCTCGCCTTGCTCTCGCTGGGTGCAACTCTCGTGGCCTTGTTCGTCATGCGCGCCATGTCGGTCGCGCACCTGTTCCTGCTCGCGGGCAACGCCTGGCTGCTGCACAGCCTGTGGGTGCGGGCGCAGCGCATGGGCAGTCCGCTGCGTATCCTGTCCACCCTGTTCCTCTTTGCCCTGACGCCCCTGGGCGCGGAGGCGGCGATCCTTGCCGTCGTCCCGTCCGACGATCCGGCGGAGGCCGCCGCCGACCGCAACGCCGTCGCCTGTTCGGGCATCGCCGGGCTGCGCGGACTTGCGGCCCTGCCCAAAGGCGCGATCTTCGCGCCGCTCGACATCGGCCCGTCAATCCTCGCCTTCACGCCGCATTCGGTGATCGCGACCGCGCATCATCGCAACAATCTGGCGATGAAGCGGGTGATATTGGGCTTTGAGACTGACACGGCGCAGGCCGCCGCGCTGGTGGCCGGGACAGACTATCTCGCTTATTGCCCCGGCTCCGGCGAGATCAGCCGCTACAGCCACAAGCGGCCGCATTCCCTGATGAGCGATCTGGAACGGGGCCGCACGCCGCGCTGGCTCCAGCCGCTGCCGATGGGCAAGGGGCAGAACATCCGCGTCTACCGCGTCGTCTACGCCCCCGGCGCGAAGCGCATCGCCACGCCGTTCATGCAGTAACGCAGGCCGGTTGGCGGCGGTCCGTCGTCAAAGACATGGCCCAGATGCCCGCCGCACCGCGCGCAATGCACTTCCGTCCGCGCCATGCCCAGCGTCCGGTCGGTCGACGTGCCGATCGCCTTGGGCAATGGCCGCCAGAAGCTTGGCCAGCCGGTGCCGCTGTCAAACTTGGTCTTGGATGAAAACAGGCGCTGGTCGCACCCGGCGCACAGGAAAGTCCCGGCCCGGTGCTCCCCGTTGAGCGGGCTTGTCCCCGGTCCTTCGGTCGCCGCCTGGCGCAGCACGGCATATTGGCCGGGCGTCAGCTTTTTCTTCCACTGCTCCGGCGTCATCGTCACGGGATAGTTTGCCGCGCTCGCCTCGTCTCCGCCCGCGAACAGGCCGGGCAGCGCCTCCACCAGCACCACCAGCCCCGCGCTGCCCAGTAATTCCCGTCTGCTGATCATCTTCCGTCTCCGGCCCGCCTCGTCTATTCGCACCAGCGCGCCAGGAAGTTACGCGCGGGCGAGCATATATATGCGTCCGCCGGGAAATTTTCAGGCGGCGGGTCCGGCTTTCCTGCCGAACAGACGCTTCCGCCCGCCGCCGCCGGATTTCAGCACATTGCGCCGGAACAGGCGCACGCCGATGCGGATGATCAACGCCACCCACAGCAATTGCCAGACAATGGCCAGCAGATGCGGCCATATCGCGTCCGACTGCGCGGCGCGGGCGATCATGGCGAAGGGGGAACTGAAGGGGAAGATCGCGGCCGCGACCTCCGGCGCCTCGCCCATCCGGTTCACGGCATAGCTGGCGAAGAAGAAGATCACGACCTGGCACATGGTGATCGGCATGGACAGCGTCTGCACCTCCCGCACCGTCGACGCCTGCGCGCCAATGCCGATGAACAGCGACCCCAGCAGCGTATAGGCCGTCGCGAAATAGAGGAAGAACAGCAGCACGAACATCGGCCAGCCGATCGCCGGCGTCGGCATGGGAAAGCTTGTGCCCATGAAGAAGGCATAACCGGTCAGCGCCGTCAGGCCCCACACCGCTATGCCGACGAAGGACATGCCGAGCATCGCGATCAGCTTGCCCAGGAATATCGCGTCCACGGGCACGGCCGCGGCCAGTATCTCGATGATCTTGTTCGTCTTTTCCTCGACCATGTTGGACAGGACCATGCCCGCCAGCAACATGGTGAGCAGAAACAGCAGCACCTGCGCCGACCGGCCGGTCAACAGGCGGGATTGCTGTTCCGATCCGCTGCTCGCCGCCACGATGCGCGTCTCTATCCGGGTGTCGGGCAGGGCCGTTCCCGCGCGCGCCATGCTGATCATCAGGCTCAGATCGCCCTGGAACTGCTGGACATCGGCGGCCTTGCCGGTCAGCCGGGGCGCGGCGAGCGTGCCGGACAGCATGGCAACCGCCTTGCCATCCTTGCCCGCCAGCGCGGCTTCCGGGTCGCTGTTCGCGGGGTAGGGGCGCAGGTCCGGCAGGGCCTGTTCGCCAATCTGCTTCGCCAGCCGCGCGCGGGCGGCGTTCAGGCGATCTATATCCCCTGCGGTCATCGCCACGCCCACCGCCGGGCGCGATGCCGCATTGTCGATCTGCTGCCCCATGCTCCCGGCGAACACCGCGATGATCAGCGGGAACAGCGGCCCCAGCAGGAACAGGATGAAGGTCTTGGACAGGATCACGGCGGAAAAATCCCGCCGGGCGATGACCAAGGCGGCGCGCAGCGTCTCGTTCATGACTCCGCATCCTCCGGGTCCGCCCGGCCCATCTCCCGCGCGGCGCTCTCGCCCGCAATGGCGACGAAGGCGTCGTGCAGTCCTGGCCGCTCGATCGACAGGCTCTCGATGCCCGCCTCGCCATCGACCAGCGCTTTCAGCAACGGCTCGATGCCGCCGTCGGGCAGGGCGAATTGCCAGATATTGCCGTCCACCCGCGCATCCGGGGGCAGGGCGCTGCGCCATGGCCCGTCGCTGGCCCGCGTTTCCAGCCGCACCTGCGGGCGCAGCCGGTCGCGCGCCGTGCTCACCGATCCCTCGAACCGGATGCGTCCGCCCGCAACGATGGCGATGCGCTCGCACAACCGTTCGGCATGGGCGATGACATGGGTGGAAAACAGCACGGTCACGCCCGACGCCGCTTCCCGCCGGATCAGCGCTTCCAGCTTGCCTTGATTGATGGCGTCCAGCCCGGAAAAAGGCTCGTCCAGCACGATCAGGCGCGGTTTGTGGACGATGGTGCCAAGCAACTGCACCGTCTGCGCCATGCCCTTGGACAGCGACCGGATCGGTTTGTCCGCCGACGCCTCCAGCCCATGTCCCGCCAGCAATTCGCGCGCCCGCGCACGCCCGTCGCGCAGCGGTAGCCCGCGCAACGCGCCCATGAAGGCGATGGCTTCGGCCGCTTTCATCGACGGATAGAGTCCGCGCTCCTCCGGTAGATATCCCACCTGCCGCGCCATCTTCAGCGGCTCCGCCTCGCCCAGTAGGGTGCGATCCCCGCCATCGGGATCGATGATACCCAGCAGCATGCGCAGCAGCGTCGTCTTGCCCGCGCCATTGGGGCCGAGCACGCCGAATATGCTGCCTGCGGGCACGGCGATGTCGATGCCGTCCACGGCCCGGAAATCGCCGAATGTCTTGACAAGTCCCCGGCCTTCGACCGCATAGGGCTGGGTGATCTGATCGCCGGTCATCGGCGGCAGGATAGCCTCGCGACATGACAACACAAGCGGCCATTCCCCTCGAAGCCCGCCTGAAGGCGGAGGCGATCCGGCTCGGCTTTGCCGATTGTCGCGTCACGCGCGCCGACGCTGCGCCGGAAACCGCAGGGCGGTTGCGGCAATGGCTGGACGAGGGCCGCCACGGCGACATGCTGTGGATGGAGGAGCGGGCCGGACAGCGCGGGTCGCCCACGGGGCTGTGGCCGGAGGTGCGCTCCGTCATCATGCTGGGGATGAGCTACACCCCGGCGCGCGATCCGCTGGCGCTGGCCGATGTGCCGGACCGGGGCCGCATCTCCGTCTATGCGCAGGGGCAGGATTATCACGACATAGTGAAGAAGGCGCTGAAGGCGCTGGCCCGCTGGCTGGTCGACGCAGCGCCCTGCGAATTGAAGGTCTTCGTCGATACCGCCCCGGTGATGGAAAAGCCGCTTGCCGCCGCCGCCGGTCTCGGCTGGCAGGGCAAGCACACCAATCTCGTCAGCCGCGATCATGGAAGCTGGCTGCTGCTCGGCGCAATCTACACGACGCTGGACCTGACGCCCGACCCGCCGTCCCGCGACACCTGCGGTTCCTGCACCGCTTGTCAGGACGCCTGCCCGACTAACGCCTTCCCCGCGCCCTACCGCCTCGATGCGCGCCGCTGCATCTCCTACCTCACCATCGAGCATAAAGGCCCGATCCCGGAGGAATTTCGCGCTGGCATTGGCAACCGCATCTATGGCTGCGACGATTGCCTGGCCGTCTGCCCGTGGAACAAGTTCGCCGACGCCGCGTCGGCCAACCGCGCCTTCCTCGGCCGCGCCGAACTGACCGCCCCGGCGCTGGCCGATATCCTCGCCCTCGACGATCCGCCTTTCCGGGAGGTTTTCGCCGGCTCCCCCATCAAGCGCATCGGCCGCAACCGCATGGTCCGCAACGCCGCCATCGCGGCGGGGAACAGCGGGGATGCAGGGTTCGCGGACGTGCTTGGCAGGCTGGTGGACGACGACGACCCGGTGGTCGCGGAAGCGGCAGGGTGGGCGCTTGATCGCCTCAACGTCCTAACCTCTCCCCGTTCGCCCTGAGCTTGTCGAAGGGCTGTCTTTCTTGAAGGGAAGGACAGGGCTTCGACAGGCTCAGGCCGAACGGATGATATTTGCTAAAGGGAAGGCGTAACTATTTCCCCGCCAGCGCCATCGCGCATGGCTGCTGCGCCGTGTCCCGCCCATCCGGCAGGCGGGTGTCGACATAGGTGACGACCGGCGTTTTCCCCTTGTCCGTCATATAGAGATAGGCGTCCAGCACGCAGCGGCTGTTGGCGAATTGCAGTTTGCGCACGGTCTTTTCCCGGATGTCCAGCCGCGGCTGGCCGAACATCGCGATCAGCTTCTTCGCGTCCGCGCCCATCACCTCGACCGGACGGCCATAGGCGCTGGCGGGCGGGGGAGGGGGCGCGGCGACGGGCGCGGCCTGCGGCACCGCGCTGCAGGCGGCCATGGCCAGCGGCAACAGCGCCGCCGCAACTTTCGATCCGCCTCTCATGCCGTCCTCTCCCGCCGCCCGTGCAGCACATGGACGGCCATAGCCGCGCTCCAGATCGGCGCAAGCAGGTTCGCGACGGGTATCAGGAACAGCAGCGCCGAAACGATTCCCATCGCCCACCGCGTGCCGTGCGGGATGGCGGGCAGCTCCGGGTGCCGTCCCTCCACCATATCGGCCAGGTCCTTGCCCAGCAGATGCCCGTTCAGCGCCAGAAACAGCGCCAGCGTCCCCACGCCCGTCACCAGCAGCGCGATATAGAGGGGCAGGGCCAGCAGGTTCCACCCCACCGTCCGGATCACGGACCGCAGCGCGAACCGCATGCCCGCAGCCATGGACAGGGTGCGCGCGCCCGCCGCCGCCTGGGGATAGCTTTCCTGCTCCACGGCAATGACGATCGCGTCGGAAAACAGCCCCAGCACCGCCATCGCCACCGCGCGGAACAGCAGCCATGCCGTCAGCACGACGATGACGACCGCCGCTGCGGCCCCGGCCAGCCCGCCCTCGCTCCATCCCATCCACAGGAAGAAATAGCGCAACCCGAATCCCACGGCGGCGCCCAGCGCCACGAATATCAGCAGCGTCAGCCCCAGCGACTTGGCAAGCACGGCGCGCGTCGCCGGATGGAATATCTGCGGCAATGCGCGAAAGAGCGCCTTCACGATCATGCGCCGACTATCCTGCCTGGCGTTCGCACCGTCAATGTGTCCGTTGCGCTCGGCTTTTGCGGCCAGTAGAGGGGCGGCAGCCATTTCCCCAGCCCAAGGACGCTCCGTGACCGAAACCAAATCCGCCACTCTTGATGTCGTCGCCATCGGCAACGCCATCGTCGACGTCCTTGCCCGCGCCGACGACGCTTTCCTCGCCGAACATGCGCTGACCAAGGGCGGCATGCAGTTGGTGGATACGGAAACGGCGGAGCTGCTCTACGACAATATGGGTCCGGGCATGGAGATCAGCGGCGGGTCGGCCGCCAACACGCTCGCCGGTCTTGCTGCGCTGGGCAAGAAATGCGGCTTCATCGGTCAGGTGTGCAAGGACCAGCTTGGCGACGTGTTCGCGCATGACATCCACACGCTCGGCATCGCGTTCGACACGCCCGCCCGTACGCAGGAGCCGCCCACGGCCCGCTGCCTGATCCTCGTCACGCCGGACGGCCAGCGCACGATGAACACCTTCCTCGGCGCGTCGCAGTTCCTGCCCGCCGCCGCCATCGACAAGGCGCTGATCCAGTCGGCCAGCATCCTCTATCTGGAGGGCTATCTGTGGGACCCGGCCGAACCGCGCGCCGCGATGCGCTCGGCGATTGCGATGGCCAAGGATGCGGGCCGCAAGGTCGCCTTCACCCTGTCCGACACCTTCGTCATTGATCGCCACCGCGACGATTTCCTTGCGCTGATCGAGGAGGGGATGATCGACATCCTGTTCTCCAATGAGGGCGAGATCACCTTCCTCACCGGCAAGAGCGATTTCGACGCCGCCGTCGCGGCGCTCGCGCCCAAGGTGCCGGTGCTCGTCTCCACCCGCAGCGAAAAGGGCGCGATTGCCGTCGTCGATGGCGTCCGCAGCGAAGTCCCCGCCGCCCCGGTCGCGGAAGTGGTCGACACCACCGGCGCGGGCGACCTGTTCGCCGCCGGTTTCCTCGCCGGCCATGTCGAGGGCCTGCCGGTCGCCGACTGCCTGAAACTGGGCGCCGCCGCCGCTGCGGAAGTCATCTCCCACTACGGCGCCCGCCCCGAAGCCGACCTGCAACAGATCCGCGCGAAAACTCTAGCCTGAACTGCCCACAACCGTCATCCCGGCGAAAGCCGGGACCCATCTCGCCATGGGCTCTTGGCGAGGAATGTCGGGATAGTTGGGTCCCGGCCTTCGCCGGGATGACGCGGCGTGAGATGAATCCTCTCGATCATCCAACACCATGTGCTCCTGCGCAGGCAGGAGCCCAGTCCTGCCATCTGAACTAGACCTTGTTCGATTTTGATTGAATCAAAATCTCGGTCTAGTCCTTTGTTATCTCGTGATTTCCGAGCCGTGAAATGTTCCATTTCACTCGAAATCACTCTAGCGCCCAATTTCGCAGGAACGCGCTTCAGGGCCTAAACCTTCTCCCGCCGGAACAGCGCCCTGTCCTCCGGCCCGAACCCCCGCCGCCAGATCACATAGGCGTAGACCGCCAGGATCGCGGGCACGCCGATCACCAGCTCTACCCATTCCAGGCTGCGGGGCAGGGCGACGAAGGCCGCGCCCATCAGGCCGCCCGCCGATGCCGCGACCAGCAGCGCCCAGCGCCAGGCATTGACCGGCGCGCCCAATAACCGCGCAAGCAGCCGCGCCTTCACCAGCGAACTCGACGCCAGCGCCAGGCACAGCGCCAGCGCCGGGGCGGCCGCCATCGCCAGCGGGCTGAGGCCCATCCGCTTCGCCGCGATGATCAGGGCGAAACTCAGCGCCGCCTGCAGCGCGATCATGCCCAGCGAGATCATCAGGTTGCGGTGCCGGGCGATATAGACCAGCGCGGATTCGCTCACCACCGCCGTCGCCGCGACCACTTCGGCCGCCAGCAGGAAGGCGAGCGCGCCCGTGCCGCCAACGAAATGCGCGCCGACCAGGCCCATCACCGCCTCACCCGGAATGCCCAGCGCCAATGCGATGCCCAGTTGCGCGGCGATGATCCAGAAGCCGACCTGGCTCACCTGCCGCGCGATCCCGGCATAATTTTTCTCCGCGATGTTGCGGGTGATGACGGGACCCAGGATCGGGTCGAAACTGGTTTTCAGCTTCTGCGGCAGCGACGCCACCTGCTGTGCGACATAATAGATGCCGACGACATAGGGCGTCGCGAACAGGCCGAGTATGGCCAGGTCTATGCGCCGCGACCCCCATTCTACCGCGTCGGCGGCGGCCAGCGGCAAGTTGCGCCGCGCAAGTTTCGCCATCCGGCCGGGGTGGGGCCGCCAGTCGCGGGGCAGGCCGAAATGGCGGTAGAGCGGGATCAGCGAGGCGACCAGCGCCGCCACCATCGACAGCACATAGGCCAGGATCAGGCCGTCGCGCGCGGAATAGAAATAGAAACCCAGCGCCGCGATGCTGATCGTCCACGGCTCTATGATCGACCGTGCCCGCACCGTCGCCTTGATATCGAACCGATAGGCGCAGGCCGCGAGCGCCACATCCGACATGGCGACGGCGATGGCGATCAGGGGCAGCAGCCGGTCCAGCCCATTGATGCCGCTGTTCGGGAACATCGCCTGCGGGAAGGCGATCAATATGCCCGCCGCCACCAGCGACGCCGCCAATGTCACCAGCATCGCGTCGGCAATCACATGGGTATGCGGCTTCTCGGTCGTCGTCAGCGCGCCGGCCAGGCCGCGCTTCAGCCCCATCGTCGCCAACTGCGCGGCGAACTCGACCACCAATATGGCATAGGCGAAACGGCCCAGCGTCTCCGCGCCATACATGCGCCCGGCCACGAACAGGAAGGGCAGGCGCGCGGCCAGCCGCAGCAGGAAGCCAAAGACATTGGTCCGCCCGCCCTTGGCGAGCGCGGCGATGTCCTCATCGGTCTGCGTGGCGCTTCCCCCGCCGCTTCCTGAAGACGCCTCAATCGCCAAAGAAAAGGGGACCTCTCGCTCGAAGCTGCTTCTGTTTATCGGACAGTATGGGAAAATCTCGGATGAACGAAGGGAATATTAACGGTGCGGTGCCGCAGCGCCCTATTCGGGCCGGAGCGGTCTGGCAAGCAAAGCCTCGACGATCCGGTCGGTGGGGGCCTTGTCCTCCAGCAGCGCGCACACGGCCTCGACGATCGGCATGTCGACGCCCGCCTGCCGCGCCGCATCGCGCAGCACCGGCGCTGTGAACGCGCCCTCCGCCACCGTGCGGCGGTTCGCCAGCAATTCCCGCGCGGGCGTGCCTTCGCCCAGCCCCTTGCCCAGCGAAAAGTTGCGTGAATTGGTGGAGGAGCATGTCAGCACCAGGTCGCCCAGCCCGGAAAGCCCCGCCAGCGTCT
>NZ_MINO01000072.1 GCF_001757355.1 Sphingobium phenoxybenzoativorans
TGATGGTTACTGTCTGCATCGCCTCCGCATTCCACAGCAGTGGGATACTTCCATTGCGTTGCTTGGGTCAGTCTATCCCGCGTTTCCTACGGATATGCAGGCTGTAGAGTGCCAATCATCTGCTAGGATCGGGCATTCCGTCGCCCATGCTATCGATAGTAGCTCCTATCAATCCCGCCATCTAACCGGCTGTCTATCGGCCCGCTCTATCAAGGGCTGGCTTTCCCCGGATCATTCCCCGGCAAATAGATGCAGATATGTGTGAGGGTATCGAAATGCATAGGCCAGCAATCAAGCCAGCAATTCCAGCAAATATGATACAGATACCGCCCGCGCTTGTGCATGTATCCTTTGTTTGCAATATGTGTGCCAATACCCTAGATCGCCGTACAAGGGCAAATGAGGGTCGAGATAGGCCAGAGTACCCTAGAACCCCTTAGACCGCTGTACGGGCATCCTGACTAGTATAAACTGGCAATGCAAAGCTAATTCCCGCTGACTTCGCCTCGCAGAGTGGGGAAGGCGCATTTCCAGATACTTCCTTCCCAGATTGACGGCGCGATGAGTGCTATCCAACGCAGAACTGATCTACGTCTTCCCATTTCCTGTATTATCAAACTACTGCAAATCGCTTCTCGACGCGCTGGATTGCCGACCTATTGGTTCCGTAAGCCTTGGCCAATGCGCCTAAGCTCATACCCTCGCGCCGCTTTGCGACTATCTCGGCCTGCTGCGCCTCGCTTAATGTTATGGGGCGTCCCAGCGTCTTGCCCTCCGCCTTCGCTCGGCTAAGCCCTGCCTGCGTCCGCTCAATGAGCAAATCCCGCTCAAATTCAGCAACAGCAGCGATAACGCCCATCGTCATCTTGCCCGCTGCGCTGGTTAGGTCAGTGCCACCCAAGGCAAGGCAATGCACCTTCACACCTTCCGCTGCCAACATCTCAACTGTGGCGCGCACATCCATTGCGTTGCGCCCCAGCCTGTCCAGCTTGGTAACGATCAGCACGTCTCCCGCTTCCAGCCTGTCCAGTAGCTTGGCAAAGCCCTTGCGCTCCATCGCTGGCAATGATCCTGATACCGTCTCAGTGATAACGCGCTTGGGATCGACCGTGAAGCCTGCGCCCTCAATCTCCCTGACCTGATTGTCCGTTGTCTGGTCCGCCGTGCTGACCCTGCAATATGCGAATGTCCGTGCCATCTTGCTGCCTTCCTGTATCGAATACGTGCATCAATACATCGGATGTATCGCAATGCCTGTCAAGCTATTTTCTGATACAGGCTGGCGGGGTGTATCAAATCCGGTCGTATTCGATACAGGCTGTTTTCCAGCGCAGGAAAGGCAGGCGGCTGAAAAATTCTCTTGTGCGCATCACGAAATTTCCGGAGCCGGAAGCCAATGGGCCACGGGGGAAACCGGCACAGAATTACTTTGAGATGCCCCCTCGCGTATCGCTGTCAAAAATAGGTCGTGGGGCCTATGGAACTTTGCAAAGGCCGGTAGGTTATGCTGGCTCCGGCCACCCCCGTATGACCCCACGCTAAATGGCCGGAACATAAGACCTCATCAGTTTCCGCTGGTGGGGTCTTTTTGTTTGAGGCGAGAAAGTTAGCGCAGGAACAAAGGGCATTCACATTTCGTTACAGTTGCCCAACAAGGAGGAGCTTGTCATGGTAGAAGTCAGGAACGATGTGTATGGCGAACGCAAGTCCGGCGCGGGAAAGACGTTGCTAATCGTCGCAGTAGTCATAGCCGCTGTTGTCGGCTTGCTATTTGCCACCGGCTTTTGGAGCGCAGATGTCAAAGAAGGCGCTCTGCCAGAAGTTAGCGTCAAGGGCGGTGACATGCCTGACGTGGATGTGAAATCTAAGGAAGTGGTGGTTGGAACCAAGGAAACGACCGTTGATGTTCCGAAGGTTGAGACCGAAGAAAAGAAAATCGACGTTCCTGTCGTGGGCGTGAAGGACGACTAACTCCCAAGGGAGGGCCGATCCCACGTTCCCATAGTGCGTCGGGGTCGGCTACCTTGTCTCGGTGCATGATAATTGCATTTGCAATCCTATGACATTCAAGTATTACATCGGGAACAGGCTGCGAAATAAAAGTCTTTGTTTTCTAAGGCTTAGGTGATCTCTCAACGATCCCGCTAGGCTCCACCAACCATCCCTCCAGAATCATCTGGCAGCATCATTTGAAGGGCGAGTGCGATCCGCCCTGATCTTTGCAGCCCGAAACGCAAAAAACTCTAGCGGACGATCCGCCGGAGGTTTTTGCGTTTATGCGGCCGTTAGTTCGAAGCGCCGTCGCGATGGCCCTGGCGGGCGATCCACTCGGCAAGGGCCTCGAACGGGATTGGTTCGTTGAAACTAATTCCCGCCTGGCCGTTTTTCCGCCAGCGCACGGTGCCGTGACGGGGCGGCAGGCCATGGATCATCAGCACCACATCATCGTCGGCGTCGAAGGCGTCGCCTTCGGACACTTTGGCGCCGCCCTGGGAAATATCCTCGATCTCGGCATGCACATAATGGGCGCCGCGGCGCACCACGACCGCCATATTTGCCCGCAGACGGGGCGCGCGGGGCACCTTGCCGAACAGCAGATCGGTCTGCTCATTGGCGAGGAAGTTGAGGACGTCGATCCGCTCGTCAAATTCGACACCGACCATGAACCCTTCGGCCCACACGATTCGGCCCGTCATCACATGACCATTTTTGATTTCGATCGACACGCTCTCGCCGGTTTCATGGCTACAATAGATATGCGCCATGAGGCCGCCGCTGGAAATGTTGCGGATCATGCACAGTTCTTCATGCCCGCCGGACATGATCTTGCCTACGCGCAGTACCGTCAGATGCCTCTTGTCGGACCTCCGCTCCACCGTGTTCGGTTGGCGCTCAATCCGGGAGACGACGGACGGCGTTGCCGCTCCGACTTGCTCCATTTTTGCTCTCCGCGCGAGTTCGTTGCCGGACTTGCCCCTCGCAAGTGCAAGAGCCGGACCCCACCGCTCTGCCATGAAACAGGAAAAATGCTTACGATCAGAGAATGATCGCGGTTTTCCGGGCGTTAACCCCGTTTGCCGATGTGCCATACGGGGACGCCCCCGGCTTAACCATCAATGCCGATGGCCGAAAAAGTAAACGGCGCGTTAACCGGTCGATATGAAAAGACGCGCACTTGTCCTGACCAGCGAGTCGGCCCGCCACCCCTTCCGGCAGACCCTGCCGCCCCATGTCCTTTCCGTGCCGAAGCCGTCCAGGACGAAGCGGGACGATGATCAGGACTTCAAGCTGTTCCTGTTGAGCTTTGCCGCCTTTTTCACGGTAATCTACAGCTTTATCGCCTGAAGCGGCGACTTCTCAGCCGTTCAGTCGCAAGCGCAGTGGAGTTTCCAGGCAAGCCAGGCCGAAGGCAGGCACAGCAGCGACACAAGAACCAGTTGATCGGTAATCGCAACGCCGATTGCGGTCAGGGTAATCGCGATCACTGATCCCACCACCATCGCGCCGGAATTGACGATATTGTTCGCGGCGACGGTCCGCGCGGCCTCATGTTTTTCGACCGTTGTCGTCAGGAAGGCGTAGAGCGGCACCACAAACATGCCGCCAAATGTCGCCACACCCAGCAGGCTGCCCGTCATCGCGATGGCATCGGGATGGTAGAGGAAATCCCAGAAGGAGAGATATTGCCCCTCCGGCGCTGCCTCCCACCCACGGCAGACAAGATGGAAGGCGAACACGCAGATGCCCATGCCAATGACCGAAGCGGGCGCGAACTTCGCCGAAACCTTGCCGCCAAGCAGCCGGTTGATCGCGATCGAACCAATGGCGATGCCGATGGAAAAGATGGCGAGGAAAAGGCTGGCGACGGATTTATTGGCCGTCAGCACATTCTTCACCAACGGCGGAAACTGGATGAACAGCACCGCCCCGATCGTCCAGAAGAAGCTGATCGCGACAATCGCCAGATAGAGCCGGCGAATATGCATGGTGTTGCGGACCAGCGTGATCGACGCGCGAATGAAATGGAAGTCGAGCTTCATGGGCGCGCCCATCGGCGGCGCAGCGGGAACCTGACGGCCCGCCACATAGCCGATAATGGCGATCACCACGACGCCGATCGCCGCGACCTTGACCGAGATCACACCCGCGAGGATCGTTCCGGCGAGGATCGCGATATAGGTGCCGGCCTCCACCAATCCGGTGCCGCCCAGAACTTCGGGCGGCTGAAGATGCTGCGGAAGGATCGCGTATTTGATCGGCCCGAAGAAGGTCGAATGGATGCCCATCGCGAACAGCGCGGCCAGCATCAGGGGAATCGCCAGCACATGGACGGCGATGTCCGCCCAGGCGAGCCAGAGGCCGGTGGCGCCGACCGCCATGATGAAGATTTCCGCCAGTTTCACGATGCGGATAATGCCCGCCTTATCCCGCTGGTCGGCCAATTGGCCTGACAGGGCGGAGAGCAGGAAGAAGGGGAGAATGAACAACCCCGTCGCAATGGCGCTGAACCAGGTTTCGGCCCGCTCATCATTATAGACGGCATAGACCACGAACAGAACCATCGCGTTCTTGAACAGATTGTCGTTGAAGGCGCCGAGGAGCTGAGTGACGAAAATCGGCAGGAAACGACGCTTGGACAAAAGCCTGAGAGAGGCCTGCATATGGGAAAAGTCTTCTCGCTGTTTCCGGGCGTTGGGCGCAGGGTCTAGCGGCAGACGGTCGGCCTGTCCAATGCCCTTTGTTGCCGACGCCGATAGTCCCGGATCGTGACGCTTTTATTGTCGGGCGTCGTCGCCTCCTTGTTTCGGCTTTCGCGCTGTGGCAGGCGGTGGGCGATGCTGACGCTGCCCAACCTGCTGACGCTTTCGCGAATCCTGGCCGTGCCTTTGCTTGTGTGGTTGCTGTGGTGGCCGCACTGGACGGCCGGTTATGGCATGGCGTTCGCGCTCTACTGCCTGATGGGCATCACCGACTATTTCGATGGTTATCTGGCGCGCGCGCAGGGCACGGTGTCGAAACTGGGCGTGTTCCTTGATCCTATCGCCGACAAGATCATGGTCGCGGCCGTCATCCTGATGCTTGTCGGCACCCGGCATGAGGCAGCGTCAATTACCGGCGTACATCTGATCGCGGCGCTGATTATCCTGCTCCGGGAAATCGCCGTGTCCGGCCTGCGCGAGTTTCTGGCCGGATTGCAGGTGTCGATTCCCGTGTCGGCGCTGGCGAAATGGAAAACGACATTCCAGCTCATCTGCCTGGGCGCTTTGATCCTGGCGGGGGCAGTGCCGCAATTCCCGTTCGTGCACATGACCGGCATCTTCACCCTGTGGGCGGCGGCGATCCTGACGCTGATCACTGGCTGGGACTATTTGCGGGCCGGCGTCCGCCATATGGATTGATCCGGCGTGGCCGGCCTCGACATTCTGTATTTCGCATGGGTGCGTGAGAGCATCGGCAAGGACGGCGAACGGATCGACCATCCGGGCGGGGCGGCGACGGTTGCTGACCTGGTGACAATCCTTGCGGCGCGGGGTGGCGGCTATGGCGAGGCGCTGGGCAAGCCGGACAAGCTGCGCGCCGCGATCGACCAGCGATTCGTGCCGCTGAACACGAAATTGGAGGGCGCGAAAGAACTGGCGCTGTTTCCTCCGGTTACGGGCGGATGACCATATCCTGCCGGATAGGCGAGGTGGATTTCGACCCGGCCGCCGAAATTGCCGCGCTGGAGGCGCTCGGCGGCGGCGGCGTGGCGACCTTCACCGGTATCGTGCGGGGGGATGATGGGCTGGTCACGTTGCGGCTGGACCATTATCCGGCGATGACCCAGGCGCAGGTGGATCGTGTCGCGGCGAAGGCGATGGAGCGCTGGCCGTTGCTGGGGATACGGATCGTGCATCGGGTGGGGGCGCTGAAGCCGGGTGAGCGGATCGTATTTGTCGGGACAGCCTCCCGCCACCGGACGGCGGCTCTGGAAAGTTGCGCCTACCTGATTGACTGGCTCAAGACCAATGCGCCCTTCTGGAAGAAGGAAAGCTTCGCCGATGGCCGGTCAGCATGGGTTGAGCCACGGGCCGAAGATGATGCGAAGGCGGCGCAGTGGGAGGAGTGACGGGCAATAACCCCCTATTTCCGGTCCGACCCCTGAGCGAGATCAAGTGCGATCCGGTCGATCCGGCGCAGCATCGTTGTGAAGCTGGCAATCTCCGCCTCATCAAATTCAGCGAAAATCCGTTCTTCCAGCTCCAGAGCCTTGGGCGCGATGGCGGCATAAAGCTGCTGACCGTCCGTCGACAGGACGAGCAGGTGCGATCTTTTGTCCGCGGGATTGGGGATGCGGTCCAGCAAGCCGCGCTCGACCAGCGTGATCGCGGCCCGGCTGACCGTGACCTTGTCCATGCGGGAATTGGCGCAGATTTCCTGCTGCGTGATGCCGGCATCCTTTTCGGCGACCAGCGCGATAACCCGCCATTCGGGAATGCTGATTGCGAACAGCGCCTGATAGGCTGAAGCGATGCTGTCACTGACAAGGTTAGAGGTGAATGACAGCCGGTAGGGAATGAAATCGTCAAGGCGCAGTTTTTTCGCGAGCATGCCAACTGGTAGCATTTGACACCAGTTAGGCCAATCGCCATAATAGTATCAATAGATACTATATAGGAGCTGGGCCGATGGCCGCCGATTCCGAAAATCCGTTGGGCCTGCATGGCTTTGCGTTTGCTGAATTTACCTCACCCGATCCGGCCGCGATGGCGCGGCAGTTCGAGCAGCTTGGATTTGTTCCGGCGGCGCGCCGGAAGGACAGGGGGCTGACGCTTTACCGGCAGGGGCGCATCGCGTTCATTCTGAATGCCGGGGAGGGCGAACAGGCCAGCGCGTTTCGCGCCGCCCATGGCCCATCCGCCAACGGCATGGCGTTTAACGTCGCCGACGCGAAAGCAGCGCACCGGCACGCCATTCAAAGTGGGGCGACAGACGCTGATACCGCGCAGAGCGCTCTGCCGGGGACTTATGCCATTGAGGGCATAGGCGACTCGCTGCTCTATCTGGTGGACAGCGACCCCTTTGCGGACTGGGATGAGGTGCCCGGTTGGCGAGAGGCGTCGGCGGAGCGGGGCGTCGGCCTCGACCTGCTCGACCACCTGACCCATAATGTCCGCCGGGGGCAGATGCGCGTATGGTCCGAATTCTACGCGACGCTGTTCGGTTTCGAGGAACAGAAGTTCTTCGACATCAAAGGGCAGGCGACCGGTCTGTTCAGCCAGGCGATGATCGCCCCGGATCATGAAATCCGCATCCCTCTGAATGAAAGCCAGGATGATAACAGCCAGATCGAGGAGTTTATCCGCGAATATAATGGCGAGGGTATCCAGCATCTCGCCCTGACGACGCCGGATATCTATTCCACGGTGGAGAAGCTACGCGCCAATGGCGTGCGGCTGCAGGATACGATCGACACCTATTATGATCTGGTCGACGAGCGGGTGCCGGGGCATGGCGAGGATCTGGCGCGATTGCGCAAAAACCGCATCCTGATCGATGGCGATGTCCATGATGAGGGGCTGCTGCTGCAGATATTCACCGAGACTATGTTCGGCCCGATCTTCTTCGAGATCATCCAGCGCAAGGGCAATGAGGGTTTCGGGAACGGCAATTTCCAGGTACTCTACGAATCCATAGAATTGGACCAGATCCGGCGCGGCGTTGTGACGGTCGATGCCTGAGCAAGCGGGCGGCAGGAGAGAAATATGACGGCGCATGTCCCTGCCGGATTGCTTGACGCCGCTGTGCGCGGAGATGGCGACAGCGGAATGATGACCGGGTTCGGCAATCATTTCGCGACGGAAGCTGTGCATGGCGCATTGCCGCAGGGCCGCAACTCGCCGCAGCATGCGCCTTATGGTCTGTATGCGGAGCAGTTTTCCGGTACGGCGTTTACTGCGCCGCGCACCGAAAATCGGAGGAGCTGGTTCTACAGGCTCCGTCCGGCGGCCAACCATCCGGCCTTCATGCCTTATGTGCGGGAATCGCTGCTCCGGTCCGGTCCATTTGACGAGGCTCCGCCCACACCGAACCGCTTGCGTTGGGACCCGATGGAGATTCCGGCCGGGCCAACGGATTTTATCGACGGCCTTGTCACCCTGTGCGGCAATGGCGATCCCTCCATGGCCGTGGGAACGGGCATCCATATCTTCACCGCCAACCAGTCAATGACGCGCGCCTTCAGCAACGCCGATGGCGAGATGCTGGTCGTGCCGCAGCAGGGACGATTGCGGTTGGTCACGGAAATGGGCGTGATGACTGTCGCGCCAGAGCAGGTGGCCCTTATTCCGCGCGGCCTGCGCTTCCGGGTCGAACTGCCCGATGGCGCGGCACGGGGCTATATCTGCGAGAATTATGGGGCCTTGTTCCGGTTGCCTGATCTTGGTCCAATCGGTGCGAATGGCCTGGCCAACCCCCGCGATTTCGAGACGCCGCAGGCATGGTTCGAGGATATCGACGCCCCATATGAACTGGTCCACAAATTTTGCGGTGGGCTATGGACAGCCTCGCTTTCCCATTCGCCTTTTGACGTTGTGGCGTGGCACGGCAATCTGGCGCCGTGCCGATATGACTTGCGGCGGTTCAATACCATCAACACAGTGTCATTCGATCATCCCGATCCCTCGATCTTCACCGTGCTTACTTCGCCCACCGAGACGCCCGGCACGGCGAATTGCGATTTCGTCATCTTCCCCCCGCGTTGGATGGTGGCAGAGGACACATTCCGGCCGCCCTGGTTCCACCGCAATGTGATGAGCGAATTTATGGGCCTGATCGGCGGCGCCTATGATGCGAAGGCGGAAGGCTTTGTGCCGGGCGGCGCGTCGCTGCACAATTGCATGGCCGGACATGGGCCGGACCAAGCGACCTATGAACGGGCGGTGGAGGCGGAAATGAAGCCGCACAAGATCGATAATGGGATCGCCTTCATGTTCGAAAGCCGCTTTCCGTTCCGTCCGAGCCGGTTCGCAATGGAGACGTCGCTGCGCCAGCAGGACTATGATGCGTGCTGGAGCGGGTTTCGAAAGGCGCAAGTGCCGGGCGGCGGAAGCGGCGCGATATGAAATTCCCGAAGATTGACGATACACATGATCCGGCCCTGACGAGCTGGGTCAGCGGCGCGGACCGGCATGCGGATTTCCCCGTTCAAAACCTTCCGCTGGGAATTTTTGCGCCAAAGGCTGGAGCGCCGCGCGCAGGCGTGGCGATCGGCGATCATATCCTGGATCTGGCGCAGTGCGCTGAACGGGGCTTGCTGCCGGAGGCTGTGCGGGATGCCGTGCGAGGAGGGACGCTGAATGCCCTTTTCGCATTGCCTTCAGCCGACCGGCTGGCGCTGCGGCGGAGCCTGGGCCGGATGCTCAGTGATGGGAAGCACAGGGAAAGCGTCGAACCGTGCCTGTTCGCGGCCGCCGATTGCGCCCTTCACCTGCCTGCGGCGATCGGCGATTATACCGATTTCTATGTCGGCATTCATCACGCCACCAATGTCGGCAAGCTGTTCCGGCCCGACAATCCGTTGCTGCCCAATTATAAATATGTGCCGATCGGCTATCATGGCCGGGCGTCGTCCGTGCGGTCATCCGGCGTTCCGGTCGTCAGGCCGCGTGGACAGCGTAAGGCGCCCGATGCCGATGCGCCAACGGTGGGGCCGACCGGCAGGTTGGACTATGAACTGGAACTGGGCGTGTGGATCGGCCAGGGCAATGCGCCGGGCGAGGCGATCCCCATCAGCGAGGCGGCAGGCCATGTGGCGGGCTTCTGCCTGTTGAACGACTGGTCCGCGCGTGATTTTCAGGCTTGGGAGTATGTGCCGCTTGGCCCGTTCCTGGCGAAGAATTTCCATTCAACCGTATCGCCCTGGGTGGTGACGGCCGAGGCGATGGCGCCTTTCCGCATGGCGCAGCCTGCGCGGCCGGAAGGCGATCCAGCGCCCTTGCCCTATTTGTGGGACGAGGCCGATCAGGCGGAGGGTGCGCTGTCGCTCACGCTGGAGGTTTTTATATCCAGCGCCAAGATGCGGGAGGCGAATATGCCGCCGCACCGGCTGTCGCACGGCCCTGCGTCAAACATGTATTGGACCGTTCAGCAGATCGTGACGCATCATGCGTCCAACGGCTGCGACCTGCGGCCGGGCGATCTGCTGGGGACTGGCACGATCTCCGCGGCGGAACGGGAGGGTTATGGCAGCTTGCTGGAACTGACCGAAGGCGGCAAGACCAAGGTGCTGCTGCCAACCGGCGAGGAGCGCGCTTTCCTGGAGGATGGCGATGAAATCATCCTGAAGGGCCGGGCCGAAGCGGAGGGTTTTGCGTCGATCGGATTGGGAGAATGCCGCGCGGTCATCCTGCCCGCGAAATGAGTATGGCGCTTCATAATAAGCCGTTCGCCCTGAGCTAGTTGAAGGGCTGCCCTACTGAAGAAAAGAGCAGGGTTTCGACAAGCTCAGCCCTAACGGTGAATAGGGATTATCGGGATTCCCACGGCGGAGAGGGGGCGTAGAGCGATTTTGCGAAGGCGACGAACGCGCTGATGGTTGGGCTTGGCGCAGGCATGGGCGGGTGGACCGCGAAAATCGCGACGTCCGATGATCCTTCATAATCGGGAAGCACCTGGACAAGGCGGCCCGACGCCAGCTCCTCGCTGACATCCCAGAGGGAGCGAAGGGCGATTCCTGCGCCGGAGATGGCGAGTTCGCGCACTACTTCGCTCGAATTGGTTGAGACGATGCTGTTCGCCTCAAGGCTGACCGGTCCGGCGGGGCCGGTGAGTTGCCAGGGAAGTTGGCCGCTGGCGGCGAGCAACCGGTGGTCCTCCAGGGATTCTATTCCATGCGGGTCTCCATGCTCGGCAAGATAGGCGGGCGCGGCGCACAGGACGCGACGGCTGGTGGCGAGGCGGTGGGCAGTCAGGCCGGGATCGACAGCGGCGCTGATGCGGATCGCCACATCCACGCGCGAGGAATAAAGGTCAATGAAGGCGTCGCCGAGATCCAGAGACAGCGATATTTTCGGGTTCAGCGCCAGGAATCGCGCGATATGCGGCGCGAGATGCATCCGCCCGAAAGAGGTAGGCGCGGAGATGCGCAAGGGGCCTGCCGGCTGATCGGGATTGCCGGCGACGCGGGCCTCCGCCTCTCCAATGGCGGCGGAAATGGCGAGAAGGTCGGCATGGAGCTGTTCTCCCTTCGGGGTCAGCGCCATGCGGCGGGTCGAGCGGTGGAGCAACCGGGTCTGCAGCCTATGCTCCAGACGGCTCAGCCGTTTCGAGACCATTGCGGGCGACATCAGGCGGGATCGCCCCGCCGCCGAAAGGCTTCCCGCCTCCACAACGGCGAGAAACAGGTCATAGTCCGGGTCCATCATGATCTGTTCTCCGTAGGAAAAGCTGTTATGAATTTTTATCGTCTACCGAAAGATGATGGGTGGGTCTAGCTGTGCGAGCATAAGCAGCAGGAGCCTTTGCATGAGCATCACCGTGGACAAATCCGGCCTGAAGGTTGCGGCGGAACTGGCCGATTTCGTCGAGAAGCGGGCATTGCCGGGCACTGGCATCGCGGCAGAGGATTTCTGGGCGGGCGCAGCGGCGATCTTCGCCCGCTTCGCGCCGCGCAATGCGGCTCTGCTGGCCAAGCGCGATACGATCCAGGCGCAGATCGACGCCTGGCATGAAGCGCGCAAGGGCCAGCCGATCGACGCCGCCGCCTATCAGGCGTTCCTGAAGGAGATCGGCTATCTGGTTCCCGAACCGGCCGCCTTCACGATTACCTCGCAGAATGTCGACGATGAACTGGCGCGGCTGGCCGGTCCACAGTTGGTCGTGCCGGTCCTCAACGCCCGCTTCCTGCTGAACGCCGCCAATGCCCGCTGGGGCAGCCTCTATGATGCGCTCTACGGCACCGACGCCATTCCGGGCGCCGCGGGCAAGGGATATGACGCCGAGCGCGGGGCGAAGGTCATTGCCTGGGCGAAAGCGTTTCTGGACAAGGCCGTTCCGCTGGCGAGCGGGAGCTGGGCGGACTGGACCGGAGGTGAGCCTGACCTGAAGGATGCGGGCCAGCTTGTCGGCCGGTCTGGCAGCAATATCCTGCTGCGCAATAATGGCATCCATATCGAGCTGGTGATCGATCCTGCCCATCCGATCGGCAAGGATGATCCCGCCAATCTGGCCGACGTCATCCTGGAGTCGGCGCTTTCCACCATCGTCGATCTGGAAGATTCGGTTGCGGCGGTGGACGCGGAGGACAAGGTCGCCGCCTATGCCAACTGGCTGGGCCTGATGAAGGGCGACCTGACCGCCAGCTTCGAGAAGGGCGGCCAGACCATGACCCGCGCGCTGGAGGGCGACCGCGCCTATACCGCGCCGGACGGCAGCGCTTTCACTCTGCCGGGCCGCAGCCTGCTGTTCGTGCGCAATGTCGGCCATCTGATGACCACGCCCGCTTTGCTGCTGGCCGATGGGGGCGAGGCGCCGGAAGGGATTCTCGATGGCATCATCACCAGCCTGATTGCGCTGCACGACCTGAAGCGGAACGGCGCATTCGTGAACAGCCGCGAGGGGTCGATCTATATCGTGAAGCCCAAGATGCACGGGCCGGAAGAAGCGGCGTTCACCAACGACCTGTTCGATGCGATCGAGGATCTGCTTGGCCTGTCCCGCCACACGTTGAAGGTTGGGGTAATGGACGAGGAGCGGCGCACGTCGGCGAACCTCGCCGCCTGCATCCATGCCGTGCGTGAGCGGATCATCTTCATCAACACCGGCTTCCTCGACCGCACCGGCGACGAGATGCATACCTCGATGCGGGCCGGGCCGATGCAGCGCAAGGGCGACATGAAAACGTCCGATTGGATCAAGGCCTATGAGGACCGCAACGTCCAGATCGGCCTTGCCTGCGGCCTGTCCGGCAAGGCGCAGATCGGCAAGGGCATGTGGGCCGCGCCTGACCGCATGGCGGACATGCTGGACCAGAAGATCGGCCACCCGAAGACCGGCGCCAACACCGCCTGGGTGCCCAGCCCGACCGCCGCGACGCTGCACGCCACCCATTATCACACCGTCGATGTATTCGCGCGGCAGGAGGAACGGAAAGCCGAAGCGATCGCGCCGATCGAAGCGCTGCTGACTATTCCGTTGGCCGCCGGGCAGAACTGGTCGGAACAGGAGATCCGCGACGAACTGGACAATAATGCGCAGGGCATATTGGGCTATGTCGTCCGCTGGATCGATCAGGGCGTCGGCTGCTCGAAGGTGCCCGATATCCATGACGTTGGCCTGATGGAAGATCGCGCGACGCTGCGCATCTCCTCCCAGCATATGGCGAACTGGCTGCTGCATGGCGTCTGTTCGAAAGGGGAGGCGGAGGCCGCGTTCGCGCGCATGGCGTCCAAGGTCGACGGGCAGAATGCGGGCGACCCGCTCTACAGCCCGATGGCCGGGCGAGAAGCCGACAGCCTGGCGTTCCAGGCAGCGAAGGCGCTGGTGTTTGAGGGCGTGGAACAGCCCAACGGCTATACCGAGCCGCTGCTGCACAAATATCGCGCGAAGGTGAAGGCGCTGGCCTGATCATGATCGCTTGGCTTGCGGGCCACGACAAGGGATGGGATTGGGCATGGCGTTCGGAGGATCGCCATGCCCAATCTTTTTGAAGCGCTGCCGGAGGACAGGTCCCGCGAGGATTTTGCGGACCTGCTGACACGCCCTGGCGTGCGGATCGAGCGGATCGTGTCCTATGGGCAGGCCACGCCTGTCGGCGCGCCCTATGACCAGCCGCATGACGAATGGGTGCTGCTGCTGAAAGGCAGGGCGGAGTTATGGATGGAGGGCGAGGGGGAGATTGCGCTGCGGCCCGGCGATCATGTGCTGATCCCGGCGAACCGGCGGCACCGGGTGACGTGGACCGATGCGCACGGGCCAACCGTCTGGCTGGCGGTGCATTTTGATGCTTCCATTAAGACCCGTTCGCCCTGAGCTTGTCGAAGCCCTGCCACTCTTTCCAGCGTTGAAAAGAAAGACAACCCTTCGACAAGCTCAGGGCGAACGGGAGAAAACACGATAGAGCGCCATTCACGCCGTCGTCCGCCCGCTCAGGATAATCCGGGCCAGTAGTGGTGCGTTGCGGTTGAAATGGTGACCGCCGGGGACAGTGAAAATGCTGGCGATGCCCCTGGGAATGGCAGGGCAGGCGCTGTCATCCTCATCCATGCCGCGCACGCAGCGGATCGGCAGGCCGCGCAGGCGGGTGACGGCGGGAATGGTGGGCATCGCCTGCGCCGAAGGGATGTCCAGCCATGAGCCAAGGCGGAACTGAAAGTCTGCGGACGGGCTGAGGCCCAGCAGGTTGACCGCAGCGACTTTCGCGCGGGCGGCCGGGTCCATATTCGCCACCATATAGGGCATGACGTCCGCGCCGAAGCTATAGCCGATCAGCACGACCTTCGGCCGGTGCCAGCGCTGGCTGAAGGCGTTGACGATCTTGCCAAGGTCCGCGCCCGCGCCGCGCGGCGTGCGGGCGCTCCAGAAATAAGAAAGGCTGTCCATGCCGACAACAGGAATGCCGGCCCTTGCGATTTCGCCTGCGACGTCGCGGTCTATCCCTACCCAGCCGCCATCGCCGGAATAGATGACGGCCATGGTGTCGGATGGCCTGCCACCCTTCGGCTGGACGATGGTAAGCGGGAGGTCGGGCGGCAGCGCAACCGGCGGGCGCGGACCGGACGGCAGGGCGTAGGTGGGTTGAAGCATCGGCGCGATGGCGGTCATGAGTTGCGGTACCCAGTTCGCCTGCACCTGATAGCCATGGCCGACCGTGGGCAGATCCACGAAGGTTGTCGAGGGCACCTTATTGGCAAAAGCGCGCGCTTCGGCCGGGTTCACGACCGTATCGTCCTGACCCTGCAGCACGATCCAGGGGACTTTCACCGTGCTGCTGGGTGCGAACAGCCAGCCCTTCTCCGGCTTGGCGATGCGCTTTGCGGCGAAGCCTGGGGCGGCGCAATAGGGCTTGGCGCCGGGGATGTCGGCGCTGAACCCCATGGACACGACACCGCGATAACCGCCGTTCGGCCATTGGGCCAGACTGCCATAGGCGAGCGTCGCGCCTTCCGAATAGCCGAAGATGATCGGCTTCATATAGGATTTGACGCCCATGCGGTGCTGGATGTCGCGCGCCAGATCGACCAGCGGATAGTTGGCGTTGATGCATTTGCCCTTGGCCGCCTCCATCGTCCTGAGGAGGGCGGGGGTCGAGACGCCGGCGACCAATATGCCATGGTCGGCCAGCGCGCGGGACATGCCGGTCACGTCCGGTTGCCAGCCGCCGTCACCGGACAGGAACAGCGCAACGCCCACGGGATTACCCTGCGGCCGGTAGACCGCGACTTTCCCGAAGGGTTTCATCACATAGCTGCTCTCGCCGGGATATGTCTTTTCCACCTGTGGAGCGGGAGGCCCGGGCGATTGCGCTGGGGCGGGGCCGCACAGGCCGATCAGCGCAAAAGCCGATGCCAACCGTATGGAACGTCCAACCCGCATAGATGCCTCCTTCACTATTGAAGCGGGTATGGAAGCTGTCACCCTTCCACGGCTTGGCGGCGAGATGACAAATCCGTCATGCTCGCGGATCAGCCCGCCGCCAGCCTCCGCCCGGAACTGGCGACAAGACGGAGGGGGCCGCCCCGGCGGCCCGGCGTGGGGCCATTGGCGATCAGCGCCTGGAGATCGATCAGCGCGCGGCCGAGGGACAGGCCCTGCGGCCCGGCGACGAAGCGCGGCTCCCAGACCGGCGAGAATTTGTCCTTGTAGGCGCGCAGCCCCTCAAAGCCGTAGAGCGATTCCCCGTGGCGGTAGAGCAAGGCTCCGAGTTTCGACCATAGTGGCGCAAGGCGGCGCGCCTCCAGCCCGGAAAGCGGCGCTATGCCCAGGTTGAACCAGCGATAACCCTGCTCCTTGCCCCAGCCCATGATGTGGACGAACAGGAAATCCATCGCGCCATAGGGCATGACGTCGTCATGGCGCATCAGGTCGACCGAGAGCTCCGACCGGTTTGCGGTTTTCCAGAGATTGGCGAAGGCGACGATCCTGCCCTTATGCCGCACAACGGCGCAATCGCATTGGGCGATATAGGCGGGGTCGAAACGGCCGATGCTGAACCCCTTTTCCTTGTGACCCTTTGCGTCGAGCCAGCGGTTCGAGATATCCTGGAGTTCCCGCATGACGGCCGGGACGCCGGCGGCGGGAATCATCTCGAACGTCGCACCCTCCCGTTCGGCGCGGCGCTCGGCATAGCGCAGCGGCCTTGCGGCGGGACCATCGAGCGTGAAGGCGGAAAGATCGACGCGCGCCTCCTCGCCATATTTGGCGATCTGGAAACCCAGTTCGACGGCGATGGGCAGCGCTTCGGCGCTGATCTGGTAGAGGAGCATCCGGCCCTGGGCGGCATCGGCCTGTTCGCGCAGTTGCCACAGTAGGTCTGACCACTCCTCGCGCGCGCCAACCGGGTCGCCCATGACGATCCAGCTATGCCCGCGCTGCTGATACATCAGGAAGGCGCGGCCGGATGCGGAGGTCAGGAAACGCTTATCGCCGGTCAGCGCCAGATTGGCATCGGTGCGGGTGGCGAGATTCAGCGCAGGCTGGCTGGGGCTTTCATCAGGATGCGCGTCACCCACGGGCGTCGCGGGACGGAACAGCCGCCAGAAACTCGTCGCGGCCAGCATCACCGCCACGGCAAAGCTGGACCGCAGGAAGCGGGAGGCGTCGCCTTCCTCAGCGAAATGCCACCAGAGGTCGCTTTGATAATCGACATGGCGATAGGCAAACAGGCCGATCCAGACGGAAAGGCCCAATGCAATGGCGACCGTCGCCAGCCAGCCGGGAGAGAGGGCGTCAGCGGTCAGCATCGTGCGGCGATAAAAGGCCGGGCGCGTCCATTGCAGGAGACCGGCGATGACGAGCATGACGCTGGCTTCTTCATAGTCCAGGCCCTTGAGCAACGAGAAGGCGGCCCCGGCCAGCAGCAGCGCGCGCGTCATCCAGAACGCACCGTCCAGGCGGCGGTAAAGGCCCCCGGCGAGCACCAGCAGCGCCGCGCCGGAAAGGCTGGCGGCCATGTGCGACGCCTCCAGAAAGGGCAGGGGCAGCATATCGTAGAGGATGCGCATGCGGCCGGGCACTGCGGGCAGCGCGCCGGAGACGAGCAGTACGACGCCGCCCATGAAGACGAGCGCGGACACCATGACTGGAGCAAGGCCCGATGCGATCATATG
>NZ_MINO01000073.1 GCF_001757355.1 Sphingobium phenoxybenzoativorans
GTCGGTGCGCATCGCCAAGCCTGGCACAACCGGCGTGTGGAACAGATCGAGCATGGCGTTCATTTCGACCTCCCCCGGCCACCCTCTTGGCCGCCGGCAGCGCGCAGCATGTTTCCGAGTGGGCGTCCTCCGATCGTGCAGACCGCGACAATGCGATCATAGCTGCGGCGTCCGGCGTGGCAGACCAGCGTCCTCCCCATGGCGACCCGTTCGAGGCGGCGCTTCGCTTTAGCGCCTCCGGCTTCGTGCAGCTCCGGCGCGTAGAAATCGGCAAGCCTGATCTCGATCCAGCGATCGGGCCGACCGGCGGGGCCGATGCAGAGGCCATCGCCGTCGCCGACATAGCGGACCACGCCGGAGAACGTCGTTCCCTTCGTGGGCAGCATACCGTCGCAGGGGTCCGCCAGTGCTGGGGCAGCCCAGGCACCGGCAATGCAGGCAACGATGATGGCAACGAGACGAGCGGTCATGGATATGCCTATGTAGGAAGGGAAAGACGTCATTGCACTTGGTCGCCTTGGCTGCGTATCTGCCGGACGATGCCGTTGTAAGCGGCATGCAGACCCTGACTGCGGCCGATCTCATGATCCGAGCCGGCCGCCTCCCAGAAGGAGACGAGCCATTCGTCGGGGCACCATAGCCGCAGATTCCACAGCGCCAGTGCCACGCCTCGGGTCTGGGTCTTGCCGGTCGCCGATGTCGCTTCGCGCAGGACGTTGAGCGCGCGCCGGATCGTCCCTGCCTTACGCGTTTCAGCATCAATGGAAGTCATGGCTGCGGATGCGGACGAGGTCTTCCTCGGTGAGCACGGCATTGAATGGCGGGTAAGACAGCGTTTGGCCGCGCGGGATGCCGGGATCGCGTGGATCGGGACCGCCCCCATGGGTCGCCCCGTCGCCATGGCCGGGCATCACCCGAAACTCCCGTCCGGCGATCGAGCGCAGCATCGCATCATGATCGGTGATGCGATCGCAGATGACATGGATGACCTCGCCTTCCTTCTGGAGCTTCCCGCGCATCGCTATCATCGACGACGACATAACCTGGCGGCGGTAAATCTCGAACCGATCGGGCCAGAGGATGCCCTGCGCGACGCCGGTCTCGTCCTCGATCGTCACGAACAGGACGCCCTTTGCCGAGCCCGGCCGCTGTCGCACGAGGATCACGCCCGCGACCTCGACGTTGCGCCCATCGCGGATAGTTTTGAGATCGGCGCATTTGACGATGCGCATGGCATCGAGCTCGGAGCGCAGGAACTGGAGCGGATGCCCGCGCAGCGACAGCCCGGTCGAGCGATAATCCTCGACAACCTCACGGCCCTGCGTCATCGCCCGGAGCGCCACTTCGGGCTCCGAGCCTTCGGGCAAGAATCCGCCCCTCCCGTCATTGGCGCGCGCATCGGCCGCGGCGAATAACGGCAACGGCGCTTCGCCGAGCCCCTTGACCTTCCAGAGACCCTGACGGCGGTTCTCGGCAATACAGTGGAACGCGTTGGCCTCGGCGAGCTTCTCGATCGCGGCGCGGGGCGCACCTGCGCGGCGCCAGACCTCCTCGACGCTCTCATAGGCGGCAGGCCCGCGCGCCGCGACGATCGCCGCGCCATGCACGTTCGCGAGACCAATGATCTGACCCAGGCCGAGCCGCACCGCCATATAGCGCCCATTGGTCTTCTCTAGCGTGCAGTCCCAATGGCTGTGATTGACCGACACGGGACGTACCTCGACCCCATGCTTGCGGGCGTCGTCGACGATCTGCGCCGGCGCATAGAAGCCCATGGGCTGCGCGTTGAGCAGGGCCGCGCAGAAGACGTCGGGATGATGATGCTTCATCCAGCATGAGGCATAGGCGATCTTCGCGAACGAGGCGGCGTGGCTCTCGGGGAAGCCGTAGGAGCCGAACCCCTCAATCTGCTTGAACGTCCTTTCCGCAAAATCCTTGGGATAGCCGCGCTCGACCATCCCGCCGACAAGCTTGTCGTAGAAATGGCTGACCCCGCCGGTCAATTTGAAGGTCGCCATGGCGCGGCGAAGCTGATCGGCTTCGACTGCCGTGAATCCGGCCCCGACAATGGCGACCTTCATGGCCTGCTCTTGAAAGAGAGGCACGCCCAGCGTCTTTTCGAGCACGGCGCGCAGTTCGGGCCGGGGATATTCGGGCTTTTCCCTGCCCTCGCGGCGGCGAAGATAAGGGTGGACCATGTCGCCTTGAATGGGGCCGGGCCGCACGATCGCCACCTCGATCACAAGATCGTAGAACTGGCGCGGCTTCATGCGCGGCAGCATCGACATTTGCGCGCGGCTCTCGATCTGGAAGACGCCGAGCGTGTCCGCTTTCTGGATCATCGCATAGACGCCGGGATCATCGTCCTGCAGGTCGGCCATGCCGACCTTAATGCCCTTGTCGGCCTCCAGGAGGTTGAAAGCGCGGTTCATGCAGCCCAGCATACCGAGGCCAAGCACATCCACCTTCATGAACTTAAGGGCGTCAATATCATCCTTGTCCCATTCGATGATCTGCCGGTCCTCCATCCGCGCCGGTTCGATCGGCACGAGATCGTCGAGCCGGTCCTGGGTCAGCACGAACCCGCCCGGATGCTGTGAGAGGTGGCGCGGCGTGCCGATCAGCTGACGCGCAAGGTCGAGCGTCAGCTTTAGGCGATGATCCTGGGCATTGAGGTTGAGACTCTCGACCCGGTCCTGAGGGATGCCGTCCATGGACCAGCCCCAGACGAGGCCGGTTAGCATCTTGGTGAGGTCACGCGGCAGCCCCAGCGCCTTGCCCACCTCGGCGACTGCGCCGCGCGTGCGATAGCGGGTGACGACGGCGGTTAGGGCCGACCTATGCCGACCATAGGTCTCGTAGATCCATTGGATGATCTCCTCGCGCCGCTCATGCTCGAAATCAACGTCGATGTCGGGCGGCTCCTTGCGCTCGCCGGATACGAACCGCTCGAAGAGCAGCTCATGCTGGATCGGATCGATCGAGGTGACTCCCAGCAAATAGCAGACGCAACTATTGGCCGCGCTTCCACGCCCCTGACACAGGATGCCGCGCCGCCGACTCTCGGCAACGATGCTGTTTACGGTGAGAAAATAAGGCGCGTAGCCAAGCTCGCCGATCAGCCGCAGCTCATGGTCAATCTGGTGGCGATAGCGTTGGGGGATGCCCTCCGGGAACTTCGCGATGGCGGCGTCCTCGGTCAGACAGGCGAGCGCCTCCTGCGCGGTGCGGCCCTCCATCACCTGCTCATAGGGATATTGATACTGGATCTCGCCAAGGTCGAAGCGACAGATGCCGGCGATGTCGGCGCTGGCCTGGACCGCATCCGGAAAGGCGGCGAAGCGCCGCTCCATTTCCTCCGGCGATTTGAGGTTGCGGTCCATGAACCGTTCGCGCCGGAACCCTAACTCTTCGACCGGGCATTTTTCGCGGATGGCGCTCACCACATCCTGAAGCGGGCGACGCTCGGAGGTGTGGTAGAGCACGTCGCCGGTCGCCACCGCACGAAGCCCGGCGTCCCGGATTATTGCGTCCAGCGCGTGGAGCCGGGCAATGTCGCCCGGCCTGCGCCGGAACGACAGGGCGGCATAGCCATGTATGCCGAAGACGTCGCGCACGTCACCGAGCTGCGCGGCGGTGCGCGCATCGGGCATGTCCGGCACGAGGATGCCGACCATATTCTCGGCATGGGCCGCGATATCGGCGAGATCGAGCAGGCAGTAGCCCTTGCCGCCGCGCGCCTTGCCGATCGACAAAAGGCGGGTGAGGCGCGACCAGGCCGGACGGTCGATCGGATAGAGTAGCAGGGCATGGCCCTCGCGCGTTACGATCCTTGCGCCCGGTATCATCCGGCAGCCGGTCGCCTTCTGGCCGTCCCAACCGCGCACCACGCCCGCGACCGAGCCCCAGTCGGCCAAGCCGAGCGCGCCATGGCCGAGCAGAGCGGCAGCGGCGAATAGCTCCTCGGGCGAGGATGCGCCACGCAGGAACGAGAAATGGCTGGTGACCTGGAGTTCGACATAGGTCGTGTCGGGGCTTGCCATCAGCCGAAGACCCCATGCATGTACCAGGTGAGATCGCCGGTCGGCTGGTCGACCCCATCGCCGCGCCGGAAGACCCAGAAGCGCAGCCCTCCTTCGGTTTCGACCTGAAAATAGTCGCGCACCGCCCAAAGCTCGCCGGGCCGGCGCCACCACTCGCCGTGAATACGCTCGGGACCATCCCCGGCGATGACGCGATAGTCCTGCCGGCGCCAGGTGAACCGGCGCGGCGGATGATCGGGCAGCAGCGCGATGACGTTGTGCAGTGGCTCGGGCCTCGCCAGCAGCCGCGCTGGCCGCTTCCATGCCGGCCAGCCTTGGGGTTCGCTAAGCGGCTCGACCTGTTTGACCGCGCGTTCCGGCACATCGCTCTCGCGTGAGGCTATGCGGAACAGCGCCGACGGACCGGATCGCCCCACGAGCTGGTCGACCAGCGGCGCGAGATCGGGTGCGCGTGCACCATCCTCGATCAGCGCCGCGACGGAGCTGGCGCCAAGCGGCTCACTATGCGGCACGATGAGGCGCATCGCCTCAATGCCGAGCCCCGGCTCGATTTTGCTGAGCCGAAGCGCAAACATGCGCTTCAGATGCCTGCCGTCACGCGTCGCCCGCGAGGCGCCGACGGCAAGGCTCTCGACCTCGCCATCAACCCGGTCGAGCGTCAGGGCGACCTTGCGCGCACCGAGTCCGCGCTGGCGGAGCAATAGGATTAGATCGTCGACGAGATCGGAGATGACCTGGGTGATGCTCTCGGGCGTACCGATCGGTTCGAGCAGACGCCGCAAGACCTCCGGCCGCTCGAAAGGCACGACCGGGACGATCGGCTCGGCAATCATGCCACGGGCCTGATCCAGCCGTTCGACGGTCGCGAGGCCAAGCCGCCGCGCCAGGGGGCCGCGCGGCATCGGATAGAGATCGGCGATGCGGTCGAGGCCGAAGCGCGCAGCTGTCGCGAGCGCTGACGCTTCGAGCCGGAGCGCCGCGAGCGGCAAAGGTGCCAGGGCTTCTGCTTCGGTGCCGGGCGGCAATATCGTGATGGGCACACCGCCATGACGGGCCAAGGCGAAGGCCGCGCCCGGTGTACCAGCGATCGCAATGGAGGCGTCGAAGCCAAGCCGTTTCAGAAAGTCAAGCAGGCGGCGGCAGAAGCGCTCTTCTCCGCCGAACAAATGGGTGGTCCCGGTGAGGTCGAACCACAGCCCGTCTGGTCCTGATACCGCCGCTATGGGCGTCCATTTGCGGGCGGCATGGAGGGCAAGCCGATGGAGCCAGGCGCGATCGGCTTCCGGTTCAGCGTCCAGCACCTCCAGATCGGCGACCAATGCCCGGGCGTGCGCGGCGGCCATGCCCGGCCGCAGGCCAAGTTCGAGCGCGTGCCGACAAGCGGCCGTCACAACTTCTTTCTGACCGCTTCGCGCGATGACAATGGTAGACCGGCCCCAGAGGTCGGCCCAGGTCAACGGCGTCGGTGCCCGCGCAGGTGACGAGCCGGATACGCCATCATCGCCCGGCAAAGTCCGAAACGGGTGCTCGGCAGCTTCGCTGCGGCGGCCCATCTCGCGCATGGTTGGGCGCTGATGAGCAGGCAGGCGTTCGATCTCGCTTTTGCTCGGCTTGCCTGCCATGGTGCCGTCCCGCGCCCAATGCGCGCCGGGCCGCCAGCCACCGCCACGCGGGACCGAGCAGGCGCCAGGATTGTCGTCGATCGGAGGCGCGAGCGCCGCGGGGATAGTCCGCGCGGGCTCAGGCGGCCTGTGCGACCGCTCTCCTGCGCGTAGCCGCTCGATTGGCAACTGTGGCAGGAAAAGCGAGGCGACCCTGTTCATCACAGGCCTCCAGCTCGAGAGTGAACGGGTTGCCGGCACGCTGGCGCACAAGCTCCACCGACCAGCGGGGGCGACCAACGCCGGGATGCGGGAGTCGCGAGGATTCCGCGCAGCCGATCCGCCACCGGGTCATCGCTGCCGAGAGGGTGCTCAAAGGACAGCGCCCGCGGGTGCGATGCCTGCGATAGAGGAGCATCGGGGTTTTGCCGTCAGACGCTGCCAGTTGGAGCCGCCGGGTCGCGGTCATGTCGGCTGCCTTCACTTCCGCGATCACACAGGCGAGCGAGCCATCGCGCAGGCCATCCTCGGCCATTGCCAGGACCTGGGCGTCCTTGCTGCCTTGCGCATAGAGGATGCGATTGGGCCCCAGACCGACCTGCTCCAGACCCGGCGCATACAGATCGAACTTAGAGAGAGCCCACAGGACCGTCCGACCGCCGTTGCTGGCAAAGCGCGCGGCGATGCCGGCCGCGAACAAGGTGGTGGCGGCATCGTCGTTCAGGCTCGCTGTGGCAGCTGCGAATTCATGAAGGCCGGTACCATCGAGACCATGATCGACAAGCCGGTCGTCGATCTGCGTGATGCCGAATGCGAGCGCCGGTCCACCCGTCGCACAGGAGCGCGACAGATTCGCGCGCAGCGACGCGAGTTGCTCGGCCGAGGGCCGATCGGGCAAGGGCAAAGGTGACGACATGGACCAGCATACGACTCAAATGTTCCCTTTATGTTCCGACAAGTCAGGGCCGCTCGTCAAGCGGGTTGCGATGGCCCGCTCTCGCGTCAGTGATCAACGCGCAAGCGTAGCTTGCTCCGGTTCGGTCGGCGGCGGCGGGTAAACCTGGGCCACTTCGAGCGTGCCTGTCGGAAGATAGGTGAGGATGTTCTCTGCTGGCACGTCCGGGTTGAGCCAGTCCGCCCATTGGTCGCGGGTCAGAGGAATGATCTGGCGGTGACGATAGGACTTGATGTCGTCCCCCGCGTCCATGGTCAGCAGCGTGAAGGCTTCTCCGACCTTGGGATCGGTGCGCCAGATCCCGGCCATGCAGAACCAGCGATGATCCCGCATGGTGAAAAGCCATTTGTCGAGCCGCTTGTCCTTCGGCCGCGGCACGACGGGATCGGTGAACTCGTAGAAACCGTCGCACAGCACCAGGCAGCGATTGCTGCTGAGATCGGGCGCACGCCCACCGAACCCTTCCGTCCGGAAATTATAGACCGGCCCCTGTTTGCCCGGCCAGCTCCAGCGGCGGGAAACCAGTTCGCCAACGGCGCGATAATTGCCCGGCGGCCGATTCACGGCGCGGACAATCGGCGCCATGTCGGTCATTCTGATGTCGGAGCGCGGATTATCGTCGGGTACGCCTTCGGGCGTCTCGATGTTGATTTCGAGATCATCGAAATCTTCCATGATCGAGGCGATCTCTACCTCCTGGCGGTAGTCGTTACACATGCTGGCGGATCAGCGCTCCCTTGCTTGCGACTCAATTATGTTCCATATATGTTCTCGTCATGGCATTGAACCCCACACCGTTCGACTTGGATGCGGCGGAAGGCACCACGCATCACATAATTCGCGTGAAGCCCGATGGTTCTGGCAAACAGGAGTTAGTCAATGCGCGCTGGGGCACCAATCCCAGGTTTAGCGACGGCATCGAGTATCGGTTCGTGCAATCTGAGGGAAAGACCTTCCCGATCCATCGCTGCCTCGTTCCGGTGTCAGATTTCCGGATGAATGTGGGCAAGAAGGATTATCGCGTCACGCGCGATGACGGTAATCATTTTTACTTGGCCGGTGTATGGGAGCCTGAGTTGGCGGGCTGGCCGCTCGCCTTCAAGGTGATTACTGTCGCTGCTGGGCAGGATGTCGTCCGCTATCAGGACCGTCACGGCGCTATGATCGAGCGTCGGCAGGCGATGGCTTGGCTGCAGGGTAGTGTATCAGAGCATGAGCTACTTGGGACACCGTCAGCGCATACGTTCGTGATCGAAGAAATCGACGCGCAAGGACGTTAAAAGCCGGCAGACCGTAGCGCCGCGCAATAGGTTTCAAATACCTGCTTGGCGCCCCGATCTTTTGCCGTTGGACAGCGATTTTCTAGCGCACGGAAGCGGGCATCCAAATCTGACTTGGTCTGGGTGCACCCAGAGAGCGAGTCCCTTAAGCTATCGCGCCGTCTAGGCGCTCCAGCGTTACCTGGTCCCTGGATCCGTCAAACCATCGGTCAAGCGCCAGAGTGAACAGGGGCAGTGGCCGCGCGGCTTCAAAAAGCGTAAGGGAAGAGCACAGCTTCATGGCATCCACCTGTCCGAACACCACCACCGGATCACTCGTTTCGAGCGCCTGCAACGCCGCCACGGCTTCGCGATACCTCTCGCCGAGTATGGCATGGTCGAGATAGGCGCGCGCCTCATTAATGTTGGCAATGCCAAAATAATCTGACGCTGGACTGCGGCCCAAGCCTTTAAGCTGCGGGAAGATGAACCACATCCAGTGGGAGCGTTTCACCCCGCGCCGTATCTCATCGAGCGCGCCTTCGTATAGGGTCGCTTGCGCTTCCAGAAATCGGTTCAATAATGTGTCAGCCGTCATGAAGGGGCACAAGCCTCCCGCGATGCGAACCTCCCCAACCCTTGCTCAATGACCAAAGTTCCAAGCGCGCGCCTAAAGAGGCGCCGCCGCGGGATCGTTCCTGCGGATCCTACCCGAACGCGCGAAAATCATATTGATCCCGATCAAGCCGCGCAACGCTCGATGACGCGGCACGTTCATGAGGCCTTCGCCGCGCGAGAATAATCAGGTCGGGAGTCACTTACAGATCATGTTTCCCTGGCGACATCGCTCACAGGAGCAGCTTGAAGCCGAGCTGTACGATCAGATCAGCAACAGCCAGTTTCCCTGTGTGGGTGCCAAGGCGGCACTAGCGCGCGGCAATCTCGCCGTTCTGGCGTGCGATAATATTACCAGCGCCTGGGATGACCTCCGCATCCATGACGCGCTGCTCACCTTCACCACGAAATATCAGAAGCAGCCCGAGCTGTTCCGCAGCTTCGCCGTGGTGTTCGAGGGCCCGGGCGATCTCTCGGAAGAGGATTTCGAGCGCAACCTTTGGGCGCGCGCGCAGTCTCTGAGCGACAAGGACGCTTGGCGCGGGCTGAGCTACGACACCCGGGTCAGCCCGGACCCCACCAACCCGCATTTTTCGCTCAGCTTCGGCGGCGAGGCATTCTTCATCGTGGGACTGCACCCGCAGGCAAGCCGCCCGGCGCGGCGCTTCCCTTATCCCACGCTGGTTTTTAACCTGCATGACCAGTTCGAGAAGCTCCGGGAGCAAGGCAAATATGAAGGCATGCGCGAGAAGATTCTCGAGCGCGATGAAGCGCTCGCCGGATCGCGCAACCCCATGCTGATGCGCTTTGGCGAAGGCAGCGAGGCGCGACAATATTCCGGGCGCCGTGTAGACGAAAGCTGGGAAGCGCCCTTCGAATATCATGGAGACAAGGATTGAGCACCGACGCCGTGATTATTCCGGAGCGCAGTGGCACCGCCTTCACCTTGTCCAAGGGAGCGCTACTGACTGTCATCGATCCCAAGGGCGGACAGGTCTCGGATCTTCTTGCCTTCAATGCGGAAGACATGCGCGAGGTTATCTCGTCGGGACGCACGCTCGACTATGCCGAGACGATCACTCTCACCACCGGCAATATCGTTTTTTCCAATCGCTCCAAGCCGATGCTCACCATCGTCGATGACAGCGTCGGACGGCATGATTTCCTGCTGACCCCCTGTTCGATCGACACCTTTCTCCATTTCTATCCCGATCTTGAGCCGCATCGCGGCTGCTTCGGCAATCTGGCCGAGGCGCTGGCTCCTTATGGCGTCGAGCCAGATGCCATTCCGGTCGCGTTCAACTGTTTCATGAACGTGCCTGTCGAGGCGGACGGCAAGCTTCGCGTCCTGCCGCCCATCAGCAAGGCGGGGGACTACATCACCTTCCGAGCCGAATTGGATCTGGTGGTGGGCCTTACGGCATGTTCGGCTCCGGACTCGAACGGCGGCAGCTTCAAGCCTATCCACTATCGGATAGAGACCGAGAGCTAGGACTAAACGATGAAAGTGAGACCGTGTCGCTGACGGTCCGCACGCTGCTGGGCCTCGCCTTGGGATTGCTTCTGGGGATAGGCCTTGGTCTCGCGTCACCCGGATATCAGGCGATTGGGAAGAGCATTGCGGAGCCAGTTGGCAAGGCCTGGCTCAACGCGCTGCAAATGCCGCTCATTCCCCTGATCTTCGCCCTGCTTGTAACCGGCATCGCACAGGCGACCGGGACGGCGATGCGGGGTGGTATAGCCGCGCGGACATTGGCGTTCATCGCCATCGCCTTATGCGCTTCCGCCGCGATCACAGCCGTCTGGGGCAGCGTGTTGCTGTCGTGGTGGCCACCGGCGATGCGCGGGGAAGCCCTCCTCGCGGGACATGCGGCGGACGCGGCCATTCCAGATGTAGCGCCCTCGGCCGATTGGCTGGTCTCGTTCATACCGGTGAACCCGCTTGCCGCAGCGGTGGAAGGGCAGGTTGTTTCCGTCGTCCTGTTCGCGCTCCTGTTCGGCTTCGCCGCCACGCGGCTCCTAGAACAACGGCGCCGGCGCTTTCTCGACCTTTTCGCCGATATCGTCGACGTGCTGATGGCGATTGTCGGTTGGGTGCTTTTGGTTGGCGCCGATTGGTGTTTTCGCGCTGGGTTTCATGGCCGGCAGCGATGCAGGTTTCGCGGCCGTCGCAACATTGGCCCATTATATAGGCTTCATCGTAATAGTATGTCTGACGATGACGATTCTGACGTATCCGGGAGCGTATCTCTTCGGTGGGGTGAAGCCCGCGCGATTTGCGCGCGCCGCGCTGCCAGCGCAGCTTATCGCGCTCAGCACCCAATCGTCCATCGCCACCTTGCCCGCCATGATCCGCGCGTGCGATGTGGAACTGAACGTGCGGCCGGAAACGCGCAGTATAGTCCTTCCGTTGGCAATCTCGCTGTTTCGGCTCACCAGCCCAGCGGCGAACTTGGGCGTCGCGCTGTATCTTGCCGCACTGGGCGGCATGCATTTGGGAATAGCGCAGCTCGCTATTGGAGCAGCGGTCGCCGCACTAGTAAATCTGGCCGCTGTGGGCCTTCCCGGTCAGACGACCTTCTTTGCGACCACAGGCCCCATCTGCCTCGTCGTGGGCGTGCCGATCGAGGCTCTACCATTGCTATTAGCTGTCGAGACGATCCCGGACATGTTTCGAACCATTGGTAATGTCACCGCGGACCTTGCGCTGGCGAGCGTTACTGACCAAACCGCGCTTAACTGATGCGCAAAGTCAGGTGGTCACTGGGCTAGCACTCGCTGACATTAGCAAGCGACATGGTGGCGCTTCGTTATTGTCTCAGGCTCGCTCAAGATGACCACTTTTGGCGGGTTGTGGGACATTCCTACCAGCCTGCTCCTCAGGCCAGATCGAAAGAAGCTGATGCTCTGATGCTGTCAGTGGCTAAGCGCTTCTCCCGTAATGCGCAAATTCGCGTTCATCTTCACCGACGGATCAATTCGCCTTCGCGTTTGTGCAGACTGGGATTCTAGCGCCGCTCATCGCATCGCGAAAAACAGGGCAGGAACGGAACGCCCTTACTGGCGGTTCAGAGAATATCATACAGGAGCGCTCTCATGACCGACGTCATCTTTGTCCATGGCATGTTTCAAAATCCCAAGAGCTGGAACAAGTGGACCGACTATTTTGGCGCAAAGGGCTATAATGTGGCCGCGCCAGCCTGGCCCATGCACGATGGGGAGCCAAGTGCGCTCCGCGCCAATCCGCCTGCGGGACTTGGCGACCTCCACCTTGCCGATGTCGTTAGCGCGATCGAGGTAGAGGTTCGCCGCTTCGACCGCCCTGTCCTAATCGGGCATTCGGTCGGCGGACTGATCGTTCAGCTTCTGACAGCTAAGGGATTGCTCTCCGCTGGTGTCGCCGCCAATTCAGTCGCGCCCAACGCGATGATCGATCTGGATTGGGGTTTCATCAAAAATAGCGCGATTATTGCTAACCCCTTAAAGGGCAATGATCCCGTGTTGATGGATGCCAAAACCTTTCACGGCGCTTTCGCCAACACGTTGAACGAGGACGACGCGGCTCGAGAGTTTGAGGCGACAGCCACACACGACAGCCGCAATGTGCTGCGTGATTGCATGGGATCGGATGGCAAGATTGATCTCGATGCGCCGCACACGCCATTATTGCTTATCGGCGGCGAGGAAGATCAAATCATCCCGGCTCACCTCACTGAGAAGAACTGGAAGGGCTACACCGATGCGGGAAGTGTCACCGAGTTCCTGCCATTTGCGGGCCGCAGCCATTACATTGCAAATGAGCCGGGTTGGCAGGAAGTTGTTGAGGCCGCGCTTCAGTTCATCGAGCGCAACGGCGCATCAGCCGTAAAACCGCAGCCCAATTTCGCCTGAACTGCAGCAGCCCGCCCCGCTTCGTTGCGGGGTTGCTCGTCGCCCTTTAGGCGACTTCCTTTGGACAGCTTGTAGGACGCGCGACAGCTCTTCGACGGAATAAGGCTTTTGCAGCAGATCGAAGCCATGCTGCGGGTCGCCTGCGAGCACATGACTGTACCCGCTGGTCAGGACGATGGCAATCCCTGGCGAACAGGAGCGAACCTGTTTGCACAATTCTATTCCATTAGTTCCGAGCAGAAATCAGCGTAACTGGCTGTCTTTGCTGCCGCGGCGATTGAACAGCGACACGGACGCCTTTGTGTCGCGGCCGGATTGGCAGGGGACACATGTTCGGGCGTCGGCGAATCTGCCCCACCACGCGATATATTCAGCGATTGAGAACGGAGGGCCCTGCCACGTAATGGCTGTAGAATATGGTGCGTTGGCATTCCATCCGTTTGCAGCAACCTGCTGGTTTAGTTGCACGCCCAACGTACGCAACTGCGCAGCTGCCTCTGCTTGAGTAACGGTCATGGTGCTCTCCCCCAAAAGACTTGCACATATAAACAAGGCTAGCCTTGGCCGGTCTGTAGACTGGTAGCAAGCCGTAACAAATCGAGCAGATGTGGAGCGATGAGTCATTTCTTCGGGCAGGTCGCCCAGGACCAAACAGTCTGAAATGGCCAGTTTTGGCCGTCCAGGCTGGGGAAGTGGGCGAACCGCACCTGAGAAAGGAAAATGGGCGCTTAAATGGCGACCAAGGGTCAAATTAGGCGGCGGTGAATTTATTCGAACGAAAATGGATCATTCTGTTGATTGCTTGACAGCGCAATCCTGCCGGTCAGTCGTCGAACAGTTTTGGACGCTCATGGACTTTTGCCGATGACAGATAGCCGTCGTTTAGATTTGCAGTTATTTTGTCACTATGCGGCAGATTTTTTTGATCACCCTCTCCCTTGCTCTCGATGCCACGGTGCAAGCGGCACCCGACACGCGTTCTGCGCATCCAAGCTGGCGGGAGGTTCAGCGGAGCGCGAAGGCTTGTGGCACCCGTGTTTTACGCGAGAAAATGCCTACTTCGCTCGAAGGGCTCCCCCTTGGTCCTGCTTATAGGTTGGACGCAAATGCTACACCGCAACAGCGGCAATGCTTTTATGAGCGAACGGAAGGAAGGGAGGTCGGATCATTGATCAGGGAAATGCCGAACCGGAACGTCCGCTAGCCACCCCAATTGCTCGACCCCGAATGTGCCTTCATTCGAAAAGCTGCTGTTCTGCAGTTGAGTAAGAGAAATTAGCAGCTGAACGGCGTATAAGGGTCGATGCGGTTCCGATGATGTGTAAAACGCAGTTAATCAGGACGGCCCGACTTCTATGCCGCTCCGCCGAGAAGGGAGGAGCGGCTATAGCATCAGCCGACGGCGCGTCTCATGAGGCGGTCCAGCCGCTCGGCAAAGGCTTGGGCATCCCTGGGTTGCTCGCCATCGGCGATGCGCGCCTGATCGAGCAGCAAGTGGGCAAAATCGGTCTTGAGCGCATCGCCGTCGTCGGTCGCGGCAAGCTTCTGGATCAGGGCATGCCCCGGATTGATCTCCAACACGGGCAGGGCGGCCTGCGGCAATTGCCCGGCGCTGGCGAGCAGCTTTTCCAGCTGCCGATCCATGCCGCTTTCCGGCGCGACGAGGCAGACGGCGCTGGTGGTCAGGCGCTCTGAGGCGCGCACATCTGACACCGCATTGCCCAGCGCCGTTTTGGCGAAAGCGAGGAAGCCATCCACCGCGCCCGCATCCGCCGCTGCGGCCTTATCCGCGCCTTCGGCCAGCGGGATGAGGCTGAGGTCGGCCGCACCCTGTGTTACGGACTTGAAGGGCTTGCCTTCATGGTCGATGCCCATCGTCGTCCAGAAATTGTCGACCTGATCGGGCAGCAACAACACCTCGATCCCGCGGGCGCGGAAACCCTCGATCTGTGGCGAGGTGGCGAGCCGGTCAAGGTCGCTGCCGGTCGCATAATAGATGGCAGTCTGGTTGTCCTTGAGGTCCGCAACATAGTCCTTGAGCGAACGCCAGCTGCCGTTTGAGGTCGTGCTCTTGAAACGGGCGAGGGCGAGGAGCGCCTCGCGCCGTTCGAAATCCTCGTAGAGCCCTTCCTTGAGGACTGCGCCGAAATTCTCCCAGACCTCCGCATAGGCCTCCCCATCGCTGTCGGCCAGCTTCTGGAGTTCGCTCAGAACGCGGCCGGTCACGCCCTTCTGGATCGCGGCCAGCACCGGGCTGTCCTGAATCATCTCGCGCGACATGTTGAGCGGCAGGTCGGCCGAATCCACCAGCCCCTTCACGAAACGCAGGTAGCGCGGCAGAACCTGAGCCTCGTCGGTAATGAACACGCGGCGGACGTAGAGCTTGATGTGCCCCTTGCGATCCGGATCGAAGAGGTCGAAGGGCTTGGTGCCGGGGATGAAGGTTAGGACCGAATACTCATAGCGACCCTCGGCGCGATAGTGGATCGTGCGGCCCGGGCTGTCATATTGACCTGTGACGCGGCGGTAGAAGTCCGCATAATCCTCCTCGCTGATCTCCGCCTTTGGTTTGAGCCACAGGGCTGCGCCATCGGCGATGGCGGCGCCCTCTGCTTCGGGCTTTTCGAAAAGGGTGATGGGGACGGGGACATGGCCCGACTGCGCCTTCACGATGCGCTCAACGGTGTAGCGCTCGGCATAGCTTTTCGCATCGTCGAGGAGGTGCAGGACGACGCGAGTCCCGCGCACCGGCGCGTCGGCCAGCTCGACCGGAGTGATGGTGTAGGTGCCCAGACCATCGGAACTCCAGCGCGCGGCTGCGTCACTACCTGCGCGTCGGGAGAAAACTTCTACTTCCCGCGCAACCATGAAGGCGGAATAGAAGCCGACACCGAACTGTCCGATCAGCTGCGAGTCCGCCTTGCCCGCGTCCGTCGCCAGCCGATCCATGAACGCCTTGGTGCCCGAGCGTGCGATGGTACCCAGCGTCTCGCCCATGTCGGCTGCGGTCATGCCGATGCCATTATCCTCGATCGTCAGGCGGCCCGCTTCGGCGTCGAGGATCAGGCTGATGCGCGGCTGCGGATCGTCGCCCAGCAGCGCGGGATCGGCGATCCCCTCATAGCGCAGCTTCTCGCAGGCGTCGGCCGCGTTGGAGATAAGTTCGCGCAGGAATACGTCGCGGTCAGAATAGACGGAATGCACCATCATGTGCAGCAGCTTGGACACGTCCGCCTCGAAAGCGTGGGTTTCCGGCGTGCCTGCGGTGTCGGTCGTCATGATACTCCTTCCCGTGCAAAATCGAACGGCGCGGAAATGGCGGCGCTGTTTCTATTTTGCAAGGTGATCGGGTTTGGTAGGAAAAAGCATGACGGGCGCGCCACCTCTCTTCCGAGTTGCGGAATTTTCCGATTTGGATGCGGAAGAGCTTGATGCGTTGAAGATGTCCTGCTCTTCGCCCAGGGAGATCGCAAGGGGAACAGTCATTCGCCGCCAAGGCGAGCCGGTCGATCAAATCTACGTCCTCAAAGCCGGCTGGGTTCTGAGTGGCCTCGACCTACCCGATGGCCATAATCAGGTGGTGAAAGTCCATCTTCCTGGCGACATTCTTGGAGCACCAAGCATGGTGCTGACCACGGCTGCCGAGACCTTGTGGAGCGTCACGCCAGCCACGATCAGTTCGATCCCGCTGCGGTCGCTTGCCCGGATCTTCCATACTCACCCGAAGATCGGCCTCTCCCTTTTCCTTTGCGCCCAGCAGGAACGGATTTTCCTGATGGACCGGTTGACCTCGGTGGGCCGGATTCCGGCCCTGAAGCGCGTGGCAGCTTTCCTCCTACATATTCACGACCGGCTACAGAATTGCGGAGAATGCAAGGACGGCCTGATCCGCTGGCCACTGACCCAGCAACATGTCGGCGACATTCTCGGGCTGACCTCAGTCCATGTGAACCGCATGTTGCAGGCATTGATAGCTGAAGGGCTCATCGCGCGGAACCGGCAGGCGATCCACATTCCCGATGTCGATGCCATGCGCGATTTCGTGCCTCTGCCTACCCGCCAGTGGGTCCATGACCCCGATTGGCTGCGAGATTGAGGATGCCGGTAGTGTCCTGACAGGCCCTTTTCCATCGCATCTTAGCTACGGAGCCGGCTGCTCGAGGTTGCGCTTTTTCGCTCAGAGGCGAGGAAATGCTTTTAATGTGGATCAATGTACGTTGGTAGGAGTTCTCCCAGTTCTTGGCCGTGCCCCAGCGCGGATAAGGCCATCGCGACGACATTGAACCGGGGCGCCTGCCCGATCCATGATCCTACCCTACAGGCAGGATGAACGACGCATGCGGCAGACGAGCAGTAGCCACCAAAGGGAAATCCTGGTGGTGGAAGACGAACCGCTTTTGAGGGAACTTGCTGTCTGCCTCGTTGAGGAGCTCGGATACAGGGCGCGGGAGGCCTCGTCGGCCGATGAGGCGATTGTCATTCTCGAGGCCCACCCTGATATTCGGGTGGTCTTCACTGATATCAATATGACGGGATCGATGGATGGCCTGCAACTGGCCGCCTACGCCTATGATCGCTGGCCGCCGCTCCATTTCATCATCGTGTCGGGCGCGCAGAGGCCATCGGCCCGCGACATGCCGGCGCATGCGCGCTTCTTCCCAAAACCCTATGATACTGCGGAGGTCGCCGAAACGCTTCGCGCAATGATAGACGGTTGATTTTTTAACTGGCAGTGACTGCCAAAGCGCTTTCTCAGTCGTCGTTCAGTCAGCCGACTTTGCATTTGGCAGTTTATAATGGCTGCTAAGCGAGAA
>NZ_MINO01000074.1 GCF_001757355.1 Sphingobium phenoxybenzoativorans
GGCGATGATGGCCAGCAATTGCTGCACCGCCTGAAAGCCAGCCAGCGACCGGCCGAATTGCTTGCGGTCGCGCGCATAGGCGACTGTCATGTCCACCGCCGCCTCTGCCGCGCCCGCCATCTGCGCCGTCCGCAGCACAGCCCCCAATTGCCGGGGCGTGTCGAGGTCCAGACCGGCCGGAAGCGCGATCATGCGTTCCGGCGCCACGGTGATGTCGGCCTGCACCATGTCGCGCGGTTCGTCGGCGAGATTGGCGCCCTGCGTCACGGCGAATTCCGCACGGTCCAGAATGACCGCGACCAGCGCGCCATCCAGCTTGCCCATGCAAACCAGCTTGCAGTCGCGCGCCCACGGCACCGCATCCAGCGACCCGGCAATGCGCACGCCCGCAGGCGTTGCGTTGAAGTCCAGCGACTGCGCGGCGAGAACCACAGGCTCCTCGACATGCGGCGCACCGGCGCGGGCGAGCAGCCAGTCCGCCGCCATCGCATCGGCCAGCGGCAATGCGAGCGCCGCAGCGCCGCTCATCCGCGCGATCAGCATTGCGCCAATGCAGCCGACGCCGCCTTCCTCCTCCGGACGCATGGCCTGCGGAAAGCCCGCCTCGGCCAGCATCGTCCAGCCGGGCGCGAACCACCGCCCTTCCTCCGCGCATGCGCGGGCGGCGTCACTGCCGATCGGCGCGGCGTCCGCGAGCAGACCGCTCGCGGCGGCGCTGATCAACAGCTCTATATCCTGGAAATCCTGTTCCAACCCTGCGCCTCAGGCCAGCTCGTCTATGATCTGGAAGTGGAAGTCGGTGATCCGTCCCTCCCGCTGCTCCTTGAACTGCGCGCGGACGCGCGGACGCTTCATCAGGCTTTTGGCGGCCTCATCAATATCGGACAGGTCGACGCCCACCACATGGTTGAGCAATGCCGTATCGGCCCCGTCCAATGTGATATATCCCATCACAAAGGGCGGCGGCGGAAGCCCCGGAAACTGCGCGCCGACGATGCTGAAAATATCCAGCACGCCTTCCGGCCCAACCTCCTGCCAGTCCGTGGTCGCAACAAAACAGGCGTCGCAATAGGAACGCGCAGGCACCAGAACGCGCGCGCATTTGGGGCAGCGCGTGCCGCAAATCCGCCCTTCCTCCCGCAATATGCGGAAGAAGCGGCTGGCCGTATCGCCCGCAAAATAACTATATTCGAAATCCCAGAGGCCGGGGATTCTAATCCTGTCCTCAGGCGCCAAAGTCTTGCTTTCCAAAATCCACTCCTTGCCGCACCGGTCGCCTCTCCGTCCCCGTTGCCAACCGCCCCGCCCCCTTACGAGGCGGCTGACACAGAGTTCGCCGAAAGCTGTGCGCGCTCCCCATGGCTTTGTCAACACATGTGTTGATAATAAAGCGCATGACCTCTTTGGGCGCGCGCATCGCACCCGCGTTGCCTCTCTCGCTCGTCAGGCGTTCGCGCCTGCGTCCGCAAGTGCCCGCCGCGTGGTCTCCCCCGAACGCCGCCCAAGCGCCTCCAGGGGCAGGGCGGAAACGGCTTCGCCAAAGACCTCCGGGCCAATGCTCCGCAACGCGCCACGGTCCATGACAGGCGAAACCATGCGGGCGATATCGAGCGATCCGTCGCCGGGGAAGCCGCGATAATTGGTGTCGGGCAGAAGCTCCTTCCATGCCGTACCGGGCAGCGCGTCCGCCAACTGTATATCGAACGGGCAATCATCCGGCATGGCGACCAGGCAGGCCAGGTCGCGATCGAAATCGGTCGAGCCGCGCTGCATGTGCCAGGTGTCCAGAACCAGCCCCGATCCGGCATGTCCAACCGTGGACACGATGTCCCACGCATCCACAAATTCCGGGATGCCCCAGAAGGGAATGAACTCCAGCGCCGTCCGCATGCCGCGCGTCTGCGCGGCCGCACATATGTCGGCAAATCCGCGCAGCACGGTTTCCCGGTCGAGCATGCCCCGGTCAAAGGCTCCAACCGCCACAATCGCCTCGATGTCCAGTTCCGCGCCCAGATCAAGCGCCTCCTGCGTGTCGATGTTGAAACGCTGGCGGATATAGTCGTTGAATATTGGATCGCCTTCTATGGGATGCCATGCGGGCAGCCAGCCGGAAATGCCGTCAAGATGGCTGAATATGACGCCCAGTTCCTGCGCCCGTTCGCGCAGATCGCGAAGGGAAAGGCCGCTTGCCAGCGCATTCTTGATCGCCATGGGCGCTATCGCAAGGGCGTCGAAGCCGCCCGCCGCCGCGACCGCCAGTTGATCGAACACCGGGCGATCCATGATGCAGGATGGCCAGAATACGGTTTGCACCGCCATATGCGCTTTTGCCAATTTCCCTCTCCAACACAGTGTCGGGAACGGCACGCGGCCGCCCGGCGTCATTATCGCGGGAAGATTATCAACACATACGTTGACAGACAAGCCGCTATTCCTATGATGCGATCACAATCAATGAAGGGCGCGTCAGCAACCGCCCCAGACGGTTGAGGAGAGAGGCATGTCCGATGAAGGGCCAACCCGCCACCGCGAGCAAATCCTGCTGCGCCTGTTCTTCGAACATGGCGCGGCCGAGCGGGCCGGCGATGTCGATGCCGTGATGGCGACCCTGTGCGACGATCCCTATTATGAATTCTTCCCGCTCAACTACCGGGTAGAAGGCACAGCGGCGGTGCGGGAGTTTTATGAACGCATGTTGGGGGCCGACGCGCCGGGATCGCAGACCTTCCGCATCACCGACACGTCAGGCAATCTGGGCGATCTCAACAGCCCCTGCGACGTCATCTGGATCGGCAATGACAGCATGGTGACGCGCGACGACCTGCTGATGACGGACGCCGACGGCCGGGAACGGTCGCTTCGCTACCTGTCCATCTTCACCCTGAAGGGCATGAAGTTGGAGGGCGAGCGCATCTACATGTCGCAGGGCGCGGCCGACTATATCCGCGAGTCTCTGGGCGAGGATTTCGTCAGCCTGCCGGGCGTTTCCATCATCGATTGAACACCAACCATCGCCGCAGGAGCACAGCATGTTCAAACTGATCATCACCATCAAGAAGAAGAAGGGCATGACGCTGGAGCAATTCATGCATCATTATGACAAGGTGCATATTCCTCTGTGTCAGAAGATCATGCCGGTGCCGCTGCACCTGCACCGGCGCAACTATATCCTGACCGATCATCCCTTTTACGGCTATGTCGGCGACAATCGCGCCGAGGCGTCGCATGAGCCGGCCTTCGACGTCATTACCGAAGCTTTTTATGAGGATGAGGCGGCCGCCCGCGCTTCCATGGACGCCCTGTTCGATCAGGTCATCGGCCCGCAGGTGATGGAAGATGAGAAGAATTTCTGCGAACCCGGCGGGGTCAATTTCTACGTCGTTGAAGTGCACCAGAGCGCCATACCCTGGGGCGCTTGACGCATCGATCATGAGGGAAAGCGGCGGCCCGGACACCGTCGCTTTCCCCGTCGCATTTCTTAAAAGAAATTGCCGCTCATTCGCGGGTTCGAACCGCCAATGACATGCTCGGTCATGAAGATCATCAGATAGGGCGCATCCGGGTTCGATATCTTTTCCTCGTCCGGCCGCAGGATGCGGAAATAATCGTCGCTTCCCCACGCCTTCATGGCCACATCTATGGAATCGAACCAGAATTCCGACAGCACGTCATAATGGGACTCGCCGTCCGGCATCATCTGTCCGGTGTTGAAATCGACCTGGCCGATAATGTGATTCTGCACATAGCGGTGGCAATGCTGCCAGAAACCGGGGCAGGTTTCGACAAGCTTGGCGTGAACCGTCAATGCGTGCAGATGCATTTCATGCCGCGACATCCCGGCCTTGCGCTTGCCGGCGACCATCACCTTGATCATTCTCACCCTCCTTGTTTGCTAGCGTCGTTTCTTGCGAGCCGCCGCGATCCGGCTGCCTGCCGGAACCGCCGGGAAAAGAGAGGGGCACGGGGTCCCGATAAACCCCATGCCCCCTGTCATTATATCTACGGCCGTCAGAAGCGCTTCGTCAGCGTCACGCCATAGGTGCGCGGAGCGCCCAGCGCGCCAACCACCTGATACCCCAGGAAGTCGGACGAGACCGTACCGGACGTCTCATAATATTTGTTGGTCAGGTTCCGCACGAAGATGGTTCCCGACAAACCCAGATCCTTGTTCTCGATGTCTAGGAACGCATCGACCTTCGTGTAGGAAGGCTGCTCCGCCCAGGGTTCATTGAACTGACTGAAATAGGTCCGCGAGGTCCAGGTGACGTTCGCCCGCGGCGTGATGTCGGCGAAGCCCGCATGAATGGTGTAGGCGATTTCACCGTCTATCTTATATTTCGGCGCATAGGCGAGCTGATTGCCCGAAAGGTCGAACGCAGGCAGGCCAGGCCCGCCGGGATTGGCGGAATCGGGGATGGTCACGCCGGGATCGCTCTGGCCGGGGAACAGCGGATTGGGCGTCAGATAATTGGTATATTCGGAATGCAGATAGGACAGGTTCAGATTGAGCCGCAGGTCATCGACCGGGACCGCCGTGAACTGCCCCTCAAAACCATATAGCTTCGCCTTGGCCGCGTTGCGCGTGATCAGGCGGATGCCTTCGGTGATGTTCACCTGCAGGTTGCTATAGTCATAATAGAAGGCGGCGACATTCGCGCGCAGGCGGCGGTCGAACAGATCGGCCTTGATGCCGCCTTCATACATGGTCAGCTTTTCCGGCGAGAAAGGCGCCTGCAGGAAGCCCGCATTGAAGCCACCGCTCTTGAAGCCCTTGGAAAAGGTCAGATAGGCCATGGTCTGCGGCGTGAACTGGTAATGCACCGTCACTTTCGGATCGGTCGATTTGTAGGAAGCCGACTGATCCAGGAATGAGGTGTAGAGCGGATTGGGCGTGTAGAGCGGATTTTCGATCGGCGTTGTGAAATTGTCTCCGTCGAATTCCGTAAACTCGGAAATCTTCCGGCGCTCATGACTGAAACGCAGACCCAGGTCGATGCCCAGCTTGTCGGTGAGGTTGATCGTTTCCTGTGTGAAAACCGCCCAGGCCTTGGTGATCTGATCACCGCCATAAAGGGGGCCGCGAATATAGAACAGGCCGCCCGCGTCGAGCGGTACGCCAAACATGCCGAGGCGGATCGTCGGGTCGATACCCGCAAAGGCGTCTTCCTTGAAATAATAGGCGCCGACCAGATAGTCGACGATGCCTACGCTGCCCGTAATCCGCAGCTCCTGGCTCCAGCTCTCCGAATTTTCCCGGATCGGCGCCGGAGTGCCCGCGAAGGTCGTCTGGTCCGCGTCATATACGCCGTCCTGCTTGAAACGGCGCCAGCCCGAAACAGAGGTCAGCTTGCCAAGGCTGCCAAGCTCCAGATTCGCCGTCAGCGATACGCCATAGGCCCGGATATGCGATTCAGGCCGCGTACCCGCCAGGTCGCGCGGATTGGAGGCATTTTCGTAACCGAACAATGTGGGCGTCGGCACATGGCCGGGCGTCAGGGCCAGCACATGCAGGCCGTTGGTGTGATCGTCCGCCTTGTAGTAGTCGGCGACAATCGTGGCGTCGAAAGTTTCGGACGGATTGAACGTCAGCTTGCCGCGCACGCCGAACGAATTTTCATCATCGACATCCAGCCCCGTGTCGATCATTTCGCCATAGCCCTGCCGGACGGATTTCTGGACAGCGATGCGCGCGCCAACAGTGTCCGTGATCGGGCCGCCGACAGCGCCTTCCGCGCGCATCAGGCCATAATTGCCCGCCGACAGCGTGGCATAGGCGTTGAACTCATTACCAGGGTTGCGCGAGATGAGATTGATGGCGCCGGCAGTCGCGTTACGGCCGTAAAGCGTGCCCTGCGGACCGGCCAGAACCTCGACGCGCTCCAGGTCAAACAGGCCGACGAAGGCCGCCTGCGAACGCGGCTGATAAATGCCGTCGGTATAGATCGCCACGCGCGGATCCGATCCAGGCGTGATGGCGTCAAGCCCTACGCCGCGGATGAAAATCTTGGCGCTGCCGGTATTCTTGCCGAAGGTCACATTGGGGATGCTGTCGGCAAAGCCCTCAATGTCCACGGTCTGGTTTTTCTGCAGCATGTCGCCGCCCAGCGCGGTCATCGCGATCGGCGTCTTTTGCACGCTCGCTTCGCGCCGCTCTGCCGTCACGATGATGTCGGCGATGGCGCCAGACCCCTGATCGCCTTCCGCAGCGGGAATCTGGCCGGAGGCGTCCTGCGCCGAACCGGCGACCTGCGCGCCCGCGACAGAAGCCCATAGGCCCATCGCAAAGGCCGTCGCACCAATACCCGCGCGCAAGCATAGCTTCAAATTGCTCATATGATCCTCCCCAACTATTTGCCGCGCAGCGTCTGCGTCAGCAGGTTGTGTCACTATTATCAACATCTCTGTTAATACCTCTCGCGCCCGCCATCGTCAACATTTGCGTTGATTGCATTTGCATAGAAGGCGCAAAATAAAGGCCACCGCTCTTAACGGCGCAGGCTACCCATTCTATTCGGCGGCGGGAGGCACCAGCTTTATGGCCTGCATGGGGCAGGACGCCTCTGCATCCTCCAATTGCTGCAGGCTGTATCCGCTGCCCTTGCCCTTGAATATGCCCAGCCTCTGCTTGTCATAGCGAAAGGCGTGGGGCGCGAGCCGGATGCATTCGCCCACGCCAACGCACAGCGCATGATCGATCTCCGCACGGGGTAAGGGATCGTCGGCCATGTCAGGCTTCGTGGAATTTCACGTCCAGCCCCTTCAGGCTGCGCGAAACCATTGTCGGACCATATTCCAGCTTGTCCTGAACAACCTCGATCCGTTCGAACTGGGTGGTGAGGTAGGCCAGCGCCTCCTGCATCTCCAGCCGCGCGAGCGGCGCGCCAAGGCATGTATGGATGCCCTGCCCGAACGCCGCATGCTTGTTGGGCCAGCGCGTGATGTCCAGCGCATCCGGATTTTCGAATGCGGCCGGATCGCGATTGGCGGCATGCTGGATCAGAAATACCCGGTCCATGCGCTTGATCTGTTGTCCGCCAAGCTCGAAATCCTCTTTCGCCCAACGGCCAAGGCCGCGAATGGGACCGTCAAAGCGAAGGCATTCCTCCGTCGCCGACCGCAGGAGGCCATGGTCCTGGCGCAGCAATTGCCACTGGTCCGGGAATTTGTCGAACGCCGCAATGCCGTTCGACATCAGGTTCATCGTCGTTTCATGTCCGGCGAACACCATCAGGATGACGTTGGCGATCACCTCCTCCTCCGTCAGGCGGCGGCCATCCTCCTCCGCGAACAATAGCGCGCTGATCAGGTCCTGCCGCGGATTTTGACGGCGGTCCGCCAGAACGGGCGTCAGGAATTCCCGCGCGCGGGCGAGCGAGGCTTCCGCGCGCTGCATCCGCTGTTTGTCATCGCCGCGCACGAAGATCACTGCGGCCAGATCGTCCGACCAATCCCGCACTTCATAGCGCTGATCGCTGGGCACGCCGAGATATTCGGCGATGACGATGACGGGCAGGTGAAACGCAAAATCGGTGAGGAAATTCACACGCTCCTTGCCACGCAGCGGCTCGGCCAGATCACGCACAAGTTCGCGCGCGCGCTCCCGCAGGATTTCGACGCTGCGCGGCGTGAACGCCTTGAACACCAGGCTGCGCATGCGCGTGTGATAGGGCGGGTCCTTCCAGACAAAGAGTTTCGACAGGAAGTCCAGCAGCCGCGTATTTTCCCCCGCTTCCCGCACCTCCGCGCCGAAAGGCCCGGAGAAACGATCCGACGACAATCGCTGCGCATCGCGATAGCCTGCAGTGACTTCATCATAGCCGGTGACGATCCAGCCGTTCCAACGCTTGTTCCAATAGACGGGATTGCGTTCGCGAAGGCGGCGGTAAAAAGTGAAGGGACTGTTGATCGCCTCCTCACTCAGAAGATCGTCGAGATCGCCCGTATCAAGAATATCGTCGACCATGGAACTCCTCTCATATCAGGCGATATCTATTATCAACACATGTGTTGATTGACTATGATGATGTTCCGGCGAAGTCAAGTGCATGGCGAAGCAACGTCTGTCAGCGCGGCGGCAGCCGGACTGCGCCGTCGATCCTGATGCAATCGCCGTTCAACATCGGATTGGCGATAATCTCCCGCACCAGAGCGGCAAATTCCGCCGCAGCGCCCATCCGGGCCGGATGCTGGACATGCCGCGCGGCCGCCGAGGCCGCCTCCGCAATGCCCGCCAGAATCGGCGTTTCGAACAGGCCGGGTGCGACCGTCATCACCCTGATGCGCGCACGCGCAAATTCGCGCGCCAGGGGAAGCGTCATTCCGACAATTCCGGCCTTGGAGGCGGAGTAGGCCGCATGACCGATCTGGCCGTCAAAGGCGGCGATCGATGCGGTATTGATGATGACCGCACGTTCCGCATCCTCGTCGCTTATAGCCATGGCCCGCGCGGCAAAGTGCGACAGCATGGAAAAAGTGCCGATCAGATTAATGTCGATGACCCGCCGATAGGACTCAAGCGGGAGGGGGTCGCCGTCACGCGACACGGCCTTCAGCGCGGGGGCGACGCCCGCACAATTGACGAGTATCCGCGCCGGGCCGTGCGCGGCTTCCGCAGCGTCCAGCGCGGCGATTATCTGCTTTTCTTCTGTGACATCGGTGGGAAGGAACAGGCCGCCCATCCGCGATGAAAGCGCGTCCCCCTGATCCCCGTTAATGTCCAGCATCGCAATGCGCGCGCCGCCAGCCAGAAGCATCTCGGCCACCGCCGCGCCCAGACCGGAGGCCGCGCCAGTGACGACCGCAGCCATTCCCTCAATCTGCATGGCCGCTATCGCCTATGCGCCGCCGATGCGTTCGGCCGCCTTTTCCCAGAAGCCTTCGCGCAATTGCTTGCGCGGAATCTTGCCTGCGGGCGTACGCGGGAGAAGTTCATGTTTGATCAGGACGACGCTCGGCTTTTTGTATCCGCCAAGCTTTTCCGCGCATAGAGCGATCACTTCCTGCTCCGACAGCGATTGCCCTTCGTGCAGGACGACGATGGCGGCCGGCGTTTCGCCCCAGCGTTCATGCGGCGCGGCGACCACGGCCACTTCGCGCACCGCCGGATGCGCGGAGATGACGATTTCCAGCTCGGCAGGCCAGATATTGAAGCCGCCGGATATGATCATGTCGTCCTTGCGGTCGACCAGATAGAGATAATTATTCTCGTCAATATAGCCCACGTCGCCGCTGAGCACCCAACCGTCGACAAGCCGCTGGGCCGTCATTTCCGGTTCGCCCCAGATGCCCTCCATCTGCCCGTCGACCTGCAGCGCAATCTCTCCGGTCTCTCCAAGCGGCAGCGGACGATTGTCATCATCGCGGATTTCCACGCGGGCGAACGGCATGATCCGCCCGACGGATCGCATCGGGTCGGAGCCGGGCACTTCGCCAAACCATTCGCGCGCCGTCATCCAGGTCGCAGGCACGGCCTCCGTCTGGCCGAAGAACTGGTGCAGCGCATTGCCGAACAATGCGTAAGCATTCCGGGCGGTCTGTTCGCGCATGGGCGCACCGGCGATCGCCATCGCTTTCAGCTTCGCCATATCCGGCAAGGCATGCGCCTTTGCATGGGCCACGATGTCGCTGACGATGGTGGGCACCGCGAATGTATAGCCGCCATGTTCGGACAGCAGGCCGACAAAACGCTCAACATCAAATCGCGGCTCCAGGATGTTATAGCCGCCCGACAGCCATATCGGCACGAACAGATAGCCCGACCCGTGGGAAATCGGCGCAACATGGGTGCACGCATCGCCCAGTTCGATCGGCGGCAGGCGATATGTCCAATCGCGCTCGGTGAACATCCAGGCGCGATGGGTGAACGCCATGCCCTTGGGCGAACCGGTCGTCCCGGCCGAATGACGGATGATATAATAATCGTCCAGGTCCACAGCCGGATCTGGATCCGTTGCATCATGCGACGCCAGCCAGTCCTCATAGTCGGACCCACGCACGACAATATGCTCAAGGCTGGGCACCACCGACACAAGGTCCTGCACCTGATGCTTGTGCTGCTCATCGACGACGACGGCGCGGCACCCCGTCTGTGCGATCATCTTGGCGTGGGACTCGCTTGAATTGCGCATGTAGAGCGGCACGCGCACGAAATTGGCGGCGGCCGTCCCCAGGAAGAAATCGGAGGATTCGATGCAATTATCCTCAAGCACGGCGATCCGGTCACCCGGCTTCAGGCCAAGCGCGATCATCGCATTCGCAAACCGGCAGCCGCGATCCCAGGCCTCGCCGAACGTCAGGCTACGCCCGCCACTTACAACGGCAAGGCGATTCCGGTTGGCACGGGCGGCGGATCGCATTGCATCGCGCACATTGATCAAATTTTGTTCCTCTCTTTGGTTTGCCGGCCGACTTGGTTGATCAGTTTTCCGCCAACGGAGGCTTAGCCCAAAATGTTCGGGCTACCCGTCCAGGCGGTAATGCCATTGTCCACGACCACCGCCGAACCGACCATCGCGCTGGCGTCGTCACTGGCGAGGAAGGCGATCACGGCGGCGATTTCGGATGGCTGCGCCGGTCGCCCGGAGGGGATGGAATCCTGTATGCGTCCCCACAATGGCGCATTGTCCTTCAGCATCTTTGCCGCAGGCGTATCGACCATGCCCGGACACACCGCGTTCACGCGAATGCCCTCTTTGATATGGTCGATGGCGACCGCCCGTGTGAAATTCAGCACCCCGCCCTTCGCCGCCGAATAGGCCGGCAGGTGAAACTCCCCGGCCATGCCCGCAATTGACGCGACATTGACGATTGCGCCGCCGCCCGCCGCGCGCAGCAAGGGGATGCCCAGCTTGGTGCAATGGAATACGCCGTTGAGCACGACGCCCAGGACGCGGTCCCAATCCGCAATCGGCACGTCCGGCGCCTTGCCCAGCAGTCCCATGCCCGCATTATTGACGAGAATATCGAGCTTGGGGTGCTTTTCAGCAATGCGCGAGAATGCGCCGGATACCGAATCCCAGTCCGATACGTCGGCAGTCTCGATCGATGTCCCACCACTGCCTTCATCCGCCGCTATCGCCGCAGCCGTGGCTGCAGCGCCATCGCCGTTGAAATCGAGCAGCACGACATGCGCGCCCTCCGACGCAAGACGGCGCGCCGTTGCCGCGCCAATCCCGGAACCTGCGCCGGTGATCAGCGCAACCTTGTCCTTAAACCGCACCTTTGGTTCCTCTCTTGATCGGGGACTCAGGCAGCAGACATGTCCGCAACGCCTTCAAACGCTTCGGCGACCACATGCGCGCTATCGAGATATTCGTAGATATGGGCGACCTTGCCGTCCCGGAACTTCAGAAAGACCGCCACGGGAATGACCTTGCTGGCGCCGGTGGCTTTCATGCGGATGTGAATATTGTGGCGCTGGATCACTGTGTCGCCAACCACATAGCGTTGCTGAAGCTCATAGCGGCTGTCGGCAACAGCGGCGAACTGCGCCAATGTCTGAACGCCTTCCGCCTTCGTCTGGGTTATGCCGTCGAAATTGTGCCAGACGCCCGCATCGTCAGCATAGAGGCGATTGAGCGTATCGACGTCGCCCTGTTCGATCGCCTTGAAAAATGCCTCGGCAATTGCCTCGATAGACATAGATATCCTCTCCTCTGCAACGAAGCCTGCTGTTCTCCCGTCGTCGTCCGCGCATCAGCGCGGGAAATCGTCCATGCCGCGCGGGCCGATGTTGGGACGACGCTTCAACGCCTGTTCGGTTTCTCCATTGCGCAGACGCTGCAGCATATCGGCGGGATCGATATCGACGCCGATCGGATTTTCCGCAAACTCCGGCAGGCGGCAATAGGCGATGCCTTCTTCGGCGGTGTCGAAATTATCGACCTGCATTTCGACCCTGTTGCCATCCGGGTCCCGGAAATACATGGATGTCGTCGGCCCGTGATTGACGGTCCAATAGGGCTTGACGCCCAGCGCATCCAAACGGGCATGGGTTTCCAGCAAATCCTTCAGCGTCGCATAGGTGAAGGCGACGTGATGGAAACCGACCGTTCCTTCCGGCCGGTCGGCCAGGTCGGGGACGTTGACCACGGCGATCCGGTGATGCTCCTCGTCATAGGTCATGAAGGCGACAGTGTCGTCCTCATGCGAGGAGCGCAGGTCGAAAAGCGTTCTGTAGAATGCGACCATTTCCGGAAAGCGGCTGGTGTAGACGACGAAATGAGCGATCTGGGTGGGCGCGATTCGCCGCTCCTGGCCCTGACCGGATATGCCGTTCCGCTCGGCAACCAAATTGCTCATAATATTTCCTCTCTCGCATAGACTTTGGCGTCTTCTTGCGGGCTTCCCGCCATCAGCGCAGCGCATCCGGCGCAATCAACCGCCGGAGCCGCCGATGCAGATTCATAGCGCACGCAAATAATATCAGTCAACACATGTGTTGATCAATTGCTCATAACGTGGCAATAAGACCCTAGAGGATCGGCGGGTTTTGACCCCCGCACGAGAGTCTTGCATGCTGAGGTTAGGAGAGATTTGGAATGGAACTGCTGGAAGTGGATGTGCTCGTGGTGGGTGGCGGGGCATGTGGCCTGACCTCCTCGATCGTCCTGTCTGATCTGGGCATCGACAATCTCGTGGTTGAGATGCGCAAGGGAACGTCCGACCTGCCGAAGGCGCATTATTACAACCAGCGCACGATGGAGATATTCCGTCAGCACGGCATCGCCGCGGAAGTGTTCGACAAGGGCATGCCGATGGCGAACTGCACCGTCCGCTATGTGACCAGCCTTGGCGGAGACGGCGAACTGGACAAGCGCGAACTGCTATGTTTCGACGCCTTTGGCGGCGGCCCCCGCAGACGCGCCTCCGAACGCGCGGCGGCCGTTCCGGCAACGCATTTGCCGCAGCTCGGACTCGAACCGATATTGCGCCGTATCGCCGACGAACGCGGCGCGCGCACGGTCCGCTTCCAGCATGAGATGGTCGCGTTCGAACAGGATGCCGATGGCGTCACCGCGACGATCCAGGACCATGCCGCCGGCAAGGCATATCAGGTGCGGGCGAAATATATGATCGGCTCGGACGGCGGCCGCGCCGTTGGCCCCGCCCTCAACATCCATCGCGAAGGACGCGAAAAGCTGGCGGTTCTGGTGTCGGCGCATATCACCGCCGATATCTCCGACTATATTCCGGGCGATGCGATGATCACGCATATCATCCATCCCGAAAGCCGCTTCCGCTGGGGCGTATTCGTGCCCGTAGGTCCGCAGTGGAGCAAGCATTGCCCCCAATGGCAATTCAGCTTCGCCTACCACCCCAATGAGACCGAGCGCCTGACGGCGAAAGACATTGTGCCGGCCATTCGCGAAAGCATGCGGCTGCCTGACCTCGACGTCACGCTGCACAAGGTCAATGAATGGTGGGCGGAGGCGACCGTCACACCCAAGTTCCGCGAAGGCCGCATATTCCTGGCGGGCGATGCCGCGCACCGCGTGATTCCGACCTCCGGCCTCGGCCTCAATACCGCAATTCATGATGCGCACAATCTGGGGTGGAAGCTGGCCGCGACGCTGAAGGGAGAAGCGGGCGAAGAACTGCTCGACAGCTATGAGGCGGAGCGCCTGCCCGCTTGCGCCCGCAATGCCGAATGGTCGTGGTTCACCTTCCAGAATCACCTGATGGTCGAAATGGGACTGGGCCTGATGCCAGGCGCGCCTGAAGAAGCGAATGTTCAGGCCATCCGGGACTATCTGTCCGACACCACCTATGGCGAAATGCTGCGCGCGCGCGCTGCGGAAGTGGCGGGCACGCAGCGTACGGAATATGGCGCGCTAGGCATCGAACTGGGCAGCCAGTATGAGGGCAACGCCATTGTTCCGGACGGCTCCCCCGCCCCGGCCATCGACCCCATGGGCGACATCTATACGCCCACGACTCGTCCAGGCCATCGCCTGCCGCATGCATGGTTCGAAAAGGGATCGCTGCGCATCTCCAGCCATGACCTGACCGGCGCGACAGAGCGCTTCTCCCTGATCACCGGCGCGTGCGGCGGCGCATGGGTGGAGGCCGCCGAAAAGGCGTCGGCCGCCCTGGGCATAGAGATCAAGGCCATCCAGGTCGGCGTCGGATGCGACTATGCCGACGCTTCGGGCCTTTGGGACGAATCGAAGCAGATTGGCGAGGACGGCGCAGTGCTGGTCCGTCCCGACAATTTCGTCGCCTACCGGTCGCTGAATATGGTCAAGGACCCGGCGTCCGCGATCGAAGGCGCGCTGCGCACGGTGCTTAGCCGAAATGCCGAAAAGAAAGCGGCTCTAGCGACGGCCAAGCGGCAGCCCGCGCTCGCCTGACAGAGAGGATTGTCATGTCCAACTCCGACGAAACCTTTGCCGCCTGCGCGCGGCTGACGGCGGCCTTTGCCGTTCTGGTGGACCATCATCGCTATGAGGAACTTGGCGAACTTTTCACCGAGGATTGCCGGTTCGAACGCCCCGGCGCCACGCTGTCGAGCCGCGCGGAACTGGTGGCGTTCATGAGTCAGCGCGACCGCGCGCAATTGACCCGCCATCTCTGCCAGCCGCCCCTGATCGTCGAGACCGGCCCCGATGAGGCCATAGGCGTCACCTACCTCGCTTTCCTGCAGGGGGAGGCGCAGGAGGGCGGCGTCGGCAAGCTGACCGGCGTCACCGCCATGGCCGAATATCACGACCTGTTCCGCAAGACGCCGCAGGGCTGGCGCATCGCGGAACGGCGCGTGGTGCCGATGATGATGGCGGGCTGACCGCGCGGGAGGGCGTTCAGCCGCCCTCCTGCATCCCGCCCCCGGACATGCCGCGCCGGGTGGCCAATGTCGGTTGATGGCCGGTCAGGCCGCCATCGACCGCCATCACCTGCCCCGTAAACCAGCGGGATTCATCCGACAGCATGAACAGCACGGCATTGCCGATGTCGATCGGCTCGCCCGCCCGCGCCAGCATCTGCGAATCCTGCACCACCTTGATCGCGGCCTCGGCCATGACGCCGCTGGACCGGCCCGGCACCAGCCCCGGCGCCACGGCGTTGCACCGGATATTGTCCGGCCCGTAGGCGGTCGCGATGCTCTGCGCGAGGGTGATCATGCCCATCTTCGCCACGCTGTAGGCATGCAGGACAATATCGCCCGCAAAGGCCGCGCTGGACGAGGTGTTGACGATCGATCCGCCGCCGGAGCGGATCATGGCCGGAATGGCGGTTTTGCTGCACAGAAATGCTGCACCCACATGGCCCCTGAACGTCTCGACAAAATAGTCGAGCGACATGTCCAGAATGTGCGAATCCTTGAACACGAAATCATTGCTGACTGGCCCGGCATTGTTCCACAGGCCATCGAGACGGCCATAGCGGTCCATGGCGAGCGCCACCATCGCGCCAACGTCATCTTCCTTGCCTACGTCGCCGACATGCGCGACCGCTTCGCCGTCGGCCGCCATGATTTCGTCGGCCAGTTCATGGACGCGCGGCGCAATGTCGTTCAGGACCAGCCTTGCGCCTTCGCCGGCCAGCAGCTTGGCTGTTCCCGCGCCCAGTGTCCCGGCCGATCCCGTCAGGATCGCCACCTTGCCATCAAGCCGTCCGGCCACAGTCCTTCTCCTCTCCGTTATTGATCCTTCCGTCCGGTCATGCCGCCCCGCCGCTTACGGGCGATCCGCGCCCAGCACGACACAGGTGGAGAATTGCGTTGCGCCGCCCTGTCCGGTGGCCACGGCGCGGCGGATGCCGTCATGCTGGCGCGCTCCGGCGGTGCCGCGCACCTGCAGCGCGCATTCCACGATCCGCACCAGCGCGGCCGCACTGACAGGATTGACCATCTGCGGTCCACCCGACGGGTTGACCACGATACGCTCGCTGCCATCGATCAGCCTGTCGGCGAATTGCGGGCCGCTGTCGTCGCCGACCAGCCCCAGCGCCGTGTAGGCCATGGCCTCTGCGCTGGAAAAAGGCGCGTGGATCTCCACGCAATCGACCTGCTCTGACGGGCGGGTCACGCCAGCCTGCGCATAGGCCTTGCGCGCCGACTCGACGAGCGTATGCAATTCCACCAGCGACCCTTCCGCGCGGTGAATGCGGTCCCCCATGGCATAGGTGTCGCTCAATCCCGCCGCGCCGTGAATCCAGGCGACATTGCGATCCCGCGCCAGATGCTCCGCGGTCAGCACCACCGCGCATGCCCCCTCGCTCATCGGGCACGCCTCCAACTGACGGATGGGCCATGCCAGGATGGGCGAGGCAAGCACCTCGTCCGCCGTGAACACGCGCTTGCGGTCTATGGTGTCATTATGCTGCGCAGCACGGGCGTTCTTCGCGGTCAGTTCGGCCCAGTGGCGCTGATTATATCCCTGATCCTGCATCAGCATGGTTGCGCGCATCGCGACCATGCTGATCGTCGTCACCGATATGTCCTTCTCGTAGATCGGATCGAAGATCGAGTTGAACACCTTCTGGGATGTGGACGCATGGCCCATCCGTTCCAGCGCGACCACCAGCACGGCGTCGCAGCGGCCGGACGCGATCCAGGATATGGCGGCCAGCACCGCTGACGATCCGGTGGCCCCGCCGGTGTTGACGCGGAAATAGGGAATGCCGGGCCGCGCGATCGCGCCAAGGTCCATATGGTTGAGACCCGCCAGCGCGTCAGGCGCGACCCCGCCGATGACAAGGCCGATCGCGTCCATGCCAAGCCCTGCATCGTCCAGCGCCTGCATGGCGGCGCGGCGAACCAGTTCCCCGCTGTTCACATCCTCATGACGCCGCTTGTAGACGGTCTGGCCCACGCCAGCGATTGCAACGCGCCCGCTCATCACGCCGCCTCCAGAAATGCTGCATAGGCCGCCTGGCCGCCCATTGCGGAAAGGCCCGTCGCCAGCGCGCGGGACGGCTTGCCCGGAAGCTGGCACGCCCCCGCCCGGCCAGTGAGCTGCAGATAGGCCTCCACCGCATTGACGAGACCGCAGGTGGGATAGCACCAGCCGCTTTCCCCGCCGCCGCCGGGATTGATCGCGGCGTTCGCGGCATAGGCGGCATAGCCCTGCCCCGCCTCTGCCAGCCCCAGAACCTCCAGCGCCAGCGCCTCATCGCTGAGCGTCGCGCCGTCG
>NZ_MINO01000075.1 GCF_001757355.1 Sphingobium phenoxybenzoativorans
GATATAGGCGAAATCGGCATGGCTGGCGTGCAGCGTGCCCCAGTCGATCGCGCCCGACGTCGAGTCGACGGACACGCCCTGTACGGGATAGTCCGCGCGGGACGGCTCCCACCGTCCGGCATAGACCCAGGCGGCGGAAGCGAGCATGGCGAGGAGAATGAGAGCAAGCCCGGCACGAAACAGCGTGCCGCGATAGGTTGTCCGCGCCATTGCCTCAGCCCTTGATGTGCAGGACGCAGATGAGCGTGAACAGGCGGCGGGCGGTATCGAAATCGACCGTGACCTTGCCCTCCAGCCGCTCCTTCAGGATTTCGGCGGCTTCGTTGTGAATCGCGCGCCGGGCCATGTCCACGGTTTCGATCTGCTGGGCGGTCGCGTTGCGGATCGCCTGATAATAGCTGTCGCAGATCGCGAAATAATCCTTGATCGGCCTGCGGAACCGGGCGAGGCCGAGAATGATCGCCTCCAGCGGCGTGCCGTCCTCCCGGTCGATCTCTATCGCCAGGCGGCCTTCCTCCACGCGCAGGCGGACCTTGTATGGCCCGGCATAGCCGTCCGGCTGTTCGCGCTGGGGAGCAAAATGATTTTCTTCGAGCAGGTCGAAGATCGCGATCCGCCGTTCCTGCTCGACATCGGCATTGCGCCAGATGATCGTTCGCTGGTCCAGCTCAATATCTATGATGCGCGGATCGGCCATAAGAGGGGACAGTCACTGCGGCGGGAAGGCAGGAATTGCAAGGGGCTGCGCGGCGGCGCGGCGCGGCGGGCAAGTTTTGCACAGCTTCTCCACAGCCTGTTCCCATGCCGATCCACAGGGCCGTCGCGCCTTTGGTCTTGCTCCCTCGGCCCAAGAGGAGGATGATAAGGCCATGGTCGAACCAATGAGAGTATTACAGGCGACGGACCCCGCGCGCCCTGAACTTCCCCGCAATGTCGAGGCGGAGGCGGCGCTTCTGGGCGCGCTGATGATCGACAATCGAATCGCCGAGGACGTGCAGATGAAGCTGCGCGCCGAGCATTTCTACGAGCCGCTGCACGGGCGCGTCTATGAAGCGATCATGAAACTGCTTGAGCGGAACATGATCGCCAATCCGGTGACGTTGAAGCCGCTGGTGGAAAGCGATCCGGCGCTCAAGGAACTGGGCGGCCCGGCCTATCTGGCGCAACTAACCGGCAATGGCGCCGCGCTGATCGGCGCGCGGGACTTTGCGGCGCAGATTTATGACCTCGCCCTGCTGCGGCAATTGGTGGAGGTTGGCCGCGATCTGGTGGAACAGGCGCTGGACACCAGCGAGGATGTCGACCCGCGCGGGCAGATAGAGGCGGCGGAAGTCGCGCTCTACAAGGTGTCGGAAGGCGACGGCGAGACTGGATCGGTCAAGAACTTCCTGCAGGCGAGCACCATGGCGGTGCAGGTGGCGGAGCGCGCGCTGAACAGCGGCGGTCATCTTTCGGGCATCACCACGGGCCTCACCAGCCTCAATGAGAAGATCGGCGGCCTGCACAATTCGGACCTTATGATCCTGGCGGGACGTCCGGGCATGGGCAAGACGTCGCTGGCGACCAACATCGCCTATAACGCCGCCTCGCGCTGGCTGCGGGACGATGCGGACGGGATTGAGCCGGCGAAGAATATGGGCGCGCGTACGGCCTTTTTCAGCCTGGAAATGTCGGCGGATCAGTTGGCAACCCGCGTTCTTGCCGAACAGTCGGGGATCAGCGGCGAGGCTCTGCGCATGGGCAAGATCAGCCGGCAGGATTTCCAGAATCTGTCGCGCGCGGCTCGCGAATTGCAGGAACTGCCGCTCTATATCGACGATACGCCGGGCCTGACGATCGCGGCGCTGCGCACGCGGGCGCGGCGTTTGAAGCGGCGGCACGACATTGGCTTTATTGTTGTCGATTATCTCCAGCTTTTGCAGGGCACATCCAAATCGGGCGACAACCGCGTGCAGGAAATCTCCGAAATCTCGCGCGGATTGAAAACGCTGGCCAAGGAGCTGAACGTGCCGGTGCTGGCGCTGTCCCAGCTCAGCCGCGCGGTCGAACAGCGCGAGGACAAGCGGCCGCAGCTATCGGACCTGCGCGAATCGGGATCGATCGAGCAGGACGCCGACATGGTGTGGTTCGTGTTCCGTGAGGATTATTATGTGTCCGCCCGCCAGCCGCGCGATACGGAGAGCGAGGAGCATAAGCAGTGGGCCGAGGAGATGGAGCGCATCTATGGCCTGGCCGAACTGATCATCGCCAAGCAGCGCCACGGCGCGACCGGCAAGGTGCGCATGAAATTCGACGCCAAGATCACGCGGTTCAGCGATCTGGCCGAGGACGCCTATGCGGGGTCCAGTTACGACGATTAACCTGTGCTGGTGACAGGCGATCCCCATTCCCGTTCGGGCTGAGCCTGTCGAAGCCTTGTCCTGCACTTCGAAGGAAAGGACAGCCCTTCGACAAGCTCGGGGCGAACGGAGTCGATGTAGCCGAGGCGATCAAGTGCTCCTGCGAAAGCAGGAGTCCAGTTCAGGCGGCAGATCTGGGCTCCTGCTTTCGCAGGAGCACTGTGGAAGTAGGCGGCGAATATCCGCCTATGTCGCGACGCTCTTGATCCACCCGTCGACTTGCCGCTCCAATATCGACAGCGGCATCGGGCCTTGCTTAAGAATCTCGTGGAATTGCTTGATATCGAAGCGTTTCCCTAGAGCGTCCTGCGCCTTCTTCCGCGCAGCGACCCATGTTCCGTGACCGACCTTGTAGCTGCACGCCTGCCCGCCCTGGGTGCAATAGCGTTCGACCTCCCGCAAGGATCGCGGACGGGCGAAGCCGGTTTTCTGGACCAGATAATCAGTCGCCTGCTCGCGGGTCCATTTCTTCGTATGGATGCCGGTGTCGACAACCAGCCGCGCGGCGCGGAACAGGAAGGATTGGAGATAGCCCGCCCGCTCCAGCGGGGTCGCGTAGCCGCCAAGCTCATCGGCAAGCTGTTCGGCATAGAGCGCCCAGCCTTCGCCATAGGCGCTCATGAAGCCGACCTTGCGGATCATGGGAATGTCCGCCGAAAGTTGCGCGATCGAATTCTGGAGATGATGGCCGGGCACGCCCTCATGATAGGTGAGGGAGGGCAGGGAATATTTCGGCCAGTCGCCCACATCCTTCAGGTTGATGAAGTAGATGGCCGGGCGGGAGCCGTCGAGCGCGGCGCGGTTGTAATAGCCGTTGGATGCGCCATCCTGAATTTCCACGGGGACGGCGCGGATTTCCAGGGGTACGTTGGGCACGGTCGCAAAGACCTGCGCCAGTTTCGCCTGCATGGCGGCGTTGCTGCTGTTCAGGCCGTCGATCAGGGTAGTCCTGCCCTCGGCGGTATTCGGATAAAGCTGTTCCGGTGAGACGTTGAGAGCGGCGAGGCGGGCGCCGACTTCGCCCTGGGTCATGCCCTGCGCCTTTAATATGGCATCAAGGGCGCCGCTGATTTCAGCGACTTGATCCAAGCCCATCTGGTGCACCTGATCCGGCGTCAGGTCGGTGGTCGTCGCCTGATTGAGCGCGGCAGCGTAGATCGCGTCCCCCTGCGGCACGCGCCAGACGCCATCGCCTGCCGCGGTTTTCGGCCGCAGTTCCCTGAGGAGCGCAATCTGGCGGTCGAGGGCGGGATAGACGGCGGCCTCGACGATTTTGGCGGCCTGGGCCTGCCAGTCGCCGGGGATGTTTTTGGCGGCCGCGCGTTTCGCGAGGGACTGAACGATGCTGCTCGACGCGGCGGGCTGACCGCGCAGCTTCTCCATCTGCGCCAGGGTCAGGTCCAGCGACCAGCCGGGCGCGAGATAGCCGCGCGCCGCCTCCGCCTTCTGCACGGCGGTATCGGTGTCGAGCGATGCGGCGAAGGCGTCGAGCCGGGCGAGATAGGCGTCGCAATCGTCCTTCGCGGTGATGGTGTGAGCGGTGTTGAGGAAATCGGGGGTCGAGAAATAGGCGCCGCCCTGCTGGAAGATCCGGTAGGGCCGGATGACCGAGGCGAGGCCGAAGCGTTCCGGCGCGACGGTCTGCTGCTCCAGCGTGTAGGCGACAATCTCGCGGTTGAGCGCGGCGGCGGGCGAGAGAGGCTTGCCCTTGAAGGCGTTTACCTCCGCCAGACCCTGCTTCGCCAGCGCGAGGCGGCGTTTGATGCCGGTGTCGCTATTATCGTCCAGCTTCGCCTTCGCCGTGGCGCGATCGCCCTTGGCGAGACCGAGGCTGGTCACCAATTGGGGCGAGTTGTCCAATGTCCGCTGAAAGATCGTGTCGAAGGCGGCATTGAGTTGCTGGTCAGCATTGCCGGTCTGCGCCAGCACGCCCCGCGCGCCTGCGGCAAGGACGGTGGCTCCGGCGGCGGCGATAAAGTGTCGGCGATCCATGCGTCGCATTCCTCCTGTTACCCCCGAAAAGAGGGTCTAGGCGGAATTGGCGCGGCGGAAAACCCCGCTGCGGTGAGCCGTCAGTCCAGGAAAATCTGACGGCGGTAGAGTTTTGCGCTGGTCTGGAACAGGGCGCGCGTCGATGGACCGGCGCGATCGAGCAAGCGATCCACCTGTTCCGGCAAGTGACCATCATCGCCGGTGCCATCGTCAAAGGCCATCGCCCACTGGCCGAACTGCCGTTCGGTCACATATTCCTCGCCGACGATCACAAGGCCATGATGGCGCGGGTCGCGCTGGATGAGGGCATAGATGCGTTTCACCGCATCCTCCGTACCCTCCAGCACCTGGACAAAGCGGCGGGAGTTGAACAGCAACAATCCCGTGACGTCATGTTCAGCGTTCCGGCCACGCGCCTCCGCCAGAATGGTTTCGCATTCGGCGACATCAATGCCGTCGCGAGCGGTACTGATGTAGGTGAGCTGGAAAACGCCTGTCATACAGGTATCATAACAGCAGCAGAACAAGCTGCACTGATCTGGATCAACCCCAGTTTGCCGCCTTCATTATCTGAATCGCGATGTGTTCCTGCGAAAGCAGGAGTCCAGTTCAGACATGGGGCCTGGACTCCTGCTTTCGCAGGAGCACGGTTTTGCCCGAAGATGGATTGGACGCTTTAGAAAACGGGCTGGTTGGCCGGGTCTTCCGCGTCGCCAATGGGGGTGGACGGCGTGTGGATGCCGCATTCCACCTTGTCCCATCCGCGCCAGCGCCCGGCGCGGGGATCCTCGCCCTCCTGCACTTTCGATGTGCAGGGTTCGCAGCCGATCGAGAGGTACCCCTGCGCCTCCAGCGGATGGCGGGGCAGGTTGTGCGCCTCGAAATAGGTCTCCAGATCGGCCTTGGTCCAGTCGCCCAGCGGGTTGAGCTTCAGGCGGCCATTCTCGACCTCGAAACGGGGGATGTTCTGCCGGGTGACGGACTGGAACGCCTTGCGGCCGGAAATCCAGGTGTCGAGACCCTCCTTGGCGCGGGCCATCGGCTCAACCTTGCGGATTTCGCAGCAGCCGTCCGGGTCATAGGACCAGCGCAGACCGGTCTCGTCCTTCTTCGCAATCACGTCTGGATCGGGAACGACCGTGAAGCTGTTCTGGATGCCGAATGCGGCGACCAGCGTATCGCGATATTCCAGCGTTTCCGGGAACATCTTGAGCGTATCGACGAAAATCACCGGCACGGAGGGGTCCGCCTGCGCGATCAGGTGCAGCAGCACGGCGCTTTCAGTGCCGAAGGACGAAACGGTCGCGACATTGCCCAGCACGCCCTCGGCAAAGAGGGTGCGGAGCATCGCATCCGTTTCCACGCCCGCGAACCGCGCGTTGAGCGCATCCGCATCCGCCTGGGTAAAGGCGGGGCGGGCGTCGATCACGTCAAGCTGGCGGGCGGCGGCTTCAGCCATCTATTTTCTCCGGGTGGCGCTTCGCCCAGACGGGCGTGCGGCCATCAATGGTCTTTTGATAGACGTTATCGTAACGCTCCAGCGACGTCTTCACGACGGCATCGTCGAGCGGATGATTGGGCTTGAATACGTCAAAGCCGCAGCGGCGCATGGCGGGAAGCTGATCGACCAGAACGTCGCCCACGGCGCGCAGTTCGCCCTCATAGCCTGCCTCGCGCAAGATGCGGGCGGCCGAATAGCCACGGCCGTCGCCGAACGCGGGGAAGTTCACCTCCACCAGCGACAGGCGGTCGAGATGCGGCAGCAGGTCGCGCGCATCCTCGCCCGGCTCGATGCGGACGGCGGTGGCGTTGGACTGGCCGGTGAACGCCTCGACCGTGACGGCAGGCTCCTGCGCGGCGTCGCCGGTGCGGAAGGACAGGAACTCAGCCATAGATGGCCTCCTTGAAAGGCTTCATGCCGAGACGGCGATAGGTATCGAGAAAACGCTCGCCCTCCTGCCGTTCGGAAACATAGAGGTCGGTGACTTTCTCGATGGCATCGACAATGCCGTCCTCGCCAAAGCCGGGGCCGGTGATCGTGCCGATGCTGGCGTCCTCCGCACCCGATCCGCCGAGCAGGAGCTGGTAATTCTCCACGCCCTTCCGGTCGACGCCAAGGATGCCGATATGACCGGCATGATGGTGGCCGCAGGCGTTGATGCAGCCGGAAATCTTGAGCTTCAGCTCGCCGAGATCACGCTGGCGCTGCGGGTCGGCGAAGCGCTGCGCGATCTTCTGCGCGACCGGGATGGAGCGGGCGTTGGCGAGGCTGCAATAATCGAGGCCGGGGCAGGCGATCATGTCCGTGATCAGGTCAAGGTTCGACGCGCCGAGGCCCGCCTCGTCCAGTTGCTGCCACAGCGTGTAGAGGTCCGCCTTCTTCACATAGGGCAGGACGATATTCTGGGCGTGGGTGACGCGCACCTCATCCATCGAATAGCGCTCGGTCAGGTCGGCGATCAGCTCAATCTGCTCGGCCGAGGCGTCGCCGGGGATGCCGCCGGTGGGCTTCAGGCTGATATTGACGATCGCATAGCCGGGCTGCTTGTGCGCGACGACATTCTGGTCGAGCCAGAGAGCGAAGTCGGGATCGGAGCGGTCCACCGCTTCCGGCAGGCCGGTTTCATAGGCCGGATCGGCGAAATAGGCGCGAATACGGTCAAGCTCGGCCACGGGCGGGTCAATGCCCAGCGTCTTCATATGGGCGAATTCTTCCTCGACCTGACGGCGATATTCGTCAGCGCCGAGTTCATGGACGAGGATCTTGATCCGCGCCTTATACTTGTTGTCGCGGCGGCCGTAGCGGTTGTAGACGCGCAGGCATGCCTCGGCATAGGAGATCAGCTCCTCCTCCGGCACGAAGTCGCGGATTTCCGGGGCGATCATGGGCGTGCGGCCCATGCCGCCGCCGACGAAGAATTTCGCGCCGACCTTTCCGTCGCGCTTCACCAGCTCAATGCCGATGTCATGCAGGCGCATCGCCGCGCGATCTTCTTCGCTGGCGATGACGGCGATCTTGAACTTGCGCGGCAGGTAGGTGAATTCCGGGTGGAAGGTCGACCATTGGCGCAGCAGCTCCGCCCAGGGACGGGGATCGGCGACCTCGTCAGCGGCGGCCCCGGCATATTGGTCGGAGCTGATGTTGCGGATGCAATTGCCGCTGGTCTGGATGGCGTGCATCTCCACCGTGGCGAGATCGGCCAGGATGTCGGCGGCGTCCTCCAGCTTGATCCAGTTATACTGGATGTTCTGGCGGGTGGTGAAATGGCCGTAGCCCTTGTCATATTTGCGCGCGATATGGCCGAGCATGCGCATCTGCTTGCCGGACATCGTGCCATAGGGAACGGCCACGCGCAGCATATAGGCGTGAAGCTGAAGATAGAGGCCGTTCATCAGGCGCAGGGGCTTGAACTGATCCTCGGTCATCTCACCGGCAAGGCGGCGGCGCGCCTGGTCGCGGAATTCCTCCACGCGGGCGTCGACGATCTCCTGATCATATTGGTCGTAACGATACATGGGTTCAGGCCTTCACGATTGGGATATCGGCGTTGATGGCGAGGTCCGTGCGGACGGTCGGTCCGCTCGCCCGGATGCGTTCCTTGATGTGCAGGGGCAGGGGGCCGGAAGCCGTGGCTTCGGCCTCCACGGAATAACCGGCATTGACGTTCCGCGCGGCGCTTTCGCGCGCAAGAATGGCGTCCGCCTCGCTGCCTGCATCGACGGCCTCGCCGACATGGCGGGACCAGCCGGAACCCGTCCACCAGATTACGTCCCCCGACGCCAGGTCATTTCCAGTCAGCAAAATCACGCAAGACTCTCCGCATATGCCGCAATGGCGGCCAGTTTATCCTTGGCGTTAGACCGCAGCACGACTTCGCCGACGACGATCAGCGCGGGGCTTTTCACGCCCTCGCGCACGACCATGTCGCCCAGATCGGCAAGCAGCGACCGCATGGCGCGGCTGTCGCCGCGCGTGCCTTTTTCCAGCACCGCGACCGGCGTGGCGGGCGAAACGCCGTCCGCCATCAGCTTGTCGGCAATGTCGGACGCCGTAGCGACGCCCATATAGATGACCAGCGTGCGGCCCTTGCCGGCAAGGCCCGACCAGTCCTGATCAGTGAGGCCCTTGCACTGCCCGGCGACGAAGGTGACGGCGCTGGACGCATCGCGATGGGTGAGGGGAAGCTGGGCCTCCGCCGCGCAGCCGATCGCCGCGCTGATGCCGGGGACGACCTCGACCCGCACGCCCGCGGCGCGGCAAGCTTCTACTTCCTCACCACCACGGCCGAAGATGAAGGGGTCTCCGCCCTTCAGCCGGACGACATCCTTGCCGGAGAGCGCTTCGCGCACCAGCAGGGCGTTGATTTCCTCCTGAGGCAGCGAATGGCGGCTGCGGCTCTTGGCGACCGAAATGCGGCGCGCATCAGGCCGGATCATGCCCAGAATCGCGGGATCGACCAGCCCGTCATGCACCACCAGGGATGCGGCGGCCAAAAGGCGCGCGGCGCGCAGCGTCAGCAGCTCCGGGTCGCCTGGACCCGCGCCGACCAGATACACTGTTCCAGGCGTAGAATTATTCATGCTGCCCAGATGCCCCCCGTCTCGCTGCATCGCAACGGAGAATGTATATGCGTGAGGCTAGTAAATGTTTCGTTGCGGGATGCGCGGGACTGTTTGGGGGGCGGCTGGAATGGGTGGAATGCGGAAAAGCATTACGCGCGGCCCCAACACCCGTCATTCCCGCGCAGGCGTGAACCCGTCTCCCCTTCTTACGCCTTGAATGCCCAAGGCCCGTTGGGTCCCCGCCTGCGCGGGGATGACGGCGCGGGGATGACGAAAAGGGGTGGGAAGCGGACATATCCCCCATTTCGTCATCCCGGACTTGATCCGGGATCCATGAGCGCAGGCGCTTGTGCAGTCACGCCAGGGTGGAGCCAAAAGATCCCACATCACGTGCGGGATGACGAAGGGGTGGGAAGCGGTCTGACTGCTCCTCCTTGATCCGTTCTGGCTGAGCTTGTCGAAGCCCTGTCCTTTCCTTCAAGAAGGACAGCCCTTCGACAAGCTCAGGGCAAACGGAGAGTGAGAGGCCGCTAATGGTCGTTAGCCGACCAACCCACCCTCACTTCACCGCCGTCGCCACTTCCACATCCCGCAAGCCCACGCCCATCGTCGCGCGGGGCTGATCGGCTTCCGACGACACCACGGGATAGGCGCAATAGTCGGCAGCGTAATAGGCGCTGGGGCGGTGGTTGCCCGAAATGCCGACGCCGCCGAACGGCGCGGCGGAGGATGCGCCGTTGGTCGGCTTGTTCCAGTTGACGATGCCCGCGCGGATATTCGCCCAGAACTGGTCGTAATGGCTGGGCGATCCGCCGATCAGCGAGGCGGACAGGCCGAAGCGGGTGTTGTTCGCCTCCGCGATCGCCGTGTCGAAATCGGGGACGCGAATGACCTGCAGCAGCGGGCCGAACAGCTCAATATCCGGCCGTTCGGGCATGTCGGTCACGTCGATCATGGCGGGGGAGACGAAGGGCAGGTTCGCCTTCGGCCGGACCATATGTTTGATCGGCCGTCCGCCATTGCTCATCAGGATCAGGAAGCTTTCGGTCAGGCCGTCCGCCGCCAGATTGTCGATGACCGGACCCATATAGGGCGTGGGATCGGCATGGGGATGGTCGATCACCATCCGGTCGGCAAGCTGCTTCACCTCCGCGATCAGCAGCGGGGCGAGACTTTCCTTGACGATCAGCCGCTTGGCGGCCGTGCAGCGCTGCCCTGCCGACAGGAAGGCAGACTGGGCGATGAGGACGGCGGCGCTGGCGATATCGGGCGTGTCCCAGGCGATGATCGGATTGTTGCCGCCCATTTCCAGGGCGAGAATCTTGTCCGGGCGGTCCGCGCACGCCTTGTTGATGGCGATGCCGGTCGCGGCGGAACCGGTGAACAGGATGCCGTCTATGCCGGGATGCGATGTCAGGGCGCGTCCCTCATCGGGGCCGCCGATCACCAGCCGCACCACATCCTCCGGCACGCCCGCCTTGTGATAGAGATCGACCAGCATCGCGCCGACCGCAGGGGTCTTTTCCGATGGCTTGAACACCACGGCATTGCCCGCGATCAGGGCGGGGACGATATGGCCATTGGGCAGGTGCGCGGGGAAATTATAGGGGCCAAGCACGGCCATGACGCCATGCGGCTTGTGCCGGACGGCCTGCCGCACGCCCATTGCCCCTTCAAGGCGCTTCTGCCCGGTGCGTTCGGAATAGGCGGCGACGGAGATATCGATCTTGCCGATGACGGCGGCGACTTCCGTGCGGGCGTCCCACAGCGGCTTGCCGGTCTCGCGGGAGATGAGGTCGACAAGATCATCCTCGGCCGCACGGACGGCATTGGCGAAGCGGCGCAGCGTCTCCACGCGGAAGGTGAGCGGCTTTGCGGCCCAGCCGAGCCAGCCGGCGCGCGCGCGCTCGACCTCCCGGTCCACGTTGCTGATCTCGGATTCCCAGAGGTGCGCGCCGGTTGCAGGTTCGGTCGAAACAATCTTGGCTGACATGGGTACGATATGGCCGAAATGGCATGATCTTTAAAGGGGGCAAGTCCGGGAAGCGGTTCAGCCTGTTGGCGGTGCATCCCCCAGCGCATCGCCCATGGTCCGGATGGCGGCGACCTTGGCATGCAGCGGTCCCCAGTCGTCGTCCCGGTCGATGGCCGACCAGATCGCCTCCACCTCGTCGATATGCATGGAGCAGGACGCGTCCTGCCGCCAGTAGGCATGATCTGCGCGCGCGCCAGTGGGCCGGAAGGCGGGGAGCGCCTCTCTGGCCGGCCGCCATGCCTCCGCCTCATAGCCTTCGCCCCTGATATCGCCATGACGCCAGTCGAGGAAGAACCGGTCGATCTGCGTACCCGTTTCGATCATCCCCTGCACCGTTGCCTGAACAAATGCGGCGGATTCGTCTTGCCCAGCCGGCATGAGGCCCAGCCGCCAGAAGAAGCGCTTCACCAGCATTTGGCCGTAGAGATCGGGAAAACGCTCAAGCTGTTCGATCAGAGGGGGCGCTTCGGACAAAAGGCGCAGGGACACGGCCAGTTGCGCCACGTCCCAGTGGATCGCCTCCGCCTGCCGGCCGAAAGCGTAGAGGCCCTGATAATCGAAATAGGCGGCGGTGAAAGCGGCGTCCCATTGCGGCGCGAAGCGCCAGGGTCCGTAGTCGAAGCTTTCGCCAGTGACGTTGATATTGTCGCTGTTGAGCACGCCGTGGACGAAACCCGCGACCATATAGCTGGCGGCGAGATCGGCGGTGCGCTCCACGACCCGGCCAAGAAGCTGGGCGGGCGGGTGGTCGCCGGGCGCTTCGCCGTAAAGCTGCTCCAGCGCATAGGCGACGAGCGCCTGCATCAACGCCTCATTGCGTTCATAGGCGGCGCGCTGGAAGCTGCCGATGCGGATATGGCTGTGGCTGAGACGGGTGAGAACGGCGGAGCGGGTGGGGGACGGTTCGTCACCGCGATAGAGTTGTTCGCCGGTTTCGATAAGCGAGAAGGTCTTGCTGGTGTTGACGCCAAGCGCCTCCAGCATTTCGGTCGCCAATATCTCGCGGACCCCGCCTTTCAGCGTCAGGCGGCCGTCGCCAGAGCGGCTCCAGGGCGTCTGGCCCGATCCCTTGGTGCCAAGGTCGAGCAGGCGGCCTGCGCCATCGCGCAACTGGGCAAAGAGAAATCCGCGGCCGTCGCCGATGTCGGGATTATAGACCTGAAACTGATGGCCGTGATAGCGGAGCGCAAGCGGCTGGGGCAGGGAGCCGGAAAGCGGTTGGAACCGCCCGAAATGTGCGATCCATTCTTCATCGCTCAGATCGGCGAGGCCCACTGTCGCGGCGTGCCGGTCATTGCGGAAGCGCAGCATGGTCTGCGGGAAATCCGCAGCGGCGACGGGATCGGCGAAGCTGTCCCCCAGGCCGGTGATGAGCGTTTCGGGACGGAATTTGCTGGCTTGCAGGGGCGTGCGCATGCGGCGATATGGGGCATGCAGGGCGGAAGGATCAAGCGTGGCCAGCTATAGCGACGGATATTGGTGGTCTCCCGATGGCCTGCGGCTGCATTACCGGGACTATGCGGGGCCGGAGGACAGGCCGCCGCTGCTGTGCCTGCCGGGATTGACGCGCAACGCCCGCGACTTCGAGCCGCTGGCGGAGAAATTCGCAGGGCAATGGCGGATGATCTGTCCCGATCTGCGGGGCCGGTCGGAAAGCGCCTACGCCAAGGATGCGATGAGCTATGTGCCGATCACCTATCTGCATGACCTGGAGCGATTGCTGACCGATCTGGCGCTGACGCGGTTCGTGGTGGTTGGGACGTCCCTGGGCGGCATCATCGCGATGATCATGGCGTCCACCCGGCCGGACAGGATGGCGGGCGCTGTGCTGAACGATGTCGGGCCGCAGATAGAGGAAGCGGGCCTTGCCCGGATCAGGGGTTATGTCGGCTCCGGCAGCAACCACCCGACCTGGGTGCACGCCGCGCGGGCGCTGGCCGAGGCCAATGCGGACATCTATCCGGGTTACAAGCTGGACCAGTGGCTGGCGATGGCCAAGCGGCTGTTCCGGCTGAACAGCAGTGGGCGCGTGGTGCTGGACTATGACATGCGGATCGCCGAGCCGCTGCGGGTGCCCGGTGGCGAGACCGGTGTCGACCTGTGGCCGACTCTGGCGGGGTTCAGGGATGTTCCCACGCTGATCGTGCGCGGTGCGCTGTCCGACCTGTTCAGCGTGGCGACGGCGGACCGGATGCGCCGCGACATTGGCGGCGAAACCGAGATCGTCACTGTGCCGCGCGTCGGCCATGCGCCGGTGCTTGACGAGGCGGAGGCCGTCGCCGGGATAGGGCGCCTGCTGGAGCGCGTGCTGGTCAATGGCTGATAGGCCGTATGACGGGCGGCCGCGCCTTCTCCACCTTCACAGCAGTTTCAATCTGGGCGGCAAGGAAGCCAGGGCAGTGCGCCTGATGAACCTGTGGGGCGACCGGGCGGAGCACGCGATCGTCAGCGGCGTGCCGGGCGCTATGGGCGCGCGGGCGGCCATTGCGCCGGACATCGCGGTGGATTTCCCCGATGCGCCGCCGCTGACCGGACGGCCGGGCCTGTCGCGCTTTCTGGCGCTGGCGCGGTTCATGCGCGGCTATGATCTGGTCCTCACCTATAATTGGGGGGCGGTGGACGGCGTGATGGCGCACCGGATATTCCACCGGCTTCTGGCGCTGCCGCCACTGATCCATCATGAGGACGGCTTTAACGAGGATGAGGCGGCGGGTTTGAAGCCCGCCCGCAATCGCTACCGCAGGATCGCGCTGGCGGGAGCGGATGCTCTGGTGGTGCCTTCGCGGCGGCTGGAGGGGATCGCTCTGAACGCCTGGCGTCAGCCGCGCGGCAAGGTGCGCCTGATCCCGAACGGCATTGATCTGGCGCGATATGCAGCGCCGCCACAGCCCGACGCGCTGCCGGGATTTGTGCGCGCTCCGGGCAAGCTGGTGGTGGGAACGCTGGCCGGGTTGCGGGCGGTGAAGAATATCCCCCGGCTGGTGCGGGCGGTCGCGGCGCATCGGGAGCGATTGCAACTGGTGGTGGTCGGCGAGGGACCGGAGCGGGACGCCATCCTGCGGGAAGCGGAGGCGCATGGGCTGTCCGATCTTCACATGGCCGGGTTCCTTTCCGATCCATGGAAATTTGTGGGCCTTTTCGACATTTTCGCCCTGTCGTCCGACAGCGAGCAATTCCCCATATCGCTGGTCGAGGCGATGGCGGCGGGGCTGCCGGTGGTTTCGACGGATGTGGGCGATGTCGCGGATATGGTCGCCCCAGCGAATCGGCGGTTTGTCATTCCTTTGGAGGAGGAAACGGGGCTGGCGGCGGCGCTGGGCGAACTGGCGGCGAACGCTGCGCTTCGCGATGCGCTGGGCAAGGCCAATCGGGTCAAGGCGCTGGATGCCTTTGGCGAGCCGCAAATGCTTGGCGCTTACGCCAGTCTCTATGGCAAATCGCTGGCCAGACCGGATGTTTTGCTTTAGGGCGCGGTCCAATTTTTAAACCGCGCCGGTCGAGGAAAGCTGATATAGCGCATCCCTGGCCAAAGGGGGCGGCCGCGAATTTCTTGGGAGAATAGATTGTTCAAGGGTTTGAAACCCATCGTCTATGGCGGACGCGAAGTGTGGCCGTTGATCGAAGGTGGCAAGGGCGTCGCAGTTTCCAACCACGCAAGCTCCGGCGCATGGGCTGCCGCCGGGGGCATTGGCACCGTCTCTGCCGTCAACGCCGACAGCTATGATCCCACGGGCAAGATCATTCCCCAGCTTTATCATGGCCGCACGCGCCGCGACCGGCATGAGGAACTGATCGCCTACGCCATTGACGGCGCGGTCGAGCAGGTGAAGCGCGCGTTCGAACTGGCGGGCGGCAAGGGCGCGATCAACATCAACGTGCTGTGGGAAATGGGCGGCGCGCAGCGGGTGCTGCATGGCGTTCTGGAAAAGACCAAAGGCATGGTGGCGGGCGTCACCTGCGGTGCGGGCATGCCGTACAAGCTGTCCGAGATCGCCGCCTCCTATAATGTTTCCTACCTGCCTATCGTCAGCTCCGGCCGCGCCTTCCGCGCGCTGTGGAAGCGCGCCTATTCGAAGGCGGCGGAATGGCTGGCGGGTGTGGTCTATGAGGACCCTTGGCTGGCGGGCGGCCATAATGGCCTGTCCAATGCGGAAGATCCTCAGAAGCCGGAAAACCCCTATCCGCGCGTCAAGGCGCTGCGCGAAACGATGCGCGAGGGCGGGATTTCGGACGAAGTGCCGATCATCATGGCCGGTGGCGTCTGGCATCTGCGCGACTGGAACGACTGGATCGACAACCCGGAACTGGGTGCCATCGCCTTCCAGTTCGGCACCCGCCCGCTGCTGACGCAGGAAAGCCCGATCCCCGAAGAATGGAAGGCGCGGCTGACGCAACTCGACGAGGGCGACGTGCTGCTGCATCGCTTCTCTCCCACGGGTTTCTACAGCTCGGCGATCCGCAATCCCTTCCTGCGCAATTTGGAAGCCCGTTCGGAACGGCAGATCGCCTTCAGCCTGGAGCAGGCGGGCGACCATACCCACCAGCTCGACGTGGGCGTGAAGGGCAAGAATTTCTGGGTGACGCGCAACGACCTGCTGCGCGCGCGCGAGTGGGTGGGCCTGGGCTTCACCTCCGCGCTCAAGACGCCGGACAATACGCTGGTGTTCGTCACTGACCCGGAGAAGGGCGTCATCCGCAAGGATCAGGCGGATTGCATGGGCTGTCTGTCGCAATGCGCCTTTTCAAGCTGGATGGACAGCGAGACCAATTCGACCGGGCGTCTGGCCGATCCGCGCAGCTTCTGCATCCAGAAAACGCTGCAGGACATCGCCCATGGCGGTCCCGTTGACGAGAATCTCGCCTTCGCCGGGCACAGCGCCTACCGCTTCAAGCAGGACCCTTTCTACTCCAACGGCTTCGTCCCCACGGTGAAGCAGTTGGTGGATCGAATCCTGACCGGCGATTGAGGCGTCATGGCCGACATTCCCGGACTTGCGGTGCTGCGATACGATACGCCGCATTATGACATCGTGCGGCCGGGGACCTTTGTCCTGTGCGCGGTGACGGGCGAAAAGATCGATCTGGATTCGCTGCTCTATTGGAGCGGCGAGTTTCAGGAAGCCTATAAAGGGCCGGTGGAGGCCACCGCCGCATTCAGGAAGCATCGGGGCATCTAGGACGGATCGACATTCAGAGGATGACGTGCCGAAAATGGTGGTTTTCTGTGAGCCGGAGCACAGCGTACTAAAAGTACGTGAGCACCGGAAGCACGGGAAAGCGCCATTTGCAGGCCGTCAGGGCTGAATGTCGATCCGTCCTAGACGCTGTGGGCGCTCTCGGTCCGGGCCGGTTTCAGCAGCAGGAGCGGCAGCGTCAGCAGAGCGGTGACGGCGGCGGACCAGAGAATGACTGCGCCCACGCCAACAGCCTGATTGACGAGCAGCACGTCGACCGGAGAGCTGCTGTTCACCAGCGCCAGCATGAGCGCGCCGGTTGCGCCGCCAACGGCATGGACGGCGAAGATGTTGGCAGGGTCCCAGGCGCGAAGCAGGCGCGCCGTTGCCGATGCGAACTGGCCCAGCACGCCTGCGCACAGGCCGGTCAGGATCGCGCCCGGCATATCCGTGAAACCGGCGGAGGCGGAAATGGCGGCAAGACCGGCCAGCGCGCCGCAGCCCATGCCGCCCGCCGTGGCGTGGCCAGTGCGCACGCGCTCCATGACCGCCCATCCCAGCACGGCGGCGCAGGCGGCGAGATGGGTGTTGAGGATGGCGGCGATCCCGTCGGCCGTG
>NZ_MINO01000076.1 GCF_001757355.1 Sphingobium phenoxybenzoativorans
GGCGCGTCATCCGCGACCAGCGGCGTCGCAAGCATTGGACGGCGGCCCTCCGCCGAAGCGCGGGGGTTGTTCCGCGCCCTGTCCCGCCGCGCGGCGGCCGCCGCCTCTCGCGCATCGTCCGGGCAGCCGTGCCGCGCGGACCAGGCGGACAGGCGCAACGCGGAAAGCGTGAACTCGTCCGCGCCAAAGGCCTGCTCGAAAATAGGGTCGAAACCCGCGCGCGACGTCCGCGCATAATTGCCTTCGCTCTCGCGGCCCCAGGCGGCGACTATCGAATATTCGGTTTCGCCCGCTTCCACCCGCGCGCTGGCGAGCGAGAGCGCCGAAAGCCCATCAGACGCGAGGCGTATTTCGTCGCGCAGATAGGCGCCCGCGGCGGGCGCCGTAACCATGCTGGAAAGCGAGCGCCCGTCCACCAGATCGTGCGCGGCAAGGACCACGGAGTCTATCGCCTGGATGTCCACGCCGCTGTCATCCAGCGCGGCGGATACGGAGGCGAAGATCAGGTCGGTCAGGCTAGATGACGCGTCCGCCCATCCCCTGACCATGCCCACGCCCAATATATATACCGGCTCACTATCAGTCTTCACATCCGGTCCTTTTCATTACCTTGTCGGGATCGTGCGGGATCATTCCCGCGCGATCATCCGCCGGCGCATCAATCCGCGCTGGGCGTGAACATCGGCAGCATGCGGCCGTCCCGCGCCGACCGGCGGAAAACGACGCGCACGCGGTCGCCAACCGCAAGCCGGTCGAAATCGCATTCCACCATGACCGCGATCATGGTGGGTCCTTCATCCAGCGTCACATAGGCGGGGCAGTAGGGTTCGGCCCCGACACGGACGACCGTGTAGGAATAGATTTCGCCCTTCCCCTTCGACTCCTCCCATTGGGTTTCGCCGCCGCAGAAGGGGCAGTAGGCGCGGGGATAATAATGGGGCTTCTCGCACGAAACGCAGCGCTTGATCAGCAGACGCTCATGCGCGACCGCTTCCCAATATTCGCGATTTTCCGGGAAATTCGGATCGCCGGCAAATTCCGTCATGCCACTCGCTCCAAAATAGCCGTCGCGCAGCCGTGCCGCTGGCCAAGCACTCCGCCGGTGCCGTGCGACATCGCAAGCGTGCAATTCGGCACCTGAACCGCCGGATGCGCTTCACCGCGCAACTGGCGGACCGTTTCGATCACCTTGGTCATGCCGCCGCGATGGGCCGGATGATTGCTGCACAACCCGCCGCCATCCGTATTGACCGGCAGACGCCCGACGCCGGAGAGCAGGCCGTTGTCGGCGACGAACCGCCCGCCCTCTCCCTTCGCGCAGAAACCCAGATCCTCGATCGCGAACAGGACCGTCACGGTGAAGCTGTCATAGGTCGACAGATACTGAATATCCGCCGGCGTCAGGCCCGCCTGCGCATACGCCGCCTGCCCCGATGCGATGCCCGCCGTGCGGGTAATGTCCATCTCAAACCCGCGCTGATAGCCGATTGCATGGCCCGCGCCGCGCAGCTTGACGAGCGGACGCTTCAGGCTGCGGGCGATCTCCTCCCGCGCCAGCACGACCGCGCCGCCGCCGTCGCTGATGACGCAGCAATCGAGCCGGTGCAGCGGATCGGCCACCATGGGCGATGCCAGGACTTCCTCCACCGTCACCGGCTTGGGCAAGCGCGCATGAGGATTATGCTGCGCATGCTGCGATATCGCGACCTTGATCCAGGCAAGCTGTTCGGACGTGGTGCCATATTCATGCATGTGCCGCCGCGCCGCCAGCGCATAGCTGGCAGCAAGATAGGGACCATAGGGAAGCTCAAACTCATTTTCCGGGAAGGTGGTCAATTGCACCTGTCCGCCCGGCCGGTCGCCCTCCGCCCGCGGGCGGCCCGCCAGCGTCACCAGCGCCACATCGCACAGGCCCATTTCGATCGCCTGCGCCGCCTTGGCGACATGCAGCACGGGAGAGGAGCCGCCAATGTCCGTGGAATCGACGTAGCGGGGATTGATGCCGAGATATTCCACTATCGACAGCGGCCCCACGCCCGGCGAATCCCCGGCGCAGAAATATCCGTCGACATCCGCCAGGGTCAGCGCGGCGTCGGCAAGCGCGCCGGCCGCAACTTCGGCATGCAGCATGGGCGCGGATTTGTCGGTCGCCAGGCGCGCCGGGTGCTCATAAGCGCCCACAAAGAAGCCAGCCATATTTTGATCCTCTCAGGCCGCGGTGCGTTCCGTCACGCGCAATGAGCGTTTCTCCTCGCGCAGGTCGATGCTGCGCGGGTCGGTGCGCGGGTCGCCGCCATCGGGAAACAGAGCGCCCTTCTGAATCTTCTGCGTGCCGGTCACGGGCAATTTATCGCAAAAGGCGATCCATGCCGGCAGCTTCGCCGCGCTGACCTTGCCCAGCGCGCCGCGCTGAATGGCCTCGGCGATCTCCCGGCTGGCGGCGACCCCTTCCATCGGCACCACGCAGGCCATGATTTCCTCGTCATGCAATTCATCCACCACGGCCAATACCGCCACCGCCTTGACCTCCGGCAGGCCGACCAGCGCATTTTCGACTTCGGCGGCAGCGATATTCTCGCCGCTGCGGCGGATGATATTCTTACGCCTGTCGACGAAATACAGCATGCCGTCGGGGTCCTGACGGCAGATGTCGCCGGTGTGGAACCAGCCGCCGCGCCATGCTTCTTCGGTTTCCTTCTCCTGCTTGAGATAGCCGGAGAAGAATCCGGCGCGCGGATCAGGCCCGGACGCGCGCACGATCAACTCCCCCGGCGCGCCATGGGGCAGGTCCTGATCATTTTCGTCGACGATCCGCACTTCCCAGGGCGCATGCGGGCGGCCGAAGGCCCGCGCCTCGCGGCTGCGCGGCTCCTCGCTGTTCATGATCGCGCGCGATGTCTCGGTCATCCCCCATGCTTCGACCAGCGGGATGTTGAAACGCTCCTCGAAAAGATCGCGGATGGCTGGCTCTATCCCCGCGCCATAGCCGTAACGGACCACATGCTGCTTTTCTTCCGGGGTCTCCGGCGTATTGACCAGCAGCGGCGGAATGATCCCCAGATAATGGAAGCAGGTCGCCTTCGTCTTGACCAGATCCTTCCACCAGCGCGATGCGCGGAAGCGGTCCTGCATCACCAGGCAATTCCCGCGCTTGAGCACGCTGGTAAAGGTAAAGACCGTCACATTCATGTGAAAGGCGGGCAGGGGGATGTAGAGGCGGTCGCCGCCATCCCGGAACGCGACAGGCCCGTTCGCGCCCGTATAGGAGTCGGCCGCCGCCAAACAGGACGCATTGGATATCAGGCACCCCTTGGGCTTGCTGGTGGTGCCGGACGTGTAGATGATCAGCGCGATGCGCTTGCCCTTGTCAGCCGAGACCTCATGCGGGCCGATGCCGGGCGCGGGCAAGGGCGCACCGGGTTCCGACAGGTCGAATACCGGCACCGCCGGATCGAGCGTCTCCACAGCCTTGCGGATATTGGCAATGCATTGCGGCGACGCCACGACCAGCGCGCATTCGGGGAAACCGATGCCATAGGCCATTTCGTCGGGCAGATAGTCGGGGTTCAGCGTGACGGCGGTCGCACCGATGCTGTTGAGCGCGAGATAGTGCCAGAAATGCTCCGGCATGTTGCCCGCCGCCAGGGCGACGCGGTGCCCCGGCCCATAGCCCGCATCGACATAGCGTTTGGCGAGCGCGTCAATGACGCCTTTCGCTTCGGCATAGCTGATTTCAAAGCCATCCTCGCAATATCCACGCCCCTCGGTGGCCGGGTAGCAAAGCACGGACCGGCCGGGCGCGCGCGCCGCCGTCTGCGCGAAAAGATCGTAAACTGACTCTGCCATCATCTCATTCACAAAGGCGCAGGCGCGGACCCGCTGCGCGCGCATGGCCGATATGGAACCTCTCCCAAGGCGGGTCGGACCAAAGCCTATACGCGGCCAAAGCTTTCTTCAACACAAATGTTGACAATAAAGAGATAGCTTCCCATCAGTAAGGCAAAGAACGGCCAATCAACCGGGAGAGTGACTGTGAAGCTGGTAAGCTATCGGTATGAAGGTCGAATCGGAGTCGGCAAGACCGACGGAGAAATGATCACCGCCCTGGGTTCGCGCCTCAGCATGCCGGTGCCCGACATGATCGCCCTGATCGCCAACTGGGACAGTCTTGCAGAGGAGGTGCGCGCCGCGACCGGCAACGACCATGCTCTGGGCGATGTGGAATTGCTGGCTCCGGTGCAGCGCCCCGGCAAGATATTCGGCCTGGGCATGAACTATGCCGACCATGTGGCCGAAGCCGCGATGCCGATGCCGGAGGATCAAATCTGGTTCACCAAGGCGGTGACTTCCGTAAACGGCCCCTGTGCCCCGGTGGAATTGCCCAAGGCGTCGGCCCTGCTCGATTATGAGGCGGAACTGGTGTTCATCATTGGCAAGCGCTGCCGCCACGTCTCCGCCGACCAGGCGGCCGGCGTCATCTTCGGCTATTGCGCGGGCAACGATTTCAGCGTGCGCGACTGGCAGCTCAAGACGTCGCAATATGTGCTCGGCAAATCGTTCGACACGCACGCCCCGTTCGGCCCGTGGATCGTGACGCCGGACGAAATCGATCCCGCAGCGCTCCCGATCCGCTCAACGGTCAATGGCGAGGTGCGGCAATCCTCCAACACCCGGCATTTCATCTTCGATCCCGCCGCACAGATCGCGCATCTGTCGCAGGCGATGACGCTGGAGCCGGGCGACGTGATCTTCACGGGGACGCCGGGCGGCGTCGGCGCGGCGATGAAGCCGCCATCCTTCCTGAAGGCGGGCGACGTCGTGCGCGTCGAAATAGACGGCATCGGCGCAATCGAGAACCGGGTCGTCAACGAGGCCGGCTAGGGCGATTTCATGCCGGACGCCCTCGTCCGGCTGCCCGGAAATCGCGGAAAAGAAAAATGTCAGGGCGGCTTTACTTCGATCCGGGTGAAGCCCGCTCCAAGCCCCATGGAGAGGACTATATCATGGCAAATGTTGCGAGAGATTTGGAAGGCCGGTCGATCATCTGCACCGGCGCTGGCAGCGGCATCGGCCGCAGCGGGGCGGTCATCGCTGCGCGGCACGGCGCCCACATCCTGGTCACCGACATAAGCGAGGAAGGCGGGCGCGAAACCGTCGACCTGATCCGGGCCGAAGGCGGCATCGCGGAGTTTGAGCGCATCGACATCTCCAAGGAGGAGGACGCCAAGCGCATGGTCGAACGCGCAATCGCCCTTTTTGGAAAGCTGGATGGCGCATTCAACAATGCGGCCGTTCCGCAAAAGACCGCGATGGTCCACGAACTGACGCTTGATCAATGGCGCCGCAACATCGACGTGACGCTGACCGGCACATTCCTGTGCATGAAATATGAGCTGGAGGCGATGCTGGCCAATGGCAAGGGCGCCATCGTCAACACCTCGTCGGGCGCGGGCCTGAAGGGCTTCAAGCTGGGGTCGGAATACACCGCGGCCAAGCATGGCGTCGTGGGCCTGACGCGCACCGCCGCGCTGGAATATTCCGGCCTTGGCATCCGCATCAATTCGATCTCGCCGGGCGGCGTCCGCACGCCGATGCTGGAGGGCGCGATGAAGACGAATCCCGATCTAGAACCCTATATCGTTTCTACCCACCCCATCGGCCGCATGGCGCACCCGGACGAACTGGGCGAAGCCGCCGTCTGGCTGCTGTCCGACGCCGCCTCTTTCGTGACGGGCGCGATCCTGCCGGTGGATGGCGGCCATATGGCCTGATCCACCCTCCATCATTCTCGCAGAGCGGTGACGGCGCCGGCCGCACCCCTTCGCGCGTCTTGCGCACACGGCCGCAGGCCAATCCACAAGGAAGCATCGGAATGACGACATCAGCAAAGGATCTGGAAGGCCGCTCCATCATCTGCACAGGCGCGGGCAGCGGTATCGGGCGCAGCGCCGCAGTGATCGCTTCCCGCCGTGGCGCGGCCATCCTGGTTGCCGACATCAATGAGGATGGCGGCCGCGAAACGGTCGAGATGATCCGGGGTGGGGGCGGCCGGGCGGAATTTCAGCGCACCGATATTTCGAAGGAGGATGAGGTGGAGCGCATGGTCGTCCAGGCCCTATCCCATTTTGGCAGGCTGGATGGCGCGTTCAACAATGCCGCAGTGGCGCAGAAGTCGGCGATGATCCACGAACTGACGCCGGAACAATGGCAGGTGAATATGGACGTCACGCTGACCGGCACCTTCCTGTGCATGAAGCATGAGCTGCGCGCCATGATGGCGAACGGCAGGGGCGCAATCGTCAACACCTCCTCCGGCGCGGGCTTGCGCGGGTTCAAAATGGGGTCGGAATATTCGGCGGCAAAGCATGGCGTGGTCGGGCTTACGCGCACGGCGGCGCTGGAATATTCGGGGATGGGCATCCGCATCAACGCCATAGCGCCCGGCGGCGTGCGCACGCCCATGCTGCAATGGGCGCTCGATTCGATCGATGGCCTTGAAGACTATATGATCAGCAATCTCCCCATTGGCCGGATCGGCGAGCCGGACGAGCTGGGGGAGGCGGCGGTCTGGCTGCTGTCCGACGCCGCATCCTTCGTCACCGGCGCCACCCTTCCCGTGGATGGCGGCTATATGGCGTGAGAAAGCCGCAATCTATCAACACATACGTTGACCGTATCCATGCCTTCCCCTATTATGGGCGGAACAAAAGCATAATCGCACGCCGGTTTGATCGCAGAGAGGATGGGAGGACGCATGCTGCCCCCTGGTTTTGAAACGATAGAAAAATATGTCGGCTATTGGGACGTGCCCACCACGTCCGAACGGTGGGAGCGCCGCGCCGCAGCTTCCATGGATGAGATTCGCGCATTTTACGACGACATGCTCGCCCATGCCGACCAGGCGCTCGATGTCATCGCGCTGCATGACATCAACGCCATGCCCGACGATGTGGCGACCCTGGCCAGACTGATGCTGGCATTAATGAGCGCTGCGGTCGCCATCGAGGTCGTCGGCGCGCCGCGCGACCCTTATTCTCCCTACCCACACAGCGTCCGCGTTCTGCGCGGGCCAAGTCCCTGGGGCTGATCCCACCAAAGGAGACAGCATGAATATTGAGACGAAAAGTCCAGTCCCCGGATTTGACGATAGCTATACCCTTGCTCTCGGTCTGGACACGGGACCGCTGTCGACCGATCCCTATATCTCTCCGGCCCATTATGAACTTGAGCGTGAGCGCGTTTTCGGCCGCGCATGGCTGGCGATGGGCCGCGAGGAGCAGGTTCCCGAATCCGGCTCCTACATCGTGCGGGAGCTGGAGGTGTGCAACGCATCCGTCCTGATCGTGCGTCAGAAAAGCGGCGGCATTCAGGCTTTCCACAATGTCTGTTCGCATCGCCAGAACCTGATCATGAACAGCAGCGAGGGGCGCGCCCCGCGCTTCACCTGCCGCTATCATAGCTGGACCTTCGGCACCGACGGCGCGCTTCTGTCCGTACCGGACGAACGCCGCTTCTTCGATTTCGACAAGAAGAAATGCGGCCTGACGCCGATCGCGACCGAAGTCTGGCAAGGCTGGATATTCATCAACATGCAGAGCGAACCGGAGGTTAGCCTGGCTGAGTTTCTGGGCGATTTCGGCAAATTCTACACCGGCGTACCATTTCCGGGATCGGGCCACAGCCTGAAATTCGAGGCGAACCTCGATGCGAACTGGAAAGTGATCAGCGATGCGTTCGCCGAATCCTACCATGTGCCGTCCATCCACAACAAGACGCTGCGCCCGGCGTTCAGCAATGCGTCCAATCCCTTCGCCCGGCCGATCCGGGCCTCCGCCTGGGGACCGCACAGCGCCTATTCGGCGTTCGCCAATCTGGAATATGCGCCGCCGGAAAATGCGCTGGGCGAACGCCTCGCCTATCGCAATATGGGGGCGAACAACATCATCTCGCCTTCCGGCGCCAATGAGATCGACAAATTGCTGGGGCATCCGTCGATCAATCCCAACAATAGCGCGGAATGGTGTTCGGACGCCAATGTGATCTTTCCGAACTTCCATCTGGACGTGTCCTTCGGCGGCTTCTTCATCCATCATTTCTGGCCGACGTCGCACCGCTCGACCCGTTGGGTCGCCGAATATTTCATGGAGCCCGCGGCGGATTTCCAGACCCGTCTGCAGCAGGAATATTACGCCATCCGCAATATCGAGGTTCTTCTGGAGGACATCGGAAATACGGAGCGCGTGCAAAAGGGGATGGAAACCCGCGCCAAGCGGAACATCTATCTTCAGGACGGTGAAGTGATCATCCGCAATCTGCTTCATCATATCGATCGCTGGATCAAGGCGGACAGCGCGCGGGAAGCGCTCGACCTCTGACGGGAAAGACTGGCTTGTCCGGCCGTACCGGACAAGCCGTCGCCGTCTCCCGCCTTATCAACCTGGAAATATCAGGCCAGAAACATCAGGGCAGCATCGTCCGCAACAAGGACCGCAATTGCGCCGGTTTCACCGGCTTGTTGAGCAGCGCTATGCCCGTCGCGGCCAGTTGCGTTTTCAGCGCCTCGCCACGGTCGGCTGAAATCATCACCGCAGGCACGGCTGCGCCGAAATGCGCATGCAACTGTGCAACCACCCGGTCCCCCGTTTCACCGTCATTCAGATGATAGTCGGCCAGGATGATGTCGGGGCGCACGCCGTCGGGGAATAATTTCACCGCCTCGGCATAGTCGCCTGCCGTCACGACTTCGCATCCCCAGCCATTGAGCAATGTGCGCATGCCCGACTGGATCTGCCGCTCATTGTCCACCACCAGCACGCGCAGGCCGCGCATCGACCGGTCGCGCGTCGCCCCACCGCCATCCGTGGCGGCGTCATCGATCGGACGGCCAAGCGGCAGCGTGATGGAGAAGGTCGATCCCTGTCCGGGCGCTGACCGCAACCTGATGTCGTGCCCCAGCATGTCGGCCGCGCGGCGCACGATCGCCAGTCCCAGCCCCTTGCCCTGACTGCGCGTGTCGAGCCTGCGGAACTCCTCGAAGATCAACGCCTGCTGCTCCTTCGCGATGCCCCGTCCGGTGTCGGCGACATGCACTGCGACGCGCCCCTCCTCCACCGCGCAGCACACGCTGACGCTGCCCGCATGCGTGTAGCGGATCGCATTGGAGATGAAATTCTGGAGGATGCGGCGCAATAACCGCACGTCGGTCTCGACCCATAGCTGCTCGGTCTCGATCCGGAAGGCCAGACCGGCGGCGCGCGCCATCGGCGTGAATTCGACATTCAAGGTCTGCAGCAACTGGTCGATGCGGAAATGGCTGACCTCCGGCTGGATCGCCCCCGCGTCGAGCCGCGAAATCTCCAGCAGCGCCTCCAGCAGATCCTCGACCGAATCCAGCGCCATCGATGTCTGCGACACCAGCGCGCGGGTGGGCAGCGCCAGCCGCTTGTCGCCCAGCGCCGCAACGAACAGCCGCGCCGCATTCAACGGCTGCAGCAGGTCATGGCTGGCGGCCGCCAGAAAACTGGTCTTGGACAGATTGGCCTTTTCGGCGGACGTCTTTGCCTCGGTCAGCGCCACTTCCATCGCCCGCCGCTCCGCGACTTCATGGCCCAGCCGCTGATTCACCTCCAGCAATTCGGCGGTACGCTCGGACACGCGCCGCTCCAGCGTCTCGGCGGTTTCCTGCAACGCCGCCTGCGCGCGCAGCATGTCGGTGACATCGGTGAAGCTGAACACCTGCCCGCCCTGCACCGTGCGGGTCGATCGTATCTCGAAGCTCCGGTCGCCTGCGGGACAAAGCTGGCTGACCGGCGCGGCATGGCTGTCGTCCGGCCGCCATTCCAGACAGCCGCGGTCATCCATGCCCCTGATCCCCCGGCACCATTTCAGGAAGCCGTCATGGGTGGAAAATGCCCGTTCCGGATCGCCCGACACACCCAGCAAACGGCCCAGCGCGCCGTTCCAGGCCGACAATCGCCTGTTGCTGTCGAACATGCACACGCCCTCGGACAAGGTGTCGAGGGTCGACTGCAATATCAGGTTGCGTTCGGCCAGTTCCAGCGCACGCGCACGCGCATCCTCCGCCTTCACCTCGGTAATGTCAGTATAGATGCCGACGATGCCGCCCTCGCTGGTGCGCAGTTCGTTGATCTGCACCCAGCGCCCGTCGGCCAGCGCCTGCACATGGCCGCCATCGGCGACGCCATGCTGCGCCAGCCGGTCGGATACCCAGCGATCCGGCGCGACCGCCGCCCCCAGCGGCTGCAAATGCTCGGCCGCCAGCTTCGCTATGTCGGCAAAGCCGATGCCTTCGCGCACATGCGGCGCCAGTTCCGGCCAGAAGCCCAGATAGGCTTCGTTGAACAGCACCAGCCGGTCATCCGCATCGAACAGCACGAAACCTTCGTTGATGGAATCAATGGCATCGCGCAGGCGCATCCGGGCCGCATCAGCATGGCCATGCGCTTCGGCCAGATCGGCATTGGCTGTGGCAAGCTTGGCGAGCGCATCCTCAAGCTGGCTGGTCCGGTCGCGCACCATCGCCTCAAGCGAAATCGCCGTTTCGAACATGGAGAAGGCGTTGACCGACATGTCGCTCGACCGCTCGACCCGGTCCATCAGCGCTATGTTGATCTTGCGCAGCTTGCGCACTTCTTCCCGTAGCGCGTCGATATCATCCGCCTGATCGCTAGACAGAGAAATGCGCGCCGTGTCGCTCATGTGCCGATCGCAAGGCCGCTGAAGGTCTGGTTGACGTGCAAGGCATGATATTGCTCGCCATAGGTGTTGAAGCCGATCACCCCGTTGCGGCGATAGAGTTGCGATACCTCATGCGCGATCTGCCGCTGCTCGGCGTCAATGCGGTTCAGCACGCAGTCGAAGGCGATGATCCGGTCAACTTCGCCGATGGTGCCGCGAATATCGCTGAACAGCGCCTCCATGCCCGCAATCCGGTCGACCGGTTCGCCCACGGTCAGCACGATCCCCTCATCAATGGCGCAGTAGAAGGTCAGGCTGCCATCGTCATTCGCGCTCTGGATCGACCGGACATAATATTCGCCACCCGCCCGCACCATCGGCGGATGTGCGGCGAAAAACTCCGTGCCCAGCGCTTCCCCCGCATGCCCGGCCAGCCGCAGATATTCGGCGGCGGCGGGTTCGGCGTTGATTTCCGTGACGATCCGCTCATGCGGCAATGCGCCCGTGATCACCATCTTGTGCTCGCCGGGGCGATAATGTTGCGCCTTGAACACATGCATCGGCCGGGGCGTCGACAATATCGCGACCACCGCCGCGCGGCTGTGGAAAGCGCCGCCCTCCAATATGGCGGTCTGTCGGAAAGCGAGATCATCGCCCGACGATCCGCCGATCAGCGGAATGTCGCCCAGCGCATCCTGGATCGTCATCGTCAGCAATTCTTCGGAATGCGACAGACCGTCGACCAGGAACAAAGCGACATGATTGACGGCATCCCCCAGATGGCGGCTGTCCCTCTCCGCCTCCGCCGCAAGCGCCCGCACCGCAGCCCGGGCCGCGGCGGGATCAAAATTGTCGATATCCAGAAAACAGTGCGAAGCCATGTGGAATGCGGCGGCGGGGAAGCCGATCACGCTCAGGCTGCCATGATCATAGCCCTGCGCCGTCAGTTCGCCGGAGCTTGTGCAGCCGATCACGCGCACGCCCTCGCTGCGGCGATTGATCGCCCGCGCCAGCATATCGCGGTCCAGATGGTGGGAACAAAATACGATCGCCCCGGCCAGCGGCGCGTCGCCCAGTTGCGCCATGATATCGTCCATGGCGGCGAAGGGATCCTCGGCGTGCGAGGACGCGAAGCCGATCAATTGCTTCACCTCCATATGTGCGATGCTCATCGCCCTCTCCATCATTCTTCCGGGCAAATCATGGACGCTAATGGGTGCCTTTGTCACTCGAAACCAGCCGGTGCCGCACGCGCCGCATGGACAGAATCAGGACAAGGATCACCGGCGGAACAAGCATGCCGAGCCACAGCGTCGCCGAAAATGCCGGCCAATGCTTTTCCGCGGCCTTGAGCGGATAGGCGATCAGGCCAATCAGATAATAGCTTATCGCCACCGCCGACAGGCCTTCGACCAGATGCTGCAGCCGCAGTTGCATGCGCGCGCTCTCGTCCATGGACGCCAGCAGGCGGGCATTCTGGTTTTCGATATGGGTTTCGATCCGCGTGCGCAGCAGGGCGGTGAACTGGGCCGCCCGCGCATTCAGAAGCGCCAGCCGGTCGGTCAGCGCGGCGCAGGTCTGGATCGCGGGATGAAAACGGCGCTCCGTGAAATCGGCGAGAGACTGATATCCGGCGATCGGCTCCACCCGCAACTGGTCGAGACGGCTGGCGACGATCCGCGCATAGGCGGCGGTCGCGCTCATGCGATACCCGCACCGGCTGTCGATCGACAGCAATTGGGCCGACAGGCTGGTGAGCGATTCCAGCAGCTCGTCATCGCGCCGGTCGCCCTTCGCAAGCGATTGGCCGACCCCCTCCAGCGCCCCTTCCAATGCATCGAGCGCAGTCCATGCCTTGCGCGCTTCGGACAGGCCGATCAGCGCCAGATTGCGATAATTGCCCAATTCCTGAAGCTGCTGCACGCACCGCGCAAGGTCGGCCGAAGGCATGTCGAGCGACGCGACGACCATCCGGCCATAGCCATCGTCATGGATGCGGAAATCGGTCCATAGCCGGGCGCGTCCGCCCGATGGGCTGCGCACATGGCAGGTGACGAGCTGGTGCCCCGCGAAACCGGCGGCATCGGCGGCGGCCGCCGCTTCATCCTCCCCGTCGATCACGATCAGGTGGCTGGCGCGGACCACGGTTCCGGGCAGGGTGTCGATCAGCGCCGTGTCCGGCGGCAATGTCCAGTTCCAGACGCCCGCACCTGCCCCAGTACCAGCGCCGGTCCCAGCATCGCCCGTCATCACCATCGTCATGGTGCTGGCTTCGCTGTGCCGTTCCCATCCCAGCCGCATGTCCGCGCCGCATAACCGCTCGGCATGGCGCGCGGCGGGATCGAAATCCGGCAGAAGTTTCGTCAGCGCCTGCGCCTCGACCTCCCTGTCCTCCACCAGCCGAACGATCTGGACGATGCGCGCGGGCGGGGAGAATGCGGGAAAGCGGCGCAACTGCATCTCGCCGACCACCTGCCGGCGCAGCGGATGATCGACCAGGCCCATGTCAGCCGCCGCGTTCCGGCTCTCCCGCCGCTTCGAGCGCTGCGGCTTCATCGTCCATGAAAATCCGGGAGCGCACGATGAAGCGCACCCCTTCCGGGCTTTCCAGCGACATGCCCGCGCCGCGCCCCGGCACGACGTCGATCGTGACCTGGGTGTGCCGCCAATATTCGAACTGCGCGGCGCCGATCCACACCTGCACGCCATCGGCGATCGTGCCGAGCAGCACATCCTGCGGCCCGACCTTGAACTCGCCCTTGGGGAAGCACATCGGCGCGGAGCCGTCGCAACAGCCGCCCGACTGGTGGAACATCAACGGGCCATGCTTGTCCGTCAGTGTGGCGATCAGATCATCGGCGGCGGGCGTCGCCAATATGCGCGGCGGGAGAATGTCCATCACCTTGCTCCCTTGGAGGTCACGAGACAGGGCGGACACCGGTTCAACGATGTCCGCCCCCAGCTACGGCGCCTGAGAGAGAAAAGGGGAATCGCGCCGCCGCTGATCCTTGCGTCAGAAGAAGCCGAGCGCCTTCGGGCTGTAGCTCACCAGCAAGTTCTTGGTCTGCTGATAATGGTCGAGCATCATCTTGTGATTTTCGCGGCCGATGCCCGACTGCTTGTATCCGCCGAACGCCGCATGGGCGGGATAGGCGTGGTAGCAATTGGTCCACACGCGCCCGGCCTGGATGCCGCGGCCCATGCGATAGGCGCGCGTTCCATCGCGGGTCCACACGCCCGCGCCCAGACCGTAAAGCGTGTCATTGGCGATGGCGAGCGCTTCGGCTTCGTCCTTGAACGTGGTGACGGCCAGGACAGGACCGAAAATCTCCTCCTGGAAGATCCGCATCTTGTTATGGCCCTTCAGCACCGTCGGCGTGACATAATAGCCTTCGCTCAGCTCGCCCTCGTGGGCTGCGCGCTCGCCGCCCGTCAGCACTTCCGCTCCCTCATCCCGGCCGATGCTGATATAGGAGAGGATCTTTTCAAGCTGATCGTTCGACGCCTGCGCGCCGATCATCGTCGCGGGATCAAGCGGGCTGCCCTGCTTGATTGCCTTCACGCGTGCGATCGCCCGTTCGATGAACTTCTCGTAGATGCTTTCCTGGATCAGCGCGCGGCTGGGGCAGGTGCAGACTTCGCCCTGATTCAGCGCGAACATCGCAAAGCCTTCCAGGCATTTGTCGAAATAATCATCGTCCGCATCCATGACATCCTCGAAGAAGATGTTGGGCGACTTGCCGCCCAGCTCCAGCGTGACGGGGATCAGATTTTCCGACGCATATTGCATGATCAGGCGGCCGGTGGTCGTCTCGCCGGTGAAGGCGATCTTGCTGATCCGTTTGTTCGACGCCAGCGGCTTGCCCGCCTCCACGCCGAAGCCGTTGACGATGTTGAGCACGCCCGCCGGCAGCAGGTCGCCGATCAACTCGGCCAGAACCAGGATCGACATCGGCGTCTGCTCGGCCGGCTTCAGCACGATGCAATTCCCTGCCGCGAGAGCGGGCGCGAGTTTCCACACCGCCATCAGGATCGGGAAGTTCCACGGGATGATCTGGCCGACAACGCCCAGCGGTTCATGGAAATGATAGGCGATGGTGTCATGATCAATCTCGCTGATCGACCCTTCCTGCGCCCGCGCGCAGCCCGCAAAATAGCGGAAATGGTCGATGGCGAGCGGGATGTCCGCATGAGTCGTCTCGCGGATCGGCTTGCCGTTGTCGATGGTCTCGGCCATCGCGATCAGGTCCAGATTGGCCTCCATGCGGTCGGCCATCTTCAGCAGGATGTTGGACCGTTCGGTCGACGACATCTTGCCCCACGCGTCCTTCGCGGCATGGGCGGCGTCGAGCGCGGCCTCAATGTCCTCCGCTGTGCCCCGCGCCACCTGACAGACTTTCTGCCCGGTCACGGGGGATATATTGTCGAAATATTCGCCCTTCGCGGGCGCAACCCAGGCGCCGCCGATATAGTTTTCGTAGCGGTCGCGGATCAGGGTCTTGCCGGCAAATTTCTCCAGCGCCTGCTGCAGCATCATCTTTCTCCTGGGTCGATATTGCATCTGAAATCAGGATGGGATCATGCTGGCGGCGGCAGGGCGGCACAATTGCACCTTGGGTCGGGAGCGGCGCGACTTCGAAATTAAGCGCCTACGATCAATGGCCTCGGCAACAGCTTATGGAAGGCCGCCGTCGACGCGGATCAGCGCGCCGGTCGTGTAGCTTGACGCCCGGCTGGCAAGGTACAGCGCGGTCGTCACGATTTCCTCCGGGCGGCCGGACCGGGGGATCGCGCCGGGAGTAGAATCGCGCATCTCATCGGGCCAGCTTTTCGAAATGTCCGTCAGGAACTGGCCGGGCGAGATCGTATTGACGCGCACATGCGGCCCATATTCGAAGGAAAAGGCGGTCGTCAGCGCATTCAACGCCGCTTTCGCGCCCGCATAAACGGCAAAGCGCGGCTGTGGGCGAATCGCGCCGGTGCTGCTGATATTGATGATCGTCCCCGATCCTGCAGCGGCCATGCGCGCGCCCACCAGCGAAGCGAGACGGAACGGCCCCTTGAAATTCACCGCGACGATCTTGTCGAACAATGCCTCGCTGGTTTCATGCGACGATGGCGACAGCGGGGACATGCCCGCATTGTTGACCAGAATGTCGATGCGGCCAAAATGCCCATAGACCGCCTCGACCAGCTCCCCGATCCCGTCCCAATCCCCGATATGGCACGGCCATACGAACGCCCGGCGGCCCAGCGCCTCCACTTCCCGCGCCACAGCCTCGCATGCTTCCCTTTTCCGGCTGGTGATGGCGATGTCCGCCCCGGCCTTTGCGAAGGCTAAGGCCATCTGACGGCCAAGCCCCCGGCTGCCGCCCGTGATCAGGGCAATCTGCCCGCTCAGGTCGAACAGATCCGCATTTGCCTTCACGCTCGCTCTCCCACTCCACGCCTCTCCAATGCGGAGTATGACAACAAAAGTCTGTTTTGACAATTTTCCGTCAATATGCAGCGAGCTGGTGTGGAACAGGGTGCGGCTAGGTCCACAATAGCTGCCCGGCCGGTTTCACAGGCCCTCTGCCTCCACCCAGTGCGCGCCGGTTATCGCGCGCGCCATGGCCCAGGTCTGCCGCCTTATGTCTGGAACGGCGACAATTTCCCAATGCGCCCCACGGGTCAGCGGGCCGACGATCATCAACCGGCCCTGCGCCCGCCCGTCCTGTGCGATCGCCCGCCCCTGCCGGTCGACGTCGATGCCGATCGCCAGCGCGTC
>NZ_MINO01000077.1 GCF_001757355.1 Sphingobium phenoxybenzoativorans
CAGACATGAAAGTGCTCGCCCATATCCGGGAACAGTACAGCCTGAGCCTTGGCAGCTATGGGCGTCCACGCATGACGATGGAGCTCAAGGAGGCCGGCCTCGATGTCGGTGAGCGCCGGGTAGGTCGGCTGATGCGGATCAACGGGATCAAGCCGGTCCGCACGCGCAAGCACAAGGTTACCACGGACAGCCACCACCGCTTGGGTGTCGCGGCGAACTGGCTGGCAGGCGATTTCGCCGCCGACGCGCCCAACCGTAAATGGGCCGGCGACATCACCTATATCTGGACGTCAGAGGGGTGGCTCTATCTGGCCGTCATTCTCGACCTGCACAGCCGTCGTGTGGTTGGTTGGGCTGTCAGCGACAGGATGAAAAAGGATCTGGCGATCAGGGCACTCGATATGGCGGTGCGCCTTCGCCAGCCACCGGAAGGCTGCATTTTCCATTTCGATCGCGGCAGCCAATATTGCTCCTATGACTATCAGAAGAAACTGCAGGCCTATGGCCTGCGTCCATCAATGAGCGGCAAGGGAAATTGTTACGACAATGCCTCCATCGAGACGTTCTTCAAATCCCTGAAGGCGGAACTCATCTGGCGGCAGAATTGGCCAACAAGGCGACAGGCAGAGGCTGCGATCTTCCAGTACATCAACGGCTTCTACAACACCCGTCGCCGCCATTCATATCTGGGCGGCATCAGTCCGCTCGCGTTCGAAGCCAAGGTGGCATAATGAGATAGGTGGCCGGCACAAAACCAGTACAAGTCTATGCGTTTCTCATCCACGTGCTGGCGATGCACAACGAGTTCCTGGCGCGCGACCACGAGCGTCGCAGCGACGATGAACTCGTCTCGATTGATAGGGAGATCGGCGACATCGAACGGGGCATCCAGGGCAAGGCGCTCGATCCCGAGACCTTGCGCGAGCGATCGACTGCGGTCGAGTTCAAGATCAACACTTTGAAGCGCAATACATTTTGGCTCTATCAGCGCCACCGCTATCTGGACGTATTCCGCTACGACACCGAGGCGAAGGTGTTCAAGAAGCTCGAGGAATTGCGCGGCATCGATCGCCGGACCAATGCTCTGACCAGCGCGCTCAGGACGCTGGAGGACTACGCCACCGACGTCGACCGCCGGCAGGCCGAGGCGCAGCGGAAGTTCCTGGAGGACCGCCAGGCGGGGCTACAGAAGGTTCTCGCCGGCATCGCCTTCCTGTCGACCTTCGGCCTGCTGTTCACGCTCGGCGACTATTTCGACAAGCATCCCTACTGGCGGCCGAACGCATCATGGACCGGCGGCTTCGTCATCGGCACACTCGCCTGGATTCTGACGACGGTGGTCATCGCCATCATCCTCGCGCTGGTCGTGTGGCACTGGAAATCTGTATTTGAAGGTGTGAAAGCGTCTTTCGAGCGGGAATCTCGCGACCGAAATTAGATCTGATTAGTTGAGAAAATAATTATCGATAATGGCGCTAAAACCGAATGGCTCCAAAGGCCAACTTGGTAGGCGTTCGACGGCTCAAAATAACTCCCTATAACCGGCCGTTAGTCGTCGGGCCATTGCGAGGTATCCAACTTATGGCCGAAGACGATGCATCGCGTTACTTCAGCAGTATCGATCAACAGGCCTCACTAATTGACGTCCGTTTTTCGGCGAACCTTGCTATTCGACGGGTGACTTGGGAAAGGCAGCATTGTCCCAAGCCCCGCCGATCACAGCCGACCCTTCTCGGACTCTCAGCTGCAAATTTTCTGTTCCTAGGTGCGGCCCGTCCGCTTTCGATTTTCTCGACGATTGAACATCCTGCTCGACCTGATTTTGGACTTACAACAGTTGCCTCGATGGCTCCGCTAACACGCTGTTCAATGCTATGCGGTACTCGACCAAGGAAGTCGGTCAGTTGCAAATTGGTGGCAGGTAACATATATATGCGTCTAGACACACAAGCGCATAAGGCTAGATATGACTGACCTCGCCCGCTGGAGTATCAAGGTATCACGTGACACTGACATTGCCCTGCGTACACTGCTGGCTAGCCGTGGTGGTCGTAAGGGTGACCTCTCCCGCTTCGTTGAGGAAGCAGTGAACCGCGAGGTTCTGCGTGAGACAGTGCGCGAAGTTCAGGCTCGCAATATGGACGCCGATCCCGCAGAAATTCAGCGGTTGATCGATGATGAACTGGAGGACATGCGCGGCAGCTTCTGGGCCGATCGTCGCCAGTAAGCCATGCGCGCCATTCTTGATACGAACGTGCTGCTGAGCGGACTGCTCGCGCCTGGCGGCATCCCTGCATTGCTGATTGAGGCATGGCTGGACCGCACTTTCACGCTGATCAGCCATGCAATCCAGCTTGAGGAAATCCGCGAAGTCAGCCGGCGCGACAAGATTCGCGCTTTGGTGCGACCGGCTGCGGTCGGTCGGCTGGTCAATCAGATCACTCTCATCGCTGACATGCCGGACAAGCTTCCCGTAGTCGCACGATCACCGGATCCACGCGACGATTTCCTGCTCGCCCTTTGCGAGGCGGGAGCCGCTGACTGGCTGGTCACAGGGGACAAGGCCGACGTCCTCGCGCTCGGCCACCATGGCACGACCCAGATCATCTCTGCTCGATCGTTTGCCAACCAGCTTGGGTTGAGCAAGCGGTGATCTCCTCCAAGAACGACCCATCCGAGACGCTCAGCACTGATTTTGCCGTTCCCAGGTGCTGCCCGTCCGCTTTCCATTCTGGATGCCCAAGACTGGCCGGTTTCGACTTGCTTGTTCCAAGATAGGAAATTCAGGAAGCTGACGATCAGTCGCATCAATGCATCCGTCGGCGACCGCCGCCATAGCCTTAGTGTGCGACATTTCGCTTGGTCGTCCAGACAACTAATCCGCTTTGGCGCATCTTTAGCTACGCCTCCGCAACAAAACTAATACCTTCTGCGCACCAGTCCGGCTAAACCCAGCCCATGACAATAGCCCTGAATGTGACCGACCACGACGACCTCTGTCATGGGTGGTCATGGATATCTCCTGAAGCCAAATTGGCTGATACCCTCAAATATACCCTCAGATCCCCTCAACATCCAAATACGCGGGCAGAAACCGGCGGGCGGCAGATAGGAAAAAACCGCCGTTTCCAGCGGTTTTTTCGATAAGTACGGATGCTCATGGAGAACAAATGGTGCCCAGAAGAGGACTCGCATCGAATAATGATTTCTGTGTTATAACAGCAACATAGACGATGTGGTTTTTGCGAAGGCCCGCAGAAAAGCCCGCATTTCAATGTGGTCTAAAGGTTCGAGTCTTTTCATGGGACTCGAATCTTCAGAAAATGGCTGATTTCCGCCATTTCTGCACCGTGAACAAAAACAGAAAATCTGACCTTTCAGGGACCGAAAGGCCCGCGAAAAATCGTTCATGGATCGTTCCAGCTTGCCCCGCCTGTTCTCTAGCGATCCTTTCCAACCTAGGGTTGGAATGCATAAACCGGCGGCTGTGATCGGCAGGCCTGGCCCAATTACCTACGCCGGGGTGAGAACCCCAGAAAACGATGCGGGGTCCAGGCCTGCCCCTCCGTCAGGAGGAATTTGTCATGTGCGAGCCGGGTCAAAGGAAGATCCAGACTTCCACATGTGAAGCATGACGACCGCCAGCTTCCGGGCCACAGCAACCCTGGCCTTCGACAAGCCGACTTTCTTCCTCAGTGTCAGCCCCCATGTCTGCAATGCGCTTTCTGTCTTTGTCGAGCACAGCAAGACGGTGGCAGCCGAGACCAGGTGGGTCCGCGTGAGCTTGCTACCGAATCTGCTGATCCGGCCAACCCGGGCGAGAACACCCGACTGATGGATTGAGGGGGTCAATCCGAAATAGGGGCCGACATCGCGGTTCCGCTGAAAGCGCGATGGATCACCGATGGCGCTGTAAAAGGACAGGGCCGTGATGGGGCCGACGCCGGGTACGGTCATGAGATTCGAACAGACTGGATGCGCAAGAGCCGTCGCGCGGAGGCGCTTGTCCATTCCTCCGATATGCGAACGCAGGTTTTCCGCGATCGATATAAGCGGCCGGACATCGGCATCGACATCGAGGCCGTCCGCCCGCAGAACTTCCAGCTGATCTTCGATGCCCTTGGCGAGCCCGCCAACACCGCTGTTCGTCTTCAGCTTTCCTCCGTGCAATCGGACGATGGACTGGGTCAAAGCGTCAATCTTCATGCGCTGCTGAATGAGATTCTTGCGGACATTGAGAAGGCTGCGCAGGTTCTGACAGTCGAGCGGCTTCACGAAGACCTCTGCCCCGATTGTACGGCCGACGCGGCCAAGCTCAGCAAGCCCTCTCGCATCATTGGAGTCAGTCTTCTGGCGCCGGATTGCGAGGAACTTGGCCGCACGGCGAACCTCCGCGACATAGACAGGGAAGCCCTGAGCCTGGAGTTCACGCACCATGTGGGTGCCTACGCCCGCTTCAATGGTAATGCGCTGCACCGCTTCGACACCGAAGGGGCGCAGGATATCCTTTATCTGGCCTGCATGCGTTTCCCGTTTTCCTTCGAACAGGATTTCACCGAATTCGTCGATAAGGCACACTGCTGTTTCCGCAACTCCGGTATCCAGACCAACCCAGTACTTCCGACCTGCCAACACTATCCCCCATGAAAACATAGCGTTTTGGCGCGGCGTCATTTAATCTCGCGGCAGGAGCCCTGCAAACTTCCGACGTCCGCAAACCAATGTGAGGGTAGCAATCGGAAATAGATTCGCCGAATGGGATTGCTCCTTTGAATCACGAAACACGTTCTAGGAAATCGTAGGAATGGCCAAGATCGATCCTCGCCGCGCGCTCGATGAGCTCATCAAGGAACGCGGCGAGTCTTATTCGTCGGTCTCGCGTCTGCTGAGCCGGAATGCGGCCTATATCCAACAGTTCATCAAGCGAGGTAGCCCGGCGCGTCTCGACGACAGCGACATCGCGCAGCTGTCGGTTCATTTTGGCGTCCCCGCCGCTGTCTTTGGCGGAGACGAGGTTCCGGAAAGCGCGGGGCTATCGACGATCGCGATCCCGGTTCTTGGCGCCACCGATGCTGACGATAGCCTTGGCCGTGTCCGTCTTGTGGACGAGGCATGGCTGCGCAGTCTCAGTCACAAGCCGACGGGAGTTTCGATCGTCAGGGTCGAAGGAGACGCGATGTATCCGACATTGCGGGATGGCGATGAGGTGCTGATTCAGCGCTATCTCGCCAACGAAAATCCTCGCGACGGACTCTACGTCATCCGAGCCGATACCGGATTGCTGGTGCGAAGGATCGCGCTCGAACCGGCACGAAACCGCATCGCCGTACTGACTGACAATCCAAGCTATCCCAACTGGGATGGCCTCATGAGAAACGCGATACAGATCGTTGGGCGCGTCATCTGGATCGGCATGCAGCTAGCTTGAATCCGCGGCCTCGAGCGTTGCTCCGTCAGAGCGCCAAATGCGCCTGACCGCTCAGTCCTCGGCGCCGGTCGACCATTTGAGGCGCGTCTTCAATCCATTCAGATGAGTCCAAGGCAAGATCCCGCTATGCTGAAGCATGCCGACAATGATGCCTGGCGCGATACCCTGGCTCTCCGCGAAATCGAGCACCGCTCGTTCGCTTCGCGGTCCCGTCGCGACAAACTGCCTCCACGCGCTCGTCGAAACGAGCGTGTTGCAGGCCCACGCATCGGCCTCTTTTTCCTCATCGGTGCCGTCGCGCGACTTATCATCGACGAAAACGCTCTTTTTGCTGTGCAGGAGGATGTGGGCGGCTTCGTGGAAGAAGCTGAACCACAAATGGTCGTCTGATTTGTGGCGTGCGCTGAGCTGGATCACGGGCTTGCGAGGCGAAATCCACCATGCGGCACCACTAAGCGCGGTTTTCGCAAGCGGCGGCACCAAGGCAAGCGCAACACCAGCCTCATTGCACAGCGCGCGCGTGCGCGGAATGGCTTGCTCGACGGGTTCACGCGTCAAGGCACGGATCTGCTTCAACGCCAGCTTGAACTGCGTTTCGCTATAATCTGCACATTCCTGCTGCTCTGCATCGAGTTCGCCGAGACGGAGCCAGGTCGCGAGCGCGACCTCATTGCTTTTGAACGACGGCGAGTGCCGATAGGCAACCTTCGCCAAGCCGTACTGGCTATTCCAAGCGTCGAGCGACCCTACGCCGAAGAACGCCAGCAGCTTTGAGACCGCGTCCACGGGATTGACGGGTTTTACGAAGCAGCGGCGCTTTACCAGGTCATTGATGGGGAATGTCTTTGACCAGGCGATAGCGTCCTTTGCCCGTGCTGCGTCAGCCTCACGCGCTCGATGGAGCTGGTAACCGGACTCGATCGAGAGCCACAGATCGGCGTCAACTCCAAGAACCTTCTCGAACTGGATTGCGGTTTCGGGTTCGAGTGAGGCCTTGCCGGCAATGATCTCGCTGATGAGCTTAGCCGAGCGCCCGCATCGCCGAGCAAACTCGGCTTGCGACATGCCATGAACTTCCAGGCGTTCTTCGAGGATCCAGCCGGGTGGTACGGCATAGTCCGGTCGGAATTGGTTGGCTGCGGTCGCCATCGTTGCATTCTCCATCAGTGATAATCGACCACTTCGACGATCGTTATCGCTGTCACCTTGGTTAAATCGATTCCCCCGTCTTCGTTGCGAGGGATTGGATCATGGCTGACTTCAAAGATCAGGCGCTTGGGATGAACCAAATCGACTGCATACTGCTCATCCCGGTCCTCGGTCAGCTGGTGCCTTCGTTCGGGAGGCGTAACGGGCACCAGGCTCAGGTCGCGCGCAGCCCGAAGCACCGTCATGCGCTTCATTATCGCCTTGGCCATGGGTGCCCCATAAGCTCTGAGCAATTCTGCCTGCGCATTGAAGGTCTTTTCGAGCTTGCGCTTTCGAAAATCGATGTCCAAGAGATTGGCTCATTTTCGTTACCTAATAGGTAACGCCTTAACGGAAGCTTGCTGATTGCGCAAGGGAGGGTGCGGTCGAGTTATTGCTGACTTGGCGTCAACCCGAGACAGGCAACCTTGCCGCCATGATCACGTCTGTTCGCTTTTCCATCTTAAGGCGTGAATAGGCCTGCCGGCTCCGCATAGCTTTTGATCGTGCGCTCGGGCCGCTCATGCCAGCCGATGTTGAACGCCCAGTAGGTCGGAAAGAAGTAGAGCGTCGAATAGGGCAGGTTCTCGTGCACCCAGCGCGCAAGGATTCGCCAATCGCCAGGCTCCTGATGTTTCGCCCAGAAACTCGGCACCACGACGCAGGCCATCGCTCCCATGTGGCCCTTGGCGTCAAGACGATCCCAGATGTGTCCAGCGTAGTTGCTCTCGTTGGACGCACAGGTGTAGCCGGCCTTCTTCTTGCGCTGCATCTCGTTGCAGAAGCCGTTCACCTCGCACGAGCGGTAGGCCGAGCGGATGGCGATCCGCCCCCAGTGATCCTGCAGTGGTTCGAGCAATTCCTCGCACAGCCGCTTGCCGGCCTCGATGGCCAGTTCGGGGTCATCGGGCGCGTTGTTGAGCCCGTGGATCATGGCAACTTCCGAATAGAGCATGTCGCGCATGAAGAAGGATTTCGACAGCTGTACCCGGCCCAATTCCGTGAGCGAAGGAACGGTGCGTGCCGTTCCGAGCCGCTTGACCGCTCCCCCGTTCGACTCCGCTACCCATCCGATCCGCAGTGCAACGCCGTCGCAGACTTTTGCCGGACTGATTGCGCCGACTGGCGCGTCTGGAAAACCCATGGCCTCGGCAAAGGTCCGGTAGTCGTCAAACCAAGAGCGTTTGGGGCAAAAGCTCTGAACGATCATCGCTGCATCACGCGCGCAATAGCGTTGGGCTTCGATGACTGCGGAGGCTGTGCGGTGAATGAGTTGGTATCGGATTGTCCCGACCGTCGCCGGATCGAGATCGAGAATTCGGCATAACCGCTCCAGGCGGGCTGGGCGTGCGGTCGCATCCCCTTTTGCCTCTGAAAGCCACTCCTGGACTGTTGGGCCGAACGTCTCGTCCACCTTCGCCTCAACGGCCAGAACGCCAAGACGCCCATCAAGGCGAAGGATTGCCATGAGATCGGTCTGGCTCGGTCGCTGACCATCACCAAGGTCGACCGGGCGCTCAAAAAACGCATCGACCAATGTGGCTCCCTTGAACGCGGGGTCATGATCGAGAGCCGATTTCACTGAAGGCGGAAGCCCGTTCGCAGAAAACCAGAGATCGGCCACCGATTTGGCAGAACGACCTGGCTGCCAATGCGTTGGCGATCCGAGGTGATGGATCACGTCTTCGGGTCGCAATACTGGGACATGCAGGCGGCGGATGGTCGATTCACTTTGCATGGCGCCGAGCTTCTTTTCTTCCAGCATCATGTCAACAGGATACAATAGGCCCCACGGTTATACGACGAGCTCGCTTTGAAGCGTTAAGAGAACCAAAAGGCCAGCGTGCCACATAGAAAGTCGCACGATATCGGAATTGAAGATATCCTCGGTGCAGAGGACCACAGACGCGACAAGGGGCCATGACACGATCTCTGCACGCCGATTTGGCGCAGCGATATTTCCTTGAGGACCTCCCCGGCGCCACTCAAGTGGGTGCCCGGTTGTACGGCATTCTCTTGAAGATTGATGCAGGTGAGCAGGTGACCGTGTTACAGCGGCAGTTTCTCGTCACGACTGGTCTGCGTGCGCTCGATGCCTTGGCGGAAGGCCAGGCAACGCTGGAGGAGTTTCAAGCCGCGGCCCAGCGAGAGCAGGCAGCGCGCATTGAAGAGGCTTCGGTCAAGGCCCTGAAGGATGCGGCAGAATTGGCAGAACGCACTGAGGCCAGGGCGGCTGCCGTCAAGGCGACCTTTGCCGCCATGGCGAACAATCCGGCACTCCGTCGAAAGCGAGAAGCCAAAGAGCTGCGACAGCGCTTCGGCGTGGGATATATCGAAAGCGAAGATTATCGGCGTGTGATGGCGCTTCTTAGGCAAGTCGCCAACGGGCAACGCCTCAATGTCGAGGACCTCGCGTGGCTAAAGACTGAGGCCGATTACTGCTGGACCGACGAGCTGCAGAGAGCCTGGCATGGATTGGAAGCCGCAGCCCTGACCAAAGCGTGGGAAAGCAGCGGTGACCCCTGGAATGTCGTGAATGCGAGCGGGCATTGGCGTAAGGCTGGTGAACCGGAGCGAGCTTTGCGTCTGACCGAGGCGGCCTTGGCAAAGGTCGGGGCAAATCGCAAACTCAGATCGGCCTTGGCGACAACGCGCGGCGGAGCAATGCGTGACCTACGCCGCTTTGACGAGGCGAAGGCACTGGCAAGCGAAGCGCATGAACTGACCTCAAGTGATTACAGGCCATGCACGTTGTTGGGCGCTGTTCATATCGAGTTTGGGGACCTCCCAACAGGGCACGAATGGTATGCAAAGGCCGAGAGCCTGGGAGCGCCGCGCCAAGCGATCGACCATGAATTGCGAGGGTTGCTGATGCGCTCTCCCTTGCAGGAACAGCAGCGCATTCGTGAATTTCTTCTTCGCCAGGATCCCGAACGCTTTGCTTGGCTCCGGAGTTGGCCCGGCAAAGGTCCATCCGCCACCCATTCGAAATCCGCGCAAACGCTGAACAGTGAGGATCACACCGCATTAGCCGAGGCAGGTAGGCATGATCATCGTTCCCGATGATCCAGGCCCTGCAGGTCCCGACGAGGTATTGAAGGCGGCTGTCCAAAAAGTATTCGACGGCGACGGCTTCCTGGCAAGCGTCTGGCATCCCTATCGTGAGGCTTGGGTCGAACGCGTCCCCTTCCGCTTTGCGTTCATCGACGCGCCCGAAATGGAGCAACCGTTCGGTCCGGAAGCCAGAGACTTTTTGGCAGGTCTCATCGCGAGCAAGGAGCTTCGCCTTGACCCGGTCGGCAAAGAGTCGACTGACTACATGCCCATCGACCCGTACAAGCGGGTTTTGTGTATGGCGTTCCTGACCGAGCAAATGGACGTCGGCACGGTCGACTATTATCACGAAGGCAAGCGGGGCGGCGGTTCAGTCAGGCGAGCGCGCCCTGTCACGCGCAATATCGAGCTCGAGATGATCGTGAACGGGTGGGCTTGGGTGACCGAGCAATATTCGTTTGATCGCGAAGCAGAATACTTCGAGGCGCAAGATGATGCCCGGCGGGATCGGCGGGGCCTATGGGCGATGGACAATCCGGAGCCGCCCTGGACCTTCAAGCGCCGTCAGAAACGTCGGAGCAAGGCATCGGAGGGACAGGGTCGACTGATCTAACTCGAGATCGCCGAATTTTCTGCGCTCATCCTAATCTGGCGGAGATCCAGAGCTGAATGTCGTCTTCTGCCCACGCGACGGCATATCCCCCAAGCTGAACCGGTTTCGGGAACTTCCCTTCGGACATCCACCGGTAGATCGTCGACCGACCGAGGCCGACGCGATGCTGAACTTCCTTGAACCGGATCAAGCGGGTGATCCTGCGTTGCTCGGGTGCCGGCGCCGGTTCTGTTTCAGCCATTGCGCCCTCCAAAGCTCGCGCTGCCTTCACCCAGCAACGCATCCTTGCGTTCGAGCTCGTCGATGTGATCAGCCAGAAGCCGCGCGACGCGGTGCGCCGTTCCCTTGGCCCAACGGGGCTTCACGTCATGTACCTGGTTTCCAAGAACCCGCTCAAGGGCGGAGGGAAGTTCGCCGACCAGTTCCTCGAAGAATAGGGCAATGTCGGTCTGAAGCCAGCGGGTTGCCTGATCGCCACCGGCTCCCAAGAACAGCAGCAGGTGAGCATGCGGCGCCATGCCTGCTGAAGCGAGGATGCGCAGCGTTTCGCCAAGGCTCGGGCTTCTCTCGCCGCACAGCGTCCGACGCAGTGCATCCTTATGAAGGTCTGCCTCACGCGCAATTTCGCAGCGATTGCGGCCACTCAGTTCGACTGCGGTGTGCAGAAGGTGCGCGAGGTCGCGCCGGGTCTGGCATTCACCAAGTACGCCCATGTCGATCACGGTTGTTTCTCCTCTGGCTAGCATGATCGACTCACCGGCTATCGGAAGAGGACGGGTGTAGGAAAATGAAAAGAACATAAAAGGAACAAAGAGGAAGGCGCGAATCAGACATCTCCTGCGATTCGCGCAGAAATCGGCCGATTTGGCGCGAATTCCGACCTCATTGGCGCGATCTTCGGCTTGATTGGCGCTCAAGGAGATCGAGGCAGCGCGATTGCCGGCTCGCGTACCTCTTGATGTCGCTTTTTGCTTGGTCGGCAGGCCCCAAACAACGGTCGCGATTTCCTACAGGGGCATCGAGGGATCACGAAGAACAGACAGCGAACGGGCCGAACCGCTTGCTGCTCCTTCAACCCTCGAAAGGCCCTGCCTCATGAATACCCCTCTCCAGTTTGCCCGGCGCACCCAGCTCAAGGACTACATCCTGCCCGCACTGGTTGCCCTCGCCGGTGCCGGCGCGGCCTATGCCGGCGCCGACACCACCTTCGATCCCGCGCTCGTCAAGTTCACCGATTTTCTCGAGGGCTCGGGCGGCAAGATCATCACCGTGCTCAGCCTCGCGGGCGGCCTCATCGGCCTCGCTTCTGGTCGCTTCACGCTCGGCCAGATCGCCGTGCCGGTGGGCGTCGGCATCGGTGTCGGCACCGGTGTGCCGATCGTCACCTCGGTCGTGACCGCGGTCATCTGAACAGCGGATCCGGTCACGGCGGGAGGGCGGCAACATGGCCGACAAGTACCTCGTTCCCCAACGGCTCGACGACCCGGAGCTTATCGGCTTCTGGACCATCGACGAGTTCGCGGGGCTGTTGATCCCCTTTGCCTGGGGGATCCTGGCGCAGCACATCTTCATCGGGATCGCACTCGCCTTTGCGGCCTGGTTCGTCTTGCGGAAGGCGAAATCCGGAAACGCGGGCTCGGCGCTGGTGCATGCTGCCTACTGGTACATGCCCGGGGGGTTCCTCGGGCTGAAGGCCACGCCGCCCTCCCATTGCCGCCTCCTGGCCGGCTGAGGGAGACGAGCGATGCGCGCAGAATTCGCATACGAAGAGGCCCAGAAATACCTGCGCCAGCGCAACTGGCTGGCTCTCGTCGCCGGAGGCCTCGCTGTCACCACGCTGTTCGGCGTGGGCGCGGCGGCGACCCGGGACCGGGAAGTCGTGCTGGTCCCGGTGACCAGCGAACGGCTCTCGCTCTCGAGCGCCGGACCGGATGCGCATTACCTCGAGCTCGTCACCCGCGACACCGCGCTGATGCTGCTCAACCGCAGCCCACAAGGCCTCGACTACTGGATGGCCGAGATCCTGAAGCTCGCCGATCCGGCTGCCCACGGCCGCCTCAAGGCCGAGCTCGTCAAGATCGTCGACGAGCAGCGCGGCTCGGACATCTCCCAGGCCTTCGTCATCCGCAAGATGGAGGTCGACCCGGCCGCCCTCACTTCGACCGTCACCGGCACGCTTAAGACCTTCGTCGGCGCGCAGGTGATCGCCAGCAACGATCGCAGCTTCCGGTTCCGCTGGAGCCGGCACGGCCTCGCCCTCGGGCTCGTCGGCTTCGAGCAGCTGCAAGACCAAAGCCAGAAGGACTGAAGACGGCCATGAGCTATCTTACCCCAACGACCGCACTTGGTGCCGGTCTCGCCTGTTTCGGACTAGGCGTCACACGCCGTGTCGACACCGGTTTCAAGGCGCTTGGCGTCGCCCTGTGCGCCCTCGCGTTCAGCGCGTCCCCGGCCTTCGCCGACCAGTTCGTCGAAGCGGCTGACAACGCCAAGATCGACTGCGTGCTCTCGCGCGGCGAGCTGACCCGCATTGCGCTCATCGACGATGGCTTTGCCAACGTCTCGAAGATCGCCAGCGCCTATCCCTACAACGATTTCACCGTGACTCACGAGCCGGTCCGCGGCGACATCTACATTTCGGTGCCGCCGCAGTTTGCCGCCGACCGGGTCAGCTTCTTTGCCACGAGCAAGGCAGGCTACGTCTACAAGTTCGCGTGCCGGACGGCCGCCCAGGAGGCGAGCCAGATCTTCGTCACCAACCCGGCGCTGAAGAACCACGAGGCCGAAGACTGGGAACAGGCGGCGGGTCCCGATGAGGCGGCGATCCACCTGATCGAAGCTATGGCCGGGGACGCGGTTCTTCCCGGCTTCTCCGCTCGCGCCGAACTGGGGCTCCCCCGCAAGACTGGCGGGATCGAGGTCCAGCTGGTCGCGGAATATTCCGGCGCCGAGCTCGTCGGGCAGCGCCTTGTCCTGCGCAACCTCGGCAAGGAGCCGCTCGACCTCGCCTCCGATCGTGAGGGTCCGGCCGGAACAATCGCCTTTGCCTATGGCCGCGATGCGCTGCGTCCGGGTGAGACAACCAGCGCCTTCCTTGTCTTTCGCAAGGGAGGGCTCGAGTAATGGCACACGAAACCGAACGGTCGGGCGGAGAACCCACCGCCGACAACGGCCAGGTGGCCGCCACTCCGGAAAGCCGGCGTGAAGTCGGACGCCGTAACCTCAATCGCCAGATCGCTCAGCGCCAAAAGGCTCTGCTGATTGGTGTCGGCGCTCTTGCTCTCGTCGGCGGCGCGACGTTCCTGTTCAGTGGTGACAACGGCAAAGGCACCGGTGCTTCCGGTGAGGCGGTAACGATCGACACCGGCGGGCTCGTCAACCGCAACCTGTCCGAACGCGAGTTCGTCGCGACCTACGGCAACCGGGCTGATGCCCAGGACCGGGAGATCAAGGCGCTCAAGGAAGGCCAGGTGTCGCGCCCCGAGCTCGAGCAGCAGCTTGCCGCGCTCAAGACCGAAAATGCGCAGATGCGCACCGACGGTCAGCACGCGATCGATGCGATCTCGGCAGAGAACGCGGCCTTGAAGGCGCAGCTCGACCAGGCCTCGCGCGCACCGGCTGCACCGATCCTGCCGCCGCCTGCCTATGGTCCTGGTGTTACTCCGGGTGCTGGCACCCCGGTGCCTGGGGCAAACCGGCAAGGTGCCGACGGCCCGGCAACCGACGCCAAGGTCAGCCTGATGAGCTTCGAGACTGGCGCCGCCGGACCCAAGAAGCCGGGAGGCGACAGCGCGGCCCCGCAGCTCTTGCTGCAGGACAGCCCCGATTACCTGCCGCCCAACAGCTATGCGCCGGCACGGGTCATTGTCGGTGTCGATGCCTCGACCGGCGTTGCCAGCCAGACCGATCCGCTGCCGGTGGTGCTGCGGATCACCGGCCCGGCACGCTCGGTCATACGGCGCGGCAAGGTTCTGACGACCGACATCACCGGCTGCCTCGTCAACGGCGCTGCCCGCGGCGATCTCAGCAGCGAGAAAGTCTATGTGAAGCTGGCGCGCATGACCTGTGCGCAGCCGGGCGGCCGCTATGCGGTGAGCGAGGTCAAAGGCTTCATCAGCTTTGCCGGCAAGTCGGGTGTGCGTGGCCGTGTCGTCAGCCGCGAGGGCAGCCTTGTTGGCCAGGCCCTCCTTGCCGGGATCGTCGGCGGCTTTGGCCGGGGTTTTTCCGCCAATGCCAATGGCATCTTCACTGGCCAGATCGGGGCCGACGGCAAGCGTCAGGCACTTTCGCCGACTGACATTGTTACAGGCGGCATCGGCCAGGGCGCCGGCGAAGCCGCCGACACGGTGAGCAAGTACCTCATCGAACGCGCCGAACAATACCAACCCGTCGTCGAGATGCCGACCGGCATCGAGGTCGAGATCGTCTTCCTCGACGGCGTTCACGTCAGGAGCAACACGAAATGAATTACACGGATTTCCGGCCGGGCTTGAAAGCCCGCGCCGCGACGGCAGCGCTTGCCGTCACCACGGCCTTCGCCGTTGTCAGCCTCGGTCTCGCCGCAGTGACGTCCGCGCCGGCTCAGGCGAGCGACACGTCAAGCGCCGTGCGCGCCGCGCTCAAGGCGCGCCTTCCAAAGACACCGATCGACGCGCTCACCTGCGAGGGCTTCGGCGGACTGTGCGAAGTCGTGTCGGGGAGCACGCTCTTCTACGTCGATGAGAGTGCCCGCTACCTCCTGGTCGGCCGCCTCTACGACATGGAAACGCGCCGCGATGTAACGGCAGCGCGCCTGCTCGAGCTCAACCCTGACCTCATCGCCGCCGGCGCGGCTCGGGCGGGCGGCGAGAGCAAGGCGCAGGCCGAAGAACCGGCGAACGCGGCCCCGACCAAGGTCGATCTCGCCAAATTGCCCGCCGATGGCGCAGTGCGTTGGGGCAATCCGGCAGGTCCCAAAGTCGTGGTCTTTTCGGATTTCCACTGCGGCTACTGCCAGCGCCTGACCGGCGAACTCGCCAAGGCGGGGGTCCAGGTCGAAGAACGGCCGATCTCGATCTTCGGCGCCAAGAGCCGGGCGCTGTCCGAGGCCGTCCTCTGCGCGTCCGATCCGGCCGCCGCACTTCACGCCGCCTATGCCGGAGAGGCGCCACAAGCGCGGCCTGGCTGCAAGCCCAAGGGCCTCGATGCGAACGAGGCTTTCGCCAAGGCGAATGGCTTCAACGGTACCCCGGTGCTGGTGCGGGCGAGCGATGGCGCGGTTCTGCAGGGCTATCGCCCGGCCAGCGAGATCCGCCGCTTCCTTGGCCTTACCCCCAACAAGGGAGGCCAGTGATGCGCAGGCCCAACAGACTTTCTCTCTCGCCCCTGCAATTTGCGGCGCTCGCTGCCCTCGCAGTCGCGACCAGCGGCTGCGCGGTGCTCGGCGGCAACGTCAAGGGGAGCTTCTCGTGCCGCGCGCCGGAAGGCAATTGCGCGCCGACCTCGGTGATCGATGAAGCAGCCACCCAGACTTCCGGCAAAGCGCCCGAAGCGATGAGGCCGCCCTCGGCACGCATCCTGCCGCAGATATCCGAGGGACGGCTGCGCGTCGTTCTGGCGGCCTATCGCGACGACAATGGGCGCAACCATGAGGCGCGGGTCGTCGAGGTGCCGCTGCCGACGAGCGCAGCCAGCCAGTTTCAGGATCCGGCGAGCCGCCGCGAAGTCGCTCGGGCACTCGCCCGCGCGGTGAGTGCGGCGCGCCAACCCGAGAGTGCGGCGGAGCCGCTACGCC
>NZ_MINO01000078.1 GCF_001757355.1 Sphingobium phenoxybenzoativorans
CTGGCGGCGGTTGAAGGCGCGCTCCCCGCCGATGCCGCGATCATGGTCGCCGCCGTTGCCGACTGGCGCGCGCAGGCGCCATCGGGACAGAAGATCAAGAAAGCCGGAAGCGCGCCGGAGCCGCTCGCCCTGACCGAAAATCCCGACATCCTCGCCACGCTTGGGCATCATGCGAAGCGCCCCGCGCTGCTGATCGGTTTCGCCGCCGAAACGCAGAAGCTGGAGGAGCATGCCCGCGCCAAGCTGGCGAAGAAGGGCGCTGACTGGATCGTCGCCAATGACGTGTCGGGCGACGTGATGGGCGGCGACGCCAACCGGGTCCATATCGTCACCGCCAGCGGCACCGAAAGCTGGGAGGACCTGCCCAAGGACGCCGTCGCCAACCGCCTGATCGAGAAAGTGGCCAATGCCCTCACATCCCCTGCCGACGATTAATATCCTGCTGAAACGCCTGCCGCATGGCGAGGGACTGCCTGCGCCATCCTACACCACCGATGGCGCGGCGGGCATGGACGTGGTTGCGGCGGAGGAGCTGGACCTCGCCCCCGGCCAGCGCCACGCGGTCGCGACCGGTTTCGCCATGGCGATCCCGCCGGGCTATGAGGTGCAGGTGCGCCCCCGGTCCGGCCTTGCGCTGAAACATGGCGTCACCGTGCCCAATACGCCGGGGACGATAGACAGCGACTATCGCGGCGAGCTGAAGATCATTATGATCAATCACGGGGCCGATGCCTTTCCCATTCGCCGGGGCGACCGCATCGCCCAGATCGTCCCCGCCCCGGTGCAGCATGCCCGCTTCGCCGAGGTAGAAGAACTGGATGGAACGGCCCGTGGCGCGGGAGGGTTCGGATCCACAGGAGTGTGAGGATGAGGTATCAACTGGCCCTGTTGGCGACCTTTGCCATTCCTTCTTTCGCTTGTGCGCAGACATTGCCGCCCATGCCCACATCGCTGGAGTCTACGGAGCGCCTGACCCTGCCGAAAGCGGCCCGGACAACCGCGATGAGCAGCCTGAAAGGCTTTGCGGCGATCGAGCGCGGCAAGTGCAAGACGCCGGTCAGCGTCCAGAACAAGCTGAGCACCGTGTCCGTGCCGATGTTCGTGCTGGTGTCCGGGACTGGAAACGTGTCCAAGATCGTACCGCTCAACACCGACTGCCCCGGCCTTGATACCGTCGCGGCGACCGAGCAGTTGCGCATGATGAAGGGCAATACGCCCGTCCCCGCCGATGGGCGGCCACACTGGTACTGGACGACGCTGGATTTCTCCGTGGAATTTCAGGGATGACGTTGAGCGACGCGCAGCTTGAACGCTATGCGCGCCATATCATCCTGAAGGAAATCGGCGGGGCCGGGCAGGCCCGGCTACTGTCCGCCCAGGTGGCGGTGATCGGCGCGGGCGGCATTGGCAGCCCGGCCATCCAATATCTGGCGGCCGCGGGCGTCGGCGCCATCCGGGTCATTGATGACGACCTGGTATCCTTATCGAACCTGCAGCGCCAAACCCTGTTTGGCACCGCCGATATCGACCGGCCAAAGGCGGAGGCGGCGATGAGCGCCGTCGCAAGATTGAACCCCGATGTGAAGCTGGTGCCGATCAACCTGCGGATCACGCGGGACAATGCCGCGGACCTGCTGCGCGATACCGACGTCATCCTGGACGGATGCGACAATTTCGATACCCGCCTGGCCGTTTCCGACATGGCGACGCGGCTGCGCATCCCGCTGATTTCGGCGGCCGTGGGGCAGTTTGACGGGCAGTTGGCCGTCTATCGCGGATGGGAAGCGGACAAGCCCTGTTATCGCTGTTTTGTCGGGAACGATCCCGCACGGCCGGACGTGAATTGTTCCGATCAGGGCGTCGTCGGCGCGCTGACCGGCATTATCGGTAGCATGGCCGCGCTGGAGGTGATCCGCGCCATCTGTCCCTTCGGCGACGACAGCGCGGGCAAGGTGCTGCTTGCCGACACATTGTCCCTGCGGTTTCGCACCCTGTCCCTGCCCAAGGACCCGGCCTGCCCCGCCTGCGCGGCCCTGTCATGCCCGGCCTGAAGATCATTGTCCTGACCGCCGACGCCGAACGGTTTCGCGGCGCATTGACGATCGCGGCCGCGCATGCCGCGCTGGGCGAACCCACGGCGGTCCTGTTGCAGCATGAGGCGGCGGCCCTGCTTCGCCAGCCGATCGCCGTGCCCGGCGACGCCATGCACGCCGTCCACGGCCTGCCCCCGCTTGCGACGTTGCTGGACGGCGCATTGTCTTTGGGGGTGGAGGTCATCGCCTGCCAGAGCGGGCTGAGCCTGTGCGGTCTGGCGGCGGAGGACCTTGACCAGCGGATCAGCGCGGGCGGTCCAGTGTCGTTCCTTCAGGCCATGTCACTGGACGACCGGCTGACTCTGGTCTGACAAACCGGGCATAATGCGATGGCGAATGCGACGGTATATGCAGTCCCGGCCTTTTTGAGCCTTCAATTAACTTATTGAAATATGATTGTTAATTTCCGGCCTGTTGGACCGGCCTTGTTGGAAGTGTCGACTTTGTAGGATCACGCCCGCGCGCCCGATGCGTTGGATTTGGCCGCGATGTTGGCCGCGATGTTGGAAGTGTCGCGTTTGCCGCACGGGCACCAGCGCGCGCCAATCCCATCAGGACGAAGATCCGTTGCGTCAGACCGGACGGGTGAAGCGGAACACCGTCGCGGGCGGGAAATTGCGCACCGTCTGCCCCACGCGCTCAACCTCCAGCCCCAGCAGGGCCATCGTGTCCCGGCTGATCGGCGGGCGCAGCGAATAGGTGAACTGGACGAAGCTGCCGCCCGGTTTCAGCATCGCGAAGGCTTCCGACAGGATGGCGATGTGCATCGCCTTGTCCATCGCCAGCAGGGGCAGGCCGCTGACGACGATCTGATAGTCGCCCGGCTTGCCCGCCGCGCTGGATGAGACGGACTGGGCGGGAACCTCAAGGATCGACACGCCGGGAAAATGGCGGCGCAGGCCGCGCGCGAAGGCCGGGTTGATCTCCACCACCTCCAGCATGTCCGCGGGCAGGCCCGTCGACAATATCTCGCGGGTGAATACGCCGGTGCCGCCGCCCAACTCCATCACCCGGCCGCCATCCGCCGCGATGTCGCGCACCATCAGGCGGGCGAGGTAACGGCTGCTCGGCACCACCGAGGCGGTCTGCCGGGGCTTTTTCACCCAGGCCGCCAGAAAGTTCAGATATTCGGACGCCTGCGTCCGGTGGTCGGGCATGCAATCGAGAGCGGATGCGCGGATGCGTTTGAACCTGTTCTGCATTGGCGCGACCCGGATGCTCCCTTCAAGGTTGGAGTCTCCGCTTAACGTGACGCGGACGTTACGTCGATAGGCCGGATGCGATCAACCGACAGGGAATCGACACGGCGTTGCAGCCATTGGGCGACTGCCGCGATCCGCGCCAGCGCCCGCATGTCGCCATGCGTCACCAGCCAGAAGCTGCGCTGTATCTCCACATCGGCGTCCAGCACCGGCACGAGGCGTGGATCGCTGCGCCCGATAAAGTCGGGCAACACCCCTATTCCGGCCCCCTCCGCGACCATGCGGTGCTGCACATTGATGCTGGTGCTGCGCAGATGCGCCTCCAGCCCCGCCTCCACTTCGCCCAGATAGTCCAGTTCGGGCGAGAAAATAAATTCAGGGACATAGCCGATCAGCGTATGGTCGCGCAGGGCCGCGCGCTGCCCCGGATTTCCGGCCCGCTGGAGATAGGCGGGGGCGGCATAGAGGTGCAGGCGATAATCGCCCAGACGCCGGACCGCCAGCCGCCCCCGCTGCGGCCGCGCCAGCATGACCGCCATGTCCGCCTCCCGCTTCGACGGGTTGAGGAAACCCGACGCGGTGATCAGGTCCAGCCGGATGCCCGGATTCTGCGCATGAAAGTCTGCAAGGCCGGGGGCCAATATCCATGTGCCGAACCCCTCGGCCACCGACAGGCGGACCTGACCGGACAGGCTGCGCGATTCACCCGTCACCTCCTCCATCGCCGCAAGCGTGGCGCTTTCGACGGCCTCCGCATGGCGGAACAGCGCCTGCCCGCGTTCGGTAAGGCTGCGCTCTCCCCCGGCAATCTCGAACAGTTCGGCCTCCAGCGACCGGCCAAGCCGCGTCAGCCGCCGCCCGATCGTCGTCGCGTCGATCCCCAGCGTGCGCGCGGCCGGCGCGATCTTGCGCGCGCGGGCCACCGCCAGAAAAATCCGCAGGTCGTCCCAGTCGAACATCTCACCGCACCCCTGCAAAATCGCAGCGCCATGTTGCGCATGTGCCCCATTGTGTGCAATTCCGCAATGGTTCAGAAGGCGCGCCAACGACTCCATCAGGATCTATGCCGAGAGGAACCGCCCGTTATGCGTGAGATTTCCCACAAGCTCGCCTTTGCCCATGACGGCAAGGCCGCCCGTTACAGCGATGTGTTCGATCCCAATAATGGCGGCGTCCAGGCCCGCGTCGCGCTGGGCGACAAGGCGCTGCTCGACCTCGCCGTCGAAGCCGCCAAGAAGGCGCAGCCCGCATGGGCCGCCGTCAATCCGCAGCGCCGCGCCCGCGTGATGTTCAACTTCAAGGCGCTGGTCGAGAAGAATATGGACGAGCTGGCCCACCTGCTTTCGTCCGAGCATGGCAAGGTCATCGCCGACGCCAAGGGCGACATTCAGCGCGGCCTGGAGGTCATCGAATTCTGCTGCGGCATCCCGCATGTCCTGAAGGGCGAATATACGCAAGGCGCGGGTCCGGGCATCGACGTCTATTCCTTCCGCCAGCCGCTGGGCATCGGCGCGGGCATCACCCCGTTCAACTTCCCCGGCATGATCCCGCTGTGGATGTCCGGCGTGGCGATCGCCACCGGCAACGCCTTCATCCTGAAGCCGTCCGAGCGCGATCCGTCGGTGCCGGTGCGCCTCGCCGAACTGTTCCTTGAGGCCGGTCTGCCCGAGGGCATCCTGCAGGTCGTGCAGGGCGACAAGGAAATGGTCGACGCCATCCTCGATCACCCGGATATCAAGGCGGTCAGCTTCGTCGGTTCGTCCGACATCGCCCATTATGTCTACAAGCGCGGCGTCGACGCCGGCAAGCGCGTGCAAGCCATGGGCGGCGCGAAGAATCACGGCATCGTCATGCCGGACGCGGATCTTGATCAAGTCGTCAACGACCTGTCCGGCGCGGCCTTCGGCTCGGCGGGCGAGCGCTGCATGGCGCTGCCGGTCGTGGTGCCGGTCGGTGAAAAGACCGCCATTGCGCTGCGCGAAAAGCTGATCCCGGCGATCGAGGCGCTGCGCGTCGGCGTCTCCACCGATGCGGAGGCGCATTACGGCCCGGTCGTCACCGCCGCGCACAAGCAGAAGATCGAAAACTGGATTCAGACCGGCGTCGACGAGGGCGCGGAGCTGGTGATCGACGGCCGCGGCTTTAAGCTGCAGGGGCATGAGGAAGGCTTCTTCGTCGGCCCGACGCTGTTCGACCATGTCACCACCGATATGGAAGCCTATAAGGAGGAAATCTTCGGCCCCGTGCTGCAGATGGTCCGCGCCGAAAGCTTCGAGGAAGCCGTGTCGCTCCCCAGCAAGCATCAATATGGCAATGGCGTCGCCCTGTTCACGCGCAACGGCCACGCCGCCCGCGAATTTGCGGCGCGCGTCGATGTCGGCATGGTCGGCATCAACGTGCCGATCCCGGTGCCGGTCGCTTACCACACCTTCGGCGGCTGGAAGCGGTCGGCGTTCGGCGACACCAACCAGCACGGCATGGAAGGCGTGAAGTTCTGGACCAAGGTCAAGACGATCACCCAGCGCTGGCCGGACGGCGGCAGCTCCGGCGACAGCGCCTTCGTCATCCCGACGATGGGGTGAGGTATTTGGGGAGCGGAAGCAGGCTTTCGCTCCCCATCGTCATGCTGACGATACCCCTTGAGCCGTCATGCCGGACTTGATCCGGCATCCATTGGCTCTAGCTTGAACCAAGCGGCGGAAGGCCCAGAATGATTGCGCGATCTTCCCAGAACGGATTGTCCTTCTCGATCAGCGACACCTTCCAGTCCCGTCGCCATTTTTTCAGTTTCTTTTCGAGTGCGATCGCGGTGGGAAAATCTGCCTGATATTCAAACCAGACGAGGCGGTGAACGGAATGACGAGCAGTAAAGCCATCCATCATAGTCGTTCGATGCTGGTGGATGCGTTCGATCAGATGCCCGGTCACGCCGACATACAATGTGCCGTGCCGGCCGCTTGCCAATATGTAGACGCATGGCTGATTAGGCATGACGAGGATATGAAGCGCCAATGGATGCCGGATCAAGTCCGGCATGACGGCTATTTGGATCATAAGACATCATGACGACCCAGTTCGAGCTTACCGAGGACCAGCTCGCCATTCAGGATATGGCGCGCAAGTTCACTGCCGACGCCATCACGCCCCATGCGGCGGAGTGGGACGAGAAGCACATCTTCCCCCGCGACACGATCAAGGCGGCGGCCGATCTGGGCTTTGGCGGCATCTATGTGTCGGAGGAGTCAGGCGGCATCGGCCTGGGGCGGCTTGAGTCGGCGATCATCATGGAGGCGATGGCCTATGGCTGTCCGTCCACCAGCGCCTTCATCTCCATCCACAATATGGCCGCATGGATGGTCGATCGCTTCGGCAGTCAGACGCTGAAGGACGCATATCTGCCCGATCTGGTGCCGATGAACCGCATGGCGAGCTATTGCCTGACGGAAGCCGGCGCGGGATCGGACGCCGCCAGCCTCAAGACCAAGGCGGTCAAGGATGGCGACCATTATGTCGTCACCGGCTCCAAACAGTTCATTTCCGGCGGCGGCGAGAATGAAATCTATCTCGTCATGGTCCGCACCGGCGATGACAGCCCGAAGGGGATAAGCTGCCTCCTCATCGAGAAGGATATGCCCGGCGTCAGCTTCGGCGCGCAGGAGAAGAAGCTGGGATGGCACAGCCAGCCGACCGCGCAGGTCAATTTTGACGGCGTGCGGGTGCCCGTGGAGAATCTGGTCGGCGCCGAGGGTGAAGGTTTCCGCATCGCGATGATGGGTCTCGACGGCGGCCGCCTCAACATCGGCGCCTGCTCGCTGGGCGGCGCGCAGCGCTGCCTCGATGAAGCCGTGACCTACACCAAGGACCGCAAGCAGTTCGGCCGGGCGATCGCCGATTTCCAGGCGACGCAGTTCACCCTGGCCGACATGGCGACGGAGCTGGAGGCGGCGCGCGCGCTGCTCTATCTCGCCGCCGCCAAGGTGACGGCCAATGCGCCGGACAAGACCCGCTTCGCTGCGATGGCCAAGCGGTTCGCGACCGATACCGGATCGTCGGTGGTCGACCGCGCGCTGCAACTGCATGGCGGCTATGGCTATCTGCAGGATTATCCGATCGAGCGCTTCTGGCGCGATTTGCGCGTCCATTCGATCCTTGAGGGCACCAATCAGGTCATGCGGATGATCGTCGGACGGGACATGTTGCGGCAGTGAACAAAGCCCTGTCCTCCCTCTCACCGTTCGTCCTGAGTGCCACTGAGCTTGTCGAAGTGGCGTATCGAAGGACTGTTGCTTTGCGCGAGGATGCTTCGATACGGGCTTTCGGCTTCGCTCAATCCCTACTCAGCACGAACGGTGGAGCTAAAATCGCGTGACCGAAGAAGTCCTGACCTTCATCGATAACGGCGTCGGCCGCATCCGGCTCAACCGTCCCAAGGCGATTCATGCGCTGACGCCCGGCATGTGCGAGGCGGTGAATGAAGCGCTGCTCGCCTGGCGCAAGGATGACGCCGTTGTCGCGGTCATGATCGATCATGCGCCAGCCCCGGACGGCGACCCGAAATTATCGCGCGGCTTCTGCGCGGGCGGCGACATCGCGCTGATCGCCAACAGCGCCAAGGCCGATTGCGTGGAGGCGGAACGCTTCTTCCATGTCGAATATCGGATGAACCATCTGCTGTTCGTCTATGACAAGCCGATCGTCGCCTTCATCGACGGCATTACGATGGGCGGCGGCGTCGGCATCTCCCTGCCCGCCCGCTACCGGGTCGCGACGGAGCGGACGATGTTCGCCATGCCCGAAACCGGCATCGGCCTGTTCCCCGATGTCGGCGGCGGATGGTTCCTGCCGCGCCTGCCCGGCCGGATCGGCGCGTATCTCGCCGCCACCGGGGGCCGGATCGACGGCGCGGACGCAAAAGCGATCGGCCTCGCCACCCATTATATGCCTTCCGAAAAGCTGGAGGATGTGAAGGCGAAGATCATGGCCGATCCCGCTTCGCTCGCCGCGATCCTGGACGCCGGAACGGAAACCCCGCCGCCGTCCAAGCTGGAAAGCCAGCGCGCCGACATCGACCGGCTGTTCGCGTCGGACCGTTATGAGGACATCCTTGCCGCGCTGAACGCCGACGGTTCGGAATGGGCGCAGAAGCAATTGTCGGTGCTTGCGACCAAATCGCCCCAGACGATCAAGGTGGCGCTGCGGCAACTCGTCGAGGGCGCGGCCTTTACCGATTTCGCCGACAATATGCGCAACGAATACCGGATCGCCTGCCACGTCATCCGCCGTCCCGATTTCGTCGAGGGCGTGCGCGCCGTGATCTTCGAGAAGGATAATGCGCCCAAGTGGGAGCCTGCGACCCCGGAAGCTGTTACCGACGCCCTTGTCGATTCCCTTTTCGCGCCCCTGCCGCCGGAAAAGGAATGGACCCCATTGCCTGAATTAAGCGCCTGACCAGGGAGCCTGAACCATGTCCTACGAAACCATCCTCGTTGAACAGCGCGACGCCGTCACGCTCATCACCATCAATCGTCCGCAGGCGCTGAACGCCCTCAATACGCAGGTGCTGGCCGAGCTGTCGGACGCCTTCGCCAAATATGACGCCGACCCGTCGCAGCGCTGCGCGGTCCTGACCGGCAGCGGCGAGAAGGCGTTCGCCGCCGGCGCGGACATCAAGCAGATGGCCGACAAGCCCGCCTCCGACTTCTTCCTGGAGGATTTCTTCTCCGGTTGGCAGCGGGATGTGGTCGCGACCCGCAAGCCCTGGATCGCGGCCGTCGCCGGCTTCGCGCTGGGCGGCGGATGCGAAGTGGCGATGATGGCCGATTTCATCATCGCGGCCGACACCGCGAAATTCGGCCAGCCGGAAATCAAGCTGGGCGTCGCCCCCGGCATGGGCGGTTCGCAGCGCCTGACCCGCGCGGTCGGCAAGGCGAAGGCGATGGAAATGTGCCTGACCGGCCGGATGATGGACGCGGCGGAGGCCGAGCGCGCCAGCCTGGTGTCGCGCGTGGTTCCGGCCGCCGACCTGCTGGACGAAGCGCTCAAGACCGCCGCCACGATCGCGGCGATGCCGCCGATGGCCACCATGATCAACAAGGAGATGGTCAATCTGGCGTTCGAAAGCGGCCTCAATCAAGGCGTGCTGAGCGAACGCCGCCTGTTCCAGATCCTGACCGCCACCGAGGACAAGATGGAAGGCATGGCCGCCTTCGTCGAGAAGCGCCCCGGCGTCTGGAAGGGACGGTAACGCCGTCCGGTCGTCACCCCAGCGAAAGCTGGGGTCTCAGGCGACGGGCGCAGCATAGAGGCATGAGATCCCAGCCTGCGCTGGGATGACGATACAAGTCGGAGAGTATCCCAATGACCACCACCATCGCATTTATCGGCCTTGGCAATATGGGCGGCGGCATGGCCGCGAACCTTGTAAAGAACGGTTATGCCGTGCGGGCGTTCGACCTGTCCGAAGATGCGCTGGCCAAGGCAGAGGCGGCGGGCGCGACGCGCAGCACGGGGGCGGCCGACGCCGTTGCCGGGGCCGATGCGGTGGTTACGATGCTGCCCGCGGGCAAGCATGTCGAGGCGGTCTACACCAACGACGTGTTCGGCGCGGCGAAGCCCGGCGCGCTGTTCCTCGATTGCTCGACCATCGACGTCGCCACCGCCCGCCGCGTGATCGAGGCGGCGACGGCCAAGGGTTTCGAGATGGTCGACGCCCCGGTTTCCGGCGGCATCGCCGCGGCCAATGGCGGCACGCTAACCTTCATGGTCGGCGGCGAGGATGCGGCCTTCGCCAAGGCCAAGCCGATCCTGTCGGCGATGGGCAAGGCGGTGATCCATGCGGGCGGCGCGGGCACCGGCCAGGGCGCGAAAATCTGCAACAACATGCTGCTGGGCGCGACGATGGTCGCCACCTGCGAAGCCTTCGCCATGGCGCAGAAGCTGGGCCTCGACCCGCAGACCTTCTATGACATTTCCAGCGTCTCGTCCGGCCAGAGCTGGTCGATGACCAGCTATTGCCCGCTGCCCGGCGTCGGCCCGCAGACGCCCGCCGACAATGATTATCAGGGCGGCTTCGCCGTCGCGCTGATGCTGAAGGACCTGAAGCTCGCCACAGAGGCGGCGGCGTCGGTCAACGCCAGCGTGCCGATGGGCAACGCAGCCGAAGCGCTCTACCAGCTTCTCGCCAACAAGGGCGAGGGCGGCAAGGACTTCTCCTCGATCATCAAGCTGCTGAGCTGATCGCCGGTTCCATTTCACTCGAAATCACTCTAGGCGCCGGGGACGAGAGTCTTTCCGGCGCCTGAGGATATCGCCTGCTCCACCGGCATCAGCCGCGCCCTTCCATCGGCCGTGTGAAAGCGGCCGTCCATGAAGGGCGCGCCGCCCCAACGCCATGATGTCATTTCATCATAGGCCGGGTTGGATATCGCGGCATGGCGGCGAATGTCGAACAGCCGCGCCCCCGCATTGCCATAAGCGGACAGGCGCGCATGTTCGCGATACACCTCCGCCGGATAGGCGAAATAAAAGGCGTCGCGCCAGCCCATGTCGCGCGCCACCTGAGTCATGATCCACCAGTGCGGCCGCGCCTCTCCGGCAGTGGGGAAGAAAGGCCGCTGGCGGCTGATCATCCGGTCGAAGCCGGTCGATGTCCCGTTCTGCTCCCCCCATCCGGCGGCGGGCAGGTGCACGTCCGCAGGGCTGTCGTCCGCGACGCTGTGCGAATGGATGACGAACAGGCCAGCCGCCTGCGCATCCCGGATGATGTCCGCATCCTGCGGTTGCAGCACATCGTCCCCCACTAGCCAGAGCGCCCTTGTTTCCGGGCCGATCAGGTGACCGGCGCTTTCCACGGGCTGCGCGGCCATGTTCGCGCCGCCCCAGAAGCGGCCGGCGAGCGCGACATGATCAGCGGTGAAGTCCATATGCGCCGCCAGGGTGGCGGGCGATATGCCGACCTCCCGCGCGCCCATCGCATTGGATGCGGCCGCCAGGGGAAATGGCGCGGCCCCCGGCCTGCCGATCCGCCCGGTCGCAAGATGCGCGTTGAGCACCGCCCCGGTCAGGGAAGCATCGCCGAACAGGGTCATTGTTTTCGGGTTTGCGGCGAACAGGTCGTAAAAGGACTGCAGATCGGCCGGCGCCACATCGCAGGCGCGGGCAGTGGACCACAGGTCATGCCCCTCCTCAAGCGCATCCCAGAAGCCCCGCGGCGTGATCACATGCGATTCAAGGAATGGCCGGTCGACAATTCCGGCGCGGCGGGAAAAGGCGAGGAGGCCGGTGAACAGGATGCTTTCCGTGCCTGGCCGGATCGCCAGATGCCGGATCGCCAGATGGATGTCCGACGCCGCGCTGTCTTCCGGCTTCTCGCCGCCGATCATCACGATCGTCGCGGCCTGACTTTCCTGCGCCGCGACAATCCTGCGCCACAGGATCGGGAGGTCCCGCCGGATATCGGTTCCGGCGATGATGACAAGCTTCGCCCGGTCGATGTCGTCGGCCGTCGCGGGCACGACATCCTCGCCCAACGCCATGATCAGCGCATCTGCCGGAGATTGAAGGGCCGGAGAATGAGGGTCCGGGAGGAGGGCGATGTCCGCCGATCCGATGAAGCCCTTCATCATCTTGTTCGCGATATAATAATCTTCGGTCAGCAACCGGTCGGACAAGCGCATGGCGACGCTTTGCGGACCATGGCGCGCGACGAAATCGGCCAGGCGCTTTGCGATATGGGCTGCGGCCCTGGGCCAACCCGCTTTCCTGCCCTGGATTTTCGGATGCAGCAGGCGCTGGTCCAGAGATGCGGATTCGCCCGGCTGAACGGCGCGGTGGCAAAGATCGCCCCGATTCGCGGGATGGCGCATGTCCCCTTCCAGCTCGACGCGCCGGTCATCGCGCGTACGCGCGACAACCCCGCAGCCGACGCTGCATTCCGCGCAGATGGAGCGGATCAAGCTTGGCGTCGGCCTCACCGCAACACATGCCCCCACCGACGGTCGATACTCGCCATTTTTACAGCCATGCCTCGACCAGTCCCATGGCTTCGAAGCCCTAACGCCTCCCTTTCATCCAGTAAACGGCCGTCCGGCGCGCGAGTCGCTCTGGCTGGCGGGGCGAAGTTGTCCAGCCTGAACCGTTCGCGCCAAAAAAATTTTTGCGCCCCGCCCGATACCGCATCCCAACCCATCCCATGATGCGGGCAGGCAAGGGAGCCATGCCCGGCGCTGGTCGCCGGGATGGCGGAGCGTCGTTAGACATGAAGCAGAAACATTGATTTATATCAGCTTTTTGTTGCCCCGCAGCATGCGGTGGCAGGGTGTGCGACGGACGATATGGCGTGCGGCCTTGCGCCGGTTGGGCCTTCGCAAAGAGGCGGACCCGCCTCACCCCTCATCCCGTAAAGAGACAAAAGGAAACCACATTCCTTTTCGCGCTTTTGTCATTTGCTTTTTGTCAAATCCTCATGCCCTATAACCTATGTAAAGGAATCGCATGAAGCCGCCCAAATATCAGATTCAGCCAATGATAGGCGTTCTTATGGTGTTGGTGCTGTGCGGCGGCGCTCTGTTGGTTTCGTTATTTACGGAATTGTTAATGTTATCGCCGATAGGAGCGCGGAGTTCGTTTGGTGTTTGGCAATCCTTGTTGGGCGGTTCGCTGGACTTTCCAAACATGATTTCCCTTTCACTGACGGTTTCCGCCTTTTCGTTGGAACTGTTCGTCATTATTATTCTGGGGGTGATCGCAATTCGTCGTAATAAAGCGGCGGAACTTGATTGCCGCAGATATGCACGCCGGCCGGCATGCGCGAGAGGACCACTCGCCTGACGGCCTTTATACTGAACTGAAATGGCAGGCCTGTGGGGGGATGCCGATTTGAACATCGCATAGTCCGGGTTACGCCGGGGGAGTTGCCACTTCATGTTTGTCGATACCAAGACCCTTGATCAGGATAGCGTCATCCGTTCGGGCATTTGCATTGTTGGTTCAGGTCCGGCCGGTGTCGCCCTTGCTACAGAATTGCTGAATGCGGGCATATCCGTTTCAATCATAGAAAGCGGCGGGCTGGACAAGGACGCCAGCGATCTGGGGCAACCGGCCAAGACGTCGGTCTTTCCCGATCATCGCGGCATCTGGACCAACCGGCAGTTCGGCGGCAACGGCGTTTTGTGGCACGTCAATGCGGGCCTGGGACCCAACCACCTCCGCCTTTTGCCGATGACCGCCGCCGATTTCGAGGCGCGGCCATGGATCGACGATAGCGGCTGGGCCGTCCCCTATTCCGACTTCGCGCCTTATTATGACCGGGCGCAGTCCTGGTTCGACCTGGATGCGCGCAGCTATACGCCCGCCGATTGGGAAAGCGCCGAAACCAGCGCGCTGGCGCTGCAAGGCACCGGCGTACGGACCGGCATGTTCCATTTCGCCTATAAAGAGGTGATCCTGAAAACCTATCGCGCGGCGATCAACGCATCCCGCGATGTCAGCGTCTATTACAACGCCACCGCCACGAAGCTGGACATGGACGAGGGCGGCAAGCGGATTACCGCCGTGCGCGCGACCACCGCGCCGGGCCATGAGGTCACCTTCGAGGCTGACATGTTCGTGCTGGCCCAGGGCGGCCTGTCGACGCCGCAACTGCTGCTGGCCTCGACCGACCGGCACCAGAACGGCATCGGCAACCAGAATGACCTGGTTGGCCGCTATTTCATGGATCACCCCCTGCTGTTCGGCGGCACCTTCACGCCCGCCTCGCGCGATCTGATCGACCGCATGGCGCTTTACGATCTGCGCCGCATCGACGGCATGTCGGCGATGGGCCATCTGCAGCTCACCGACGAGGTGCTGCGCCAGGAGCAGTGCGTGAACCTGAGCGGCATCCTGTTCCCCCGGCGCAGCATGGGCGCGCGGCGGGAGGCCGGGTTCCAGGCGTCGCAGCGCCTGCGCGCCGCCATGCAGAAGCGCGGCAAGTTCAATATCGGCGACATCTTCACCGCGGCAAAGGGCGTCGATGGCATCGGCCGCCAGTTCTATGACCGCCTGTTCGCGCCGATTTCCCATCTGGGCATTGGCGGCTGGTCCAACAGGGAAAGGCCGTCGGAGGAATTCGACCATTTCGAAGTCCTGCACCAAGTGGAGCAGCCGCCCCGCCGGGATAACCGGATCGTCCTGGGCAAGGAGCTGGACGCGCTCGGCAACCGCCGGATCGAAATCCACTGCACCTGGAATGATGCGGACATGGACATGGTGCGCAAGTCGCAACAGATCATGGCCCGCGAAATCCGCAAGAGCGGCATCGGCGAGTTCAAGGTGCAGGATCCGGTCGAGGTCAAGACCAGCTCCACCACCCACTTCATGGGCGCGACCCGGATGCATGACGACCCCACAAAGGGCGTGGTGGATTCCCAGTGCCGCGTGCATGGCGTGGACAATCTGATGATCTCCGGATCCAGCGTGTTTCCGACCGGCGGCTACGCCAATCCCACCCTGTCGATCGTGGCCATGTCGATCCGTGTCGCGGATCAACTGAAGCGCGACTTTCGCACGTCAGGGCTGAACAGTTCACGCGCGGGCGGGACTCTGGTCACCGCCTGATTTCGCCCCTACACTCCCTCTCCGGCCACCGGGGAGGGACATGGGCATGAAGAACTGGATGCAGCGCAAGGCGGTCGGACTCGATAGCCTTGCCAGCCATCATCGCCTCAATCCGACGCTTAGCTGGTGGCATCTTGTCGCCCTGGGCGTGGGGGCGATCGTCGGCACCGGCATCTATACGCTGGTCGGCGTCGGCGCCAATCTCGCCGGGCCGGCCGTCACCCTCTCCTTCCTGATTGCGGGCGCGATCTGCGCCTGCGCCGCGCTGGCCTATGCCGAGGTGGCGACGATGATCCCGGCGTCGGGCAGCGCCTATACCTACAGCTATGTCGTGCTGGGCGAGATCATCGCCTGGGTCGTGGGCTGGAGCCTGATCCTGGAATATTCGCTGGTGGTGAGCGCGGTGGCCGTGGGCTGGTCGGGCTATGCCGTGGGCTTCCTGCACTCGATCGGCCTTGACCTGCCGCTCGCCATGTCCGCCGGGCCGCATGCCGGCGGCCTGATCAACATTCCGGCGATGTTGATCGTCGCGGTCGTCGCCGGCCTGCTGGCGCTCGGCACCAAGGAAAGCGCGACGGTGAATGCGATACTGGTGCTGGTGAAAATCATTGCGCTGCTGATCTTCGTTGTCGTCGCGCTGCCGCATTTCGATGCGTCGCATTTCAAGCCCTTCATGCCCTATGGCTTTGCGAAGCATGATGTCGATGGCGTGCAGCGCGGCGTGATGGCGGCGGCGGCGATCATCTTCTTCGCCTTTTACGGCTTCGACGCGATTTCGACGGCGGCGGAGGAAGCGAAGCGGCCGGGGCGCGACCTGCCGATCGGCATCATCGGGTCGCTGGCGGTCTGCACGGCCGTCTATGTCGGCGTGGCGGCGGTCGCGGTGGGATCGATGTCCTACACCGTCTATGCCAACAGCCCGGAGCCGCTGGCGCTGATCCTGCGCCAATTGGGGCAGGGCGGCACGGCGGCGATCATCGGCGCGGCGGCGATCATCGCGCTGCCCACGGTGATCCTCGCCTTCCTGTACGGGCAAAGCCGCATCTTCTTCGTCATGGCCCGCGACGGCCTGCTGCCCGCCAGCCTGGCCAAGGTCAATGCGCGCAC
>NZ_MINO01000079.1 GCF_001757355.1 Sphingobium phenoxybenzoativorans
GTCCCTCACGTCGTGAGAATGGGGGGACGCGCCTCGCATAATCATCAAGAAATGTTGAGCCACGTCTCGTGACGAAGTCATATGCACTGAGCCAGTTTTGACGCGTCACCACGGGGTCAAGCGAAACAGAGCGTATATTCTCGATAAAGCGCGCCAGATGCCATGCGATCTGTGGATCCGTCGGCTCGTAGAGTGTCTCGGCCTCAGTGACAGCCCTCGCCTCACCGAGCTTGTCCACTTCCACTATGTAAGGAACGACTCGGTTCTGCACTGACTGCCAGACAAGACCTGTCGAGAGGCCCGCACTCAGGAGCAGCGCGCCGAAGGCCATGCGGCGCCAGTTGCAGGCCTGCGCGCTGGCAGTACCCAGCCTCTCGTCCCACACCTGACCCGCGCGACTATAGGGTGTTGTTGCTTCGCCGCTCTGCCCATATCTTTGAATGCTTCTCTTGAAAAACATCGATCAATCATCCTTTTCCCTGATGTCAGCTGTGATGCCCGAGCCGCCCCGCTCGCCAGCGCCCACCGCCTGGGCCGCGAGGTGACGATAATGTCGAACAGTTTGCTGCCGGCGCAGCGACCGGGCCCAGGCGGGCGTCGCCCTAGTAGTACTTGACTGATCAGCTCCGTCGTCGCCCTGTGACAATGCTGAGCGGCTTGCAGTGCTTCCCGATGCAGCAGCGCTCTCCAGACCCAGCGCATTGCTGAAAGACTTGCGGACAATGCCGGAGGCGGCCTGGGCGACCCCCGCCAATCCTGCGACCGCGCCAGGACCTGCGCCTGCTTCCCGCCCAAAACCATATGCGGCGGCAGCAGCTGCGCCGACATAGGTGCCAGCCTGGACTGCGGCCAGTCCGGCTCGCGCAGCGCCATAAGCGGCTGCTCCGCCTGCAGCCGCGAAACTGGCCGCACCGATGACGGTACCTGTCGCGGCTCCGGCGCCCAGCTGAGGACCGCCAGCTATCAGCCCGGACGCGACGGACGGGCCGAATATACCCAGGCCAAAGAGGGCAAGTGCTGCGAGCATCAGGCTCATGGCCTCACCCACACCTGGTTCCTGACCGGCGGCAGCACTGGTAAAAGCCGTGAAATAACCGGATCCGATGCCGACGATCACGGCAAGCACCATGACCTTGATGCCCGATCCGACGATATGTCCGAGGACGCGTTCAGCGAGAAAGCCGGTACGGTTCCAGAGAGCGAACGGGACAAGCACGAAACCGGCGAGGCTTGTCAGCTTGAACTCGATGATCGTGACAAACATCTGAACGGCGAGGATGAAGAATGCGAGTATGACGACGGTCCATGCGAAGAGCAGAATGGCGATGCTGAGAAAATTGTCGAAGAAGCTCGTAAAGCCCATAAGGGCGGCGACCTGTTCGAGCAGCGGCCAGGCCGCGGTGAAGCCGGTGCCTGCAAGCTGGCCCGGCCGAAGCAGATCCTCCGCACTCATGTTGCCGCCGCCAGCCGTCAGGCCCATCGTCGCAAATGACCGGAAAATAATCTCCGACAGGGTGGAAAATCGATTGAGGATGAAAGCGAAGGCACCAACATAAAGGATTTTGCGCAGGAATTTCGTCATGACATCCTGCTCACCGCCCAGCGTCCAGAACAGACCCGCCAGCGTGACATCGATGCCGATCAGCGTTGATGTGAGGAACCCGACATCGGGCCCGAGCAGTCCAAAGCCGCCGTCAATATAGCGGATGAAGTCCGCCATGAAGTCGTCAATGACATTGAGGTCATGCATGGGATTAATTCCTGAAAAACTGTGCCGCGAGGCCCACACTGCAAAAGCCAGGCCTCGCGGCGGCGTGGGTTAGCCTTCCCTGACCGGTTCCACGCCTGAACAGGCTAGCCTATCGGGGTGTGTAGGCAGTACCGGAGCCGAGAAACTTCCGTGTTGCGGCCTGCGCATCGGCTTCCGCCTGGGCTCGCCTGCTCTTCTCAATGCTTTCGGCACGATATTGGGCAGCCATCATGGCCTGGATCTGAAATTGCTGTTTAGCAGTGAGGGCGAGAAGCTGATTGGTCGCCTGCGCCACCTGGAGCGCGCCTTCGGCATCCTGACTTTTGGCCACCATGGCCGCGAGCAGTTTCCCGTCGCTTTCGACATTTTCGACGACCCGCCCCTGGACTTCCATTGTCTGTTTGAATGCTGCCATCGCGCTTGAGAGACGGGCACGCGCCTGTGTGACATGACTCGCTGTCCCGGCATTGCTGTCAATGCCCGCCGGGAACAGGCTTCGATACTGCTCATCCACATGTTCCATGCGAAAGCCGATTGACTGTGCCTCGCCCATGAGATGATCGATCTGCTCAAGACTTTGCGTGATTTGCCTGAGTTGCGGAAAATCTATCCTGGTCAGGTTCTTCGCCATATGGCCAAGCATCATGGTTTCATTCTGCAAGGATTTTATCTGATTATTGATCTGATTAAGTGCGCGCGCCGCTGTCAGAAGATTTTGCGCGTAGTTGCTAGGATCGAATACTACAAAGGCCCTGGCTGGCGTCGCAGGGACGATCAATGCCATTCCGAGCGATGCGCCGGCTGCCAGCCCCATTACGGCAGCGACCATATATTTCTGGACGGGGAAGTGCTTCATGATTGACTTTCCTCTGGTTGAATATGGCTGGCAGCCACAGAAAATCGGCTGACCAGCGTGGAAGCCCATTCCTCCCCGATCGCGATGAAAAACCGGGCCGCGAAATCCGAACTCGACGGGTCAGCCAATATCGTGTCGATCAGTCGCTGACTGTGAGGATCGGACGCACCGCAAATGCCGAGCGTCAGCGGACCAAGACCCAGGTCGAAGAGGCGGTTTCCGCGGGAGGATTGAAGATAATAATGCTGTTTGGGCGTTGCGCGAGCCACCAGTTCGATCTGACGGCTGTTCAGTCCGAATGCTTCATAGGCCCGTCGCGCCTGCGGTTCGACCGCCCGGTCATTGGGCAGCAGAATACGCTGTGGACAACTTTCAATGATCGCGGGTGCGATAACGCTGGCGCTGATGTCCGCCAGGCTTTGTGTCGCAAAAACGACTGCGACATTTTTCTTTCGCAGGGTCTTGAGCCATTCCCGGATACGCGATGCAAACAGGGGATGATCGAGGAAAATCCACGCCTCATCGAGAATGAGAAGTGTTGGCCTGCCGTCAAATCGTGCTTCGAGCCGATGGAAAAGATAGGTCAGAACCGGCGCGAGAATGGCATCATGCCCCATCAGTGCTTCGGTCTCGAAGCAGTGCACGTCGCTCAGTTGAACAGTTTCTTCCGACGCATCAAGCAGACTGCCCCAGGGCCCTTCCAGCGTGTAAGGCATGATCGCGGAACGCAGGGCGTTGGACGGTAGCAGCGCGGCAAGTCCGGTAAGGGTTCGCTCATTTTCAGGCGCGGTGGCGAGACTGGCGAGGGCCGTCCAGACAGCGTCCTTCACCAAGGGATCGACGACGATTTTCTCGTGGATCAGCAGCGCAGCTACCCAAGCCGCCGCCCAGCTTCGTTCCTCGATATCATCGATATTTCGCAGGGGCTGGAAGGCGGGCCCTCCGCTTTTCCCACCGATGGAAAGCGCATGGTGGGTTCCACCCATACAAAGCACAGCGGCCCGAGCTGAAAAGCCCTTGTCGAATATGAATATCTGCGCCCCTGCGTATCGGCGGAATTGCAGGCTGAGCAGAGCAAGCAGAACGGATTTCCCGGCCCCGGTCGGGCCGACGACCATCATATGCCCGACATCGCTTACGTGGGTGGACAGGCGGAACGGCGTCGTCCCTGGTGTCTGGGCATAGAGAAGCGGTGGTCCATGAAGATGGCTATTCTTTTCCGGTCCGGCCCAGACCGCGGAAAGCGGCATCAGGTGAGCAAGATTGAGACTGTGCAGCAGAGGCTGCCGGACATTCGCATAAACCTGACCAGGAAGTGACGAGAGCCACGCCTCGACCGCGTTGATCGTTTCCAGCTTGGTCGTAAAACCCAGACCGTTGATGATCCGCTCGACCGCGCGGATCTTTTCTCCAGCCTGCTCCGCCGAGCGGTCAGACACAGTGATCGTCATGGTCAGATAGCCAAAGGTCACATGATCCGCGCCAAGCGCCTGCAATGCCAGATCGGCATCAGCCACCTTGTTGTCAGCATCGCTGTCCAGCAACTGCGCGGGCTGATTGTACATAACCTCCCGAAGCAGCGTGGTGACGGACTTGCGTTTGCTGAACCATTGGCGCCGAAGCCGATTGAGCACTTTCGTGGCATCTGTCTTGTCGAGCGGGATAAACCGCGTCACCCAGCGATAGCCAAAATCAAGATGGTTCAGCGCATCCAGGAAGCCGGGCCGGCTCATATTGGGGAAACCCAATATTGTGACAGTCCGCAGATGCTGATCGCCAAGTCGCGGCTCCAGCCCGCCGAGGAGCGGCGTATCGGCAAGAAGCGCATCCAGATAGGCTGGCGTCTCCGGCACTCCGACTTCGTGTCGGCGACTGGAAATTGTAGCGTGAAGATAGGTTAGTGTGCCGCGATCATCGAGTGCGCGCACCTCAGGCATGAACGCACGCATCAAATCCAGCGCGCGATCAGTCAGCACGACAAATCGGCCAAGATCCGCACGCCAGTCGCGGCTTGTCTCCCGGTCTGTCTTCTCGATGAAGCGCCGCAGCAGATTGTCGCTGCTGTCCGTCGGCGGCAGCCAGGTGAGAGTTACATAATACCGGCTCTCATAATGCGCTCCGGCGGCCTGGAATGCCGCGCGCCGCTCTTCCTCGACGAGCCATGACGTGGCATCCGGGAATATACTGTCCGGATAGTCGACGGCTTCCAGCCGCACTGCCTCGAAGAACAGTGCCCAGCCTGACCCGAACCGCTTGAGCATATTGTTGGCGCGCGCGCTTGCCGCTACCAGTTCCGCCGGCGTCGCGCTTTCAAGGTCAGGCCCTCTATAGGCAAAGCTGCGCTGGAAACTGCCATCCTTGTTAAGGACCACACCTGGCGCGACGATCGCTGCCCAGGGCAGATGGTCCGCAAGCCGGTCAGCCGTCGCGCGATATTCGCGAAGGTTCAACATGTGAACCATCCTTTCTGCCGTACATGTCGCAGGATGACCGGCGCAAAATCCGGATCATGGCGGCCAGCAAAGACGGCAAGACTATGACCTATGCACCATAGGCACAGGCCGGCGAGCCACTGCTGGAGGCCCAGACCGAGAGCTGCGGAGATAGTGCCGTTGAGTATGGCAATTCCACGCGGCGCCCCTGCCAGGAGGATCGGCGCGCCGAGTGCACTATGGATTGGAACCTCATATCCGTTGGATGGACTGGGAGGCACTGGCGTATCGCTCATGATATCAGCGCTCCGCCGCCGAAGCTGAAGAAGCTCAGGAAGAAGGAGGATGCGGCGAAAGCGATGGAGAGACCAAAGACAATCTGGATGAGCCGCCGGATCCCGCCCGCGGACTCGCCGAAAGCAAGGGAGAGGCCGGTGATGATGATCACTATGACAGCCAGGATCTTTGCAACCGGCCCCTGGACGGATTCAAGCAATTGCTGAAGCGGTTCTTCCCAGGGCATGCCTGAACCCGCGGCATAGGCGAATGCTGAATGACACAGACCATAGCCAGCACCCATTGCGAGGAGGATCGGGCGATAAAGTCTTGATGAGCGTGAGCGTGGCAGAGACATCATGTTCGATCTCCTTGTTGTGAATGGGAAGGGAGCTGCTCGGTCAGGGCATAGTCACCCTGGGGCGTGAGGCCGTTGACCGACGCGATGCTTGTGATCCTGCGGGCACTGCCGCGTCCGGCGATGAAAATGACGAGGTCGATCGCGTCGGCGATCAGATGGCGTGGTACCGTGGCCACCACCTCCTGGATCAATTGCTCGATCCGGTAGAGAGCCGACAGCGCGCTGTTCGCATGCACGGTAGCAAAACCGCCAGGATGGCCGGTGTTCCAGGATTTGAGCATATCGAGCGCCTCGGCGCCCCGTACCTCGCCGATCACGATACGGTCGGGACGCAGGCGCAATGTCGAGCGCACAAGATCGGTCATGCTCGCCACGCCGCGTCTGGTGCGAAGAGCTATCAGATCAGGTGCCGGACATTGCAGTTCCCGGACATCCTCGATCAGGATTACCCGCTCATCACGGCTCGACAGCTCCGCAAGCAGCGCGTTGGCAAATGTCGTTTTTCCGGAACTGGTCCCGCCAGCGATCAGGATATTGCGTCGTTGCGCGATGGCATCGCGCAGTAGTGATACCGTAGGAACTGTAATGATCCCGTCGGTGACATAATCATCCAGTCCGTAAATTCTTGTCGCAGGTCTCCGGATCGAGAAACAGGGGGCGGTCGCTATCGGCGGCAATATGCCTTCAAACCGCTCCCCTGCCTGGCCCTCCTCATGTGCGGGCAGTTCTGCGGAGATGATTGGCGCGCCCGGATGAATGTCATCTCGGGCATGACTGGCGACAAGACGGATAATCCTTTCCACCTCGGCCGGCGCGAAGCGGATATCGGTAGTGCTTTTCCCTGTGCCCAGACTGTCGAAACGCAATATGCCGTCAGGATTGACCATGATCTCGACAACATGCGGATCGACGAGCGCGGCCGAAATCATCGGTCCCATTGCACTTTTGAGCATGGCGCGCCGCCGCTGTGCGGAAAGAGCCGCGTTCATGGCGCATTGCCTTTGTCGAAAGCATCTTCAAGGGTGCGCTTGCCGGATGTCAGCTGTTTGGCGACCAGCGCGACAAATTTCTCGAACCGCATGCGCCCGGCGGCGCGGCCGGCCTTGTCGTCATCAGCGAGCGGTGGATAAAGCGAAAGTTCGTAGCGGATAAAAAGCGCCAAGGTCTCCAGAAGAACAGCGTTGTTCCGTTCAAGCCGGGCCAGTGCCACGGACACCAGTTCGATCCTGCGACCAAATCTGTCCTCAAGCGCGCTGGCTCCCATACGATCGAGCCAGACAGTCAGGGCCTGCTCCAGAAGGGCCGACTTTGGAATCTTTTGCCTGTCGGCGAGCGCCTCGAGCCGACGACTGAGTGGCTCCGACAGGAACAGCTGATAGCGGGTTTTTGTCTGACGCATGAAATCACCACAGATCCAGAAAGGGTTGGTCATTGCGGCCGCGTGTCTCGTTGAATGCGAGCGCGGCAGTGACCGGCGAAGGCAGGCGCATGCGATCGGTCACATGGCGGTCGGTAACCGGATCCGCCGCCTCGACGTCCTCGTCATCGCCTATGCCGAGATCGTCGCGAACCCGTAGGGCGGCAGATGGCTTTCTTTCCGGCGGCTCGGGCATACGCACCTGCTCCCGCCCTCCCGCGGTCGGCGCCGGTTTGACAGGGCCAGCAACGGCATCCTCTGTCTTGCCCATATTGGCCCAGGGATTGCCGCGCGGCTCCGGCAGGTCAGCGTAGACACCCTTGCCGAGTGCAGGAGCCGGCTTGACGCGGACCTTGAAATTGACATCCTCATAGTAACGCAATTTCGAAGCGCGGATCGGCCGCGTACCCGATACGAGGACCAGTTCGTCCGTAGCTGGCAACTGCATGACCTCGCCCGGCGTCAGCAATGCGCGAGCGGTTTCCTGACGGCTGACCATGACATGCGAAAGCCAGGGAGCGAGCCGATGTCCAGCATAGTTGCGCATTGATCTCTGTTCGGTCGCCGTGCCCAGCGCATCGGACACGCGCTTTGCTGTCCGCTCGTCATTGGTTGAGAAAGCGACCCGGACATGGCAGTTGTCGAGGACGGCGTTATTCTCGCCATAGGCCTTGACGATCTGATTGAGACTTTGAGCGATAAGAAAGACGCGCACCCCATAGCCAGCCAGGAAAGCAAGCGAGGTCTCGAAAAATTCAAGGCGTCCCAGCGCTGGAAATTCGTCAAGCATCAGCAGCAATTTGTGCCGTTTTACATCGGGTGCCTGACGGAGATTCTCGGTCATGCGACGACCGATCTGATTGAGGATAAGCCGTACAAGCGGTTTGGTCCGTGAGATGTCGGACGGCGGAACGACCAGATAAAGCGACACAGGGCTGGCCGCCTCGACAAGGTCCATGATTTGCCAGTCGCTCCGCGAGGTCACCTCTGCGATGACGGGGTCACGGTAGAGACCAAGAAAGGACATGGTCGTCGACAGGACACCGGAGCGCTCATTTTCCGATTTGTTGAGAAGCTCGCGCGCGGCCGAGGCAATGGTGGGGTGCGATTTCGGCTCTTTGCTCGTGCCCAGATGGTTGGCGCGCATCATGTGATGCAGCGTGGCTTCGAAGCTGCGCTCCGGATCGCTGAGGAAGGTGGCGACCCGCGCCAGGGTTTTCTCTTCCCCGGTGTAGAGGATATGAAGTATGGTGCCGACCAGCAATGAATGGGCGGTCTTTTCCCAGTGAGAACGGCGCTCCAGCGCCCCTTCGGGATCTACCAGTATATCGGCGATGTTCTGGACGTCGCGGACTTCCTCCTCGCCGCGACGGACTTCAAGCAGCGGATTATAATGTGCGGAACGCACATCATTCGGGTTGAAAAGGAGGCAGTGGGAGAAGGAACTCCGCCAGCCTGCGGTCAGCTCCCAATTTTCTCCCTTGATGTCATGGATGACTGCTGAGCCAGTCCAGCTGAGCAATGTCGGAACGACCAGGCCCACGCCCTTGCCGCTGCGTGTCGGCGCGAAGGCGATAATATGATCAGGCCCATGATGCCTGAGATAACGACCGGCAAAGCGGCCCAAAAATACGCCTGCATTGCCGAAAAGCCCGGCCCGCGCGACATCTTTTGCCGTGGCCCAGCGCGCCGATCCATAGGTTGTAACGTTGCCCGACTGGCGTGCGCGCCAGATGGAGCCGAATATCGCCGCGCCACAGCCCAGAAAACCGCTGGCCGCGGCCATCGCGCCGCCGGTATCGAATATGTGCGGAGCATAGGCGTCAAACGCATACCACCACGGAAAGAGCGCCCAGGGATGATAGACGGGAAACCCGAACAGGCTGAACCATGCAGCGCCAAGCTCCGGTTGATAGGCAAGTGCGCTCGCCACCCATTGGGTCGCGATCCACATGCCTGCCATGATGATGGCGAGGACTGTGAGTATCTGCCCCAGGAGGATTTTCGTTGGTGTCACGGACTGCTCCAGCCACCACTGAGGAGAGCTCTGCGGTGATGGACATAGAATCCGGTAATTTGGCTGGCCGGGACAGGCGCCGATGCGGACCATTCCGGACCGTTGCGAGCCATTGCGGTCCTTTGCGGACCCTTCCGCATCTGAGTCAGCAGACAAGGTGCGGATTGCGCCGGCGATTCGCGCGAGCAGATCGTGCCCGCACCTCCTGACGGGACCGCTGGACGGTCACGACGCGATGCTGCCGGAACTGTCCCGCAATGGGACGCTACAAGGACTCGGCTCGTCTCATTTTGGGAACCGTTCCGCGTCGCGGCCGTCTTCTGCGCGGAGGTACGCCATGTTCAAGACTATCGAAGAGCAGCATCGCTGGATCAAATTGCGGCAGCAGCTTCTGTCGGCCATGGGGCCGGTTGAGCGAGCGCCTCAGGAATGGAAGATGATGCTGGAACGGCTGACAATCGACGCCATGCCGAGGCGCACCTATCGTTTTGGCCTGCACAATAATTGTTCAGCCGTACCAAAAGGGTTTCGCGGACTCGAACGGCATATGTGATTTGGCCTGAAGCTGCGGAATTACGATTTGCCACCTCCAGGCCGGATGCGGCGTAACAGGCGCCGCCAGAGTTTCGGTCTGCCCCATAATTCCCGGTCAAAACTCTCAATGGCACGCGCGAGGTCTGAGTTCACGATCTTCAGCTGTTCGTCAGTCAGAGCGATCATCACGGGTTCACCGTCGCCTTTTTTCACCTCGTCACTCGATCCGGCGACATAGACGGTGAGCACGCAACCATAGTCGGTCATATCGAGTTGCCAGCTCGACATGACGCCTGTTGTATATCCCGGATCGCTCACGCCCGCAGTGCGCCAGCCCGGCGATGACGTAGGCGATGTTCCAGCAAAGCCACTGCACTGACGATCATTGCCGGGAATTTGGCCTCGGAACGCAAATGGAAAGCGCGACGCGGCATAGGGTCCTGATTTTCCTCATTCTGGGTTTGTCCTGATACGCAGGGCTGACCCCTCATGGCGCAAGCCGCTGTTCCAGATCAACATCCCTTTTGACGGTCCGTTTGGCAAACTGACGGAAACAATCTCATGGCGGAAGGCAGCGCCCCGAGTGCCTGTGGCCGCAGAACAGCGTCGGCTTCAGCTGATGGTTGGCCCCTCACGGCCACGGCCTCTCTGCCACTCTGGCGCATCATCTTCAAATTCGACGCCCGAATGATCCGGCCTCACATATTTTTCGAAAGCGGGCTCCCAGGGAACAAGCCTGAACTGATGTCCATGCTCGAAAAGAGCAAAGCGGCCGCGAGGCAGATCGATGCTACGCAGGAGAGTGCCGGATTTGAAGGCGCTGCCGTACGCAGTATCGCGGTTTTCCAAGCCCAGCTCGTCTGACACCTGTCCTGTGAGCCGAAAAAATTCCCGCTGCCGAAGAACGGGAAGAAGACGCGACATGTCACTGCTTTCATCTCCCAGCCCCTGCTCCATGAGCCATTGCGCTCGCTGCCGTTGTGCGGCGCGCAGTTCCCTGCCAAATCCCGCATCCCTGATCGGCGGCAGCCCGGTGTCTGCTTTCAGCTCATCGAGCCAGGTTGGCCCGTCATAGTCCGGCAGACGGTCGAGCGGGGCACGCGACAATATTGCGATCGCCGGCTTTATGACACCGCGATCGGACGGGCTGTCGTCAGTTCCGGGTTCGCCAACTCGTGCCTCCGGATCGCTGGAGATACGGATTACCATGCCTGCCTGCATTTCCGGAAGCCCCGATGCCTCCGACAGGTCGATGCTGTAGACCCGTCCATCTATGCTATCGAGCATGATTTCAAGCTGTGCTTTGGCGGTTCCCCGTTCGGGATTTTTTACCAGCGCGCCGGCCAGACCCTCCGGTGGCAGCTGATCAAGATCGAGGACATGAAATTCGGACGTGCCGCGAAGCTGACCCCGATCAATCATAATGTGACGCATCCGTTCGAGCCGCACCCTACGGTTCTGAAGCCCCTCCAGCTGCCCCATGAAATCCTCCTCGAGGCGCCAGATCAGCGCACCTTGCGAGCGGGCAAGTCCCATCAGCTCGAGCGCGCGTAATCTTCGCGTCCGGAGAGACTGCTCAAAAGGGTCATCCTGGATTGCGCAGACTTGCCCGGCCGCAGAGAGATCGTCAAAGAGCTTCCGGTCAAGCGCGATGGGCATTTCGAGGCTGACTTCCCGGCGCATCGCCACCAGGCGGTCTTTGTCCAGCGCCGGTCCAAGCTCGGCCACTATCTGCTCACAGGCCCGGTCGCGTATGCCATGGGTGATATAGTTCTGCGCAATCAGCAGCGGTCGGTCCATTTCATCAGCACCCCGAAGGAGGATATGGCTGTGCGGCCGGCCGGTATCGAAATGATCTACGGCGATCCAGTCGAGCCTCGTACCCAGATCTTGCTCGACCTCGGCCATGAGTTTCCGGACAAAGGGTCTGAGATCTGATAGCTGATCTCCATCCTCTGGCGACACGGTAATCGCAAAATGTCCGGGATCCCGTTCGCATCGCTGTGCGAAGGCTTTGATATCGGCGTGGTCATCATCGGAAAGATAATACTCCGGCGGGCCACCATTTCGTGCGGCGCCGTCTCGCGCAATATAGCGAATATGGGCAGCGGTCCGTGCACGCGTCGAGACGGGAAGTTCAAGGCGCCTCACTTTGACCATCACGCGGCGCCTCGCCGATGCACCGCCAGATGCGCGCGACTTGAGCAGCGCGCCGACGGCAGCACCCCGCCCCTGGGCATGTAGTCTGTTTCCTGAACCGGACGATCGTTTCAATCTGCGAAGGCCGCCCATTTTCCGCTTCAGTTGACCGAAGTAATTTTTCGCTTCCTGGCTGCCCGATTTTGCTGAGGATATTTCAGGGCGGAAGTCATCGTCATCCATTTGCCTATCATCACCAGTTTTCTCGCTTGAAAAGGCTCGATACAAATTGTCTCGTTACTGTCTCTAACATTTGCGAGCGGCGCTCCCGGAATTGCGCTGCAAAAACGGCTTCCTAGTCTATCCCGCGAGACAAGCCTTCAATCTTGTGTCCCACCCCTCTTTTCTCCACGCGAAATCACCGCCCAGAAAACCGAAATATCTAATTTCACCGAGGCGAGCATCGCGGCAGACTTTGCGCCCAGAAATGTTCACCGCACAGCTGTTTTCCCTTTGCGGGTAATTGGCACGGCCGCATCATGGCAACGTCCTTTTCACAACAAATATGCCGCGTTCCCCGCCAGGTTTGTCTTCGCCGGTGGCGATGAAAAGTGTCGGCGCCTGGTCTTTTTCTGTTTCCGTCGCGCCATCTATTCGGTCAGTTATCGATCGCAGATACAGGCTGGTTTCGCGCGGCAAAGCGCGTTTGCCGGCCAGAAAATCGCCATAACGCCCAGGTCCCGCATTATAGGCGGCGAAGAGTCCGGGATAACCAAAGCTGTCATACATTTCCCGCAAATAGGCTGTCCCCGCGAGGATATTGTCGCGCGGATCGTCTGGGTCGGATCCCAGATTGAGCGCGTCGTGCAGGACTTTCCAGGTATCCGGCATGAGTTGCATCAGCCCCATCGCACCGGCGCGTGACCGGATGGGTCGGCCATTTTGCATGGTCTGGCCAGCACTTTGCACGGCCATCACATGGCGGATCCAGTGCTCGGGAATCCCGAACCGCTGCGACGCTTCCGCTATATGGGATTGCCATCGGGTGATGCTGTCGGCGGTTCCCGGGGACGCCGCCGCCAGCATGGCAGATGCGCCAGCAATGATCATCGGCGCCACAAGAGCCACGCAGTCCCAAGCACGTCCCTGGCCCGTGTCACCCCGAAATAGCGCCCGTCAAACGACCATTTCTGTCCCGGCATCAGCAGAAACAGCTCATCATCGCGAAGGCGGTGACAGCCGTCCCACCAAGGCAGGATGCGCGCCCGGGAGTCCCGGCGCAGCCGCTTGGCCACCAGCTTTCCATTTACGAAAATATTGGTTCCCGTCGCGCAGACAAGGTCGCCGGAGACAGCGGCAATCCGCTTCACCAGAGGCACATTTTCCGGAAGATAATGGCGTAGTGCAGCCATGTCGCGCCAGGGCGATGCGAGCCTGGCGACAACCATGTCGTGTTGGGACGGGCGACCTCCAGGCCATATAAAATACAGCCCAACCGGCGCGCTGGCGCTTGCGTTCCAGACCAGTAATGGTCTGGGTTGCAACATTGCGCTGAGCGCGAACAAGGCCACACCCGCTGCAACGATCTGAAGCCGACGATCAAGCCGTTTACGGGCAGGGCGCCAGCTGTCGACGTCAAGAGCAAGCCGACTCATCTCTCATTGTCCTGATTGCGCGACTTGGCCCAAGCAATGACGTCATCGACATGATAGAGGATGAGCTTGGCGTGTCGCTGATATTTGGGGCCGGTGCCAAGAATGCGGAAACGCTTCAGGGCACGCTCTGAAATTTTGAGATATTGGCACGTTTCCCAGACAGTCAGATAAGGACTGCGGTTTCTCGCCTGTTCGGCACGATCCAACTCATCCATGATTCGCCTCCAGTCCGGCTGCCCCCTGCAGCGCGGTGCCTGATAAATGCAGGGTCGACACCATGCTGAATACGGTCGGGCTGGAGGCGGTCGGAAATGACCCTCATCAACAGAAAGACCGCGCCAAAATTGATTGCAATGTTGCAATCGATCGTTCGAAAAATGCGGCTTTTGTTAACCGCCTGATCGCAGATTTCTCCCGCCACATGGCTGCTGGAGGAGAAGATGAGCGTGGACCTATGCTATTTCAGGGGCGGGCAAGGCGCCCGGCTGATGCCGGGGAGACCCTTGTCGCGGGCCGCGATCATGTGGGAATGGCAGCGTCGCGATCCCGCCTATATCGCCTTCGCAACGGGCCGCCCTGCCCCGCGCGCGACATTCTGCGATGGCGTCATTCATCTCGCCATACCTGTTGATGACGATGCCGCGCCATGGGGCTGCGTATTTGCGGAAGCACCGGAAAATTCCGCGGAGACCGCCCGGCTGTTCTGGACGCATGCGCGCGACCCCGCCGTAATCAGGGCGACTGCAATACGGGCGCGAAGCCGGGGGGCGGACAGTTTTGACATCGCGCAGTTGCGCGAACATGTCGTGCATACGACAGATAGTGACGGGCATGAGCAGTTGCTGGTGGGATCAACGGCATCCTGTCTACGCCTCGATATTGTTGATGGCAGTTTGCTCGATGGCCCTGTAAACCTGACCTGTCATATATCGGATTTTGATGCAGCAGCACCTGGCTTGAGGGCGATAAGACGGCTGCATCAGCTGCAGAAGACTTTATGCCTGCCACAGCGCCCTTCGATTAACCCGCAGCTCTGGTGCCGCGAAATAGAACGGTTGCAGGCGTTCGACGCCCTACAATCCGGCGCCACGCAGCGCGAGATTGGTGCGCTGATCTTCGGCCGTGCAGCGGTCGACTATGGGTGGAACAGTCACACCGACAGGGTCCGTTCGGCAGTGAAGCGCCTGCTCAGGGATGCACGGACTTTGGCCGCCGGCGGCTACCGGACGATGCTGCTCTGATCGTCATGGCTCGATCACCCGGCGGCCTTCTCCAGCTCCGCGATCTTCTCGCTGCACACGGCATGGACGACGCGGCCAAGTTCCTCGACCTGTGTACCAAGCCAGCTGAGCTCCTCCTCGCTGATGCGGTAATGTTTGGAGTAGCGGGCCTTCACATAAGCGTCCTTCAGTTTCTCGAACATCGCCCGCTCCTTGCGATTGTCCGAGGGCCAGACATGGACCAGCCGCCGATCTATCCGCTCCGCCTGCGTCCGCAGAAAGGCGAGATTGTGCACATGAGGTGTGTAGAAGGTGCAGACCAGAAGAACGCAGTGGTAGAGCCGCTCGGCAGCTTGGTGGAGAATAAATGCGGCGTCTCGTAGTTCACGTTGGGACATGAAAAATAGGTAGCCTTTTTGAGCGCTCATCGCCGCAGGCAACCACTCCTCAAAATACTCCCTGGCCATGGCGAGGGCCTGATCGGGGGTCTTGGGCTTGGGGGTGTGGAGCTCACTGTCATTGGCCTGATAGAGGGCGATGCCGTCACGGGCCACATCCATGAAAAAGTAGCGCCCATGCGCCAGACCGTCATTCACCTCCTGCAGACTGTGCACGATGAAGTTCACTGGCGTGCGCAGCGTCCGCGTGATCGCCCGCTCCCGGTTCAGACGCTCCTCCGCACGCGACCAATAAGCTACCCGGTCCGTCAGCTCCTTGCCGCTCACAATGATCAGCAGATCAAAGTCCGACTGATAGCCCTTGGCGGTATGCGGCTCATCCACCCAGCCGCCTCGCGCATAGGAGCCGTACAAAATGATCTTGCCGATACGCCCCAGCCGCTTGCGGCCGGTCGCCCCCGCCAGCGCATCGCCAAACTCCTCGAACAGGATCTGCACAACACGCTCAAGCTCACGCACCTTGGCCGGGGGAAGATGATCAAGATCGGTTCGCATGCGACTTATCCCTTAGACCGATCC
>NZ_MINO01000080.1 GCF_001757355.1 Sphingobium phenoxybenzoativorans
CCATTGACCGATCCGATCACGATGATGCGGCCGCCGTCGGGCATCTGCCGGGCCGCTTCGACCGCGGCGTGATAGGGCGCGCGCACATTGATGTCGATCATCCGGTCCACGGCGTCCGGGTCGATGGCCAGCGAATCGTCGATCACGGCGACGCCCGCATTGACGACCAGCACATCCAGCGGTCCCTGCGCCTTCACCACGCCGATCACCTCGTCGCGGACGGCGGCGTCGGACCGGATGGCGGTCGCGCCGGTGCTGGCGGCCAGCGCATCCGCCGCGTCCTTCGACCCGGCATAGGTAAAGGCGACATCCGCGCCCTCCTTGCTGAACCGGCGGACGATGGCCGCGCCGATGCCCCGGCTGCCGCCGATGACGAGGACTTTCTGATGGGTGAAGTGGCTGCTCATGACGATGTTCCTTGCATGAATATGTAATGAGCGCTACATAATACGGAGAAAGGGCGCGTCAAGGATTTTTGTAATGACTGCTAAAATAAATTCGAAGGGCCGGGGCAGGCCAAGGGGCTTTGATGTGGACGCTGCGCTGGGCACGGCGCAGGCGCTGTTCCACGAACATGGCTATGACGCGGTGGGCGTGGCCGCCATCACGGAGGCGCTGGGGATAAACCCGCCCAGCTTCTACGCGGCGTTCGGCAGCAAGGCCGGATTGTTCGAACAGGTGCTGGAGCGCTACTCCGCCTGCGCCCTGCCTCTGGAGGATATTCTTGCGCCGGGACGGCCGCCAGCCGAGGCGCTTGCCGAGTTGCTGGCGGCGGCGGCGCGTCTCTATGCCGCCGATCCGCATACCACCGGCTGCCTGGTGCTGGAATCGGCGCGCGCGTCCGGCGATCCGCACAGCGCCGCCAAGGCGCAGGCGTTGAAGGCCGCCAGCCGGGATTATGTGCGCGCGTTCGTGGCGCGGACCCATGCCGGGATGGCCGATCTGGTCGCCGATTATGTCGTCAGCATGATGTCCGGCCTGTCGGCGGGCGCGCGGGAAGGGTGGAGCGCGGAACGGCTGGGTGCGGTCGCCCGGCTGAGCGCGCCGCTGCTGGCCGCGATGCTGGCGTAAAAAACCGCCGGCGTCCCGTTGGGAACGCCGGCGGAGAAGGCAAGCGCTTGAGGAGCGCGCCACACACACAAAAGGTCAAAAGTTCGACCCAATCGCTGCCGCCAAACCCCCCGGCCCCGGCAACGACCTTCACCGGCTGCGACCCGAGGAAGGATGGCCATTAACTACTGTAAGTCGCGGGATTCAGGCAATTAGACATTCGTCGTAAGCGGAAAGGCGTAAATGCGCGCCCCTTATCCTTCGCCTTCTCATTGGGCAGCCGCCTTGTTTTTCGCGCCGAATCCGCCTAGACAGGCCGCGTCATCTGGGGAGTAGCCAGCCGTCCGGACGCCGGGCGGGCCATGCGTCAACATATTTGGCCGAGAGGCCATGGCGCATGGGGAACGGACATCCGTTCCGGGCGAGACCAATGGCATCGCGACCCCCTTGTCCGGCCGGGCGGGGAGGCGCGGTGGCATTGCGTCTTTAACCAGCCCGGCCCAGGAACATGTCTCATGGAAGCCTTGCTGACCTCCACCGCGCTCGTCGCCCTTGCCGAAATGGGCGACAAGACGCAGCTTCTCGCCATGCTGCTCGCCACCCGGTTCCGCAAACCCCTGCCGATCATCGCGGGCATCTTCGCCGCCACGCTGGCCAACCATTTCCTCGCCGCGCTGGTGGGGCACCAGATTGCCGGGCTGCTTGATGCGCCGTGGTTCCGCTACGCCGTGGCGTTCAGCTTCATCGCGATGGCGGCATGGACGCTGATCCCCGACAAGATCGACGAGGATGCGCCGCTCAAGGCCCCGTCGAAGGCGGGCATCTTCATGACCACGCTGGTCGCCTTCTTCCTGGTGGAGATGGGGGACAAGACGCAGGTGGCGACTGTTGCGCTGGGCGCGCGCTTCGCCAATGTCTATGCGGTGACGGCGGGCACGACGCTGGGCATGATGATCGCCAACGTCCCCGCCGTATTGGGCGGCGAGGCGCTGGCGAAGCGGGTGCCGATGCGCGCGTTGCAGGTCGGCGCGGCGCTGCTGTTCCTGCTGCTTGGCCTGTGGATGATCGCGGGGCTGCGGGGCTGGATCTGACCGCGCGCGCAAAACCGTTTCGGTGCGGGAGATATTCCGCGCCGCTATCGGGCAGGGGGCATTGCGCTTGGCCCCCCTGCCTGATACCGGCGCGCCCGTAACCCGCGCGTTCAGGAAGCCCGTCCATGTCCGACAAGATCAACCGCATCGTCCTCGCCTTTTCGGGCGGCCTCGACACCAGCGTCATCCTCAAATGGCTGCAGCAGACCTATAATTGCGAGGTGGTGACTTTCACCGCCGATCTGGGCCAGGGCGAGGAGCTGGAGCCGGCGCGCAAGAAGGCCGAGCTGATGGGCGTGAAGCCCGAACATATCTTCATCGACGATCTGCGCGAGGAGTTCGTCTGCGACTATGTGTTCCCGATGATGCGCGCCAATGCGCTCTATGAGGGACTGTATCTGCTCGGCACGTCGATCGCCCGGCCGCTGATCGCCAAGCGTCAGATCGAGATCGCGAAACTGGTCAATGCCGACGCGGTGTCGCATGGCGCGACCGGCAAGGGTAATGATCAGGTCCGTTTCGAGCTGGGCTATTATGCGCTGTCGCCCGACATCAAGGTCATTGCGCCCTGGCGCGAATGGGACCTGACCAGCCGCACCCGCCTGATCGAGTTCGCCGAACAGAACCAGATCCCCATCGCCAAGGACAAGCGCGGCGAAAGCCCTTTCTCGACCGACGCGAACATGCTGCACACCTCGTCGGAGGGCAAGGTGCTGGAGGACCCGTGGGGCGAAGTGCCCGATTATGTCTATTCCCGCACCGTGAACCCGGAGGATGCGCCCGACGCGCCGGAAATCATCACCATCGATTTTGAGAAGGGCGACGGCGTCGCCATCAACGGTCAGGCGATGTCGCCCGCCACCCTGCTGGAAACGCTGAACGATTATGGCCGCAAGCATGGCATCGGCCGCCTCGATCTGGTGGAAAACCGCTTCGTCGGCATGAAGTCGCGCGGCATGTATGAAACGCCGGGCGGCACCATCTACCATCTCGCCCATCGCGGCATCGAGCAACTGACGCTGGATCGCGGCGCCGCCCACCTGAAGGATGAGTTGGCCCCGCGCTACGCCGAACTCATCTATAACGGCTTCTGGTTCTCGCCGGAGCGCGAGATGCTGCAGGCGGCGATCGATTACAGCCAGGAGAAGGTGACCGGCACCGTAAAGCTCAAGCTCTACAAGGGCGGCGTCTATGTCATCGGCCGGAAATCGCCCTACTCGCTCTACAGCGAGAAGGTAGTGACGTTTGAGGATGATGCCGGCGCTTATGACCAGCGCGACGCGGCGGGCTTCATAAAGCTCAACGCCCTGCGGCTGCGCCTGCTGGGCCGCCGCGACCGCTAATGCGCGGCGCGAGATTGGCGCACAGAGTTAACCTGCTTTTTACCCGAAACAGCTCATATATCCATTTTGGTTGGAGTGGGACGGGGATGCACGGGCTGGATATTAATCCCGCCGCCATGTGGCAGGCGATAGAGCGAAGCGCGGCGGTCATCACGTTCGACATGAACGGATGCGTCACCGGGGCAAACGACAATTTCCTGGCGTTGTTTGGCTACCGCTATAGCGACATTGCCGGGCGGCATCACCGGCTATTCTGTGAGCCGGGCTATGCCGAATCTTCTGAATATCGCCGTTTCTGGGAAAAGTTGCGGTCCGGCCGGTTCGACACCAGCGAATATCGCCGGGTCGACAGCAAGGGCGATCCGATCTGGATACGGGGCAGCTACAACCCATTGCATGACGCGGATGGGCAACTGATCGGCATCGTGAAGTTCGCCAATGACATCAGCGCCGAAAAATTCGCCATGGAGGCGAAGGCGCAGGCCGAACAGGCGCTGCGATCCAAGGAGATGGAGCGGCGCGCGGACACCGAGGCGGTATTGAGCCAGGTGGTGTCCATCGTCGATTCCATCGACGCCATCGCCCGCCAGACCAACCTGCTGGCCCTTAACGCCACGATAGAGGCCGCGCGCGCGGGGGAAGCCGGGCAGGGCTTCTCCGTAGTCGCCGCCGAAGTAAAGAAACTCGCCGTAGACACCCAGACCGCCACCAGCCGGGCGAGGGGGTTGATCGCCTGTTAGGCGATGTCAGATTTTCTAAACCGGTTGATTATGATATTTGCACACAGACTTGCATCGTGTAACGCTACGAGATACAGTGATGCATGATAGTCGGATTTCGGCATAAGGGACTTGAAGCCTTATATAGCAGAGGCACGACGCGGGGCGTTCAGGCTTCCCATGTGAAGAAGCTCCGGAATATCCTTGCGCTTCTGGATGTGGCAGCGGGTCCGGATGACATGAATCTGCCGTCTTTTAAGCTTCATCCGCTGAAGGGCGACTTGAAGGGGCATTGGTCGGTTTGGGTCAATGGCAACTGGCGTGTCACCTTCCGCTTTGTCGGCACCGACACTGAACTGGTCGATTATCAGGATTACCATTGAGGCTGACGATGATGCACACCCCTCCCCATCCCGGTGAACTGCTGCGCGATGAGGTTATCGCTGCATTGAACCTGTCCGTTACCGAGGCGGCGCAGCGGCTCGCCATGTCGCGTGTCGCTCTGTCGCGCGTGTTGAATGGGAAAGCTGCGATCAGCCCGGATCTCGCGGTTCGGCTTGAACAGGCGGGCGCGAGCACGGCGCGGGCATGGCTTGCGATGCAGGCCAATTATGACCTTTGGTGTGCAAGGCAACATGCGCAGCCACCCGTGCGGCGCCTTCAGGACGCTATCTGAAGCCACTCCAACCCACGGTTTCTCAAGCCATGGTCGCAACCACAGCCAAATCCCCCATCTTCCCCTGGCGCTATGGCATGTTCCTGGCGCTCCTGGCGGTGGCCGCGCCGCTGGGCCTGTTCCTGCCCTGGCATGAGGCGGTGATGGGCGGGTTCGATATCGCGGCGCTGGGCTTCCTCGCCAGCCTGCGCGCGCTGCTCGACGCCGACGCGAAGCGGATGCGGCAGAATGCGAAGGAGAATGACGCCAACCGGGCGGGCATGCTGGTCATCACCGGCATTGTCATGGCGGTGATCCTGGTCGCGGTCGGCGTCGCCGTGTCGGGCCGGGGACAGCCGACGCCGGTCGCGACGGCGCTGCTGCTGGCGACGCTTTGCATCGCATGGCTGTTTTCCAACATGATCTATGCGCTGCACTATGCGCATATCTTCTATCTCGCCGGGGCGGGCGGCAAGGATAGCGGCGGGATCGACTTTCCCGGTACGAAAGAGCCGGGATACTGGGACTTCATCTATTTCGCCTTCACGCTGGGCATGACGTTCCAGACGTCCGACGTCGGCATGACGACGGTGAAGGTGCGGCGGGTCGCCATCTTCCACTGCCTCGCCGCCTTCATATTCAACCTCGGCATTCTGGCCTTCACCATTAACGTGCTGGGCGGATAGGCGTCAGGCGGCGGCCATATCCTGATAGAACATCAGGGCGTTTCCGTCCGGGCCGAAGAAGGTCAGCAGCTTCACCATATCCGGGATCACCATGATGTCCCCGTCCATGCGTACGTCCTGCGCGGCCAGCGTGGCCTTCGCCGCCTCGATATCGCTGACGCCCCAGGTCGGCACCGCGCCGCCGCCCGGCGTCACCGCCTCCACCTCGCTGAAGCCGATATTCACGCGCGCGACCGGGCTTTGCATCTCGCACCAGGCGATGTCGTTCATCCGGTAGAGCAGGGTGAAGCCCAGCACGCTTTCATACCAGGCGATCGTCCGGTCCAGGCTGGTCGCCGTCATCGCCAGCGTCAGGCCGCCATCATAGTTCAATCCCACCATCTCCCGTCCCTTCCTTCGCCAAATGCGCCATTGCGCTCCGCGGATGCCCCGGCGGCGCAATGACGCCTGTCCGGGCGCAGGCGTCCATGCCGTACGCTGATCTCCGTGCGCTGATGCCGGTGCACTGGCGCCAGTACCCCAACCACCCCAGCACCCGACCCCAATATCTTGACCTCCGTGCGCAGGAGCGCCCGCGCGACGTCCTGCGCGCCAATCCCTGCGCAACGATGTCCCCGCGCACCGACATCCCCACGCCTGATATCCCGCGCCCAATATCCCTGCGCCAGCCCACCGCATGCGCCCATTCCAGCTTCTCACCCCCGGTTTCTCCGAGTCTTGCATCTTAAGTCATGAAAGTATAGTTGATATGAAATGCCGTCAATCACCACGATTTCCGAGCTGGGCCGCTATCGCTGGACTGTGCCGCTGCTCGCCTTCCTCGCCACCCATGGCGGCGGGCGGTTCGTGCATATGGCCAACAGCATGGGCATCCCGCGCGAAAGCCTGTCCCGCACGCTGGAGGCGGCGGTTGCGGCGGGCTGGGTCATCCGCAATCCCGGCCACGGCCACCCGCTGCGGCCGGACTATGTGCTGACGGCCGACGGCGCGCGCGTCGGGGAGGGGTGCCGCGCGGTCATCCTGTCGCAAGCCGCCGCCGGCCTCCCGCCCGACGCGCTCACCCGCTGGAGCCTGCCGGTGATCCGGCTGGTCGCGGACGGGCATAACCGCTTCAACGCCATTGCCCGCGGGCTGGAGGGCGTCACCCCCCGCGCCCTGACCGGCAGTCTGAAGGCGCTGGTCGGGCATGACGTGCTGCACCGGCGCGTCACGGACGGCTTTCCCCCCGCCAGCGACTATGCGCTGACCGGCCGTGGCGTGATGCTGGCCGACGCCCTGGAACGCCTCGCGGCCTGATCCGCATAGAGACCGGACACCCTCGCATTCCCCGTCGCCTTCACCGCTTGATTACCATTGCCCGCTATGCCGCTGGGCATGAACAAGCCGCATCCTGTTCTGGGCGATCCCTGTCCGAAGTCGGCCGTGGGCCATGGCGTCGGCCTTGCGGGGCTGCTGGGCCTCGTCGCCTGGACGCTTCTTGGCTGGCATTATGGCATGGACGGTCCCTATGCGGGGATGACCGCCATTTTCGCCTGCGGTATCCCGATGGTGCTCTGGTCCCTGCTGGTGGACAGGGTGCATCGCAACCCGACGACCGGTATTGACTGGGACGGGACGCCCCGGCCGCTCAGGGACATAAGCGACATCAGCCTGGTGAAGCTGACCGGCCTGTGGGCGACATGGGGCGGGCTTGCGATCCTCTATTGCGTGGCGCGCTGGTATTGGGATGGCGGCTACCGTTTCGCCATGCAGATGTTCGGCGCGGCCGCCCCCTGGCTGCTGGCGCTCTCCATCCCCTATGTGCTGTGGCTGGACCGCAGGCTGGTGGAACCGCGCGACGCCGCCTACGCCTTTGGCCAGTGGGTCATCGGCGGCGCGGCGGGGAAGGCGGACAAGGCCCTGGTCGCCAACCATCTGCGCGCCTGGGGTGTGAAGGGCTTTTTCCTCGCCTTCATGATCTCCATCGTGCCGGCGAACTTCGCCAATGTCATCCACTGGAACCCGGCGCAGGTCGTCGCGAACCCGGTGAACCTCGCCAATTTCCTGATCACCGCCATGTTCCTGATCGACGTTGCCTTCGCGACCGTCGGTTACATGCTGACGATGCGCCCGCTTGACGCGCATATCCGCACTGCCAATCCCTATATGTCTGGCTGGGTTGCGGCGCTGATCTGCTATCCGCCCTTCGTGCTGATGGGGCCGGGCGGCCCGCTCGACTATCATCATGGCACGGCGGAATGGAGCTACTGGCTGGCGGGCAACAGCGCCGGGCAGTGGCTGGTCGGCGGCATATTGGTGGCGCTGACCGGCATCTACGCCTGGGCGACGGTGGCGTTCGGCCTGCGCTTCTCCAACCTCACGCATCGGGGCATATTGACCCACGGTCCCTATCGCTGGACCCGGCACCCGGCCTATCTATCGAAGAACCTGTTCTGGTGGATTTCGACGGTGCCGTTCCTCGTCACCAGCGACAGCCTGATCGACATGGTGCGCAACACCGTGACGCTGGCGGTGGTCAGCGGCGTCTATTACTGGCGCGCGCGGACGGAGGAGCAGCATCTGGGTGCCGACCCGGCCTATCGCGACTATAGCGACTGGATGGCGCGAAACGGATGGGTGCCGCGCATGGTGGCGGCGGTGACGGGACGGAAAGCGCGGCCGGTTTCGTTGCAACCGGCGGAGTAACACGAGAAATTAGTCAAATTTCCGTTCGTGCTGAGCTTGTCGAAGCACTGTCCTTTTCTTCAAAAGAAAGTGCAGCCCTTCGACAAGCTCAGGGCGAACGGGGTTTAGGATGCGTCAGAGCTAAAAACTCTCTTCCGCATAGACCTTGGAAAGATCACCCTTCCACTCGCCATGATAACGGTCGAGCAACCGCTCGGCCGGCACCTTGCCGCTCGCCACAATCTCGTGAAGTTCCGTCAGATAGCCGGTTTCATTGTCGCCCGCGCCATTCAGCCGCCCGCGCGCCGCAAGGCCGCTCCGCGCGATCTCCAGCGCCTCGGCGGCGATGTGGCGCAGCGTCCGGCCCCCGCCGATCGGCGCGTCCAGACCCAGCTTCGGCACGGAATCGCGCAGCACCTGCCGCTCCTCCATGCTCCAGCCCTTGACCAGATCCCACGCCGCATCGAGCGCGCCATTGTCGTAGAGCAGGCCGACCCATAGGGCGGGCAGCGCGCAGATCCGGCCCCAAGGCCCGCCGTCCGCGCCACGCATCTCCAGGAAGCTTTTCAGCCGCACCTCCGGGAAGGCGGTGGACAGATGATCCTCCCAATCCTTCTCGGTCGGCTTCTCGCCGGGCAGGACGCTCAGCTTGCCGTCAAGGAAGTCCCGGAAGCTGAGGCCGGAAGCGTCGATATATCTGCCCTCGCGGAACACGAAATACATCGGCACGTCCAGCGCATAGTCGGCATATTGCTCGTAACCGAAACCCTCGTCGAACACGAAGGGCAGCATGCCGGTGCGGTGTGGGTCGGTGTCCGACCAGATATGGCTGCGGAAGGAGAGGAAGCCGTTGGGCTTGCCCTCCGTAAAGGGGGAGTTTGCGAACAGCGCCGTCGCCAGCGGCTGTAGCGCCAGCGAGGTGCGGAACTTCTTCGCCATGTCCGCCTCGCTGCCATAGTCCAGATTGGTCTGGATGGTGCAGGTGCGCAGCATCATGTCGAGGCCGAGCGATCCGACGCGCGGCATGTGGCGCAGCATGATCTCATACCGACCCTTGGGCATGATGGGCAGGTCCGCGCGCGCCTTGTCCGGCCACATGCCGAGGCCCAGAAAGCCCATGCCCAGCATGTCGCCGACATATTTCACCTGCTCCAGGTGACGGCCGGTTTCCGCGCAGGTCTCATGCAGATTTTCCAGCGGCGCGCCGGACAGCTCAAGCTGCCCCGCCGGCTCCAGGCTGATCGTGCCGTCGGCGCCGGACAGGGCAATGATATTCTCGCCCTCGAACACCGGGGACCAGCCATAGCGGGTCAGGCCGATCAGCAGCGTGTGGATGCCGCCCTTCTCCTCATAGGAGGGGGCGTGATGATCCTTCATCGAATAGACGAATTTCTCATGCTCGGTGCCGATGCGCCAGCGTTCCGGCGGCTTCTCGCCCTTCGCGAAGGCGGCGATAAGCTGATCGCGGCCCTCAATGACCGGATCGATCCCCCCTGAGTCTGTTCTGGTGCTCATGCCCCGCCCTTAACTGTTCCCCCGCGCAGGTCAAATAGAGCGCGACCGCCCCCACATAAGGTGCTTCTATGAAGGCTTCAATCCGATTGCGGATCGAAACCTTTCCAGTCGCCATTCAGAGTCATCCAGGCGGCGGTCGCGGCGATGGCGGCGGTCTCCGCGCGCAGGATGCGGGGGCCTAGCGATACCGGCACGGCGGCGGGGTGGGCGCGGATCGCCGCGCGTTCCTCCGGGTCGAAACCACCCTCCGGCCCGACCAGGAAAGCGGCGGGGCCGGGATGCGCCGTCAGCGCCTCTGCGATGGGCGTTCCCCCCGTCTCGTCGGCGAAAAACAGATGCCGCCCATCCGGCCAGTCGCGCAGCAGGGCGTCCAGCTTCACCATCTCGCAAAGCTCCGGCAGCATGTTCCGCCCGCATTGCTCCGCCGCCTCGACCAGATGGGCGTGCAGGCGATCGAGGTTCAGCTTGTCCACCACCGCCCGCCGGGTCAGCACGGGTTGCAGACGCGCGACGCCCAGTTCGCACGCCTTTTCCGCGATCAGGTCGATCCGCCCCTTCTTGATCGGCGCGGCGCACAGCCAGAAATCGGGGACGGGTTCGGGCGGCTTGGTCTGCGCCACACAGTCCAGCACCAGGTCGCGCTTGCGGATGTCGCGCGCGGTCGCGGCCCATTCGCCGGACTTGCCGTCGAACAGCAGCACGGTGTCGCCCGCCTTCACCCGCATCACGGCGATCAGATAGTGCGCAGGGCTCCCGTCCAGCGCCACGGCCACGCCCGCGCCCAGTGCCGTATCGACATAAAGGCGCGGCGCGCTCTGCGGTGGCCATGCGGGGGTTGCGGGCATGTCCGCCTCATGCCGGGATGTAGGGGGGATGTCGAGGGACGAGGTTGGGGGCTTCGCCCGCTATATGCGCTAACTCGCCGGGTCGTACATGAATTCGCGAAGCTCCTGCGCGCAGCGGCAGGCGGCGGCGATCTTCCTCGCCCACTCTACGGCCTCCTCGCGTGTCGGTATCTCCAGCACCGTAAACCCGCCCTTCAACACGCTGCCCGGATAAGTCCCGGTGGATACCGACCCGTCGCCGGACACCAGCACCGGGGCGACCTCCTCGTTGATCCCGCCGCCAAACACATAGACGCCGGCCGCCTTGGCCTCCTCGATCACCGCATGGGATTCCGCGACGACGATGGGAAATTCCTCATCCGTCAGCACCATGGCTTCGCTGGGGAAGGAGATGAGATATTTGGTCATGCCGCGATGATGCCCCGGGGGAGAGGCATAAGCAAGCGGACGGGAAGGCCGCCTGCCGGAGTGGAGCATGGTATCAAATACCCCCGTCTTTTGAATATCTACAATGCCCCCGTGAGTGGCGCGATGAACCAACCCACCAACAGACCTAGCTGCACAACCGCTATCACGAACAAGATCGTACTGAATGGCTGCTTCCGCGTCTTATGCCTGAATAGATGACGCGCGAGAAATGCGCCGGGTGTTCCGCCTATCACCGCCAGGAGGAGCAGGTTGGCTTCTGAAATCCGGCGATAGCCAGCCACTGCGCGCGCCTTGTCATCCCAGAAGCTGAGCACTGTGAACAGATTGATCACAAGCAGGGCGCCGGCCATCCACATGATGCTGTTGAACAGATGCCCCTCCCCATCTTTATCCGCGATCTTCCAGTTTCTGCGGGTTGATAGAGCCTCATCCCTACGATTTGATCAACAGAAGCACGGCCCCCGCCAACATGCCGATGGCCAATTTGGGTGGGAAGCGGACTGCGGGTTTTTCGAAGACGCCGTGTTCCTGCGAACGCAGGAACCCAGGGTGCAGTAGTGCGACATAGCCCTAGGCTCCTGCTTTCGCAGGAGCACAAAGCTATTCAAAAGATCCGCTTATGGTCGTGACCAACCCATCTCCTGTCCTACACCGCCAATGTAGCGCTAAGCCCCGCAGCTCTTTTCCGTCGTCAGTCCAGCCGCCTTCCTTTTTCAAAAAATCACTCCCGCGCAACAAAATATCGAATTTCGCGGGAAATGAGGGAAGCGAACATATGGACCATCTTCCCACGCCGCACAGCTCCCCCTAATGCCGTCATCATGACTGACAGCATCGTCCCCGACAGCGAAGCGCGCGGCCTTGTCGCGCGGTTGCCGGGCAAGGTGCGGGCGTTCGCGCTACTCGCCCGGTTCGACCGGCCGATCGGCTGGTGGCTGCTGTTCTGGCCGGGCGCGTGGAGCGTCGGGCTGGCGGGTGGCGCGGTGACGCGCTGGGATCTCATCCTGTGGCTCCTGCTCGGCAGCATCGCCATGCGCGGCGCAGGGTGCGTCTATAACGACATTATCGACCGCGATCTCGACCGGCAGGTGGCCCGTACCGCCGCCCGGCCGCTGGCGAGCGGGGCGGTGTCGCTGAAGGCGGCCTGGGGCTGGCTGCTGTTCCTGTGCCTGATCGGCCTTGTCGTCTGGGTCCAGCTCCGTCCCTATGCGATGATCGTCGCGGTGGTCAGCCTCGCGCTGGTCGCCGCCTATCCCTTCATGAAGCGCATCACCTGGTGGCCGCAGGCGTGGCTTGGCCTCGTCTTTTCCTGGGCGGCGCTGGTCGGGTGGAGCGAGGTGGCGGGGCAACTGACCCTGCCCGGCCTGCTGCTTTATGCAGGATCGGTTTTCTGGGTGATCGGTTACGACACCATCTATGCCCTGCAGGACAAGGAGGATGACGCATTGGTCGGGATACGGTCGAGCGCGCTGCGGATGGGCGCGCATGTGAGGCCCGGCGTGGCGATCCTCTACATGATGGCTTTGGCTCTCTGGGCAGCGGCAATCTGGCAGGCGCGGCCGCAGGGGCTGGCGCTGCTCGCGCTGCTTCCGGTTGCGCTCCATTTGCTTTGGCAGGTCGCGACGTTGAAGGAGGATGGGGCCGACCCGCTGGTCAAGTTCCGGTCCAACCGTTTCGCGGGCCTGCTGATGTTTCTCGCCTGCTTCGTGGTGGGCACCGCATGACGGGCGCGACGCACTGGAAGATAGAGCGAGCGGACCGGGCCTGCGTCATTGTCGATGCGGAGGATTATTTCCGCATGGCCCGCGCCGCGATGATGAAGGCGCGCAAGCGGATCATGTTGATCGGCTGGGATTTCGACGCCCGGATCAATCTTGTCCGCAGCGAGGATGTGGATGACGGCGCGCCGGAAACGGTCGGCGACCTCATCTACTGGCTGGTGCAGCAGAATCCGCATCTGGAGGTGTTCCTGCTCCGTTGGGACATGGGGGCGATGAAGTCGCTGATGCGTGGCAACACGCTGGTCACTGTCGCCAAATGGATGATGCACCCGCGCATCACGCTGAAGCTGGACAAGCATCACCCGGTCGGGGCCTCGCATCATCAGAAGATCGTGGTGATCGACGACTGCTTCGCCTTTTGCGGCGGCATCGACATGACCGGCGACCGGTGGGACACGCGAGCGCACAAGGATGGCGAGCCGGGCCGCAAGCATCCCGATGGCACCCCCTACAAGCCCTGGCATGACGCGACGACCGCCCTGCAGGGTCCGGTCGCGGCGGCGCTGGGCAAGCATGCGCGGGAACGCTGGCGGCGGGCGGGCGGCGACGCCCTGCGCGCCGTACGAGGCAAGACCGATTGCTGGCCGGACGATCTGCCGGTGCAGTTCGAAAATGCCGATGTCGCCATCGCCCGCACTGCGCCGCGCATGAAGGGCCAGCGGGAGATCATCGAGATTGAGCGCCTCTATCTCGATCATATCGCCCGCGCGAAACGCTATATCTATGCCGAGAGCCAATATTTCGCCTCCCGCCGGATCGCGGAGGCGATCGCCCGGCGGCTGGGCGAGAAGGACGGACCGGAAATCGTCATCATCAACCCGGAACATGCGCAGGGCTGGCTGGAGCCGATCGCGATGGACACCGCCCGCGCGCGCTTGTTCGAGGCGCTGCGGCGGCGGGACAAGCATGATTGTTTCCGCATCTACCACCCCTTCACCAAGGGCGGCGCGCCCGTCTATGTCCACGCCAAGATACTGATCGTCGATGATGCTATCCTGCGCGTGGGATCGTCGAACATGAACAACCGCTCGATGCGGCTGGACACCGAATGCGACGTTGCGATCGACACGGCGCTCCCCGCAAACGAGGGCATGAATGATCAGATCGCTACCATCCGCAACGACCTGATCGCCGAGCATCTGGGGTGCAAGGCGGAGACGGTGAAGAACAGGCTCGCCGAAACCGGATCGCTGATCGCGACCATTGAGGGGCTGCGCTTCAAGGGCAAGGCGCGGGGCAAACGCCGCAACCTGCGCCCCTATGAAACGCCCAATCTATCGGAAATCGAGGAATGGCTCGCCGACAATGAAGTGCTCGACCCCGAAGGCCCCGACGAGATGTTCGAGGCGCTGTCGAAACGCGGCCTGTTCCGGCGGATGAAGGCGGGATTGAAGCGGGGGTAGCGAAAATCGTCGGGATTGCCTGGATACGCACGTGCTCCTGCGAAAGCAGGAGTCCAGTCCCGCCGTCCGATCTGGGCTCCTGCCTGCGCAGGAGCACGCTCGCTCAACCGGACAGGCCCGTCCTCACATCCCACGGTCAATCATTGTAGTTACAAAAACTACTCCGCCGCCAGCAATTCCTCTGCGCCGCCAAGGTCCACCGACACCAGGCGGCTGACGCCGCGCTCGACCATCGTCACGCCGAACAGGCGGTGCATGCGGGACATGGTGACGGCATTGTGGGTGACGATCAGGTACCGGGTCTTGGTATCCTCCACCATGCGGTCGAGCAGGTCGCAGAAGCGCTCCACATTGGCGTCGTCCAGCGGCGCGTCCACCTCGTCCAGCACGCAGATCGGCGCGGGGTTGGTGAGGAACAGGCCGAAGATCAGAGCGACGGCGGTCAACGCCTGTTCGCCGCCGGACAGCAGGGTGAGGGCGGACAGTTTCTTCCCCGGCGGCTGGGCCATGATCTCCAGCCCCGCCTCCAGCGGATCGTCGCTGTCGATCAGTTCCAGATGCGCCTGGCCCCCGTTGAACAGGGTGGTGAACAGGCGGCGGAAATGGCCGTCCACCGCCTCGAACGCAGCGATCAGGCGCTGCCGCCCCTCCCTGTTCAGGCTGCCGATCGATCCGCGCAGCCGGTTGATCGCCTGGGTCAGTTCCTCGCTCTCGGCGCGGCTCCTTTCCTGATCGCCCTCCAGCTCCGCCAGTTCCTGCGCGGCGACCAGATTGACCGGCCCGATGCGCTCGCGCTCTGCGGTCAGCCGCTCCATGTCCGCCTGCTCGGTCTGCGCGATGCGGACCTCCGCGCTGTCAAAGCCGAGCTTTTCGGGGAGGACCGGCGGCGGGCATTCGAAGCGTTCGCCGGACAGGCGGCCGGTCTCGACCCGGCGTTCGTCGGCGGCGTCGGCGCGGGCGGATGCGGCGGCGCGGGCCTCGCGGGCGCGGGACGACGCCTCCGTCGTGGCGTTGGATTGCGCCTCGGCCGTGCGTAGTGCCGCTTCCGCCTCGCGCTCTGCGGTCTGGGCGATGGCGGCCGCTTCGGACAGCCGGGCATTGCCCTCGGTCAGCGCGGCGATCTCCGCCGCCAGCGCCTCCGGCCTGTCCTCCAGCTTGGCGCGCTCGGCGGCGATGGCTTCCTCGCGTGCGGCCATGCCCGCGATACGCTTGGCCGCCTCGCCCGCGCGTCCGCGCCAGCTTCGCACTTCCGCTTCGGCGGCGCTTTGCCGCTCCCGGTCGGCGGCCAGCGCACGGTCGGTGAGCGCCTGATCGGCCTGCAACT
>NZ_MINO01000081.1 GCF_001757355.1 Sphingobium phenoxybenzoativorans
TGCGCAACAGGCCGCCCAGGCAAGCGCGCCCGCCGCGCCAACCGCCCGGCGCGGTGCAGCCGATGGACTGGATGTTTCCGCCCCGCCCGGCGCGAGCCGCAACTATGCGGCGAAGGTGCGTTCATGGCTTTACGCGCATAAAATCTATCCCCGCCGCGCGCGGATGCGGCATGAAGAGGGGCGGGTTCAGGTGCGCTTCGTCATCGACCGGGCAGGCGTGCTGATCGAGGGCGTGATCATCCAGGGTTCGGGCAATGGCGCGCTGGACGAGGAAGCCGCGGCGATGATGCGCCGCGCCTCGCCTTTCCCCAAGGCGCCCGGAGATGTTCCCGGCGAACGGATCGAATTTGTCGCGCCGATCGAATTTATCCTGCCCGTCTGACATCCTCCCATTGGCCCCGAACATACGGGTTTCAGCCGATTTCCGGCGTCCGGCCGCCATTTCCGGCGTCTCAAATTGTGGTATAATTACAACAGATTATCCTGTTTATCCCCCGTTCATGAAACCCTCGCTCGGACTGAACCGTATCTGCCCGGCTCACTGAGGCAATGCAGAGGAACTAATTTCATGAAATCCATTATAAAAGCGTCATTGGGCGCCACGGTCGCGCTCGTCCTGTCGACGCCCGCCTTGGCTCAGTCCGACACGTCAGGCGCGGATCGCAACTGGACCGGTCCCTATATTGGCGGGTCGCTCGGCTATGGCTGGCAACCCAATAGCGGCCGGGACAGGAACGAGACCATGGTTTTCGACACGAACGGCGACGGCGTTTTCGACAATCAGGTGACGACCGCGGCTGGCGGCAACGCCTTCGCCCCCGGTTTCTGCCGCGGCAACTCGCGCGGATCTGCCCCGTCGAGCTGCGGTGGCGACAATGACGGCAAGGTCGGCTGGTCCGTCCACGCCGGTTATGACTATCAGATGGGCAGCATCGTCGTCGGCGGCGTCGTCGAAGGCGGACAAAGCAACTTCAGCAACAGCGTTAGCGGCTTCAGCACCACGCCTGCGGGCTATACGATGACCCGCAAGCTGGAATGGGACGGCGCGGCCCGTCTGCGCGCCGGTTTCGCGCTGCCCACCGGAACGCTGATCTACGGCACGGGCGGCGTCGCCTATGGCAAGATCAATCACCGCTTCGCCACCACCAACACGTTCAACACCTTCACCGAAAGCAACCGCTCGGACAAGGATTGGGGCTGGACCGCTGGCGGCGGCATCGAGCAGAAGGTCGCCAATAACTTCTCGATCGGCGTGCTGTACCGCTACACCCGCTTCAATGACGGGGCCTATGTGGTGAATGCCGGTCAGGGCACGCCGCCCTCGGCGACCAACCCGTTCGTCAATCCGCTGACGACGTCGGGCAGCACCGACATCACGCGCACCAACCAGCGGTTTGACAATCAGAGCGTGCGCGCAACGGCAAGCTTCCGCTTCTGATGCGCCGGGAGGGCATCGGCCGGGCCTATGCCCGCCCGGCCGCCGCCCTCCCCGCAACTTTCCCTTCTATTCCAGCAAAACGAACCCGGCGCGGCCGATGGTCTGCCCGTTTACGATCAGCTCAACCGCATGGGCGCCCGGATGATGCCGCCGCGTGCTGAAATCCCGGATCGTCTGCCGGATGTTGAGGTCAGCGGTCCCGCCCGCCTCCAGTGCGAAGGTCTTGAGCTTGAACACCTTGGCGGCCGTCCGGCCCTCCGCCCGCGCATAATGGATGCGATAATCCACCACCAGCCGCTGCGCCGTTGCGGCGGTTGATCGCAATTGCGCGGCGATGGCGATCGTCTCGCCTAGGCGCAGCGTTCCGGGCGCAACCGAAAAGTGCAGCAGGTCCACCTCCGCCCCATGCCCCGCACCGATCAAGGCCAGCGCGCGCGGATCGCCCTGCTTGATCAGCGTGCGAAGCGCATGCCGCACGATCCATTTGGTGGCGGGATCATCCTGCGCCCAACCCTCCAGCCGCGCCAGCACCCAGTCCGGCCGCTCCTTGGCGATATCGTTCAGATGATTGGCCACCGATTTGCGGACATAGGCGCTGGGATCGGCCTTCAGCGCCTCCAGGATCGGGGCGGCCAGCGTCGGGTCGGTCCTGAGCGCCGGGATGCGCGCCGCCCAGGGCAATCGCGGGCGGCTGCCCTCGCTGGCGAGGCGGCGGACATGCGGGTCGCCGCTGCCGCTCCATTGCAGCATCCGGGCCAGCGTCCCCGCCGCGTCCCGCGCCAGGAAAGGCCGGATCGCGAACTCCGCGGTGCCGAATGGCGTCAGGGCGGCCAGCGCCTCCAGCGACCTCTCAACATCGTCCAGCCCATATCGCGCCACATATTCCGTCACCGCGACCGCCTGAAACCCGTGGGTCAGGCGCGGGACCATCTGCAGGATGATCGCCAGCGCAGCCGGATAGTCGCCGGGCAGCGCCGCCGCCAGCGCATCGGCGATATGGCGCACCCGCTCCATGATCGACAGGCCGTCCAGCCCGGCCGACGCCGCCTTCAGGAACGCCTCGCCATCGAAATCCGGCGATGCCGCCGCGCCTGCCCCGGCGATCACGGTCAGCGCCTGCGGACCCAATATGTCCTTCAGAAGCGGCGCCGCTTCCTTTTCCTCCGCCATGTCCGTGCGTCCCCTTCTGCCTCAACCGTCCCAGCGGAAAGAGACGCCGTTCGCGCCCGTCGCATTGCCATCGGCATCGAAGCGCCGCTCGGTGATCGTGCCATGTCCATCCATATCCACCGCGATCACGGTGCTGCACCGCGTCCCATAGACCGGATTCCGGATAAATACCGGAGAGACGGCCGCTTCATCGGCAATGTCGGAGGGATATTCCGGCGGGATGCCCGCATTGGGGAAGGTCTCGCTGCCCAATGCCTCGAACAGCGCATCGGGCGTATCGCCGCCATGGGTCAGGAAATCGAGCAATGCGGCCTTGAGCTGCAGGGTTTTGGGCCATGGCTCATCCAGCGCCCCGTTGGACAGGCCATAGAGGCCGGGCGTCAGGACCGACCGCGTCGCGCGCGGACGGTTGGTCAGGAAATGCGCTTCACCCTGCGCGATGAACACCAGGTTGAACGGGTTGAGTTCATCGATCGCCGCTGTCGCCGGATCGGAAAAATCGCCCTCGCCCGCCAGCAGCTCCGCCACCAGTTGCCCGCGGGAGGGGCGGTCCGGCTCCGCCACGCCAAAGCCCCGCCTGTTGGTGACGATCGCGCAGCGTCCTTCGTCCGAAACGCCCAGCCACGTCCCGCCCGATTGCAGGTCGCGCCCCGCGATGATCGATGGATGCGAGTCCCACCGCCCCAGCGCCGCCGCCGGGCGCGCATGCGTTTCGTCACGATTCCCGGCCAGAATGAGCCGCCAGCGCGGATGGGCCCGCCAAGCCATTGCCATGATGCACATCGCCCAAGCATATGGCGCAGCGGACCGGAAACCAAAACATAATGCCGGAAAAAATGATGCTCGGGCGGCGGAAATCCGGCCGTTGGCGGATCAGCAGCCGCCCAGTCTTTTCATCGCGGCGATGATGTCGCGCCACGCCGTCCTGGCGGTGCCCCGCGCCCCGGCCGACTGGCGCTGCGCCAGCGGGATGGCGTCGCCGTTAAATCCGGCGATCAGCGCACGGGCGAAATACTCGATGGCGCCGGCGCGATCCATTTCGCCCTTGCCGTCATGGACATAGGTCATAGCCATGCCTCCTGTCGCGGTGGTTGAGACCACGACAGGGGATTCAAATGGCAATCGGGCCGGAAGGCAACTCAACTAAAGTATAGGTCCGGCATGATGGCATGCCGCGCCGGGGTCAGAAATCCACCCGCCCGGTCAGGCCATAGGTGCGCGGGATGGACCAAATCTGCAGCACAGAAACGGGCACCGCGAAGATCGTCGTGACATAATGTTTGTTGGTGATGTTGCGCACCCATCCATCGACCGACCAGCCCTTGTCGACGCTGCCAATGCCCAGCCGCGCGTTGAACAGGCTATATCCGTCCTGGCTGGTGAAGGGCCGCGCGCCTTCATCCGCCTCGAAGAATATCTTGCTGGTATAGGACCAGTCGCCCCGCGCGCGCAGCTTCAGGTTCGCGGTGATCGGCTTTTCATAGATCAGCTCGACATTGCCCTGCCATTTGGGCGATCGGATCATGCGGTTGCCGGAATAGTTCGCCGCGCCCGCGATATAATCGTCATATTTGCCGTCCAGATAGGACGCGCCGCCCGTCAGCGTCAGTTCGTCGGACACCGCGACCACCAGCGATGTGTCGATGCCCTTGATCGTCGATTTCGCTGCGTTCGAAATGATGTTGCTGCCCGATCCTGCGGGGGCCGGCGGCGGCAGCAGGGTGAAGCGGGGAAGCTGCAGATTCTTGTAGTCATAATAGAAGGCCGACGCATTGAACTGCACCCGCCGGTCGAACAGCTCCGACTTCAGGCCGACTTCATAGGTCCAGGCGCGTTCCGGGTTGAACACGATCGACGCCAGCGCCGCATTGGTGGAATTATACTGGAAACCGCCGCTCTTGAACCCGCGGCTCACCGTGCCGAACAGCATCAGGTCGCGGGTGAAGCGGTAATCGATGGTGAATTTCGGGTCGAAGGAGGACCAGCTCTTGCCCGGATTGACCGTGAAGTTGGGATAATAGCTGGGCGGCACAGCGGAATCGGTGCTCGCCTGGATCAGCGCATCCTTCTTGTCATGGGTGTAGCGCCCGCCGATCGTCACGCGCAGCTTGTCGGTCGGCTTGACCGTATATTGGCCGAACACGGCATAGCTGTCCGTATCGATGTCGGTCGCATAGATATTCTGCTCGCGGCCCGGCAGGCCGAAATGGAACAGCGAGTCCGCGCCCTGGTCGAAATGGTCGGTGCGCTTGGTCCGCTCCTGATAATAATATCCGCCCAATACCCATTCGGCCGTATCGCCAAAGGTCAGGAACCCGTCCGGTACGGAGGACAGCCGCAATTCCTGGCTGAACTGGCGCGACAGCTCGTCATAGCTGAACGTCCAGATGTCGCGCGGCGTGGCGTCCAGATCATAGGTCTGGTCGATCCGGCTGCGGCGATAGGAAGTGATCGACGTGATCTCCAGCGCGTCGGTCGAATGCTCGATCTTGCCGACAATGCTCAGCAGCTTCCGGTGGCTGGACCCGTCGATATTATAGGCGTCGGAATAGCGGTCCGGCGTCGGCGTGTAGGATGGGGAGGAAGGAGATTGCAGGAACTGGCGGCTGCCCGTCGTTTCCTGCAGGAAGCCCGGCAGGTCCGCATTCTGATATTCGACGATCAGGTTCAGGCGCGTGTCCTCGCCCGGTTGCGCGGCGACATGGGCGCGGATGGTCTTGCTGTCGTCGCCATTGCCATGCTTGCCGGTCAGGATATTTTCGGAATAGCCGCGCCGGTGCAGGATGTTGCCCGCCAGCCGCACCTGAATGCCGTCGGTCAGCGGCCCGGAGACCGCGCCCCGGACATCGTAGAAACCGAAATTGCCGATCGACGCCTCGGCAAAGCCTTCCAGATCGCGGGTCGGCGCGCGGGTGATGATGTTGATTGCGCCGCCAATGGTGTTACGGCCGTAAAGCGTGCCCTGCGGTCCCTTCAGCACCTCGATCCGCTCCACGTCGAGCAGGTCGGTGAGCGAGCCGGAGAAGCGGCCCATATAGCTGTCATTGACGAAAATGCCGACCGATCCTTCCGAACCAGGGTCGAACACGCGGCTACCGATGCCGCGCAGATAGACTTGCGGGCGGAGGGAGTCGAACTTGCCGACATAAAGGCCGGGGGTGAGCCGCGAAATCTGTTCCACGCCCGATGTGCCGCCCGCCTGCAGCGCGTCGGCATTGAACACATTGATGGCGATCGGCACTTCCTGCAGCCGCTCGGACCTGCGCTGGGCAGTGACCACAATATCGGTAATGCCGCCGCTCTGCGCGCTGTCCGCGGCGCTCTCCTTGGCGGCATCCTGCGCCGCCGCGCCGCTGTCCTGCGCGGCCGCTGCCGAGGCCCAGATTAAACATGTTGCAAAAACGCCCGTCCGTAGCATGCAACTCTCCCCTGTGATTCCACATTTCCTGCAGATGTGTATCCACATATCGGAAAAGTTTCAGGGTGTATACGTCTTTTTTATGGCGGCCATTACATTGACGCATGCCAGCAGAAAGATACTAACATGCCAGTTATTCCGGCTATAGAGAGGAAGGATTTTGGATATTTACGCCGCCGCCCAAACAGGCTCGCGACGCGCGAAACGTAAGGGAAGCTCTGCAAAGCCCGTCAATGTGCATCCATATTGAACGCAGTTGGCCGGGTATATTTGCAGGCAGGCTTCAGGCGATCTGCGCCCAGGCTTCGGCGATTTCCGCGATCATGCTGCGGGCGCGGGTCACTTCCTCCTGCGAACCGGCGATGAGCAGGCGGCGCGCCTCGCGATAGATATGCGCCAGCCCGACGGCGATCTCGCCGCCCTGGTCGAAATCCAGGCTGGACTCCAGCGCGTGCAGGATGGTGAGCGCACGCGCGCTTTTCTCGCCGGATTTCGCGCTGTCGCCCTGCCGGTCTGCGACGACGGCGGCGTCCATGGCGAACATCAGCTCGTCGAACAGGATCTTGACCAGCGCATGGGGCGATGCGCCCTCGATGCGGCTGCCGGCATGCACAGCCGCATAGCGCCGCGTTGCCGATCCTGCATAGCCCTGTCCGTAGAACATCGTCGTCATCGTCCCTTATGCGCCGTTATCAGTTGCTGTTGGTCCACACCGCGACCTGCTGCTCCAGATAGGATTGCGTGGCCTTCATCGCGGTCAGTTGCGCTTCCATCTTGGCGTAGATGGTGGTCATGCGCTCCTGATAGTCCGTCATATCCTTGTCCAGCTTCTCAAGCTGGTCGGTCAATTCCGTCTGCAGCGCCTTATATTTGCGCTGGGATGCGGCGAGCGCGCCGCCCTCGCCCTGGATCGAATCCCGCACCTTCTTCATCGCGCCGGCCAGGCCGGGGTTGGTGTCGGACACGACCGGCGGGTTGAGCATCTGCGTCACGGCGGCCGGGTTGGCGGCGATCGCCGCGTCCAGCTTGGTCGTGTCGAGCGCCAGCGTGCCGTCGCGATTGGTGCTGATGCCCAGGTCCGCGAGCGTGCGCACCGGGCCGGAGTCGATCAGGTTGGTGGAGGTCAGCCGGGCAAGCTGCGTTTTCATGTCGCGAATACCCGCATCGCCCGCCAGCGCGCCTGCGGTGGAGGCGTCCGTGCCGGTGGCCGATACGGAGTTCAGCGCCTTGCGCAGCGTGTTATAGGCATCGACAAATTCGACCACCAGGTCGCGCATCGTCGATGTCGGCTCATTGCTGGCCAGCGTGACCACTGTGCCCGGCGCCGCTTTATTCAGGTCGATGCGGACATAGGGGAGCGCGGTGTCGATGGTGTTGGTGCTGTTATGCATCTCCACATTGTCGATCGCGATGATGCTGTCCTGCGCGCTCTGCTTCTTTTGCAGGCTGCCGGGCGTGTTTGTGCCGGTGAAGGTGAAGCGCTGCAGGTCGGCGTCGGCCGTTCCTGCGGTCAGGGTGAAGGCGTTCGCCTCGCCCGTCTCGCCCTTCATGACCAGCCGCGCGCCCTGATTGTCGGTCACGACGGACGCAGTGACGCCGGCATTCTTGCCGTTGATGGCGGCGGCAAGGCCCTCCAGCGTGTTGTTAGTGCTGTCGATGGTGATCGTCGAGCTGCCCGACGCCGTGGTCAGCGTCAGCGTGCCGAGGCCAACCGCCGTGGTCTTGCTGGCCAGCGCCGTCGATTCCAGCGTCTGCGCAAAGGCGAGCTGCTTGACCTCGATCTGCGCGGGCAGGCCCTTGGGCGTGCCGCCGGGCAGGGCCGCGACGTTCACGATCGTCGGATCATTGGATGTCGGCGTGCCGGAAAAGCCGGTGCCGGACAACAGGCTGGTCAGCGCGTTGGAAAAGGTGTCGAGCGAGCTGGAGGCCGAGGCCAGTGCGGAAACGCGCGCATTATTGGTCGTCTGGCGGCCAGTGATCACCGTTTCCTTGGGCTCGCGCACCGCCGCAACCAGATTTTTGACGAGCGCGGAGGTGTCGATGCCGGAGCCGATACCGAGCGATGCCGAAATGCTGCTGCCAATGGACGTCATGTGCGTTCCCTTTCAAGGGGATAGAACGGCAGGCGCGCGGGTGGATTTAGCGCCAGCCGACAATAATCTGCTACGCGGATAGCCGATTATGCTTAACGAAACGCTTCACGAAAAACGGGCGCGCCCATCCTGTCCGGATGGCGGCTAATGCCAACCGGCAATCAGGCTGCGGTGGCGAGGATCTGGTCTACCGTGCCGGGCTTCAGATGCGCCTGCGCGCTGCGCGTCACCTGCGCCTGATCGGCCATCGCCTTGGCCAGCATGACCGCGCGTTCCACCATTTCCTTGCTGGCGGGCGGCAGGGGCACGATGATCACGGGCTGCGGCAGCAGCGCGGTGATCGCCGATTCCGCTTCGGCATTGCTCTGGGTGTTGCTGGACTGCCCGGCGCGAAGCCCGGCGAGTATGTCGGCGATGCTGGCGTGAACGCGCGCATATTCCGCTGCGCTGGCAAGCTGCTCCTCGCTGCCCGCGGCCAGGTTGACCGCATTGTCGGCCGGCGCCGGCGTGACCGGGGCCTGGGATACCGCCGCTGCCTGAGTGTCCGCATTGACCTGGGTCACAGCGGGCACGCTGGGAACAGCCGCCACCTTCCGCGTTACGCGGTCGACGGGCGCTATCTCGCTGCGTGACTGATACTCGTTCATGACGCACAAACCTAAATGCGTCCCCATGAATATATTACGGACGAATGCGCCTAATCTTTAATTCACCAACGCAATTTTTTTCTGGTCCACGTCCGTAGGCGAAGTCTCTGACAGACAAGGATTAATTTTCTGCAACCAGGTGGACCTGTATAAACGGAAAAATTATTCCGCCATTTTCTTTCCGTCCGCGTCGAACCGCATCGCGTCCGGCACGGTGATGAAGGGGCGATCCATTTCGGTCGCCATCTTGTTCTCCACGCGGAAAACGAAGGCCAATACGGTGGCGACGGCCATATAAAGCGCCTCGTCGACGATCTGCCCGGCGCGCGACGTGAAGTAGATGGCGCGGGCCAGTTCGGGATATTGCAGCACCGGCACCGATTTCTCGTTGGCGACGTCGCGGATGGCGGCGGCGATCAGGTCGCGGCCGCGCGCAACGACGACCGGCGCTGCGTCCTTGCCGGGATGATAGCGCAGGGCGACGGCGAAATGGGTCGGGTTGGTGATGATGACGCTGGCTTCGGCCACGGCCTTGCGGGTCGAATTGTTCATCACCTCCAACTGGCGGCGGCGGATCTGTCCCTTGACCTCCGGCGATCCTTCCTGCTCCTTATGCTCGTCGCGCACTTCCTGCTTGGTCATGTAGAGGCGCTTGTTCCGCTGCATGATCTGCGAGGGCACGTCGATGCCCGCAATCACGAACAGCGCACCCGCCATCGCGACGCAGGCCAGGATGAACAGGCTGCCCACCTCCGCTATCGCAGGTTCCAGCCCGTTGCGGCCCATGCCGATGATCGCCGTCAGCCGGTCCCACACCAGCCAGAATCCGACCGCGCCCAGCAAGGTCACCTTGGCGATCGACTTGGCCAGCTCGATCAGCCCCTGCAGGCCGAAGATGCGCTTCACGCCGGTCAGGGGGTTAAGCTTGGACGGCTTCACCGAAAAAGCGTTGGGCCGGAACCCGAGCGACCCCAGCAGCGCAGGCCCGGCAATCGCCGCCGCGACCGTCGCCAGCAATATGCCGCCCACCGGCAGCGCCACGACGCCAAGCAAGGTGTAGAAGCGGGCCGAGGGCGAGAAATCCACAACGTCGCGATGGTCGAACCGCAGCCCCTGCGTCAGCATATGGGCGATGGCGTCGAACAGCGACGGCCCGGCAATCGCCAGCCACGCCGCGCCCGCCATCACCACCAGCGCAGTGGCGAGGTCACGGGACTGAAGGAGATCGCCATTCTTCGCGGCTTCGGAAAGCCGCTTGGCTGTTGGCTTCTCGGTCTTTTCGCCACCGCCCTGATTGCCCGCCATCGGTCAGTTCCCCGACGCTATGGCTTCGGCGGCCTCCAGGCCGGCCTTCAGCGAATTGGCGATGCCCTCGCCCATCACCGGTGCGGCGATGGCGAGCAGGATGATCCCGGCGAGCAGCGCGACCGGCATGCCGACCGCGAACAGGTTGAGCGACGGGGCGGACCGCGCCAGCATGCCCATGACAAGTTGCACCAGCACCAACGCAAACCCCACCGGCAGCGCAATCGTCAGCCCCGCGCCCAGCAGCGTGCCGCCGAACTGGACGAGATTCCACACCGCATCGTTGGACAGCATCGCCGCGCCAGGCGGCAGCGCCTGATAGCTTTTGACGACAAACCCGACGAGCAGCAAATGCCCGTCCATGCCAAGCAGCAGGAAGGTGGCGAGGATCGACAGGAACTGGCCCACCGCCTGCGTCGACTGGCCCGACTGCGGATCGACCATCGCGGCGAAGCCCAGGCCCATGGTGTTGCCCACCGTCTCGCCCGCGACAAAGGCGGCGGCATAGCCGATCTGCAGCGCGAACCCCATGGCGAGGCCGCACAGCACTTCGCCCATGACCATCATGATGCCCTGAAAGCTGGCGATGCCGTCCGGCGGCAGGACGATCTTCACGCTGTTGAGCGCCGCGACGCCCAGCGCCAGCGCCAGGATCAGCCGCAATTGCACCGGCACCGTCGGCGCGCCGAAGATCGGCGCGGCCAGAAACGCAGCGCCCGGCCGGATCATCGCGATCAGCAGGACCCACAGTTGCGCTTCGACGCCGACGAAACCCGGAGCGATCATGAAAGGCGCGCGATCATCGGAGCAGATCGGGGATGCGGGCGAATATCTCGCGGGTGAAGTCCGCGATCAGGATCATGATCGACCCGCCGAACAGCGCCAGCATGCCGCCGACGATGATCAGCTTCGGCACGAAGCTCAGCGTCGCCTCGTTGATCGACGTCGCCGCCTGGATCATGCCCAGCAACAGCCCCGCGACCAGCGCCGGAAGCAGGATCGGCGCCGTCGCCAGCGCCGTCACCCACAGCGCCTGCTGCGCCAGCCCCATGAAGAAATCGCTGTTCTCCATCTCTTATTCCCCGTTCGCCCTGAGCGAAGTCGAAGGGGCCAGCCGAACGCAGTGAGGCACCTCGCGCTGCTCGGTGGAAGGCTTCGACAAGCTCAGCCCGAACGGATGTGGGATACTCATGCTCATGTCACAAACGAACTGGCGAGGGACCCCATCGTCAGCGCCCATCCGTCGACCAGCACGAACAGCAATAGCTTGAACGGCATGGATATGATCGTCGGCGACAGCATCATCATGCCCAGCGCCATCAATGTCGACGCCACCACAAGGTCGATGATCAGGAACGGCAGGAATATCATGAAGCCGATCTGGAACGCGGTTTTCAGCTCGGAGGTGACGAAGGCGGGCAGCAGGATGGTGAAGGGCACATCTTCAGGACTGCGGAAGGCGGGGGCCTCGGCCAGACCCGCGAACATCTTCAGGTCGTTCTGGCGCGTCTGCTTGCTCATGAAGCCATGCAGCACCTTGCCCGCGCGGCCCACCGCCTCCTCGATGGAGATCTGGCCATTGCCATAGGGGTCGAACGCCTGCGCATTGATCTGGTCGATCGCCGGCCGCATCACGAACAGCGAGAGGAACAGGGCGAGGCCGACCAGCACCTGGTTCGGCGGCGTCTGTTGCAGGCCCAGCGCCTGACGCAACAGCGACAGGACGATGATGATGCGGGTGAAGCTGGTCATCATCAGGACGAGCGACGGCAGCACCGTCAGCAGGCTCATCAGGATGAGGATTTGCAACGAAAGCGAGAGCGAACGGCCGTCGCCGGAAACCTGACCCAGCGCGCGGGTCAGAGCGCCGGAGGTATTTGCGGGACCGGGCGTCGCCGGGGCCGCCTGCGCGAAAGCGGGATGGGCAAGGACGAGCGCAAGCAAAAGCGCCAGCGCGATGCAACCAAACCTCGTCACCCCTGCGGCGGTGATTCCTACCCCGTTCGCCCTGAGCCTGTCGAAGGGCTGCACTTTCTTTCGAGAAAAGGACAGGGCTTCGACAAGCTCAGCCCGAACGGAAGGTGCCATATGACACTTCCGCCTGCGCAGGGGTGACGGTGAAAATGCATGCGAAAGTTCACCGAACACGCTCGATGCTCCTGGCGAAGCTTTCCTTCGCGTCGCTCTCGGCGATTTTCTCGATCTTGCCGCGCGTGACGGAGATCAGCAGGCGCTTGCCCTCAAATTCCACGACGGCGAGCTTGCCGAACGTGCCCAGCGGCAACGCCTCCACGATCTTCAGGATGCGATCGCCCTGTCCGCCGATCATGCCGGGCTGATATTTGCGCCACAGCCACAGCGCGGCGAAGGCCATGCCGCCGACCAGCGGCAGCAGGATAATCAGCTTCACGAAATACCAGAACATCTACCCGTGCCTTTCAACCGGCCGAAGCCGTGATCAAGAGGGTGTCAGCCGCGCCGTTCCACTCCAGCCATCCGTGCTTCGGTGTTCGCCACCTCAACCACGCGAATGCCGTAGCGCCCGTTGACGGTCACCACCTCGCCCTTGGCGATCAAGGCTCCGTTAACCATGATGTCAAGCAGTTCGTCCGCCTGACGGTCCAGTTCCACCACGCTGCCTTCGGCCAGGTCCATCACCTCGGCCAGTTTCAGGCTGGTCGAACCGACCTCTACGGTCAGGCGCACCGGTATGTCGGACAGGGTACGGAAATGGCGGTTGGCGGCCATGCGGCCGATCCCTTCGCCCACCCGGCCCTCAATCTTCGGCGCTTCGCTCATATCACTCATTGCTTCTGGTCCCGGTCTTTCGCGTTAATTCAGTTTTTCGATCATGAAGGCGGCCCGCCCGTCCTGCTCGCCGATGCTGCCATGGGCGACGATACGGTCGCCCACGATCAGCGGCAGGCTGCGGTTGATATGCACGGGGATGATGTCGCCCGGCTGCAACCCCATCAGTTCGGACAGTGACAGGTCCGGCCGCGCCAGCACCGTGCGGGCGGGCAGGCGGATGTTCGCCATCTGGCGCTCGATCCGCGCCTGCCACACCGGGTCGACCTCGCTGCTTTCGTCATGGACCTTCGGCGCGCCCATCAGCGGCTCGATGGCGCGCAGCGCGGCCAGCGGGAACAGCAGTTCCACCGGGAATTTCTCATTGGCGGTCAGGTCGATGGTGAAACGCTGCAGCACCATCTGGTCGCCCGGCTGAATGCCCGACGCGAAGCCCAGACCGGATTCCCGCGCGATCTGTACGGCCTCCAGCGTCAGCGTGTCGGACCAGCAGGCCACCAGCGCCGTCATGAACCCTTCGGACAGGCGCATGATCAGCCGTTCTTCGGTGGGCGTGAATTCGGGGCGGGAGGGCGCCGGGCGATTGCCGGCCCCGCCATAGAAGCGGTCGACCAGCGTGGAGATCAGCCGCGCATCCATATGGAGCAGCGTGTTCCCCTTCAGCGGCAGCAGGCGATAGACGCCAATGCTGGCCAGCGGCTGCACCTTCACGGCCCAGTCGCCATAAGTCACCAGTTCGACGGGAGCGGAGGTGACGGCCGGCTTGCACGCCGCCATCGGCTCTATGATGTCGCGCAAACGCCGGCCGAGCTTGTCGCCCAGCCGGTCCAGACCCGACAGCATCACGGGAGGCTGTGCCTCGCCGCGGCCAAAAGCAAATGGTTGAACGTCGTCCATTACAGTCAGTCCCCTGTCCGATACCAAGGGACTGACCCGGCGGCGGACCCCCTATTGAATAACGAAATTGGTAAAATATACGTTATCAATGCCGCCGTAGCCGGTTTTTTGCTTCAAAACGCCGTTAATTGTCGACTTAAGTCTAGCCTGCAGCGCCTGTTTCCCCTCCGGCGTGCTGAGCTGCATCGCGCCCTGCTGCGCCAGCATCATCAGAATCGCGGAGCGAATCGCCATCTCATGGGTGGTCATCGCCTGCGTCACGCGGCTGTCATAATAGGTCGCGACCGCGATGGAGATCTGCGCGAAACTGTCCGTGTCGACCATGTTCGACGTGAAGGGGGCCTGCACCTGGAAATAGGTCGCCTGATATTTTGACGGGTCGCTGGGCGCGGGCAGGTCGATGCCCTTGCCGGGCTTGTGTCCGGGACCTTCGGGCGCGCCTTCCTCATGCGCGGCCTTCGCCTTGGCGGCAAAGCTGTTGCCGATTTCTTCGGGATTTTCGCCCGCCAGCACCAGTTGCGGCTTGTTGAAATCTTCCTTGGGACCGGTTTCGTGCGCACTGAATGCGCCCGCCGCATACAGGCCACCGGCAGCGCCAGCGCCGCCGATCACGACCACCAGGGCCGCAAGCATGATGATCTTCTTGCCTTTGCCCTTCTTTGCGGGCGCCGGTGCGGCTTCTTCACTCATCGTCTAGTCCCTCTTGGATCAGGCGTAACGCGCGCGCCGTACTCCGTCCTGCGCGTCATCTCCGCGCTGGTCCGACGGTCCGGCATGGTTAAGAACGGCATCGCCGCCCGAAACTTTACGCCCGCCCTGCTGTCCATTGCCCTGCCCCTGCGCATTGGCCTGGGCAGAACCGCCGGACTGGCCCTGCGACTGGGAAAATGCGGCCTGCGTCCCGCCCTGATTCCAGGAGGATGCGCCGCCATTATTATTGCCGCCATTCTGGTTACCGGCCCCGTCGCTGCGCGCGGTTTCGGCGACATTATGCACACGCTCCACCCGCACCTCATGCACGCGCACGGCGGACAGTTGCGCATCGGCCTTCAGCTTGTCGCTGTCCTGCCGCAACGCGCTCTCGGCCGCCGCCGTCTGCACGGTCAGGCTGATTTCAGCGCCCAGGTCGCCATGGCGGATGTCGACCCGCATCGGGCCCAGATGTTCGGGCGACAGGCGGAAACTGCCCTGGCCCGTGCCGGACGCCAGCGTGGCGATCTCCTTGGCCAGCCCGTCGATCCACTGACCGCCGGAACTCATGTCGATCACTTGCTGGCCCAGCGTGGCGGACAGGTCCGTCGCTGGCTGCGTCCCGGCAGTCACTGTTGGAAAGGCGCTTGCCAGAGAGGCTTGCATCGCATGGACCGTAGGAAGCGGCCGGTCGGCGCTGGCGGCCTGTTCGGCCGGACGCACCTCGGCGGCGTGCGGCGCGGCTTCCGCCTTCGCCGGAGCCTTGGGCGCGTCATAGGC